>CBDDBX010000019.1:0-133522 GCA_965225955.1 Candidatus Aminicenantia bacterium
GTCTGTTACTCCAATGGGTAGTCGTTTTGAAGGAGCTTACCGTTATGAAGGGTATTCACTTTTTGATATTCTGAATAGTGTCAGGGTAAAAAAGAATAATAAGAAAGAGTTTAAACTTCCTCTGGATCTCTTTGTCGAAGTTTATGGAGAGAATGGAGATAAGGTAATTATCAGCTGGGGAGAGATATACTATCCAACAGATCTGCATAAAATAATTGTTGCTGTTAAAGCTGCTCCAATTATTCCTTCGAAGACAAAAAAACAGGGACCGGAAATTAAGAGTTCAAGACTTATCTGTGGAAAAGACAGAGGAACATTCAGAAATATTGACAAACCTGTAAAAATAGTTGTCAGATCATGTCCTGTCAGCTTCAAAGTTGACAGAAGTGCTGACTTTATTTCTTCTGAAAAATTTGAACTAAAAGGCTATGGAAAAAAATTGTATACATTTAAAGGATTCAATGAACCACTAAAATTACAAACAGTTCCTTCTGTTTTCTTTGGAAGAGGTAGAGGATTCCACGGCTTTATAGATTTTAAAGGGGTTTGCTCTTAAAGATTTTCTTGGTAATCTATAAATATTAATGAGAAAGATATAAAAACAGCATATTTTGTTATTTCTGCAGTTGATGGCTATCGGGTTGTATTCTCTTATAGTGAAGTGTTCAATAGAAATGACAGTGAGAATATTGTACTGCTGAGACATGGATTATGTGAAGAAAAAGGAAGATTTTCAGTCTATGCTCCAGCAGATTTTTTCTCTGACAGAGCTGTTGGAGGAATTAGTTCTATTGAACTGGTAAATTAAAGAAATAAGAAAAGTTAAGGGTGAAGTCCTTTCACCCTTTCAGCACTGGTTATGCTTAAATTTCAGGTACCGGTGCTCCGAAGTTACCCCACTCCTCTTTTGAGGCCCGTAAATGCCCGGAACCATTAAACCTGCCTCTCTCATGAGAATTGTTAACTGTCCTCTGTGGTGTATCTCATGTTTTAGAAGAATATCCAGAGTCATACCACGTTTCCACATTTCACCGTACAGATTATCTTCAACTTCCAGGGTTTCATCACTCCAGTTATTCGCAACCTCCGTTAAAAGAGAATTCGCAGCCTTCTTATAGGCAGCTCTTATCTCATCTGCTGATGCAGGAACAGGATCTTTCTCACCAGGGCCATCTATGTTTAACCCTGTCTGACCAGCCATCTCCGGTATACACTGGATAATATGCCAGATAACTCTTCCAACTGTGCGATGACCATCTGTAACAAACTGATTCAGAGAATCATCTGTTAATACAGAGATTATCTTAAAGGTGTTACCAGACTCTTTCTTCCACTCATTCAGAAAATGCTCAACTGTTTTAAACATAATCAATTTCTCCTCTTTTTTAATAATATATATCTGATTATATACCAGACTCAAAGATTTCCTGTTTAAGTAGAATAGAAAATTGCTCAGTTTTTTGTGTTGACATTAACTTTTGTGTGCTATATCATCAAGTTGTTACTACGATGTAGTAGGAGGAGTAAGATGGCATCAAAAAAAGATCTGCTGGATATAAACCCGGGCAGAATACGATATATTAAGAGTTCTCTGGAAAAAAGGCACACTATCTGTACGGGAAGTTTATGATCAGATAAGCAGTAAAACCGGCTGGGCTTATACAACTACTAAAACAACTATGGACAGAATGGTTGGTAAAGGACTTATTTCAAGAGAAAACTTTCACGGTGTCAATGTTTATAAACCAGAAATATCAAGACCAATGGGATTAGTCAGAATGGTGGAGTTTTTTGCTGACAGGGTTCTGGAGCTTGATACAGATTCAGTAGTTTCCCTTTTTGCAAGAAGCAAGGCTATTACTGAAGAGGAGATTGAAGAGTTGAAAGGTCTTCTTAAAAAAAAGAGAGATTAGAATGGCTGATTTAGCAGAATCCTTCATATCTTTCCTTATTAGAGAAACTTTTATAAGCGCAGGAATCTGCCTTCTTGCCTATCTCTTTTCAACTATTTTCAGGAAAGCTGATAACAGATGGCATTTTCTTCTATGGTCTCTTATTGTTTGCAGGCTGATATTTCCGGTTTACCTTCCTCAGGCTCTTGGAACTTACAGTATATGGAACGGCCTGAATTCTGATGCAGGGGGTAGTGTAATCCATATACCTGGAAGTATCACTGGTTCAGAAGGAACGGTTACAGAAACCGATTCCGGGGTTAGAGAATTTAATGGAACATTAAGAGGTGAAGCTGCGCTTATTCTATCTGTTATCTGGTTAATATCAACTATCATGATAGGGAAGTTGTGGCTCAGAAGAACAGGGAAATACAGGCAGATAGTAAAGCAATCTTCTCATTACAAAGAGGGAGAAGAGATAGCAAAACAATGGAGAAAACGCCTCAATATAAGAAGAAGTATAAGAGTTGTATCATCAGATTTATGGGATACTCCATTTACAATAGGAGTTTTAAAACCTTCTATTTTCATTCCCCTTATCTATTAAAGAAGACAGTTCCATTCTACAGGCTGTAATAGCTCACGAAGCTGCACATATAAAAAGGCTTGATGCTTTGTGGAACAGTATTCAGAATATTGTGCAGATATTATACTTCTTCAATCCTGCACTCTGGATTGCTGTAAGAATGACAGGGCGTTTCAGAGAGATGGCCTGCGATGATATGGTTGTCAGGTCAGATGGTATTCAATGGCAAATCTATGGGGAAGGTTTAATAAAGTTTGTTGAAAAAGGAGTTGTAAGAGAGAAGTTCGGGGTATTGCAGTTTGCTGCAAAACCAGTAAAACTCAGGCTTACCAATATCAGGAATGAGAATAGAAACAGTAAAATTCTGTTGATATGCCTGAATGTCCTGACTTTAACAGTGTTTACAGCTCTGCAGCCAATTGGAGCCAGTGAAGCTGTAAAAAGTAAAACTATTGAGACTCATCAGATCAGTGGCAATAAAATCAGTTTCATGTGGCCTGTAAAACCTGAAATTACATTCAGATTCGGGAGGAGGAAAAACCCTTTCAGTGGTAAGTATTACTCTCATAGAGGGGTGGATTTAAGTGGTAATACAGGCACTCCGGTTAAAGCAGCTGCCGGAGGTGTAGTAAAAAAGTGCTTTTATGGCTTCTAAGAAAAAACGTGGAGATAGCAGAGGTAACTATATTACGCTGGAACATTCCAGTGGTTACATAACTAAATATTACCATTTACAGAAAGTAGAAGTAAAAAGAGGACAGAAGGTATTAAAAGGGGAAGTAATAGGACGACTAGGTAGCACAGGGAAATCAACAGGACCTCATCTCCATTTTGAAATAGTAAAAGATGGAGTAGAAAAAAACCCTGAAACCTATCTGAAATAATCAGATCAATATAACCAGAAAGCAGGCTCTGAATTTAAAGGAAGAGGTCTGCATAAAATAAGGAGGATATATGACCATTTTAATGAAACTGTTAATCTGCATCGTTCTGATCGCAGGAACCGGGCCAGAATCAGATGGTTGCAGATTAAAAACTGTAACAGTTCCTGAAAGGAGAAGTGAGACCTGTAATTGCAGGCTATAAAGAACCGGAAGCAGCATTAAGATTCATCAAGCCAGTAGATGGAACCTTGTCTATGAAATACGGAAAAGGTAAACACCCATTTACAAAAAAAGAGTTCTTTCACAAAGGCATTGACATCAAAGGCCCAAAAGGGAGTAGTGTAAAAGCCAGCTGCAACGGAAAAATCATAATCGCCAGAGAAGATGAGAAAAAAGATGGAAGAGGTAAATACATTCTGATCAAGCATTCCAGAAGGCTATGAAACCCTTTATAGCCACCTCAGCTGCATCTCAGTAAAAAAAGGAGATTTCGTAAGACAGGGAGAAAAAATCGGTGAAACCGGATCAACCGGCAGATCAACCGGACCTCACCTCCATTTCGAAATAAGAAAAAAACGGCAGGAATCTGAATCCGTCAGAACTATTGGGCAAATAGCGGACTGACGGAATCAGACAATCAGAAACAGAACAGGCTGGCAGGCCTGTTCTAACCTTCAGTATCCTAAAAATATATATAGAAATCAATAGAGAGGGACGGTACCTAAAAATATATAATTTTTTTATTGCTGAACTCCTTTTATAATGACTTCGAAAGGTAATTAACATTTACATATATCTCTTTTTAAGGGGTTATGTGAGTTTTTTCATAAAATTTTATATATTTTTAGGTACCGTCCCCCAAAAGTGGACAAAAGGGGAAATCAGTTACACTATTCCGTCATACAGTAATAGATTTTCTTTTTTTAATTGGGTTGGAATAACTAAAAAAGTAATATATGGGTGATCTGCATGATTAGAGCAAGTCCATGAAATAGCAGGGTTGTATTGTTAGTTTTAGGAAAAGAAAAACAATTTTTAAAGGAGAATTATCTATGAAAGAAAAACAGGATTTAAAGCTTGAAGTTGGACAGGTTGTAGATATATCTTTTGAATCGATGATGGGGTCAACCGGATATGGATGGGAATTATCTGAGTTAACTGGTCCTGTCAGTCTTGTAGGGATAACGGTAGTGCCTTCTTCTACAAGAGCTGTTGCACCGGTAACACAGAATTTTCATATCAGAGGGCTTGGAGTTGGAAAAGGGAAGGCAACTTTTATTCTTACAGCACCCTGGAAAGTTGAAGAGCCTGTTAAGACTGTAACTTACAATATTACTGTTGAAGAAGCCAAAAAGGTTGAAGAGGATGATTTAAAGATTAAAGGTTATGTTGCTTCTCCAAATGCTTCAGTGAGAGATCCTCAATGCGTAATTCCACCATATGCAGCACAACCTCCTGTACCTGATTATGGAATTCCCTGTAGTGATTTATGGCAGAGATTCTACTATGGAGTTCTTCCTCAGCAGGCAGATCCACGCTTATATTATGGTGTCAACTGTGCTCCAGCTGCTCAGAACATGAGTGCTGCGGACCCACGACTATATTATGGCGTATGTTGCAGCCCTCAGGCACAGAATCTGGGAGCAGATGATCCAAGAGTATATTATGGTGTCTGTTGTGCACCGACTGCTACAGCAGATATGACAAATATGAGAATGTACTATGCTACCTATCCAGATCCTAATGATGTAAGACTATATTATGGCATATGCTGCAAACCCGAGACCGATGAGTGTGGCACTTCTCCTCAGGTTCTGAAATACGGCTATTTGCCAATGCCACTATACAATGTTAATTCCCCACTTATGAAATACAATATTCCTCCAGTGATGCGCTACAATTTTCCTGACAGATGCAGATAAATAATTTAAACAGGCACCGGGTAATTCCGGTGCCTGTCAACATTTTAAAGGTAGGTGAGAATGACAACTTATAAAGCAATAACAGCAGTTTGGGAAATAACAATGGCGTGTAATATGCGCTGTATGCACTGTGGATCTGCCTGTAGTGAGGCGCTACCTGATGAGCTGACTACTGAAGAGGCGATGGCAATATGTGACGATATGGGCAAACTTGGTATGAAGTGGGTGACTCTTTCAGGAGGAGAACCTCTAACAAGAAAGGACTGGCCACAAATTGCCCGGCGTCTTAATGATAATGGAGTTATACCAAATCTGATTACCAATGGATGGCTTCTGGATGAAGAGACAGCAGAATCTATGAAAGAGAGTGGCCTTGGAACAGTTGCAATAAGCCTGGATGGTGTAAGAGATACTCATGACGATATAAGGTGTAAAGGCTCTTTTGACAGAAGCATGGAAGCTTTTAAAAGGCTCAAAAAACATGGAATATATACAGGTGCAATAACCAGTATAAATAAGAATAATCTAAAAGAACTTGAAGAGATCAAGAAGATTCTGCTTGATCTTGAGGTAGACTCCTGGCAGCTTCAGATCTGTATTCCTATGGGAAATATGGTAAATCATAAAGAAGAGCTGGTTGATCCTGAAGATATAGATACAATTCTTGATTTCTGTCTGGACACGGCAATGGAGAAGCAGATTACTGTTTATCCTGCTGACTGTCTGGGATATTACACAGAGAAAGAAGAACTTATCAGGGCAATAAGTCTCGGTAACTCCTCTTTTGCTCCATGGTCAGGATGTAATGCCGGGAGAAGAGGATTTGGACTTTTACATAATGGTGATGTGTTGGGATGTACTTCAATTAGAGACAGATCCTTCATTGAAGGAAATGTAAAAGATAGAAACCTGGTAGAGATATGGAATGGTGAAGAGAACTTCAAGTGGATGAGGGAGATGACCCGGGAAGATCTGGATGGAGTTTGCAAGGGATGCACTTATGGTGATGTGTGCCTTGGGGGATGCCCAAATACGAGGCTTACAATGAATGGATCAATGAAATCTGAAAATCCATACTGTTCTTTCAGAGTTGCAACTGAGAATCTCAAAAAAAGAGTAGAAAGTTTTCCGGATCAGAAAGAGCTCTTTCCAAAAGCTCTTAATTTTGCAGAAGAGGGGCATTTTCAGGAAGCTTCAACAATACTGGAACATCTGTTAAATAAAAATCCTGAGGCTGAAGAAGTTCTGGCTTTAACAGGATATGTAAACTTCTTTATAGGTAACTATTCAAGAGCAAAAGAGGTTAATGAAGCAATTCTGAGTAAGAATCCGGAACACTCCTATGCCAATAAAGGGTTGGGATTAACACTTCATCGTATGGGCAAAAGCAGTGAAGGAATAAGTTATATTCAGAAAGCAATTGATTATGCTCCTGAAAATTTCCTTGATCCTTATTACGATCTTGCGACAGTCTATCACGAACTGGGAGAGCCAGAAAAAGCCTCAGAACTTCTTGCAGAAGTTAATCAGAAACAGGCCGGTTTCAACAGACCCTGAAAATAGGTAATCTTATATCCGGGGGAATTCCCCGGATATTTTTCTGGCTATTTTCTGATTAATTTATATTGATGTATAATACAAATATTGATATATACAATAATTGTATTATGAAATAGAGGTTAAATGTTTTCCATAGATTTTAATGAATTCCGTTTTTTACTCAGAAAATCAGAGAGAAGCCTTGATAAAAAAATTGGTGAAGCATTAGAAGATACCAGTATCTCTTTTATTCAGTATCACACATTAATGGAGATTGAAAAGCAGAATGTTACCAATCTGAAAGAACTCTCTTCAGCATTAAAACTTGATAGCAGTACAGTAAGCAGATCAATAAATATACTTGTAAAAGCAGGGCTGGTAATAAGAGCAGTAGATCAGGATAACCGCAGATATATAAAAATTGCCATCAGTAGCAAAGGTGAAGAAGCCTGCAAAAAAGCCGGGGAAATCTGCGATCATTTCTATAGAGAACTATTCAGCACAATATCGGAAGATGAGCACTATGAAGTATCAGAAACAATTAAGCTCCTCACCCGAACACTAGCGAACGGGGACGGTACCTAAAAATATATAATTTTTTGCCTCTTCTAAAAAACCTTTATAATTACATTAAAAGTAGAATTGCATCATAAAACAGTTCCTTCATATCATCATAAAACCAGTATTTTTCATAAAATTTTATATATTTTTAGGTACCGTCCCTCAGAAGCACTACCCCTGGGATGTTAGGGGTAGTAGATGAAAAATTATGTGTTATTTTAATGATTGATTGTTTAAAGAGAAGGGAAAGTGGTTTTGTATTTAACTACCTCTATTTCTCCATCTTCATTTTCCTGTGAGAGGTATATGTAATCTTTATAAAACTCAGGGCCTGCTGTTATTGTGTAGCCGTCTTCAATTTTAACAAAAGCTCTATAAAGATATTTGCCTTCAGGAGTAAAGATATCTATCTGCTGGATATTTCTTGCGGGAAAGTGTGATTTTGTTACGAAAAGTGATCCTCTTACATTACTGACACTGGAAAAACTAGTCTCTTTATCGGGAAGAGTTTTAGCCATTCTGATAGCTACTTCATCAGGTGCGTATCCTTTGATTAATTTAAGCATAACCTCTTCACGTTCTTTAAGAGAAACAGATCTTCTGTCTCTTTTAAGAGAGAACTCCCTGGATTTTTTCCCATTAATATCTGTGACACTTATTTTGTAGTCATTATTTACTCCATGGTAAAACTTTCCCTTATGGTGGCCTATAACCATAATTGGAGTAATAGTGGGAATTGTTGCTGAAGATCTGAAATTTTCTTCATTAATAACGCCACTCTTATATATAGTAAAATCCAGAATTATTTTCTCTTTTCCGGTTTTCAGATCGATATGTTTCATTTTAGCTGCATCACTTGACAGGCCAGCAATACTGTTTGGGGCAGATATGATTGTGTTTTCTGAAAGAAATAGGTTAACCGGGCCGGTATATTTAATTGAGCGTAGAAATTTCCCCTTATCGTCGAAATATAGGAGTTTATCTGAATCTTTTATGATTACTTTATTGCTTATTGTATGGAGATTCGCACCACCAGCATTTTTTACTTCACTTGGACCTTCACCCCTTAATCCAAATTTTGTAATAAATTCTCCATTATTGTTGAAAGCATAGAATTCTCTGTTTTTAAGATCTCTCAAAAAAATATTACCGGAATCTGAAACAACAAAAGAGTAAATTGTGCTGAAAAGTGTTTCTCCAGCCTCTTCAACTCCCCAAACCTTTGTAAGAGGGAAAGTAAATTCTCCTTTAGCAGGTTTATCCTGATTAACAACTTCTTCTGCATTCAGATGTAAGTGAAATGGTAATATAAAAGTTAGAAATAAAAGATAAATAATTCCGGTTTTCATAATATCTCCTTTTGACTATTAATATCTATATAAACGGAAGAGTAAGAGAAAAGTTGCTGGTAAAAGGGACGGTACCTGAAAATATATATTTTTTATTTTCTGTAGAAGCACCTTATTATTGGATTTACATGGGGATTGCTTCCTGGAACTGCACCTTTTGAATATAAACAAGCAGGTATCTTTATAAAATTTTATATATTTTTAGGTACCGTCCCCATTGAAAGAGAGGAAGGGGGCTGAATGCCCCCGATGGAGTTATCTATTTCTTTACTTTACCCTTTACATCTTTTATTGAAACTGACCCACTGCCCGCATCTATTATTTTTACATCTCCATTTACACCTCTTACTTTAATGCTTCCTGAGCCGTCGTCTATAACAACATTTCCACCAACATTATTTACTGTGAGGCTTCCAGAGCCATCGTCTATATTGATGTCTCCTTTTACATGATCAATCTGCATTCCACCTGAACCGTCATTAATTTTGAGTGTACCACCGATTTCACTGATTTCCATGCTGCCAGATCCGTCATCAATTTTCAGATCTCCTTCTACATTGCTGATTTTTATTGAACCTGAACCGTCATCTACTTTCAGGGAGAATCTGGATGGAATCTGTACTTCCAGGTCAACTCTTTTTACAACTCTTGTGCTTGCAAGCTTCATGATACTGTGTTTCTGTTTATCATCGCTTTTGAGAACTGCTTTTTGTCCTTTTTCAGTAAGTGATAATTCTATGTAGTTGTTGTAATCTTTTTCAATATCTCCGTTGAAAACGATTGATGCTTCAACTTTGATTTTTTTCAGTCCTTTAATGCCTTTAATTTTCAGAAAGCCGGCCCCGCAATTGATGGACATTTTCTGAAGAGAATCTGCATCCAGTTTCAATGTCTTTTTTACTACTCTATCTTCTGCGTAAGCAGAAAGGGTAAGAACTACGGTTAATACAAAAATTACTACTTTTTTAATCATATCAATTCTCCTTATTCTGTTTACTTACTTGTGCAAGCAATAAGTTAGTAACGACCATCGAACTTATTAGTTCCATTTAATTCTATTTATTGCAGATGGATATATTCTGCAGGACTTATTTTTAGCACTTTTTTCCGTAGTTTTGTTACGGAGAAAAATTTTTTGTAAACCTTTTTTCTTTTGTTGAGTTGAGTGGAATGTAAGCGGCGCTGACGAAAGTCGAGGAGAGAAAATGAGTAGATTGAATAGAGTTTTGATTGTAGCAGTTACCCTGGTTAGTGTGTTGTCTTTAACTGGATGCTTCAATATGAGTATAAAGCATGATGTGGAATATCCTGCTGCAAAGTTTGAAGCAGCAAAAGACAGAATTGCCGCTTTAACTGTAAAGAAAAGAGGCAAAAAGTTTTCTGAACTTAACTTTCTTATTTATGAGAGAGATGATAAACAGATGGTAAGTTTTTCAGTATCAAGATGGTTAGCTAAAAAGGCTTTAAAAGACGGTTTTGATATGGATGAACTGGGTGAAAGCAGGGAATTTATGAATGGTGTTAAGATTAATGACCCTGACTTTATAGATAATCTTGAGCCGGGACTTCTTGTTGAAGTTGAGGATATGGAAGATGGAAATCATATTCTGATCTGGCTTGAATAGATAACTTAAATATAATCAACTAAATCTGGAGGAAATTATTATGAAAAAAATGTTAATGGTGATTTTTATAGTTTTTTTGAGTTTGAGTATTGTTGCTCCTCTAAGCGCCTCTATACCAGGAGTTTCCGGGGATTATAAGATTGTGAAAAAAGGCAAAAAAGGTGGTGATGACCCTACAATGTTTAAGGTGCTCATTACAGAGAACGGTAAGAATAAAGTAAAGATAACTTTACCTTTGATTCTTGTGGAATGTATGCTTGAAGATAGTGATACTATTGATATTAATTGCAAAAGCAGAAAAAATATCAATTTCAAGAAGATCTATAAAGCACTTAAAAAACATGGAACTATGACTATTGTTGAAGTAGAAGATGGGGATGAAACAGTAAAAATCTGGTTTGAATAGACTCTACACGGGGCAGGAAAATCCTGCCCCGGGAGAATAGAAAAAATTTGTTGTGGTTATTTATTGGTTTTCAAAAAGTTTCAGATTGCCATTCCATTAACACTCATCACAGTTCAAAACCTTGAACCATTTCTCTTATACGTATTTCAAATACTGAAAAGTTTTCTTTTTTCATTAAAAAATTTTTTTTATAGAAACTCCTGATATATGAACTCTTATTTTATTGATCTCATTGACATAGGATTCCCTATAGAGTACTTTTTTTTATTAAGGAGAGTCTTATGAAAAAACTTGTTATGTTTCTATTAATTGCTTTATTCACTATTTCCGCAAGTGCTGCTGATAAAGCGGCATTTCTTAAAAATGTCAAATGGCTGGGGCAGGCGACAGTAAGAATCGCATATGAGGGAAAGATAATCTATATTGATCCTTATAAACTTAAAAAAGGTGAGAAAGCTGATTTTATTTTTATTACTCATGGACATAGTGACCATCTTTCATTGAAGGATCTTGAAATGGTTGCTTCAGAGAAAAGTGTAGTGGTAGTGCCGGAAAGCTGCAAAGATAAATTAAAGGGTGTGAAATTCAGAAAATTAATCACTGTTAACCCCGGAAGTGTGGTTGATTCAGATGGTTTAAAAGTAAAAGCAGTTCATGCATATAATGTAAAGAAGGTTAAATATCATCCTAAAAGCAATAACTGGGTTGGGTATGTATTCAATTTTGGTGGAGTAAAATTCTATCACGCTGGAGATACTGAACTTATACCTGAAATGAAAAACATCGATTGTGATATTGTTATGTTACCTCTTGGGCAGGTTTATACAATGAATAGCGTTAAAGATGCTGTTCAGGCTGCACTTGATGTAAAAGCAGAAGTTGCAGTTCCTATACATTTCGGTATGTATGAAGGTACAGCCGAAGATGCACAGAAATTCAAAAAACTTCTTAAAGGTAAAATCAAAGTTATTATTATGGATATTCAGTAGTCAGCTGTATTATCCAGTACTTTCAGATTATCTTTTATATTTTACATAGAAGTTCCGGCATACCAGCCGGAACTCCGTTTCAATTACCTGTCAGGTAAAATTTCACTTACTGACCGTTAGAACTGATCTTGCTTTCCTCTCTTGGCCAGGGTCTGTCCTGTGCTCTCTGCAGATTGGCATTGTCGTTAGTTGCACCATATGAGCACTGGTGTCCGCATTTTAAGCCAAAGAAACCTTCTCTGTTAGCGTCACGACTTCCATGTGAGCAAACACAATCCCCAACTTCTCCACCTTTGATCTCTTTCAGACCTTCTGGTTTTAGTACTTTCATTTTTTTCCTCCATAAATCAAATTGTATTTTTTTACATCTGAAATGTGTAAATCTAATTAAAAGTTATATTATTCATAAATTGCATTCCTGCGGGATCTATTTCAAGAAGTCTGGAATAAAAACTCAAGTCATTCTCAATTGCTTTGAGTAGGCTTGCGCAGGATCTGTTCTTCATGTCCATGTCAATGTCGTTATTTGAAAATGCATCTGTATAACAGAGTCTGCAGAGTTTGTTGGCCCAGCATTTACGACAATTCTCAATACTCGCTTCGCTATATTTTTTGACATAAGTATCTTTGATAAGATTTTTTCTGATTCCTTTGTCAATATGACCTATTGAGGGAGCATCGTCGTTTATTCTTTCGCATAACCTCATTTCTCCATCAGATTTAATATATATTTTTCTTACACCCGGAAGACAGCATCCATTAAGGCTGGCTTTGCTTAATGGCTCATCGTATTGAGGTTTTCTTACTATCCTTATTAGAGTCTGAATCAGAATTTCCCTTATCATGACATGGGACTGTTTTTTGTTTTTATAATCGTTCTGAAAGATCTCTTTCATCCACTGGTCAATTGTCTGTTCTTCAAAAAGTTCTTCTTCAGAAAAATCTGATATATCCATACTCCCTGCCTGTGTGTAAGTTATTGATGGAATTATTCCTTTCATCCATGGATATATATCCCACAAATTGGCGATCTGGTTGAGTTTATCTTTATAGAATGGGGGGGTGTAAACCATACTTAGGGATATTAGCTCTTTTGCTTTTGAACCATACCTTTTAACAAGTATTTCAAGCCCTTTAATTGCTCTACTGAAAGTTGCAGCTCCTTTTGCATCAATACGACATGAGTTGTGGATATCTTCCGGCCCATCAATGCTTATATTCATCCCAATATTTTCGCTAAAGAGAAAAGCTGCTACTTCTTCAGTAAGAAGTACTGCGTTTGTGGTCATAGAAAAAGTGACTGGTTTGGAACCAGCTTTAGATTTTGCGTAGTCTATACAACTTTTTATAAAATCCAGTCTTAATAGAGGTTCGCCTCCATAGAAAGTGATTCCTATATCTTTTGTCAAAGAGCTGTGAGCTACAAGATAGTCTATTGCTTTTTTTGCTGTATCTATACTCATGTGCCGGTTGCTGTGATTTCTGGCTTTTTTGAAAAACCTTCCATGAATACAATAGCTACATCTCAGATTACAGCTTTCTGTAACTTCCAGTACTATATGTCCCATTTCTGTGTCCATTTGTTTGTCAAGGTCTATGAAATGCTTTGAAATGAAGGCAAAATCTTTAGAAAAAGCCTGCAGAATGTTTTCGCTTTTTATAGTGTCAGCAAGTTCATTCAGGGAAGTTAGAGCTTCTTCATACCCCATGTTACCTATCAGGTTATTGATGCTGTTGTACAGGTTGTCTGAATTAAGGTGTGAAAGAAACGTATGCTGTATGTTGTCACAGCAAAGAATTTTTCCTGTTCCGGTATCGTAGAGATACTTTCCAGGGTTGCTCTCAAATGTTTTAAATAGAGGACGTTGGTTTTTCCAGATATTCTCAAAAAATCTAACCAACCCTTTTTTTGATAGTTGTGTGGATTCTGTTTTTAAATCTCTCATATTGTTTTTTACTCCATTAAATCTCTTATAAACTTTTTGAAAAATATTGGATAGTAATATTTGTTTTGTTAAACAGGTCGATTGTAAATAAAACAAACATATTTTAATAATTCTTCAAACTTTGCAGTACCCTTAAGCACGCATTTAACTGTATATCATGAGTTGAGTTTAATTGTCAAATGCTTTGATTATAGGCTGTTTTTGTTTGTAGTAATAGGTTGAAATGTTTTTTGGTATTGCTTTGATCTGATTTATTTTTATATTTATTTAAAATAAATTTTATTTGAATTTGAAATTAAATTACTTGATGTTAAAGTTGGGTTTTTTGGATTTGTCTGCTTTGTAAATTTGTTTTATTTAAAGTCCGGGTTTCTATTGACACCAGATTTTCTTTTTGTTATAGAGTAATATGATTGAGCTGTCTCAATCAAGGTTTTGAAGAATTATTAGTAGATGCTCCGGGTTTAAGGCTGTTGAGAATTTTTAGTATCAGTGTTAAATCATAAAACACTTCTGTGCTCATTTTTCTTCAATATATCGACTTTTAATGTATTTGAGATTAAAAATGGAGTTTATATATTATGAGAAGTTATTATTCAGAATCAAAACAGTTATCCAAAGAGACTATTTTAGACTATTTTAGAGAAAAATGGGAAGGAAAGGTTCCGGTTTTTAAAACTTTTGAAAACAACTCCGGTAGATACCTCTACGATACCGGAACAGGAAAAATTCTGCAGTGTGATGCTGTCAATTTTCAGTTTCTCAAACTTGTGTCAGATCTTGGCATTTATAGTAGTTTAAATGAACTGGTATGTAATTTTGGCAGAAATGAGACTCTCAACTCAGTTCAGGAACTCATTGATGCAATGGAGAGTGAAAAGGTACTTCTTGGGTTTTCTGATAAGTTCGCTTTCTCTTCACAACATTTTGAAGGTCTGGACAAACTTATGGATAACGATATGGGACATATCGTTCTTGAGGTTACAGAAGGGTGTAATCTGAGATGTGCTTACTGTATACATAATGATAATTTTGACAAGGCCAGAGATCATGGTAGTAAAGGGATGGAAACCGATGTAGCATTCAGAGCAATAGATTATATGGTTGAGCATAGTTCAAATAAGAAGGATCTCTCTGTGACTTTTTATGGAGGGGAACCTCTTTTAAGGCCGGAATTTGTCAAAGAGTGTATAAATTATGCCAGACAAAAGGCAGGTAGTAAGCCCGTCTCTTTTTCCATGACAACCAATGCTGTACTGATTACAGAAGAGATTGCAGATTTTCTTTACAACGAAAGAATATCAATGAATGTAAGTATAGACGGACCGGAAGATATTCACGATTCCTGTAGAGTGGATGTTGAAGGTGAGGGGACATTCAGCAGAGCCATGAGAGGTCTTAAAATGCTGGTTGACAGGTATGGTGACAGATCGAAAGAGTTTATTACTCTAAGTATGGTCTATACACCTCCTTTCTATATTGGTAAACTTGATAAAATTGCAGCAATGTGGGAGCAGTATCCATGGTTGGGAGGTATTCTGCCGGCAATCACCTATACTCAGCCCGGAAGTTTTGATTACAAAGAGTTTTCTGATAGTGAACTAATTGAAGAACAGACTATTTCCCAATGGATGCGGGATGAGTATCTTAAGGATTATAAAGCTAAAAAAGAGTCAAACCTTCTTCTCAAAGAGGTTGCCGTTCAGACTCTTCTGAAACTTCTGAGAATGCCCAATCATGATGAACCGCTCTTTGAGATGCACCTTAATGGCTGCTGTCTTCCGGGAGTAAGAAAACTATATATTACAGTTAATGGGGATATGAGGCTTTGTGAAAGAGTAAGTGACGATACACCGATTGTGGGAAACGTATTTGATGGTTTAAACAGGAAAGTTACTAAAGAGATTTTTGTAGATGAGTACGGAAAGGCTTCCGAAGAGAAGTGCAGTAACTGCTGGAGTAATAAGCTGTGCTGGCTGTGTTATACAGAAGCATATTCAGAGAATAAGCTGGATATGGAGATGAAAGATAAAGCCTGTAATGGAATGAGGACTATGGTTGAGAACAATCTCTGTCTTTATACTCTGCTTATGGAGATAGATCCTCAGGGTCTTAATTTCATGGGAGATATTGAACTGAGTTAAATCTGAAGTTTATGAGAGAACATTTTGTTTATGGGAGGATAAAATGAAGCGTATTAAACCAGAAGGTTTGAAAGAAATTAAAGGTGGAGCTGTAGGACATTGTGTATGCTCCAATGGTAGTGCAAATGCTAAGATTGATGGTTTCTGGCATAATGATTGTGGGCACCAGTGCTCATATGGTGCTACCAACAGGAAGGCCAACTACCAGCAGGCTTACAGCAGGCCGGGTATCTATCTGCCGGACCCTGTAAAGTAGTTCTGTATTTAATCTGAGATTTTTTTAGTGTATATCAAATGCACTATTTTAGATTAATTTATTAAGTGATGTTTTTTAAAGGGGTAAGTTTCTATTATCTCAATTAGTAAAGATATAAAAATGTTAAGGAGGAATAGATGAAAGTAATTAAGCCGGAAGGGTTGAAAGAAATTAAAGGAAGCGGTCCGGGTAATTGTATTTGTTCAGAAGGAAGTGCAAATGCAAGGATTGAAGGTTTTGTACATTATGATTGCGGTAGTCAGTGCTCCTACGGCAGCGACAATAAGGAAGCTAATTACTACAAAGCTCATAATATTGGCAGGCCTCTGTTTCCATGGTAAGAGCAATCCCTCATATGCAGCAGAAGGGAATGTTGTAGATATTAAACATTAAGGAGGGATAGAGTGAGAGTTATTAAACCAGAGGGTTTAAAAGAGATTAAAGGTGGAGCTGTAGGGGACTGCGTATGTTCTCACGGTAGTGCAAATGCTAAAGTTGATGGTTTCTGGCATGGAGATTGTGGAAGCCAGTGCTCTTATGGCAGTACAAACAGTAAAGCAAACTATCAGAAAGCAAACAGCAGAGTCAGTCAGCCAGCTGAAATGGCTCCAATGAATCCAGGAACCATTTCAGGTCAGCGTTAAGTCTCAATTCGAAAAGAAACAGTCTGCAGACTCTCTTCTGCAGACTGTTTTCATCAATTTCATCTATTTATCATCTAATTAATTAAAACCGTGTTAATGTATTGATTTTTGTTCTGATGTTTGATATATCAAATATCTGTTTGTTTGTAAGTAAAGTTTATTGGAGATAGGAAAATCAGGCAAAGTACCTGATAATCCTGCAGGGTTACTATCTTTTGTTTATTACTGGACAAGTGTAATCTTTTTAAACAGAAAAGATAAAAACCAATTAAAGGAGAATGAGAATGAAAGTTATTAAACCCGAAGGTTTAAAAGAGATTCAGGGTGGAGCTGCAGGACATTGTGTATGCTCCAGTGGTAGTTCAAATGCACAGGTTGATGGTTTCTGGCACGGAGACTGCGGTAGTCAGTGCTCTTATGGACCAACCAACAGTAATGCCAACTATCAGAAGGCTCACAAAAGACCAGGACCTGGTGGAGAACCCGGAAGACCAGGTAATTAAGCAAAACAGTAACAACAGGGTTCTTTTCTGTAGCTCTGTTTAAGATTAGGGACCTCCTGTTTTTTTGCAGGAGGTCGTACTGGAAAGGAGAATCAGAATGAAAATTATTAAACCCGAAGGTTTGAAAGAGATTCAGGGTGGTGCTGTTTATGACTGTGTATGCTCACATGGGAGTGTAAATGCAAAAGTAGATGGTTTCTGGAAAAGTGACTGTGGGCATCAGTGTTCTTATGGTCCGACCAACAGTAATGCCAATTATCAGAAGGCCCATAAAAGACCACGTCCCGGTGGTGAACCAGGACAACCCGGGCAGCCGGGTAGTTAGAAAAGTTTAAGTTGATAGTCGTGGTTTTGGGGATTGTCAGATTATAAGCCTCCTGTTATTAGCAGGAGGTTGTAAAGGTATGAGAGGTTATGAGAATGAATGATGAGTGGTTTGTAAATCTGAAACAGATGAACAGAGAAGAGAAAGATCTCTTTATAAATGAAAGAAATGAACTGTTAAAGCAGCTGGAAGAACTGAAAGTAAGTGGGGATTTCAGAAATCATAAACTGTACAGTGAGTCATTATCTCCGGGATGCAGGTGTTGTGGAGAGGGATTCTGGTCATGCCTTTTTATCAACAGAATCTGTAGTGCAGATTGTCTCTTCTGTCCACAGGACAGGGGGATTACAGAAGAAGCACTTCCATATTCAGATGGTCAGATTTTTGAAAGTGCAGATGCTTATCTGGAATATTTTAAAAAAATGGGGTACAGGGGAGCAGGGTTCACCGGTGGTGAGCCGTTTCTGGTTCTGGACAGACTCTGTGAATATATAGATATAATAAGGCAGAACACCGATAGTGATACATGGATATGGGCTTATACTAATGGTAAACAGGTAACGCCGGAAAGCCTTGAGAGGTTGAAAACATCAGGTTTAAATGAGTTACGGTTTAATATAGTTGCTACTGATTACTCACTTGACAGCGTTAAAATTGCAAAAGATTATATAGATGTAGTAACTGTTGAAATTCCTGCAATACCTGAAGATGAAGAGAAATTAAAAAGTACTTTACATTTAATGGAAAAAGCCCGTGTTGATTTTTTGAATCTCCATCAGCTTTATAGTACCGAATACAACTATAATAAAATGTCTCCGAACTACAGATACATGGTTACAAATGATAACCTGAATCAGTGTGTTGATTCGGAACTTACTGGTCTGAGGATATTGAAATATGTCCTTGAAATGGGGGTGGATCTTTCAGTAAACTTCTGTAATCAGAGTTACAAATCTCTTTTTCAGTCCAGTGGCTGTGCTGTAAGGAGAGCTCACCAGATTATTCAGTCCTGGGAAGGGATAACTGAAAAAGGTTATATCCGATGTATCAGAGCTGAAACAAAACAGGAAGAGTTAGTCAGGCTTTTTGATAGTAGCAGGACAAAGCAGGGGCACTACTTCTACGACAGAAAAAGTGGAGATCTCTATGTTCATTCAGATCTCCTGCATCTGTTAAAAGAGGCTTCAGCAGATGTTGTTGTGGAGTACTGGCTTGCAGAGGCTTCTGAAGACTCTGGCAGGATAAAAAGAAGTAGTATTTATAAAACTCCGGTTATGGCAGATTTCAGAGGCTTTGAAACTGAAGATTATGCTGAAGCTGTCAGAGAAATGAGAGGTTATGAGTTTGCAGGGAATGGATACGATTTGAATACACATTGAGTAATTCTCATTAAAAACTCCTGCAATCTGATAATGGTTCAGAAAAAAATTATATAGCTTACAGGGTGCTGCTATCATTTTCATATGTAATATATCTGCTTTACATTAAAATATAACTCTTATAAAAAACGTTTCTGTGTGTAGGTATTTGGGTTAAGTGAATTGGAAATGTAAGTACTGGTTACATGAATCTTTCTCTGTTTCTTGACTTTGGATTTTAGGTCTGCTATTTATTTAATGTAAAGTTTAGCTACGTATTAGTTTTGAGTTAGTGAAAATTAAGAGGTTTATTAAGAGTTGTAGTATAAGAAGACCTCAGGTTTATCTGAATCTTCTGTCTAAGTCTTAAGAAATCATTGGGAGAGTATTAAGTTATGAGTTGTATTAGTGACGCTATAAGTGGAGTTAGTAAAAGGGAATTATTGGAGTATCTGCATAAAAACTGGGGGCATCAGAAACCTGTTTATTTAGTTTTTGAAGCAGAAAGCGGGAAATATCTATACGATACAGGAACAGGTAATATTGTAAGATGTAATTCTATAATTTACAGGCTTCTTGAATTAATAAAACTATATGAAACAGATGAAGCTGTTAATCTGGCTGAAAAAGAGTTTGAAGCTTCTGAGTTTACAGATTCAATGAAGATTCTTCTGAGTACAATGGATAATCAGGGAATTCTTAAAGGTATGCCTGAAAATTTTAAATTCTATTCAAGACATTTTATGGATCTGGATACAATAATGAAGAATGAAATGGGGCATATTGTTCTTGAGGTAACAGAGAGTTGTAATCTGAGATGCAGTTACTGTTTGCATGATGAGAAAGGTAGCCTGAAAGTGCGTAAGCATGGTAACAGAGATATGAATCCTGAAACTGCATATAAAGCTATTGATTATCTTATTGCCAATAGTGTAATGCTGGAACAGATTTCTGTTACATTTTATGGAGGAGAACCACTTCTAAGATTTGATTTCGTAAAAAAATGTATAGAGTATGCCCGCAGAAAAGCAGGGAATAAAAAAGTAACTTTTTCACTTACTACCAATTTGTTGCTTATGAATGAAGAAATATCAGCATATCTTGCTTCAGAAAAGGTCGCATTGAATATGAGTATAGATGGGCCGGAGAATGTTCACGACTCTTATCGTCGGGATAAAGCTGGAAACGGTACATTTGATAAAGTTATAAAAGGATTGGAAATGGTAATTGGAGACTATGGTGATAATGCCAGAGATCTGCTTGGATTAAGTATGGTATATACTCCTCCTTATTACAAAGGAAAGATGGATGAAATTTCTGGTTTGTGGGAGAAGTATCCTTTTCTTAAGGAAATTATCCCTTCGATAACCTATACAAAACCGGATAGTATAAAACATATTCCTTTAAAACCTGAAGATTACATAGAAGAAGAGACTATGTCTCAGTGGATGAGAAAGAAATTTAAAGAATCTTATATTAATAAATCCAGGCAGGATAATGTTGTAAGAGAGATAGCTATTCAGGCTTTACTGAGGTTTTTCAGGAGCAGTACTTATGATTACCCTGAATTTACAATGGAGCTGAATGGGTGCTGTATGCCTGGAGTAAGAAAACTCTATGTAACAGTTGATGGAACTATAAGGCTATGCGAACGAATTAGTAACGATACTCCAGCTCTCGGGCATATTGACAAACCTCTGGATGCTGTACGTTTGAAAAAAATTTTTGTTAATAGTTACAGTAAGGAAAGTTTAGATGATTGCAGTAAGTGCTGGCTTAATAAGTTGTGCTGGATCTGCTATGTTGATACTTATTCAGATGAGAAGTTTGATCTGAAAAAGAAGAGGTATTCCTGTAATCAAATGAGAAGTGGAGCTATTGAAAATATGGCATTTTATGTTGAACTTCTTGATATAGATTCAGAAGGGCTCAATTTTCTTAATCAAATCAGCATGAATTAGTGATATCCAGTGATGTTAATTTAATCATATAAAAACAGGAGGATATTATGGAAATTATTAAACCTGAAGGTCTTAAAGAGATTAAAGGTGGAGTTGGTTGTATTTGTTCAAATGGAAGTTATTTTGCCAAGCATTCAGGAGATGCGTGCGGTCATCAGTGCTCTTATGGCTTTACAAATGATGTCGCTAACCTCATCAAAGCACTTAACTAGAGGAAAACCAGTTTGTTAACTGGCTTTCTGATCTAACAAATCAATCTAAGTAATACCTGCAACGTAATGTTGCAGGTTTCTCAGGAAAACTTCTTGCAAATCAGATCTTCTGTTTGCAATTTTCAGAAATATAAAAACCAGTTCAGAAAAAAATCATAAAGAGATATACTTTAATATAGCGTTAATTTTTTTATTGATAATAATTATTGTTAATAATTCCAAAACCGTGGATTTTTTTATTGACACCTTTTAAGATATCTGATATATCAGATATTTGAAGGCGGTTACTTAAGATGTATAACGAAGCTATTAAGGGCAATATCTTTAACATAAAAAGATTTGCAGTACACGATGGTCCTGGAATCAGGGCTACAGTGTTTCTAAGAGGTTGTCCTCTGAAATGTAAATGGTGCCATAATCCCGAGAGCCGGGGGAATTGTCATATTGGCCCTGCAGAGGATTTTAAAACTGTTTCTGAGGTTGTAGAGCTGGTTGAGAAGGATACACTCTTTTTCGATGAATCCGGTGGAGGGGTAACTATTTCGGGTGGTGAACCACTTGAACAGTGGGAATTTCTTCTGCCTCTGCTTTCAGAGTTCAGAAAGAGAGACATACATTCGGCTCTTGATACTACAGGTTATGCAGATGAAGAAGTATTTAAAAAGATAACAGCTCTTACAGATATGTGTCTGTACGACCTGAAGCATATGGATGACAATAGTCACATCCGTTATACCGGTGTTTCAAATAGAACAATATTGGAAAATTTTGAGACCCTTTCAGCAACCGGGAAGAGAGTATGGGTGAGATACCCTATGATTCCTGGAATGAACGATGGCGAGGAGAACGTCAGGAAAATGGGAGATTTCCTGAAGGGACGTGAAAATGTTGAAAGAGTTTCGGTATTACCTTACCACCCTCTTGGTAGTCACAAGTATGAAAAACTTGGTGCTGAGTGGGAAATGGGTGATATAAAAACTCCCGGAGAAGAGATGGTAGAGAAGGTCTGTGCCATATTGGGTGAATATGGACTTACCGTGTTTAAAGGAGGATGACATGAACAGTAGAATTGAAAAACTTAGAAGAGAGAGTCTTGATGCAGTTGCCACAATTTCATCAGAAAGAGCGGAACTGCTGACAAAATTTTATAAAACCCCGGAAGCAGCCAGAGCTTCTATTCCAGTACAGAGAGGTCTTGCGTTCAGGTATATTATGGAGAACAAAGCTCTCTATATTGGGGAAGGTGAACTTATTGTAGGGGAGAGAGGAGAGATACCCAAAGCTACTCCTACATATCCTGAAATCTGCTCCCACAGTATGCAGGATCTTGAGATTCTGGATACAAGAGAGAAGGTTTCTTTTAAAGTGAATGACCATGTAAAAGATGTATATGAGAAAGAGATGATTCCTTTCTGGAAAGGCAGAAGTTTGAGAGATAAGATCTTTGATGCTCTTGATGACAACTGGAAGAGAGCCTATTCAGCCGGAGTTTTTACAGAGTTTCAGGAGCAGAGAGCACCAGGACATACAGTTTGTGGAGACAAAATTTATAAGAAAGGTTTCCGCGACCTGCAGAAAGAGATCGCTGCAGAGCTTGAGAACCTGGATTTCCATAACGACTCTTCAGCTTTTGACAAGAGAGAAGAACTTATTGCAATGAATCAGGCTGCAGAGGGTATTATTGCCTATGCAGAAAGATATGCTGCTGAGCTGAAACGTCTGGCAGAAATTGAGACTGACCCGGAACGTAAGGTGGAACTTGAAACAATGGCTGCTACCTGCGCAAAGGTACCGGCAGCTCCGCCTGAAACTTTCTGGGAAGCACTTCAGTGTTACTGGTTTGTTCATCTTGGAGTAATTACTGAATACAATACCTGGGACTCTTTTAATCCAGGAAGGCTTGATCAGCATCTCTATCCATTCTACAAAAGAGAAGTTGAAGCCGGAACACTAACAGAAGAGAGAGCTAAGGAGTTACTAAGAGCTTTCTGGGTTAAATTCAATAACCAGCCTGCTCCTCCAAAAGTTGGGGTTACTGCAAAAGAGAGTAGTACTTATACAGATTTCTGCCTCATTAATGTTGGGGGCCTTAAGAGAGATGGCAGTGATGCTGTGAATGAGATGTCATATATTATCCTCGATATTATTGAGGAGATGAAACTTCTGCAGCCCAGCTCAATGGTTCAGTTAAGTAAAAAGAACCCTGACAGATTCATTAAAAGAGCTGTTAAAGTAGTTAAAAGAGGATATGGTCAGCCATCAATATTCAATACAGATACTCTTGTACAGCAGATGGTAAGACACGGAAAAGCTATTGAAGATGCAAGAGATGGTGGTGCCAGTGGCTGCGTTGAAACCGGGGCTTTTGGTAGAGAGGCATATTTCCTGACTGGTTACTTTAACCTTACAAAGATTCTGGAACTTACTCTCCACAATGGTATTAATCCTGTAACCGGAGAACAGATAGGTATTAAAACAGGTAGTGCTGCAGATTTTGAAAGCTTTGAACAGCTTATGGAAGCTTTTGAGAAACAGCTCAACTATTTTGTGGATATAAAAATAAAAGGCAACAACCTTATTGAGAGTTTCTACTCAAGACTTATGCCGGCACCATTCCTGTCACTTCTTATTGATGACTGCATAGCCAATGGCAAAGATTATAATGCCGGTGGAGCAAGATACAATACTTCATATATTCAGGGAGTAGGGGTAGGAACAATTACTGACTCACTCTCATCAATTAAGAAGCATATTTTTGAAGATAAAACACTTACTATGGATAAGCTTTTTGAGATTCTGGATGCAGATTTTGAAGGCTTTGAAGATATCCATAAGATGTTTCTCAATGACACACCTAAATATGGTAACGATGACGATTATGCAGATTCGATTGCTACAGATGTTTTTGAAATCTTCTTCAACGCTGTTGACGGAAGACCAAATTTCAGAGGTGGCTATCATAGAATCAATCTTCTACCAACTACAGTTCATGTCTATTTTGGAAGTGTTCTTGGAGCGCTGCCTGATGGTAAAAGAGCAGGTAAACCGATTTCAGAAGGTATATCTCCTGTACAGGGTACAGACAGAAACGGTCCTACAGCGGTAATAAAGAGTGCTGGTAAACTGGACCACCTCAGAACCGGCGGAACTCTTCTGAATCAGAAATTTGCACCAGAGTTTTTTGATGATGATGTGTCAATTGGAAAACTGGCTCAGTTTGTAAGATCCTATTTCAGAATGGATGGGCACCATATCCAGTTCAACGTTGTAACTGCTGATCTTTTAAGAAAAGCTCAGAAAGAACCTGAAAAATATCCTGAACTGATTGTAAGAGTGGCAGGATACAGTGACTACTTTAATGACCTTGGAGTGGAACTACAGAATGAAATCATAAGAAGAACTGAACATCAGGGCTTCTAGGTAATATAAGGAGGGTATTTAAAAATGTTCGAATCAAAGATTTATGAAGAAAGAAGAGCGAAATTAATGGAGAAGTTTTCAGGCGGAGTACTTCTTTTCAATGGAAACAATGAGAGTTCAATGAACTATGCTGACAACACATATCATTTCCGTCAGGATAGCTCTTTCCTTTACTATTTTGGTCTTGATTATCCGGGACTTACAGGTGTAATTGATGTAGAAGAGGGAAGATCAATTATTTTTGGTGATGACCTCACAATTGATGCTATTGTCTGGATGGGAACCCAGCCTACAATTGCAGAAAGAGCATTAAAAGCAGGTGTTACTGAAACTGCTCCTGTTAAAGATCTGGAAGCATATGTCAACAAAGCTGCCCAGCAGAAAAGATCCGTACATTTTCTCCCTCCATACAGAGACGATATAAGAATAATGCTTCACAAACTTCTGGATATTAATCTGGACAATGTGAAAGCATCTGCTTCAGTCGAACTTATCAAAGCTGTAGCAGATCAGAGAAATATTAAAGCTCCTGAAGAGATTGAGGAGCTTGAAAGAGCTGTAAATGTAACCGTAGATATGCATCTTGCAGCTATGAAATATATTAAACCAGGCCTTACAGAAGCTCAGGTTGCAGCTGTAGTAACAGAAAAGGCTCTTGCAGAAAACGGAAACGTATCGTTTCCTGTAATTGCAACAATTCATGGTGAAACACTGCACAACCACTATCATGGTAATACTCTGAAAAGTGGAGACCTCTTCCTTCTGGATGCAGGTTTTGAAACACCTCTCCGTTATGCCGGAGATATGTCAAGTACAATACCTGTAGATAAGACTTTCACAGAGAGACAGAAAGAGATCTATAAAGTAGCTCTTAATGCACATATCGCTGCAACAGAAGCGCTGAAGCCTGGTGCTACCTTCAAAAGTGTACATTTTGAAGCCTGCAGAACCGTTGCTGAAGGTATGAAATCTCTGGGATTTATGAAAGGTAATGTTGAAGATGCTGTTGAAGCCGGCGCACATGCTCTCTTTTTCCCATGTGGTACAGGCCACATGATGGGACTTGATGTTCACGATATGGAAAACCTTGGTGAAGAGTACGTAGGTTATGAAAACGAGAAGAAAAGTACGCTTTTTGGTCTTAAATCACTGAGACTGGGAAGAGAACTTAAACCTGGTTATGTTCTCACAATTGAACCTGGAGTGTACTTTATTCCTGAACTAATCGATATGTGGAGAGCAGAAGGCAGATTTGCTGATTTCATCAATTACGATAAAGTAAATGAGTACAGAGATTTTGGCGGCCTCAGAAATGAGGAAGATTTCCTTATTACTGAAGATGGTTACCGTCTTCTTGGTAAACCACTACCTAAGACTATAGAAGAAGTTGAAGCTGTAAGAGGTTAATTTATGAAGTATATTGTAATTGCCCTTATAGTTGTACTCTTCTTTTCAGCAGGTGTTGAGGCATCTGCTGATAAAGGGGAACTTACTTTTGACAGACTCTTTTCCAGAGAATTCAGTGCACAGAGATTCGGACCTGCAAGATGGCTCAAATCAGGAAAAGGATACTCAACACTGGAGAGATCTGAAAAAGTTAAAGGCAGAGATATTATTGTCTATAATCCGGCTACAGGTAAGAGACGTGTTCTTGTTGCAGCTGAAGAGCTGATACCGGCAGGTAAGAAGAGACCTCTCCGTATTATGAACTACTCATGGTCTGATGACGGACTCTGGCTGGCAGTATTTACAAATGCCAGAAGAGTGTGGAGACAGTATAATCGTGGTGACTACTGGCTTTTTAACCTTAAAACCAGAAAACTACGTCAGATAGGTAGAGATGCAAAGCCTTCAACTCTGCTTTTTGCCAAATTCTCACCTGACAGCAAAAAAATTGCTTATGTAAGAGAGAGAAATCTTTATGTAGAGAGTGTTGATGGTAAAGAGTTCCGTCAGCTTACTGAAGATGGATCAAAAAACATAATAAACGGAACATTTGACTGGGTATATGAAGAAGAATTCCATATGCGTGATGGATTCCGCTGGAGTCCTGACAGTTCAAAAATTGCCTACTGGCAGATGAACACCGAAGGTGTAAAAGATTTTTATATGATAAACAATACTGATGAATTATATTCAAAAATAATTCCTATTCAGTATCCTAAAGCAGGAACTACAAACTCAGACTGTAAAGTCGGTGTAGTACCTGTAGCAGGTGGTAGTACAAAATGGTTTGATTTTCCCGGTGAAAGCAGACAGCACTACATTGCCCGTATGAACTGGGCTGCAGGTTCTGACGAAATTATTATTCAGAGACTGAATCGTTTGCAGAATACCAATCAGGTTATTCTGTGCAGTTCAGTAACTGGTAAAACCAGAACTGTTCTTACAGAAAAAGATGAGGCCTGGCTTGACGTTGTAGATGATCTTAAATGGTTTAAGAAAGGTCAGTATTTTACATGGGTCAGTGAAAGAGATGGCTGGCGCCGCCTCTATGTAGTAAATCGTAAAACCGGAAAAATGAGAAAAGTTACAAGGGGTAACTTTGATATCATTTCTATTGTAACAATAGATGTAAAGAGAGGCTGGGTCTACTATATAGCATCTCCTGAAGATGCAGGACAGCGCTTTCTGTACAGAATTAAACTCAACGGTAAAGGTAAACCCCAGCTGCTGAGTAAAAAGAAAAAAGGAACTCACTCATATTCAATTTCCCGGGATAATCGCTGGGCTATTCACACATGGTCAGCATTTGGTGAACCTCCGGTAATTGATCTTGTAAAACTTCCTTCTCACAAAAGAGTGAGAGTACTTGTGTCTAATAGTGAATTAAGAAATACGATCAACGCACTTAACAAGAAACCCTCCGAGTTTTTTCGGATTGAGACTGAGAACGGGGTACTTCTGGATGGATGGTGTATAAAACCGCCTGATTTTACACCTGACAAAAAGTATCCCGTTCTCTTTCACGTTTACGGTGAACCATGGAACCAGACAGTTCTGGACAGATGGGGAAGGCGTAACTATCTGTGGCATCTGATGCTTGCGCAGCAGGGATATGTTGTTATCAGTCTTGATAATAGAGGAACTCCTGCTCCAAGAGGCAGAGCCTGGAGGAAATCTATCTATCGTAAAGTTGGTATTCTTGCATCAGAAGATCAGTCTGGTGGTGTTAAAGCACTGATTAAGAAACATAAGTGGGTTGATGCCGGGAAAATAGCTATATGGGGATGGAGCGGCGGTGGCTCTATGACTCTAAATGCTATTCTCAGATATCCGGATCTCTATAAAACCGGTATGGCTGTTGCTCCGGTTACAGATATGAGATACTACGATACAATCTATCAGGAGAGATATATGGGACTCCCTTCAGATAATAAAGAGGGATACAGACTGGGTTCTCCCATAACTTTTGCAAAAAACCTTAAGGGTAATCTTCTGATAGTACACGGCACAGGTGATGATAATGTTCACTACCAGTGTACCGAAGCAATAATCAATAAATTTATCGAATACAATAAGAAGTTCACAATGATGGCCTACCCAAATCGTTCACACGGTATATACGAAGGAAAGAATACCAGTCGTCATCTGTATGAACTTCTGGCTGACTATCTGAAAGATAAGATGCCTGCTGACAGGAAGTAAAAGAGATGCTCTGCCTTAGTCGTAAAGATCTTGAAAAACTTGCTGATTGCAGGAGTCTTACTGAAGTAGCGGCAGAAGCAATGGTTACGAGTCTTGGAGGCAGTTATACAATGCCTCTGAGATCCCATATTGAACATGAGGGGAATACTCTTCTCCTTATGCCCTGTTTTGAAGGAGACAGGTTTGCTACTAAACTGGTTTCAATATTTCCTGAGAACCGCAATAAAGGAGTGCCTGTAATAGAGGGAATGGTGGTTCTGAATAATGGTACCACCGGATCTGCTGAAGCCGTAATGAATGGTGCTGCACTGACAGCCTGGAGGACAGGGGCTGTTGGAGGTGCAGGTATCAGTTATACAGTGAAAGAGTCTCCAATGAATCTGGGGCTTATCGGAGCCGGGATTCAGGGATTCTATCAGATACTTTTTGCAGCTGCCCTCAGAACTGTTAAAGAGATAAATATCTTTGACAGTATGAAAAGAGAGCCTGAGGATTTTGTAAGCAGAATCAGGAGGGAGCTGCCGGATATTCCGGTAAGAGTTCATACCAGTGCAGCTTCTCTTGTAGAAGCTTCAGATACGGTAATCTGTGCAACAAGTTCAAAAGAGCCGGTTGTTCCCGACAGCAGGGATCTGGTAAAGGGAAAATCTTTCATAGGTATAGGCTCATATCGCCCTGATATGAGAGAGTTTCCTGAAGCTCTGTTCAGGGAAATCGATTCCTGTTATGTGGATACTATGCATGCCATTGATGAAACAGGAGATCTGATAACACCTCTTAAAGAGAAGTGGATAACTGAAGACAGAATCAGAAATCTGGGAGAACTTATTGGTAAAAACGAAATTGATGATGGTGAAACTACACTGTTTAAATCTGTAGGTATGGCACTTTTCGACCTGAAGGTTGCTGAGAAGTTCTATCTTGAAGCCAGTAAATGTGGAACCGGAACTAAAGTTGAATTTTAAGATTTAAGGAGAATAGAAGAGTAAAATGCTGGAAAACTGGAAATGGACCCCTCCAACAGAGTGGAAAACAATCAGAACAATTGATATGCATACAGGAGGGGAGCCTCTCAGAGTAATAACCGGAGGACTGCCTGATATACCGGGAGATGATGTTCTTTCAAGAAGAAGATGGTTCAGGGATAATCTGGATTACATCAGAAAAGGACTTATGTGGGAACCCAGAGGTCATGCAGATATGTATGGTGCGGTACTCCTTGATCCTGTAACAGATGATGCAGATTTCACAACTTTCTTTTTACACAATGAGGGTTACAGCACAATGTGTGGTCACGCAATGATTGCCCTTGTAAAGCTGGTACTTGATACTGGAATGATAGTAAAGGAAGGAGATAATCCTGTAATAAGAATTGATGCTCCTCCGGGAAGAATTACAGCTGTTGCTCATCGTGTAAACGGTATTGTGGAGAGAGTATCTTTCAGAAATGTACCTTCATTTCTTCTTCACAGAGATAAAACTGTAGAGGTGGAAGGAATCGGAACAGTTAAGTTTGATGTTGCCTATGGTGGAGCATTCTATGCTTTCTGTGATGCAGATGAACTGGGCTTGAAGCTGGATGAAACTGATCACAACCGCCTTATCGATTACGGACGAAGAATAAAAAAAGCTGTTGCTGATAATTTCCCGATAACACACCCTTTTGAAGAAGATCTGAGTTTCCTTTATGGAACTATCTTTACAGGTAAAGCTTATGAGAAAGGCCATCACAGCAGAAATGTATGTATTTTTGCTGATGGAGAGGTAGACAGATCCCCAACAGGTTCCGGTGTTAGTGCAAGAGCTGCTCTTCACTATGCAAAAGGCGAACTTTCAATGGGTGAAAATGCAGTAATTGAGAGTATCCTCGGGACTATTATGGAAGTTAAAGTTGCAGAAGAAGCTGTTTATGGTGAACATAAAGCAGTTATTCCTGAAGTTTCAGGAACAGCTTCAATTACAGGACAGAATGAGTTCTATTTTGATCCTTCAGACCCTCTTTGCGAAGGGTTTATCTTAAGATAGGAGAGAAAAATGTTTGATAATAATATTGCTGAACTGATAAACCTTAAAGGTAAGGTTGCCTTAATAACCGGTGGCGCTTCAGGTATAGGACTGGGATCTGCAGTCCGCCTGGCTCAGGCCGGTGCTGATATAGCTGTTTTTGATATTAATGATGAGAATGGAGCCAAAGCTGTTGAGACTATTGAAGCTCAGGGTGTTAAAGCTGCATATTTCAACTGTGATGTCAGAAAAGGTTCTGAGTGCGAAAAAGCTGTAGCTGGTGTGATTGAGACTTTTGGGAGAATCGATATCCTGATGAACAATGCCGGCGTTGCTATCAGAAAGAATAGTGTTGATCTTCTTGAAGAGGAGTGGGATCTGGCAATGGATGTAACTCTTAAAGGAGTGTACATGGTCTCCCACTTTGCAATTCCTCACATGATAAAAGGTGGTGGAGGCTCTATTATCAACACAGGTTCAGGCTGGTCACTGAAAGGTGGTGGTGATGCTGTATCTTACTGCGCATCAAAAGGTGGAACCCTGAACCTTACAAGAGCTATGGCAATTGACCATGGAAAAAATAACATCCGGGTCAACTGTGTATGTCCTGGTGATGTAGATACACCTCTTCTGAGAGGGGAGTGTAATCAGTTGGGAGAAGATATGGATGAGTTTATGGAAGAGGCAGCAGACAGGCCTATAAACAGAGTGGGAACACCTGAGGATGTTGCAAATGCTGTACTCTTTTTTGCCAGTGATCTGTCGACCTGGGTATCAGGAACACATCTTGTGGTCGATGGGGGCGGAATCGCTTAATTATTTTAAGAAATATAATTGGAGGCATTATGAAAGACAACGAAAAGGTACACCCTTATATTCCAAATTCGGTACCTGAAGTTAAAGAGCAGATGCTTAAAGAAATAGGCATCAAGGATATTGAAGAGCTCTACGAAGACATACCTGAAGAGATCCGTTTCAGAGGTGAAATGAATATTCCGGCAGGAATAACTTCAGAATACCAGCTCAAAAGAGAAGTTGGCTCAGTTCTGAAAAAGAATTTGAGCTGCAGAGACAATCTTAGTTTTCTTGGAGGTGGATGTTACCAGCACCACGTTCCTGCAGTCTGTTCAGAAGTTATCGGAAGATCAGAGTTTCTGACTGCTTATGCCGGGGAACCTTATGAAGATCATGGCAGATTCCAGGCTCTTTTTGAGTACGAAAGTCTCATGGCAGAGCTGTTGAATATGGATGTTGTCAATGTGCCTACCTACGACTGGGGACAGGCTGCCAGTACTACAATCAGAATGGCAGCCAGAATAACCGGACGGGATACAGTTCTTATTTCAGATACAGTATCCCCTGACAGAATGAGAGTAATAAGAAACTACTGCGAACCTGTAATGAGAGTTGTGGTGGTTGGACATAACATGGAAACAGGTAAAATTGATCTGACAGAACTTAAAGGAAGAATGAACGACACTGTTGCGGGTTTCTATTTTGAGAACCCTTCATTCCCCGGAATAATGGAAGATCAGGTTAATGAGATCTCCTCAGTTATTCACAATAATGGAGGCCTTTTACTTGTTGGTGTTGATCCTTTATCTCTTGGTGTTATAACTCCTCCTGCAGATTATGGCGCAGATATTGTCTGCGGTGATATTCAGGCTCTTGGTAATCATATGCAGTTTGGTGGAGCCCTTGCAGGTTTTATTGCTACAAGAGATGAAGAGAAGTACGTAATGGAATTCCCATCAAGACTTTTTGGAATCTGCAAAACAGAGAAAGAAGGAGAGTGGGGATTTGGTGATGTTGCCTACGACAGAACCTCTTTTGGAGTAAGAGAAGAGGGGAAAGAGTTTATTGGAACAGCTGCAGCACTATATGGTATCTCAGCTGCTGTATACCTGTCTCTTATGGGACCTGAAGGTATGTATGAGCTGGGGCAGACAGTAATACAGAAGAATCTTTACGCAAAAAAAAGACTGGAAGCTATTGATGGAGTTAAGATCCGTTATAGTGGATTCAGTTTTAAAGAGTTTGCTGTAGATTTCTCAGATTCAGGCAAATCTGTAAAAGAGATTAATGAGTTTCTGTTGTCAAAAGGGATTTTTGGTGGTCATGATCTGGAAACAGAGATGCCTCATCTTAAGAATTGCGCTCTGTACGCTTTTACTGAAGTTCACAGTAGTGCAGATATAGATCTCCTTGCTTCTGAACTTGAAACTTTTCTTAACAGAGGAGGTAAGAACTAATGGAAATCAGAAAAGAGAGTCGCCTTAGAAATTTTCATCAGGCCAAATGGGATGAAGAGATTATTTTTGAACTTCACACCCCCGGCCAGAGAGGAATACATGTACCTCTGGCAGAAAAAGAGGTAAGTGCAGCTGTTGGGGATGGGATTTCGGAAATACCTGCATCCCTCAGAAGAGAAGCAAAACCAGCTATGCCGGAAGTAGCTCAGATGAGAGTTCTGAAACACTTCTTACGTCTTTCACAACAGAATCTTGGTGCTGATTTTAATGTAGATATAGGACAGGGTACATGCACAATTAAGTATAACCCCAAAGTAAATGAAGAATTATCAAGGCTTTCAGAAGCAGCTGAAATCCATCCAAGACAGGATGAAAATACTGTTCAGGGTGCTCTGCAGATAATTCATGAAATGGATGGTTTCTTTCAGGAAATCTCCGGTATGAAGCGTTTTTCACTTCAGCCAAGCTCCGGTTCCCACGCTATTCTGACTATGGCTTCAATGATGAGAAAGTATCATGAAAGCCGTGGTGAAGGTGAACAGAGAAATGAGTTGATTACGACTATATTTTCGCACCCCTCAGATGCAGCAGCAGCTGCAGTTCAGGGCTATAAAATAATAACTATTTATCCCGATGAGAATGGAATTCCCGATATCGAAGCACTGAAGAGCGCAGTTTCTGAAAAAACAGCTGGTCTCTTTATCACCAATCCGGAAGATATTGGTATCTTCAATCCAGATATTGCTGAATTTACAAAAATTGTACATGATGTCGGTGGTCTGTGCGGCTATGACCAGGCTAATGCCAACGGTATCATGGGGTATACCAGAGCGAAAGAGGCAGGTTTTGATCTGTGTTTCTTCAATCTTCATAAAACCTTTGGTGCTCCTCACGGCTGTGGAGGCCCTGCTGCGGGAGCAATTGGTGTTACTGAAGAGCTGGAATCCTTCCTGCCTGTTCCTCTGGTGGACAAACGTGGAGATAAGTACCATTTTAATTTCGACCTTCCCAATACAATAGGAAAAACAAGAAATTTCCATGGAGCGTTTCCGGTAATTCTCAAATCTTATGCCTGGATTCGGAGTATGGGAGCTGAAGGACTTAAAGAAGTTGCAAGAATTGCTGTTCTTAACAACAACTATCTTCTTAAAAAGATTACTGAAATCGAAGGTGCCACTTCGCCATTTAAAGGTGGAAAGCATAGAATCGAACAGGTAAGATACTCCTGGGAAGAGCTCTATAAAGAGACTGGTGTTGATACCCACGATATTACTCTGAGAATGGCTGATTTTGGTTTTCACCTCTGGTCAAGTCATCACCCCTTTGTTGTTCCCCAGCCTTTCACAATTGAGCCTACAGAAGCCTACTCAAAAGATGAACTGGATGAGTATCTGGATGGTTTGAGACACGTAGTGGAAGAGGCCCGTAAAGAGCCTGAACTGGTTAAGAGTGCTCCTCACAACAGTGTTGTTCACAAAATTGATGAGAGTAGTCTGGACGACCCGGAAAAATGGGCTATAACATGGAGATCCTGGCTTAAGAAGCACGTAAACCGTTAGGATCAGAATATTAAGATGAAAAAAATAGGCCTGATTATCAATCCTGTTGCAGGTGTTGGGGGATCGGCCGGCTTAAAAGGCTCAGATGGAGAGCATATTGTCAAAGAGGCTCTCCGCAGAGGAGCTGTACCTGCAGCCGAATCTAAAGGCTGCAGAGCACTTGAGAAGCTGTTACCTCTCCGTAACAGCTTCAGATTAATTACTGTTGCCGGCAGAATGGGGGAAGATGCTGCTCATAAAAGTGGTTTTCAACCTGAAGTTCTGCCTGTAAAAATCTCTGATACAACATCTTCTGATGATAGTGTTAGTGCTGCAGCCTGTATGGATGGAATGGGAGTGGATCTCATCCTATTTGCCGGAGGCGATGGAACTGCAAGGGATATCTGTTCTGCAGTAGGAGAAAGGGTGCCTGTTCTGGGAATTCCTGCAGGAGTGAAAATCCATTCTGCAGTATTTGCAGTAAGTCCGCCGGCTGCGGGAGAAATTGCTGCTTCATTTGCTGTAGGTGAAATAAAAAGAACCAGAAGCGCTGAAGTAATGGATATTAATGAGGAAGAGTATCGACAGGAGAGACTTGGAGCACGGCTGTGGGGTTATATGAAAATTCCCGATTCCCGGAGATTGCTTCAGGGGCTTAAAGCTGGCAGCAGTGTGGCAGAATCTGTTGTACAGGAAGGTATTGCGGAGTATTTTATCCGAAAAAAAATGCAGAATGATGTTGCCTATCTTATAGGAGCAGGAACAACATGTCGTCCGCTTCCTGAAAAGATGGGACATAAAGGTTCTCTCCTCGGAGTTGATCTTATAGAGAATGGAGAACTCCTGGGAAAAGACCTTTCTGAAAAAGAAATTCTGCAGCTTGGAGCTCAGAAGAAGCTGCATCTGATTCTTACTCCTGTTGGAGGACAGGGATTTCTTCTGGGAAGAGGAAATCAGCAGATCTCAGCAGAAGTTCTCAGAATGGTTGATAAGAGTTGTATTACTATATTTGCTACTAAAGATAAACTATGCAATCTCAGAGGAGCACCTCTTCTGATAGATACAGGTAACCGGGAAATGAATAAGCTCATGAGCGGTTATTACAGAGTTATTACAGGATTTGGAGAGGAGTCAGTTTATAAAGTAGTTGAGGCAATCTGATAATAATTTTTATTCTATATACACAAACCGGAGGTATTATGGTTAGAACGAAATTTGCTTTTGTATTGATATTCCTGCTTGCAGGAGTTCTGTTTTTTACCGGATGCAGACAGGAAACTCTGCAGGAGAAACTGGAAAAAATTCCAGGAGTGAAGCTTACAAAAAAAGAGGCAAAAGCTCCTTTTAAAGAGTTCTTTGAGATTTTCCTTACTCAGCCTCTGGATCACAGCAACCCTTCAGCCGGCACTTTTCAGCAGAGAATAACTGTAGGGCATGTTGACCCTGCAAAACCGGTAGTAATAATTACTGAAGGTTATGGAATGGGTAAAAACTACACAAGAGAACTGGCTGAGATTCTTAACTGTAATCAGATAAGAGTTGAACACCGTTACTTTGGAAAATCGAAACCTGAGAAAACAGAGTGGAAGTATCTTAATACCGCTCAGGCAACAGCTGATTATCATGAAGTCAAAACCCTCTTCAGCACAATATATACTGGTAAATGGATCAGTACAGGCTGGAGTAAAGGGGGACAGACCTCTCTTATATATCGTAAAAACTATCCCAAAGACGTAGCTTTAACTGTAGCATACGATGCACCTCTCAATTTTGAACTTGAAGACAAGAGAATTGACGCCTTTTTTGATACAGTTGGAGATCAGGAAACAAGAGATGAACTGAGAGCTTTCCAGAAGAGAGTACTTGAGAAAAAGCCTGAAATGATAAAGCTCTTTGAAGAGGTTGCAAAAAAGCGTAAACTTACATACTCAATCGGTTATGAAAAAGGTCTGGAGTATACAGTACTTGAGTATCCTTTCTCTTTCTGGCAGTATTTCTATATGACTAAAAAGGATATTCCCGGTGCGGATGCAACTGCTGAAGAGATGTTCAAACATCTTGCAAAAGTATCTTCTATCGGTGCCTGGTCAGACAGAGCAAAAAATTCTGTTTCAATGTATCAGTTTGCAACAGAGTTTGGTTATTATGGTCATGTAAAGGAACATCTTAAAGATATGCTCAGTTCAGATGAGTATGCAAATCATGCATATGCACCTGAAGTTGAAGGCCTTAAGTTTGACCCGACTCTTATGATTGAGCTGGATAAGTGGCTTAAGAATGGTAAGAATATTCTCTGCATCTACGGTGGTCAGGATCCATGGTCCGGTACAAGAGTTGATGTTAAAGATAAACCAGGACTTATGAGAGCTGTAAGGGAAGCTGGTAACCATTTTACTTTTATAAATAATTTTGAAGGTAAAGAGAAAGAGAAGATCATGAACTATATTAATGCCGCTCTGAAAGGAGGAGAAAAATAGTGAAAACCAGAATTCTTATCTTTTTTTCTGATATCTCTCTTTCTGAGAGTATCAGTTGCAGGCTGTACTGTAATTGTAGTTGGAAAAAAAGCTTCTGCAGATGGCTCAGTGATTACTTCACATACAGATTGCGCTCCTGAATGCAGAGTACATGTTGTTAAAGGAAGAAAATTCAGGAAGGGTGCTATGGCACCTGTATACTGGGGGCTTCAGGATGTAGAAAAACCTCTTCATAAGTATGGGGAAAAAATAGGTGAAATTCCTCAGGTAGAGAGAACCTACACATATTTCCATTCCGGCTATTCACAGATGAACGAACATCAGCTGGCTATTGGGGAAAGTACTACCAGTCAGAGAAAAGAGCTCCATGTAGATCGTAAGAAAGGAAAACAGATAATAACCATTGAGCAGGCTATGGTGTTTGCTCTTCAGAGATGTAAAAAAGCTGAAGATGCAGTAACATTAATTGCAGGACTGGTTGAGAAGTATGGATTTCTTCCTTCCTGTTATCAGGGATCAGAAACTCTCTGTATAGCAGACCCCAATGAAGCCTGGATTTTTGAGGTGTGCAGTGTTGGTGAAGAGTGGACTCCTGAAAGTGGAAAACCCGGAGCCTTATGGGTTGCTCAGAGAGTGCCTGATGATCATGTACTTGTAGTTCCCAACTGGAGTATCATTAAAGAGATTGATGAAGCTGATAAGAAGAATTTCAGATATTCATCAAATTATAAAACATTTGCTATTGAAAAGGGATGGTATAAACCTGAAAACGGTAAACCATTTGTGTGGCAGGATGTATATTCACCAATGCCAAGAGAGTGGGCTACATCAAGATTCTGGTTGTTCTATTCAAAATTTGCAAAGCATCTTAAGGGAATACCTCCAAGAGACCTGTCAAATCCTTACAAAGGGTATGATTCTTACCACCAGTATGTTGAACCCCTTTCAACCTATCCTGTTTCAGCAAAACCTGATAAGAAGCTATCTGTTCAGGATGTAATTGCTTTTCAGAGAGAAGTTTTTAAAGGAACAATCTACGATATGACTGCAGATAAGGACTGGCTGATTCCCGGTAAAGATGGTAAATTGAAAAAGAGTCCTCTTACAACACCTTTTCCTACTAAAGACATGAGAGAATTACTGGATATTACTCACAGAAGAAATGTCTCCAGAGGAGGTTACGGTATGGTGGCCCAGTTAAGAAGCTGGCTTCCTGATGCTATTGGAGGAGTTTACTGGTTCTTTGTAGATAATCAGTATACCAGCACATATGTTCCTATCTATGCAGGTGTTCAGGAAATTTCACCACTCTACAAAAACTATAACCCGAAGGCTTACAGCCCTAAATCAGCAAGATGGGCGGTGGATTTTGTAGATAATCTCCTCTATCTCAGATGGCAACATGCATATAAAGATCTTCTGGAGGTAAGAACTCCTGTAGAAGAAGGATTCTTTAAAGAGCAGAAAGATATAGATGCCAAAGCATCAGCTCTATATAAGAAAAGTCCTAAAAAAGCTAAAAAATTCCTTACAGATTATACACGCAGACAGATGGAAAAAGTTGTTGAAATGTATAATAAACTCAGAGACAGGTTAATTACTAAATATACAAATAATAATCTGGGTTCTTAAAAACCAAAATAGCGGTGGTTAAGCCACCGCTCCCCTCCTTTTTTAATGTTATTTAATTGTTATTTATAAATTTTATACTCATAATTTCTACAATCTTACCTCTTTTTTACTCTTCTCCATTTAAATCCCAATGTAATTATATAATGATTTAATTGTGTAAAATTTATGTTTCAGATATATCAGAGCGAAAAATTCAGGTGATTCCTGGTTTAGCAAGTTATATCAGGTGATTCAGAATAGGTTGTTTAAAAAAAAACTATATTTGTGGGTATTTTTTTATGTATACCTTATGAACATAATTGATGACTGGATTGTCTAAATGTACCAGAGTGTTTCGGGTAAAAATAAAAAAAATGTTGACGTCTGCATATTTTAAAAACATTCTGATTAAGGTTTTGTTTTTAATAAATGAGTATTTTGAATGGTTTCGACAAAAGGGTTAGGAGCTGGTGCATTATCCTTTTTAATGTTGAAATAAACAATTGCTTTGAATGGAGGAGGAGTTATGCTTGACAGATACAAGGATCTTAAGTTGGGGAAGAAGCTGGGAACAGGATTCGGGGTGCTGATTCTGTTATCAGTTATTATTGTCTATGTTGGATATACAGGTATTCATGGAGTCAATGACAGGGTTGAGAAAGGGGATGATGTAAACAGAATTGTTAAAATGATGCTGGAAACAAGAGGCATTGAGAAAAACTACGTTATCAGAAAAAACTCACGATATGTTTCACAACTCAACGACAGCATTAAGAAACTTCAGGATCAGGCTATGGAAACCCGGAAGAAATTCTCCGATGATTACAATAAAAAGGAGATGGATAAGGTCGTTGAAGCCACTAATAAGTACAAACAGGCTTTCAGCGAATATGTTGACGTGGAAGAGAGTAAAAAACAGGTGATGGAGAAGATGAGAGCTTCTGCAAAAGATGCTCTGACTGAAGCCGAAGCTATAAGGGCAGATCAGAAATCCCAGCTTGATGAAATAAGAAAAAAATCGAATGCTTCTTCTACAAAAATTGATGATAAGCTGAGTAAAGCTGATGATGCAAACAGAATAATCAAGCTCTTCATTGATGCCAGGAAAAATGAAAAAGAGATAATCATTTCAGGCGAAGAGGGGTTCAGGAATAAGTGGAAAACAGGTTTGGATAATACTCTCACTCTGGCAAAAGCTCTGACTTCCCGTTTTAAATTTCAGAAGAATATTGTTCAGGGAAATAAACTTATTGCAGCTTTAAGCAGTTATCAGAGATATGCCGGTGAATTCTATGAAAATATGGATAAACAGGAAAAAATTGATGAAAATATGGTTAAAGCGGCAAGAGATGCTCTTAATATATGTAATGAAACCAGAGTAGATCAGAAGCAGAAGCTTTCAGGGCAGATGATAAGTACTGACAGCAAGATGATTGGGGTAGGAATATTTGCAATGGTACTTGGTATAGTATTTGCTCTGGCTATTACCAGACTTATAGCAAACCCTATAAGTCGTACAGCAGATTTTGCCAATAGTGTTTCGGAAGGAAAACTTGACGCAGTTCTTTCTATAGAGCAGAAGGATGAAGTTGGAATGCTGGCAATATCTCTGAATGATATGGTGGGGAAACTTAAGGATTCACTTCAGGAATCACAGAGAATGGTTAAGGTTGTTGAGAAACAGTCAGCATTTCAGATGGATGAAGTCAATCGTCTCATAGATAATCTTGATAAGATTGCGAGAGGTGATCACAATGTAGAGTTGAGAATTGCTGAGTTTGATGAAGATACTCGGGAACTTCACGAAAACTTCAGTCGGATCAACAACAGTCTTACTGTTCTGATTGATGCTATGAATATGATTTCTGAGAATGCAGGTAAGGTTTCCAGAGGGGATCTGAGAGTATCAATGTCCAGAAGATCAGATAAAGATGAGCTTATTGGATCTCTGAGTTCTATGGTGGATTCAATTAAGAATGTAGTTAAAGATGTTAAGAATGCTGCAGAAAATGTTGCCTCCGGCAGTGTACAGTTAAGCGGTTCAGCCCAATCACTATCTCAGGGAGCAACAGAGCAGGCTGCTTCAGCAGAAGAGATCTCATCATCAATGGAGGAGATGGGGGCAAATATACAGCAGAATACAGATAACGCCCAGCAGACCGAAAAGATGGCTGTTCAGGCATCAAGTGATGCCAAAGCAAGTGGCGAAGCTGTCTCTACTGCTGTTACAGCAATGAAAGAGATTGCAGACAAAATCAGTATTATCCAGGAAATTGCAAGACAGACCAATCTTCTTGCTCTGAATGCAGCAATTGAAGCAGCCAGAGCCGGTGATGCGGGGAGAGGATTTGCAGTTGTTGCTTCAGAAGTACGTAAGCTTGCAGAAAGGAGTCAGAATGCAGCTTCAGAAATTACAGATCTTGCTCAGAACACAGTTGAAACTGCAGAGCAGGCAGGAGATCGTCTGCTGAAACTTGTGCCTGATATTCAGAAAACAGCAGATCTGGTGCAGGAGATTACCGCTGCAAGTTCAGAGCAGAATTCAGGAGCTATGCAGATAAATAGTGCTATCCAGCAGTTTGACAAAGTAATACAGCAGAATGCCGGTTCATCTGAAGAGATGGCATCTACAGCTGAAGAGCTATCTTCACAGGCAGAATTCCTTAAGAACAGTATCGGTTTCTTTACCATAGATGAGAGAGAAACATATAGAGCTGTTGCAGCTCCTAAACCAGCTGTTAAGCACAACCAGAAAGATGGTGAACCGGAAAAGATTAAACCTGCGGTAAAAAGTAATGGCTCAGGTGAACAGAGAGGAATTGCTCTGGAAATGGGGAGTGCCGGTGACAGCTTCGATAACGATTTTGAGAGATTCTGATTCAGGTGAAGTGGATGGAAGATAATAATAAAAACAGTGATGCATACGAGTCAGGTCAGTTCCTGACTTTTAAACTGGGTAATGAAGTGTATGGGGTTGATATAAAAAAGGTAAGAGAAGTTCTGGAATATACTAAAGTTACAAAAGTGCCCAGAACACCGGATTTTATGAAAGGGGTTATTAATTTGAGAGGTGGAGTTGTTCCGGTTGTGGATCTGCGCCTCAAATTCGGGATGGAAGAGAAAGAGAAAACTGTTAACACGTGTATCATAATCGTTGAAGTTAACGTAGAGAGCGAAGAGATTTTACTTGGAGCGATTGCCGACTCTGTACGTGAGGTCGTAGATCTTGGAAGCGAGCAGATGGAGGATACACCATCAATTGGTATGAGTATACGAGTGGATTTTATCAAATGCATGGGAAAACTTGAGGGTGAATTCTGCATGATTCTTGATATCGATAGAATTTTTTCTGCCGGAGAGATGGACATGATTCGCCAGAACAGTGAAGCAGATGGTGCTGAGACAGAAGAAAACAACTGATTGTAAGTTAAAGGCCGGTAATAACCGGCCTGAGCAGTATCTGCAGATTAAACAAAGTCTGATTAAAGATCAGAGGGAGGCTTAAGACCGCTGTTGCTGTCAGGAGGTAAATCGTGAACTGGAAAGATCTTAAGTTATCCTGGAAGTTACTTTCAGGCTTTGGAATGGTGACTCTTATAATGGTTGTAATTAGTTTCCGGGAAGTTAACGGGGTAGGCGATATTGTTCATAATGCAGGTTCGGTAATTACTGGTAATGAGATAAAAGGAAAGATGGTTCAGAAAGAGGTGGATCATCTTAACCGGGTTGCTGAACTGACCAGGTTTATAAGTAACGATGGTAGGGGAACATTGAGTGTTGAGACTGATTACCATCCTTGTGGTTCTGGTAAGTGGTATTTTGGAGAAAGCAGAAAGAGAGCGGAGGGATTGTTTCCCGGTCTGATATCTATATTTCCAAAAATAGAAAACCCGCCTTATAACCCTCACAATTCAGCAAAAACTATAAAAAAACTTATAAATGATGCCAATGGTGATGTTGCAGGTGTAGAGAAAGCAAAGGTGGCTTTTCGTGAAAAATCCCTGCCGGCTCTTAATGCTGCAATTGGAGTTGCAATAGCTGGAGATGCAGGAAGAGGGTCAAAAGGGACCATACCTCTGAATTCAGGGACAAAATGGTGAGAAAAGCAGAAGCAGGCAGTTGAAGTAAAACCGGATATTAGCGAGGTTAACATGAACTTTTTTAAAGAGCTGGGATTAAAGACTAAGCTTGTAGTGCTGTTTCTTATAATAGGGGCAGTGCCAATGGCTGTTGTAGGGGTAATGGCCGTAAATAATGGAAGTGGAGCTTTAAGTGGTAGTTCTTTCGAAAAACTTGATGCTGTAAGAGAGATAAAAAAAGGTCAGCTTGAGAGTTTCTTCAATGAGAGCGTTGGAGATGCAAAGGTTTTTGCTTCAATGCCTTTTGTATCTGAAGCTGTTAAAAACCTTGATACAGTAAGTAAAGAGGCCAAGTCCAAAGGTTTCAGAGGTAAGAAGCTGCTGGATTATCCTCCATACAAAGAGGAGTTTGATAAGTACTTCTCCTTTGTAAAGAAGTATATGGATACATACGGTTATTATGATGTCTTTTTGTTGTCTCCTAATAGCGGACGTGTTCTTCTGACTGTTGCTCTGAAAAATGATTTCGGAACAGAGCTGAAAAGTGAAGATCACCATTTTGCTGTTAAATGGCAGGAAGTCAAAAAAAATAAGAGAACCGGAATAACAGATTTTGAATCTTATGAAATATCAGATAATGAGCCTGCAATGTTTATTGTGGAACCAGCTTATAAAAACGGACAGTATGTAGGAGCTATAGGGTTTCAGATATCAATTAAAACAATAAACAGTATTGTTACTGAGCAGAAAGCCGGGATGGGGATGAGTGGAGGGTCTTATCTTGTGGGACCTGATTTCTATTTGAGAAGTAACAGTAGTGTGAAGCACACCCCCAAAACAATACGTGAATCTTTTCTTAAAGATATGAAGGTTGATAATGAAGCTGTAAGAGATGCTCTCAGAGGAAATCACGGCGATACAGTCTACATGGTTAATGCCGGAGGAGAAGAGGTTGAGGTTCAATCGGCTTATACAACTGTTAATGTAGGAAATTTTAAATGGGCTCTTATGGTTGAAGTCAATGCAGATGAGGTGAGAGAGCCAATAACCTCTCTGGTAACCTCTATTACAGTACTGGGTAGTATTGTTATACTCTGTATTCTGGGAGTTTCGTTTCTTGTAGGAGCTTCAGTTTCCAATCCTGTTCTTAAATGTAGTGAATATGCAAAAGTTGTTGCAGAGGGAAACTTCAACAGTACTCTGAATGTTGAGCAGTCTGATGAGGTGGGAGTCCTTGCAGACTCCATGAGGAATATGGTACACAGGCTTCAGTCAGCTCTTGAAGAGTCACAGAGAATGATGGAGATTGTTGAGAAGCAGTCAGCTTATCAGGCTGCAGAAGTAGACAAGCTTATCGGGGTACTTGAAAAGGTTGCGGTAGGGAACCTTAATGCAAAACTTACACCGGGAGTCTGTGATAAAGATACAGAGGCAATTCATAATAATTTTGCAATGATCGGCAGTAGCCTTGATTCTCTGACCGGAGCTATGCATATGATAGCAGAAAAGAGCAGGGACGTTGCAAATGGAAACCTGATGGTGGAACTGAGAAAAAGGTCAGATCAGGACGAACTGATTGAGGCTCTGTCAGATATGGTTACTGCTATAAGAGGAGTTTTGAGAGATGTTAGTAAAGCTTCTGAAAATGTAGCATCAGGTAGTGCCCAGCTCAGTAGTTCTGCCCAGTCCCTTGCAGAAGGTGCAGCAGAGCAGGCATCCTCAATTGAGGAGATCTCTTCTGCTATGGAAGAGATAGGAGCCAATATTGAACAGAATAGCGAGAATTCAGGTTTAACAGAGAAGATGGCTCTTACAGCAGCTGAAGACGCTGATGAGAGTGGAGGAGCTGTTAACAGTGCTGTAACAGCAATGAAAGATATTGCAGAGAAGATAACTATTGTACAGGAGATTGCAAGGCAGACAAATCTTCTGGCTCTTAATGCAGCAATTGAGGCTGCCAGAGCCGGAGATGCAGGTAGAGGTTTTGCGGTTGTAGCATCTGAAGTGAGAAAACTTGCTGAAAGGAGCCAGAGTTCTGCTTCTGAGATAACAGATGTCGCCGGATCTACTGTAACTGTTGCTGAACAGGCAGGTACTAAATTAACCCAGCTTGTGCCTAATATTAAAAAAACAGCAGATCTTGTTCAGGAGATCAGTGCTGCAAGTTCTGAACAGAATAGTGGGGTTATGCAGATTAACAGTGCTATACAGCAGTTTGATAAAGTTATACAGCAGAATGCCGGAGCTTCAGAAGAGATGGCTTCGACTGCTGAAGAACTCTCATCCCAGGCAGAATTTCTTAAAAGCAGTGTCAGTTTTTTTGATATTGGGGATAGTCGAAGTATGAGCGGGTCTGCGCAGTTAAGTAACTCCGGTAATGATAGATACAGTCTTCCCGAAAGTATTGAAGAACCAGAAGCATCTAATGGGGCAGACCATTATGATGAGAATTTTGAGAGATTTTAATCCAGATGGAAAAAGAACATATACAGGAAAAAGAGGAGATCAGGTTTGATCAGTATCTGACATTTGAACTGGACAGAGAGATATATGGTATTGAGATTGACCGGATAAAAGAGGTGCTTGAGTATGTGAAGATAACCCATATTCCCGGTGCACCTGATTTTATGAAGGGAGTAATAAATCTAAGAGGTGGAATTGTTCCTGTTGCAGATCTCAGATCCAGATTCGGAATGCCTGAGAAAGAGGTAACCGTTAATACCTGCATAATAATTGTGGAGGTATTAATGGAGGGGGATTTTATTCTTCTTGGAGCGGTTGCTGACTCTGTAAGAGAGGTTGTGGATATTGAGGAGGGACGTATTGAGCCGCCTCCTTCAATGGGAGGAAATGGTGAAGATCGCTATTTTCTGAGAGGAATGGGCAGGTATGGTGATGATTTCTGTATTCTGCTTGACATTGACAAGCTATGGGGAGAACTTACTGAAGAGATTGCAGCAGATGGGAGATGACTCATATTGATAGTAACTGAGCAGGATGAACTATTGAATATAATAAAAAAAAACAGAAAAAAAAGAGAAAACATCTTAAATAAGTTTAATGAAACAGATCGGGGAGTAGTGTAACAGGAGTAGTGGAGGACAAAATTGGTAGATTACTTAACTTTTGAAGAGGATAATGGATTCAGAATTCTTTTTAAGGCTGGTGCTACAGTCAGCTGCATCGAAATTATTCACAGTGTCCTTGGTATTGCTCTTGAGCATTCCGGGGTAAATATCACTGTTGAGATAGATAATATGGAAGAGGTTGACTGGTTCTTTATGCAGCTTATTGTCAGCTTTGCCCGGACTCTGGCTGCAAAAGAGCGGAATCTGTATCTGAAAGCCGGAAATATTGATGCTCTCCAAAGCTTCTGTGCTATTTCAGGTTTTGAACATCTTTTCAGAGAAGATAGTGGCTGCCTGGTTTTTAGTGAGAGGTATTAATGGGACAGTTTGATCAGATATTTAAAGAAGAATCCATGGAGATGCTTGAAGAGCTTGAAACAACTCTTCTCAGTCTTGAAAAAAGCAGTGAAGACAGTTCCCTGATCGGAAAAGTATTCAGAGCTCTCCACACAATTAAAGGTTCGGGTGCGATGTTTGGTTTTGAGAAAGTCTCAGGTTTTACTCATGAACTTGAGAATGCCTTCGACCTTGTGAGGAATGGTAAATTACCTGTTACCAGTGAACTTATTGATATTACCCTGAAATCTTCTGACCTTATAAGAAGAGCTCTTGATGATGAAAGCTGTATTGATGATTGTGGAGAAGAACTATTACAGAGATTAAAATCTGTTACTGAAGAGGAAGAGGAAAAAGGAGAAGTCGTTGGTGAAGAGGAACCACCACAGACAGATAGTAAAGAGAGTACTTACAGAATAAAATTTATGCCGGACCCGGATATTCCTGTTGAAGATCTCAACTTTTTTCCGGTATTTGAAAACCTCATGAAGATGGGGCGGTGTTCAATTCTCGCAAGAACAGAAAACCTGCCTCTTTTCGATACTATAGATCCTGGAAAATGCTACTGTGGCTGGGACATAATAGTTACTACCAGTGCAGACGAAGCAGCACTGGAAGATGAATTTATATTTGCAGGAGGTAACTCTTCGGTTATTATTGAAGAGGTGGGTGGTGTTGGTTTTGATGCAGAAGAAGACACAAAGATAGGTAATATTCTGATAGACAGAGGAGAGGTTAATCAGGATAAAATAGACGAGGTACTTGAAGACAGGAAGAAGCTCGGAGAACTTCTGGTTGAAAAGGGAGCTGTTACAAGAGATAGTGTTGAAGCTTCACTGGTTGAACAACAGGTTCTGAGAGATAAGGATACAGTCGTAACGGAAAAGAAGGGAGCCACCTCTTTAAGAGTATCCTCTGAAAAAGTCGATAATATAGTGAATCTTGTGGGAGAGCTGGTTACATTTCAGGCAAGGCTATCCCAGATGAGTATAAATATCGGAGATTCTGATCTACTTACTCTGGCTGAAGAGGCAGAAAGAATTATATGGGAGTTGAGAGATAATAGTATCAATATGCGCATGATACCTATAGGTTCCACTTTCAGTCGCTTTAAAAGATTGGTAAGAGATCTCTCCGGTGCTCTGGGTAAAGAGGTTAATCTTAAAATCAGCGGAGGGGAGACAGAACTGGATAAGGCTCTTATTGAAAAGCTTAATGATCCTCTGATACACATAATAAGAAATAGTATAGACCACGGTATAGAGATTCCTTCCCGAAGAGTAGCAGCAGGGAAGAAACCGGTGGGTGAGGTATCTCTGGAAGCATTTCATTCCGGCTCAAGTGTTGCAGTGAGAATTAAAGATGATGGAAATGGAATGATAGCTTCAGATATAAGAAAGAAGGCTATTGAGAAGGGAATAATTGATGAGAACGAGGTTCTTTCTGAAAAAGAGATCTTTAATCTTATTTTTGAACCAGGTTTCTCTACTGCAGAAAAGGTAAGTGAAGTATCAGGTCGCGGTGTGGGAATGGATGTTGTTAAACGTAATATTGAACTTCTGAGAGGGTCAATTGATGTAGAGAGTGAAGCGGGAAAAGGTACTACTATAACTCTGTATATTCCTCTTACTCTTGCAATTATCGAAGGTCTTCTTGTAAAAATAGGGGGAGGGTTCTTTGTTATTCCTCTTGCAGAGGTAAAAGAGTGTGTAGGTGTCAGACATGAAGAGATTTGTAAAGATTTAAGAAAACGCTATATAAGCCTCAGGGGAGAGGTTATCCCTTATATATACCTGAGGGATGAGTTGAAGGCTGAAGGAGAACTTCCTCAATATGAGCAGATTGTTATTACAGGCGTAGGGGAGAATGTTGTGGGATTTGTTGTAGATGATGTAATAGGGGGGCACCAGACAGTTATTAAATCACTGGGTAAGGGTGTATAGAAATATAAAAGGAAATATCCGGTGCAACTATATTGGGGGATGGCACTATTGCTTTGATACTGGATTTATCAAGAATGGTTAAAACTGCAATATGGCAGGAGAGATATGTGGATGGAGAGTTAAATAAGATATGGACGTATACAGAAGTACACTTTCCAGAGAGAGCTTCATGAAGCTCTCTGAACTTATAGAAAGAGATTACGGAATAAAGATGCCTGACTCCAAAAGGCTTATGCTGGAGTCCCGGCTCAGAAAAAGACTTGTCAAATTACAGATAAGGAGTTTTGAAGACTACTGCCGTTACATTTTTACCGATGAGGGGCGGAGGGATGAACTGGTTCATATGGTGGATCATGTTACTACCAACAAAACAGATTTCTTCAGAGAACCTGATCACTTTGATGTTCTTGTTAATGTTGTTTTGCCAAAAATGGTTGCAGGTTATGGCTCGGGGATAAGCTCCCGTCTTGTAATATGGAGTGCCGGCTGTTCAACAGGTGAAGAACCTTATACACTTGCAATGGTACTGGCTGAATTTCGTGAGAAGTACCCTGGATTCTCTTTTGATTATCTGGTACTTGCAACTGATCTGTCAACAAGAGTTCTTGAAAAGGCTAAACTTGGCATATATAGTGAAGAAACAAGTAAAGAGATTCCAGGTGAAATAAGAAGAAAATATCTGATGAGAAGTAAAGACCCCAGAAAAGAGATAGTAAGAGTTGTACCTGAGATAAGAAACAAAGTAAAGTTCCGGCAGCTCAACTTCATTGATGGGGATTTTGGAATGAGAGAACCGATAGATGTGGTTTTTTTCAGAAATGTACAGATCTATTTTGATAAAAAGACCCAGTTTGAAATTGTTTCAAAAATAGTGAGTTGTATGAGAGAAGGGGGGTATCTGTTTATAGGGCACTCAGAATCTCTGAGCAGTTTTGAGTTGCCTCTTGATGTGCTTGTACCAACAGTTTATCGAAAACGTAGTATTCAGGAGGGGGAATGAGAAAAATAAAGGTATTCATTGTAGATGATTCTGCAGCTGTAAGGCAGGCTCTTCAGTCAGTTATGAGTACCGATAACAGAATTGAAGTTATTGGAACTGCTAAGGATCCTTTTCAGGCAGCTGAAAAACTCAGGGATGTTGTGCCGGATGTTATGACTCTGGATATCGAAATGCCCAAAATGGACGGTATTACCTTTTTAAGAAAAATAATGACTCAGCATCCTATACCTGTAGTTATCTGCTCAAGTATTGCTGAGCGGAGTTCAGATGTTGCTCTTAAAGCTCTGGAGTATGGAGCCGTAGATATAATTACAAAACCCAAACTACAGACTAAGCAGTTTTTTGAAGAGTCTGCAATAACAATATGTGACACTCTGGTGGCTGCATCCAGGGTCAAAGTTGGAAGAAAGGTAAAACCGGTTCAACCTCCACCGAAGTTATCTGCAGATGCAGTAATGCCCAGAGCAAGAATAGTAAATAACCATGCAGAAACTGATAAGGTGATAATTGTAGGAGCGTCAACTGGTGGAACAGAAGCTTTACGGGAGTTTCTCTCAGCTCTTCCGGGAAACGCTCCGGGAGTGGTGATTGTACAACATATGCCTGAGAAATTTACCCGCTCTTTTGCAGAGAGAATGGACATGTGTTGTGCCATGACTGTGAAAGAGGCAGAAGATAACGATACTGTTATGAGAGGCAGGGTTCTTATTGCACCAGGTAACCGTCACATGCTCATTAAAAGAACAGGATCAAGATATTTTGTTACATTAAGAGACGGACCTCTGGTTTCAAGACACAGGCCTTCTGTTGATGTACTTTTCAGATCTGCTTCAAAATATGTGGGAAAGAATGGAGTTGGTGTTATTATGACGGGAATGGGAGATGATGGTGCAAGAGGTATGAAAGAGATGCATGATTCAGGAGCTTACAACATAGCTCAGGATGAAGCTTCATGTGTTGTTTTCGGTATGCCTAAGGAGGCAATTAACGAGGGGGGAGTAGACAAGATTCTCCACTTAAATGGTATTGCTTCTCACGTATTGACTTATACTGGTTCTAACTGATTACCTATGGTGCAGATATGGGGTGGCGGGAGTTTCGAAGTCAGAAAGTTGTTGGTGTCGGAGAGCTGATAGTTTCCGGTAACCTCAATGACATAGTTGCTACCTACGCTCTTGGTTCATGTATAGGAGTAATCCTTTATGATCCTGAAACTATGGTGGGCGGAATTCTGCATGCTGCTTTACCTGAAGCACCATATAAAGAAAAGCCAGATATAGTTCCAGAGAGATATGTTAATACAGGAATTCCGCTTCTGTTCAAAAAAGCTTATACCCTTGGAGCAAGTAAAAAAAATATTAAGATATATCTTGCGGGAGCTTCAAATTTTCTGGGTAAGAATGATGTTTTCAACATAAGTACGGCAAATTATAATGCAACAAAATATATTCTTGAAAAGAATGGAGTTGCAGTTGAAAGGGAGTATTGTAATAAGAGTGAAAGTATATCAGTTTTTTTGAGAGTTGAAAGTGGGGAAATTACTGTCAAAACTCCAGGAAAAATATTTGATTTAGCGGGTTCTTGCTTCAAAACCTCTAAAAACATATAATAGTGCAATGGATATTTACGAAATTTTAGGATATGTGGCTTCTGTTATTGTTGCAATTTCACTTATGATGAGTTCTATTGTTAAGCTTAGATGGCTTAATCTTCTTGGAGCTGCGCTGTTTTCACTATACGGCTTTTTAATAGGCGCTCTTCCTGTAGGCTTTCTGAACCTTTTTATCGCTATTGCAGATATCTATTACTTATATAAGATCTACTCTACAGCAGATGCATTTGAGATACTCAATTTAAGCGGAGATATGGAGAAAGGGTGGTTCTCTGTTTTTCTTAATGAGTACAGAGAAGAGATAGTAAAATTATTCCCGGATTTTACACTTACAGATGATATGAAAACTGTGATAATTCTGAGGAATATGGTGCCGGTTTCTGTGTTTAGCGGAAGAGTAACAGAACAGGGTGTTTTCCATGCAGATATAGATTATGTGCTGCCTCAATACAGGGATTTTAAAACCGGAACTTTTCTCTATGGTGATAAGCATGGGTTCTTTGAAGACAATAAAATCAGTAAAGTTATCACCTCATCAAATGATCCCCTTCATGATAAGTATCTCAAAAAGATGGGATTTGAAATAAATGATGAACTCTGGGAGAGGTTTGTTTAAGAGCACAAAAAATGGGAAGCAGGATTTGTTAATAGATTGACCTGTAGGGTAGGAGCCATGTCTCCTACCGTTTTTTATTTCAAGACAGTCATAACAACAAAACAAACCAACAAATAATATACACTTTGGTTTACCTTTTGCTCAGTTTTTGTAGTTTTGCGATACATGATTGTACAGAAACGCATCTACAGTTAAGTGAGTGTCTGCCGCGTGTTTGTCTGTGCTGGTCTGTGAGGGGCCTTGATTGTCAGTGTTTGTGTAGCGGTAAATATAAAAATTATATTGGTTTTGAGGCAGCCGGATTTTTGACTGCCCCAGTCAATTCATTATTATTTCTTTAAATATTTTACCGGAGATACGTATTTATGGAAGGGGGAGTAGTGGATGTAGTCTCTCAGGTGAGCATGATGTCCGTTCCCATAAATTATAAGAATACGATCTCCTTTTTCAGTATAACGTGAGATATTTCTGAAAATTCTCATATTCCTGTTGTTCCATCTGGCACACTGCCAGTCAGTTCCTGCATAATCGTTCTTTTTGAGTTCCCAGTGAAAGGTATTCAGAAAATAGGCACCCTGCATTTTATCAATGTTCTCTTTTGAGTTGATTCTCAGATAGTAATCCCGGAGGCTGTTATTGAGCAGATAGGTTGAGTTGGATTCATAAAATTTAACGTATTCTTTCTGACTTTTTTTGTAAGTACCGTTTTTATAAAACTCTTCAAGTTTTTTAAAGAACCCATCTCTGTTTTTAAGATATCTGTCGATATCACCACTCATTACATTTATACAGTAAACTTTTTTATGTCCCAGCTCCTTTGCTATTCGGTAGCCCAGCTGTTCTCTTTCATCTCTTTTAAGCTTGTACATACCTTTAACATATGCGTTGTACTTTTTATCAACTTTATGCTGCCCTGACAGATTTGATTCAATCATTACTTTTGTAGGTTTGAACTTCTTCAGGCATTCAACTACTTCTGTCAGCTCTTTCTGTCTCTGTTCTGACATAACATCAGCTTTGTGTTTCTTCTTTGTTACATGAGCATCTCTGCCTGGATAGTTAAAATGGAAAGACCCCAGAACCATCACTTCAGTCTTCTGGTCCGGGGGAGAGGTTGAAAAGATAGTAAGAGGCATAATTGTCATAAGAATAATAAGAATCGATTTTTTCATGTAAAACTCCTTGTAAGTGTTAATAAGAGGAAAACGAAAGTTGTGGAGAATGGTTACAGAAAATCAGAGATAAAATTATTTTTTATACAAATTGAACAGTTGAACGGATTGCAGTAAGTCTGAGGTGTAGAATTTATTATAAGAAACTCATTGTGTAAGGTAGGAGCCACGTCTCCTACCGTTGTTTATTTCAAGGCAGTCTTAATAATGAAGAGGTTGCGCACACAGGCACAATCGAGGCTGTCTCAAAACTCATATAATTTTTTTGAAACACGAATGCACGCAAATAAAAGATAAGAAATGTTAAAAGAAATCGTAAAATTTTCAGTTAAATTGTTTTTTACTCTTCTTTTAACGGACTTTTTTAATGCACGCTAAGTTAAGGTGATTTTGAGACAGCCTCAACCCTACGGGTATTACTTTTATTAAGTCGTGCTGTTTTTTAGAAAGTGAGCACTTTATGGCCCTTTTTCAGGTATGAAGTCAGAGGTTTTCCCATATATTCAACTTCGACTCCCATCTTCTTAAGAGTATCTGAAACACCATACTTATCTGAGCACCATTTGCATGCTTTAAGAACAACACCTGATTTTTTAAGTTGTGCCAGTTTATCTTTAAAGGTTCCTGAGGTGGCAGTTAATTTAGCTGAAGGGCCCCAGATTATAAGGGTGACATTCTTCCACCATTTCAGCTTTTTCGAATTAAGGACGTAAGGAAATACAACTTTTTCGAACACTTCTGAATCTGAACTTGTCCAGAGAACAGCAAGGGAATCTGTATCTGCATTCTTTTGTGACGCTATTGCCGGAAGGACACAAATCACTGCTAAAAGAACTAATAGAGTAGATTTTCTGATCATAATTACCTCCAGAAACTAATTGTAAAGGAAAGGAAAAATTTGTGCACAATATAATCCATGAAATACCTGCAGGGGGTGATTCATTAATAATGCCCCATTAAAGGCGGCCCTGTGTGGGGGGCCTCTTCATATAAGATTTTTATAAATTATTTGATTTTATATTCTTTTGGTGGGGTGACTCCGAGGAGGTTTTTCACAAAGTAATCCCATCTCTTTCTTACATAGTATGGACTCTCATCCTGAAGATAGTGACCTTTTCCGGGAATAATCAGGAAATCAAAATCCCTGTTTGCTTCAATAAGTGCATTAACAAGAGCAAGAGAGGATGTTGGATGAACATTGGTGTCCATTTCTCCATGAACTATGAGAAGTTTACCTTTTAGTTTATGTGCATGGGTAATATTTGACTGGTCCTCATAGTGTTTGTCTACTGGAGATCCCATCCATAGTTCATTCCACCAGTTTTTATCCATTCTGTGATCATGGTTACCGGAAGCAGATATCCCGACTTTAAAGAAATCCGGGTAAATAAACATAGCCCTTGCAACGTCATACCCTCCTGCAGAGAATCCGTAAATTCCAACTCTTGATATATCCATCCATTGGCGGGTAACCGCAAGATTTTTAATTGCCGTTACATGATCTTCTGACCCTCTGCCTAAATTCTTATATGAGAAATTATGAAAAGCTTTTGATCTTTTGCCGGTACCCCTTCCATCTACTTCGATAACAATGAATCCCAGTTCTGCAAAAGACCAGGCTTCACTGCGAAAGGCTCTGAAGGATTTAGGAGTAAAAAAGTTGTGAGGCCCTGTATATATCTTATCAATAACCGGGTATTTTTTTGAGGGATCAAAATTCCTGGGTTTATAAATGAGACCATATATATCTGTTTTACCGTCAGCAGCTTTTGTTCTGAACTCTTCAGGATATTTCCAGCCTGTAGCAAGCAGAGGTGTTATATTTTCTCTTTTCAGAATTCTTCTGTTTTTTCCATTTTTACTGCTTTTAAGAATGTATACGGGACTCATATTGTGTTTTGAAACAGTATCTATGAAATACTTACCTGATGGTGCAATATTAACTGAATGTTCAGCATTTTCCACCGTTAGTAATTTACTACCTGAGCCGTTGAAGTTTACTCTGTAGAGTGATCTGTAATAAGGGTTCCTGCTCTTATTTCTGCCGGAGGCCATATATAGGATCTTCTGCTTTTTCTCATTTACATAATTAAGACTTCTGACAAAATAACTACCTTTTGTAATCTGGTTAATCAGTTTACCGGTATGCCCATTGTACAGATAGAGATGATTCCAGCCACTTCTTTCTGAGGACCATATAAACATATCTCCGTCCTTTACAGATCTTACTGTTTGTATTATAGGGTCAACAGGACCTGCTTTACTGGTTTCAGAAATAATAGTTCTGACTGCACCTGATTTTGCATTCATCTCTTTCAAAGATATTGTTCTGAAACCTCTGGTGGATTGAGTGTAGAAGAAACCTCTGCTGTCTTTGTACCAGTTAAGTGGTTTAAAGTACCAGGTTATTTCAATTTTGTTAGAAGGTGAAGTATAAAATAACTCTTTTTTATTGAGGTTATACATAACCAGTTCAGCTTCAGGAAGATGTTTGTCAACTGGAAGAGAGTAAGGGAAAGATATCAATTCAGGTCTGGCTTTAGATGGGGCAGGAGTTTTTATCATATGCATTATGCCTGTTTTTCTGTAATCAAATCTGGCAGTAGCAAATTTTTTTGAGTCCGGGGACCAGTAGATATAGAACCAGGGAGTTTTGTTATTCTGAACTTCCCAGGAGTTGGGGGGAGCAGAGCCATATGAGTACAGATGTTTCCCATCTGTTGTCAGTTGCGTTATTCTGCCTGTAGCTATATCTTTAAGAAAGAGATTGTAATCTTTTATAAATACCAGCCATTTCCCATCTGGTGATTCCCCATGTTTTTTATTTACAGAGGTTGGAGTAGATGTGCATTTATAATTTTTAAGATTACAGGTGACTCTTCGGGAGTTTATAGTGAAGGTTATTGTTCTGCTATCTGGTCCAATTTTAAGCTTCTTAAGATTCATGCTGTAAGGCTGAACAGGAGATTTCAGAAGATTGCTCAGGTTCTTTGCCAGTTTTTTATGGTCAAAAGCTTTAGTATACGCATTGGTTGAGCAGACTACTTTATAGTAGATCTTCCCGTTATTTTCCGATTTACTGAACCACAATGTTTCACCATTCTCAGACCAGACAGGTTTGAAGCCTTTGTCAGGTAATAGTTTTGCTATATTACGTGGCAGAAACTGCTCTGCATTTCTGTAATTCTTAAGTGTTCCATCTGCTATAAGCAGGTGGGTGCTGATAATAAAAACAAGAATGTACCATTTCATAATTAATACCTCTATTTGTTATCTGTTCAGACTTATATTAAACCATAAAGGATCTCTTTTTCAATATCTGTGATATTTTAGATATTAGTTGAGAGGAAGAGAATGTACGATATAGTATTAAAAGAGATATATGCTACTGATCAGGATCATCTGTATGATACAGTTATGGTTATATTGATTAAGAATTTATAAAATTTTTATTAAATACAAAAATTTCTTTTTATTATGTAAATGTGTCAGGAATTATTCGTTTTCAGATTTTCTTTAGTTAGAATGAGAGAGAAAAACAGATAAGTTTTATAAAAAAAGAGTTGGAAAAATTTTTTTTATTCTGATATATTGGTTCTATTAATAAAAAAAGTTAACAGGTAGTGGATGTAGTACAATGGTTTGGGGCACATAATGAAATTGATTATTCAGATTCCATGTTTCAATGAAGAGGAAACGTTGCCAATGGTAATAGAAGAGTTGCCAAGGCATGTTAAAGGGTTTGATAAAGTTGAGTGGTTGGTTATTAATGATGGTAGTAGTGATAGAACTGAAGAGATAGCACGCAGCCTGGGTGTAGATCACATAGTAAAATTCATAAGAAACAGAGGCCTCGCAAGAAGTTTTCAGGCAGGACTTAACCGATGTGTAGAGCTTGGGGCTGATGCAATCGTAAATATTGATGGTGATAACCAATATTCAGGAAAAGATATTGAGGCCCTTGTTAAACCGGTTTTAGAAAGAAAAGCTGATATTGTAATTGGTGAACGACCAATAATGAATATTAAGCACTTCTCCTTCATAAAAAAGAGATTGCAGAAAATGGGTAGCTGGTTTGTAAGGCGTGTAAGCCGTACAAATGTACCTGATGCACCAAGTGGTTTCAGATGTTTTTCAAGAGAAGCGGCTATTCAGATTAATGTGTTTAATGATTATACATATACACTTGAAACAATAATTCAGGCAGGGCAGAAGAATCTTATGATCAGTTCTGTTGCTATCAGAGTAAATGGTGACTTCAGAGAGTCCAGGCTTCTTAAAAACAGTTTTGATTATATAAGAAAATCTGTGATGACAATTGCCAGGATTCTTGTGGTGTACAGGCCTTATAAATTTTTTACTATTACCGGACTTCTTATGATGCTTCCTGGTTTTATAATAGGATTGAGGTTTTTGTACTTCTATTTCACTGATGGCGGGGCAGGTCATATTCAGTCCCTTATTCTTGCATCACTACTTATAGGTGGAGGTTTGTACTTCATACTTATTGCTTTTATAGCAGATTTACTTGCTGTTAATCGTAAACTGATTGAAGATGTACAGACAAGGGTAAGAAAACTTGAAGTTGGAGTTGCTGAACGTGAGTAGCTCTGAGAAATTAAGTGTAGTTATTCCTGCTTACAATTCTTCTAAGGAAGATCTTGAAATACTTAATGAATCTCTGAATCAACAGAGTCTGGTAAATTTTGAAGTTATTGTTGTGGATGATTGCTCTCAGTTTAATAACTATTCAGTATTTGGAAATGCAGATTATGAATTTAAGATTGTAGAGAAGAGCAGTAACAGTGGTCCTGCGGATACAAGAAATTGCGGTGTAAAACACTCTTCAGGGAAGTATCTGTTTTTTACAGATACGGACTGTAAATTGTTGCCGGACACTCTGGACAGAGTTCAGAAATATCTGAGGGACAGTGATATTGTAGTTGGTAATACTATTACAGAGACCTCTACACTTACGGGTGAACTTATAGCGTATCTTGGATTTCCCGGAGGTGGTAATATCGGTTTTCATTCTGTATGGAAAGTTGATAAATATAATTTTACTACAAGCTTCAGTAGCTGTAATCTGGGTATGAGGCGGGAAGTATTTGAAGCGTTGGGAGGATTTGATATCTCATCGCCGGTACCAGGGGGAGAAGATACAATTCTTGCGGAAAAAGCTATCGGTGAGGGGTGGCGAATTAAATATAACAGACTACAGGTTGTCTATCATAAAGAGAAAAAGAGTTTAAAAAGTTTCTGCTTATGGCAAATTACCAGAGGCAGAGGAAACTATTATATAAAAAAGAAGGTGCCTGGAGTTTCAGGTTATCTGAAGCTGAGAGTGTGGTCTTTTATTAACAGTCTCAGAAAAAGCAGATTTTATGCACCTTTTGTAATAATTCTGATTGGTATTTCAGTGTTATTACAATCTTATGGATACTATCTGGAAAAATTTACAATACGTAAGTCAGGGAGGAGCATTAATGCATGAAAACGGAAAAGATTACTGCTATGTAATTGCAGAGATAGGGCATAATCATCAGGGAGAGCTGAAGACGGCTTTACAGATGATTGAGGTAGCAGCAAATTGTGGTGTTGATGCTGTAAAATTACAGAAACGTGATAATAGAGCACTCTATACCAAAGCCTATTATGATAGAGAATATGATAATCCAAACAGCTATGGAAAAACTTATGGTGAGCACAGAGAGTTTCTGGAGTTTGGCGAGAGTGAATATAGAGAACTGATGGCCTGCGCTGAAGACAAAGGTGTGGATTTCATGGCTACAGCTTTCGATTTTGAGAGTGTGGAGTTTCTGGAAAAGCTTGGAGTTAAAAGTTATAAACTGGCTTCAGGTGATATTACCAATACTCCTCTGCTGGAATGTATTGCAAAACTTGGTAAACCAATGGTGGTTTCAACAGGAGCAGCAGCAGTTGAAGAACTTAAAATGGCTTATGAGGTAATTACGGGATTTAATAAAAAACTGACTATGCTGCATTGTGTGGCCGGATACCCGGCAGATTATCAGGATCTCAATTTAAGCTTTATTACAACTATGAAGCAGATGTTTCCTGAAGCAACAATTGGTTATTCAGGACACGATAACGGTATTCTTGCCGGAGTAGTTGCATATATGCTGGGAGCCAGAGTGGTGGAGAAGCATTTTACTCTCAACAGATCACTTAAGGGTACAGATCATAAGTTCTCTTTAGAGCCTGAAGGAATGAGGAAACAGGTAAGGGATCTCAGAAGAATACCTGTAAGTCTTGGAGATAGTAATAAAAGAGTTGAAGATTTTGAAAAACCTGCAAGGCAGAAAATGGGAAAAGGTATTTATACAGCTGGAAAGATTGAAGCCGGAACTGTACTCAGATATGAAGATCTGGTTCTGAAATCCCCGGGAACTGAGATGGCTCCTTATATGTTGTCAGAAATTGTTGGTAAGACTCTTATAAGAACAGTGGATGAAGAGACAGCTCTGACAAGCGGAGATTTAAAATAGAATGGATGACAGTTTAAAAAAGATAGTCAGGAATATCAGATTTGCGGTTTTCGATTTTGATGGGGTTTTTACAGATAACAGAGTACTTGTACTACAGGATGGTACAGAAGGGGTTATGTGTAACAGATCAGATGGACTTGGGGTGCAAATGCTCAAAAGAGCAGGTGTAAAAACCATGGTTCTGTCAAAAGAGAGGAATCCTGTAGTAAGTAAAAGATGTGAAAAACTTGGAATAGACTGTATACAGGCTTGTGATGATAAGATTACAACGTTGAAGTCAATTGCTGCAGATGCAGAGATTAAACTGGAAAATATCTCTTATATGGGAAACGATATAAATGACGTCTGCTGCTTAAAAGAGGTAGGATTTCCTGTTGTAGTTGCTGACGCTTATCCTGAAGCTTCTGAACATGCTGTTCACGTAACTGATAAACCTGGTGGTTATGGTGCTGTAAGGGAACTTTGTGACCTGATAATATCGCTTAGAGGAGAAAAATGATAAAAGCAGCTGGAATGTTTGATCTGAGTGGCAGAACGGCAGTGGTTACAGGAGCAGCCGGTCAGCTGGGTGGGGAGTATGTAAGAGTTCTTCTTGAAGCTGGAGCAAATGTTGTTGCTCTGGATCTGTATCCCGAAAACCCTAAAGGAAAACTTGATAATATTGATAGCAGCAGACTCCTTATCAGGAAGTGTGATGTTACTTCAAAAGAAGAACTTACGGCGATTCTTGAAGAAAGCAAAGAGAAGTTCGGAGTGCCTTCAATACTTATAAATAATGCTGCAATTGATGCGCCACCTGATGCCGATGAGAGTGAAACCGGACCTTTTGAAACTTATCCTGAAACATCATGGGATAAGATAATTGGAGCAAATCTCAAGAGTGTATTTCTTTGTTGTCAGGTTTTTGGCGGAGCTATGGCGGAGTCAGAAGTTCCGGGTTCAATAATTAACATATCTTCTATTTACGGAATACTTTCGCCGGATCAGAGAATTTATGAGTACAAAGACCGTCCTTTCTTTAAACCGGTTACCTACTCTGTAAGCAAATCCGGTATGATGAATATGACCAGATATCTGGCAACTTACTGGGGAAAGAGAGGTGTCAGAGTTAATACCCTTACTCTGGCAGGAGTTTTTAATAATCAGGATGATACTTTCCTGAAGAACTATACAGCAAAAGTACCTCTGGGACGGATGGCTGATAGTGCTGAATATAATGGTGCAGTTCTTTTTCTGGCTTCCGATGCATCATCTTATATGACGGGAGCAAATCTTGTAATGGATGGCGGTTTTACTGCCTGGTAAATGGAGGATACGATGAGTAACTATTTTCCCGAAAGAATTTTTAACTGGATTAACGGTGAAGAGGTTTGTGCAGGCTCAGGTGAGATGTTTGCAAAACTCAGACCTGCAGATGGAACATTAATGTGCAGCATTGCCAGATCCGGTATTGAAGATGTTAAAGATGCAGTGGATGCTGCAGAAAATGGATATAAAGTCTGGAGAGAAATTCCTCCTGTCAAAAGAGGAGCAATTCTTTACGATATCTGTATGAAAATGAGAGAGAATCGTGAAATAATAGCAGGTATTGTTGCTCAGGAAACAGGTAAGTCTTTTAAGGAATCTCTGGGAGAAACAGAAGGAGCTATTGCTCTGGGGCTTTTCTATGCAGGTGAAGGACAGAGACTATACGGAAAAACCACAACAAGTGGCACTGAGCATAAATTTGCCTCAACTATAAGGCAGCCTGTTGGGGTTGCAGGACTTATTGTTGCTGCAAATACTCCTATTGCAAATGTTGCCTGGAAAATGTTTCCGGCTCTTATTTGTGGTAATGGCGTAGTAATGAAAGCTGCCGAAGATACTCCGGTTACAGCATGGATAGTTGCAAAGCTTGCTTATGAAGCAGGGCTTCCAAAGGGAGTATTTAATGTAGTTCAGGGACTTGGCAAAGAAGCCGGAGCACCACTTGTTGAGGATAACAGGGTTGGAGTCATAAGTTTTACCGGATCAACAGCTGTAGGTAAAGAGATAGCTGTGAAAGCAGGGAATAGACTGGCTAAGGTTTCTCTTGAACTTGGTGGTAAAAACGGACTGGTAGTATGCGATGATGCGGATCTTGACAATGCTGTTAAATGGGTAATGTCCTCATCTTTCAGTAATGCAGGGCAGCGTTGTGCCTCATCCAGTAGAATAATAGTATTTGACTCAGTATATGAAGAGTTCAGAAGAAGACTACTTGCTGCAACATCAGAACTTAAAGTTGGAAATAGTGATGGGGACTATCTTGGACCGGTAATTAACGAGAAGCAGCTTAACAACATGATTGCTGCTATTGAAAAAGCTGAAGAGGAAGGAGCTGAAGTACTTTGTGGTGGGAAGCGTCTGACTGATAACAATCACAGTAAAGGCTTCTATATGGCTCCAACTATTGTGGAGAAGGTTGAAGCAGATAGTGACTTCTCAGTAAAAGAAATCTTTGGCCCTATTACTGCTCTTTACAGGGTTAAGAACTATAAAGAGGCTCTTGAAATGGTTAATAACTCACCATACGGCCTTACAGCTTCAATTCATACCAAAAATTTCAGCAGAGCCATAGATTTTACCAGAAGAGTTGAAACCGGAGTCGCTGTAGTTAATGCAGGAACTCATGGGAGTGAACCTCACATGCCTTTTGGTGGGTCAAAGCTTTCAGGTAATGGTTCAAGAGAACCTGGAACAGAAGCTCTGGATATATATTCTGATCTTAAAGACATCTATATAAATATTGATCCTGCGGATCTTGAGGAGAAATAAATAATGTTGGATATTGCTATTATTCCGCACGAAGAGTTTAGAAGAGTAGCGGAAACTATAAAAGAGGATAAAAAGAATCTGGGTATTATTGCTGATATGTGCAGGCTTAATACTCTTGTATCAGTAAAAAAAGCCGGATCAGGCCATCTTGGCTCCAGTTTCAGTGCAATGGATATTGCTGTCTGGCTGTACTACTATGAAATGAATGTTGTAGAAGAGGGGATCCAAAGTCCTGACAGAGATATCTATTTCTCATCAAAAGGTCACGATGTACCTGGTCTTTATGCAGTTCTTCACTCCCTTGGTATCTTACCGGAAGATCAGCTTCTGGCTTTGAGAAGAATCGATGGAGTTGATGGACACCCAAATGTAAGAACTCCCGGAATAGAGGCAAATACAGGATCTCTTGGAATGGGAATTTCAAGAGGTAAAGGTGTTGCTCTTGGTAAAAAACTGAATGGAAATGGTGGTGAAGTATATGTTATGACCGGAGATGGTGAGTTCCAGGAAGGTCAGATTTACGAATCACTTCAGACTACTGCTTTTCAGAAGGTGGATAACCTGACTGTGGTTATTGATCATAATAAGGTGCAGTCTGACTGTTTTGTGAAAGACATTATTGATCTGGGTGATCTGGAAGAGAAACTCAGAGTGTTTGGCTGGCATGTTGAACGTTGTAATGGAAATGATTATGAAGATCTTGCAAGAGCATTCCTCGAAGTGAAATCTGTGAAAAATCAGCCAAAGATAATAATCGCAGATACAATTAAAGGTAAAGGTATCTCATTTATGGAGCATACCGAAGATATGAAAGATGGTGGCTTTTACAGATGGCATTCCGGTGCTCCTGGTGATGAAGCTTTCATTGAAGGCTACAAAGAGCTTAAAGAGAGAGTTGATAAAGATGTTGCTGGTCTTGGGATTGCGCCTCTGGTTTACACTGAGCTGTCAATACCGGAGAAAAAACCAAGTGGAGTAACATCAGAATATGTAGCTGATGCTTTTGGAAAAGCTCTTGTGGACGTTGGAAGAGATAATAAAAAACTTGTTGTAATTGATGCTGATCTGGCAGCTGATTGCAGGGTACGTACTTTTGGTGAAGAGTATCCTGACCGGTTCTTTGAAAATGGCATTGCTGAACAGGATATGGTTTCCATGGCAGGTGGTATGGCTAAAGAAGGGCTTGTACCTGTTGTTAATAGTTTTGCCAGTTTTCTTGCTTCCCGTGCTAATGAGCAGATATACAATAATGCTGGTGAAGACAGAAAGGTCATATATGCCTGTCATTACGCAGGATTACTTCCGGCAGGTCCCGGACTTTCTCATCAGAGTGTAAGAGATATTTCTCTTTTTGGGGCTTTTCCAAATGTTGAGATTCTGCAGCCCGGTAACAGTAAGGAAGCGGAAGATATTGTTAAATATGCTGTTGATGGCACAGATAACAGTGTAATGATTCGTTTAATAATAGGCCCGTCTCCACGTAACATTGAACTGCCTTCAGATTACTCATTTGAGTATGGTAAAGGTTCAGTAATCAGGGATGGTAAAGATGCTGTTATCTTTACAGCAGGACCTGTTATGCTGCATGAAGCACTTAAGGCATCAGAACTTCTGGAAGAGAAAGGGTTTGGACTTAAAGTAGTGAATATGCCATGGCTCAACAGAACAGATGAAGAGTGGTTCTGTAATGTTACTGGTGATGTTAAATATGTATACACCCTTGATGATCACTCTGTAGTAGGTGGATTAGGAGATTCAATACTTAACAGCCTCAATAATACAGGACTTATAAAGAGAGTTAATTTTGAAAAGCTGGGACTCACAGAGTACCCCGAGTGGGGAACCCCGCCGGAGGTATTGGGACACCATAAACTGGATGGACTAAGTATAAGTAACAGGATAAAAGTTTAAAAAGGATATTTAATGAAAGAAGTTGTCATTAAACCGGCAAATCGCGGCAAAAGTATAGATCTGAAAGAACTATACAGATACAGAGCTATGATTACCGGGATGATAAAGAAGAATATCAGGATTCAGTTTGATGAGCGGGTACTTGGTTATTTCTGGGTATTCGCAAGACCATTGACTATGGTTTTCATCTTTACTGTAATCAGAAAATATTCAAGTGCAGATATGAAGGTGCCAATCTCATATTCTCTCTATTTTTACAGTGGCATAATTCTCTGGTTCTACTTCAGAGAAGCTATTATGAATGTAGCCAAAAGTACAACAAGAGATGCGGGATTAATTAAGAAAGTCTACTTCCCAAGAATTATAAGCCCAATAGTTTCAGTAGGTTCCAGTTTTTATAATCTGCTTATAAGTATGGTGCCTCTTGTGATAATGATGATTTGGCAGAAAGTTGTACCGGGTGTGAATCTCCTGCTGTTACCTGTTATTCTGTTTCAGAGTATGCTTCTGAGTATGGGAATAGGAATGGTCTTCTCTTCTCTCTCTCTTATAAGAAAAGATTACGATAACTTTCTTATGCTCTGTCTTTATGTAGGGCTTTTTGTTTCGCCCGTTATATATTCTCCGGCTATGATACCTGAGAGTGCAAGAATAATTTATAATCTGAATCCGGTTTCCGGTAGTCTGCTTGCATTCAGATCCTGTCTTTTTTCCGGTTACCCTTTTCCATTATATGAGTTTCTGTACTCATCTTTAGGTTCAGTTATTATTTTAATGATGGGAATAAGAATGCATAGACGGGTAGATACATTTCTGGCGGATAAATTATGAAACATACTAAACCCGTTATAAGTGTTAGAAACCTGTCAAAGAGGTACTATATAGAGAATGGCTCAGGAGCAGGAAAGGGAATGTCAGATCTGCTTGCAGCTCCTTTCAGGTTATTGTTCGGTAATGGTCCCGAAAATGGTAAAGGATTTAAAGAGATTATGGCTCTTGATGGCATCAGTATAGATATCATGCAGGGTGATAAGGTTGGTATAATAGGGAGAAACGGAGCTGGAAAAACAACTCTGCTGAAAATATTATCACGAATAGTTTATCCCTCGGCTGGGGAAGCTGTTATAAGAGGCAGAGTAACTTCACTTCTGGAAGTTGGAACAGGTTTCAATATGAACCTGACTGGAAAGGAGAATATTTTTCTCAATGCTTCGATTCATGGATTAAGTAAACCGGAGATAGAAGACATATATGAGAATATTGTAGAGTTTTCAGGAGTTAGCAAATTTATCAATACCCCTGTGAAGTTCTATTCCAAAGGTATGTATATGAGACTGGCTTTTGCTGTAGCTGCGCATCTTGATCCGGATATTATGATGCTTGATGAGGTTCTTGCAGTAGGAGATCTGGCTTTTCAGAAAAAATGCCTTAACAGAGTAAAAGGCATGGCTACAGATGGAAGAACTATATTGATGGTTTCCCACAGTATGGGTAACATTAATCGATTCTGTGATAAATGTATCTGGCTTGAAGATGGCAGGATAGTTATGGCAGGAGATGTGGCTGAAGTTACAGCTGCATATTCAGAGACTGTACTCAATGTCAAAAGCTCAGTTTCCTTTAAAAAAGAAGATAAAACTACAGAAAAGAGTGAGGGACAGGAAACAGAGCAGGAATCATCAGCAGAGAGTGATTCTGAGAATACAGGCAGGGCAGATCTGATTAATGCAAGGATTATAGATAGTAAACGGGAGAGTTGTACTGTTATTCCTGTTGATCAGCCTGTTGGTATTGAATTCACATATAAGGTCAGGAGTACTGAATATTCAATGGTGCCGGCGATGGCCCTCATTGACAAAGAAGATAATACTGTATTCTGGGCAGTTGATGGTAATAAGCAGCACCATGAAAATATAAAGAAAGATGGAGTCCACACATCAACAGTATGGATTCCTGGTAATTTTCTGAATGAAGGCAACTATTATGTGAATTTATCTGTTGCAACACCGGATACAAGTCCTCAGATTAAACATTTTTACTATGATAAAGCCCTCTCTTTTTTATCAACAGAAGCTGTAGATAATGTAGATACTGCCAGAGGAATAATGCCCAGGAATTTTCCAGGTTCTATAAGACCTAAACTGAATTGGGAGTATGATTCATGAGATCAGGCCGGATTGTACTTTTTAATCCTCTGGGTTTTGAATATCCCGAAGAAAAGCTACTGAAAAAGGGGCTGACTCATCTCGCAGGATTGCCTTTGAGTGTTTTGTCGGTTTCTGTGCTTGTCGAAAAATACGGATATGATGTTAAAATTATTTCCGGATCGGAAAAAGACTATATTAATAAAATAAAAAAGACGGTTAATAAAGAAACGATAATATTTGGTATCTCAAGTATGACTGGTTATCAGATAACACAGGGGCTTAAAATTGCTGCTGTTGTAAGGGAAATTAATCCATCTGTAACTATTGCCTGGGGAGGATTTCATCCGTCTATTATGCCTGATCAGACTGCGGAAGCAGATCTGGTGGATGTTGTGATCAGAGGCTATGGGGAGAAAACTCTTCTGGAACTTGCAGATGCAGTTTCTGAAGGTAAAGATTTTAAAAACATAAATGGAATAACTTACCTTGATAATGGTACTCTGATCAGTACCCCTGACAGAGAACTGGATGATCTGGATAATTTTCCACCCCTTCCATACCATCTGATAAAGGTTGAGGATTTTCTTACACCTGAACTTGGAGAAAAAACAATTGCTTATATGACAAGCAGGGGGTGTCCTAATAGCTGCTCCTTCTGTTCAGATAAAGTTATATATAAGAGAAAATGGAATGCTTATAGTGTAGACAGAGTACTCGATGATTTTCAGTTTCTTAAGAATATGTACGGAATTGATTCTGTAAGAATAATGGACTCAAACTTTTTTGTAAATGAAAAGAGAGTAGCAGATTTCTGCCGTGGGATGATTGACAGAGAACTGAATATCAAATGGGGAAGGGTAAATGGTAGTGCTGAAATCCTTGTGAGATACAGTGAAGAAACCTGGCAGTTACTGAAAGATGCTGGTTGCCATTCCATAGCTGTAGGAATTGAATCCGGATATGATAAAGCTCTCAGAAAAATAAATAAACCAGCTTCTCTTGATAATGTATATTTACTGAAAGATATTCTTAATAAATACGGAATTAATCTTCTTGGAGCTTTTATGCTTGGTATACCTCTGGCTTACGAAGACTATGCTAAACAGCGCGGGGAGTTTTGTAAAGAAGTTGGTAAGACTATCCATCTTATAAACGATCTCATGAAGAATAAGAGAGAAGATGATCGTGTTCAACTGTTTAAATGTACTCCTTATCCTGGTACAGAACTCTTTAATGAGTGTTGCAAATATGGATGGAATATGCCGGAACGATTTGAAGACTGGCAGAGAAACACTCTCTTTAATTCAGATATGACATGGCTTACAGAAGATGAAGTCAGCTTAATCGATTCGTTGATTGTACTACTACAACAAGCATATCCTGCAAAGGCAAAAGGAAAATAATAGATGGAAAGTATAAAAAAATGTGATAAAAATCTGCTCTTTGATGAAGAGTATTATTTAAAAATAAATGAAGCCAGGTGGGAGTTTGCCGACAGAGTAATTGATGAACTCAGAGAGAAGCTTGGCTTAAATAGTTGCAACGATTTTGGTTGTGGCCCTGGATGGTTTACCGGAAAGCTGAAAGAAAAGGATATTAAAGTGATCGGTATAGAAGGTAGGTCTGAACTAGTGGATATCGCCAGAGAGCGAGTGCCTGATACAGAGTTTTTTGTTGCTGATGTGGAGTCAAAAAGCGAGATGATCCATCTGAAAAAATCTGATCTGTCATTCTGTTTTGGGCTTCTTTACCATCTGGAGAATCCTTTCAGAGCAATTAGAAATATTGGCTCTTTAACAGATAAAGTGCTTTTTGTGGAAACACAGCTGGTCAGAGAGGGAGCACCTGTAACCTGGTTTGTGGATGAAGGTAAGAATGAAACTCAGGGATTAAGTCATATAGCAATGATACCGGATAGACTGGCATTGATCAAAATGTTATATGCTTCCGGTTTTGATCAGGTTCTTGAATATTCAGGCTCAATTGAGCATGAAGATTTCAGAGATACAGAAGAGAAGTTTGCCAGACGAGGTGTCTTTTTAGGTATAAAAGGGCAGGTAATAGAGTTGGATAACTGGACTAAAGTGCAGAATTTTAAAGCTGTAAAATATAACTACGGTAGAAAGTAACAGATATGAAAGACAGAATAAATTTAAATCCAGTAACAGAGATAGAAATGCTGACAGTACTGTACAGAGTGCTGAATAGAGTTGTTGATTTACCTGAAGCCGGAGCAGGTTATGCAAAGAAGCTGAAAAAGCTGACGGAAAAGATCCATGTTCCAGGGGTGAGAGATGTAAGGGAGGTGGAATTCCCTGATAACCTTAAATTATCTGTAGATCTTGGAGACAGGCTTGGATGTTACTACTTTTATGGATTCTCTCCAGAAAGAACTGAGGCTGAGTTCTTTCTCAATCTTTTACCAGAAAAAGGTGTTATGCTTGATATTGGTGCAAATATTGGTAGTTATACATTAAGATGCAGCAAGCGGTCTCCTGAACTGGATATATATGCCTTTGAACCTTCTGTTTCTGCATATGAGCTTCTGTGTCTCAATGTTAAAGAGAATAAGACTGACTCAAAGGTCAGGTGTCTTGATGTTGCAGTATCATCCCGGCAGGGAAGAGAGAAGTTTTATGAAGCCGCGGAATCTTCATTCAGTGGATTCAGTGATAATCGCAGAGCTGATGTAAAAAGGGTATCTGAAGTTAACGTTACTACTCTGGATGCTTTTGCAGAAGAGAGAGGCATAGAGTCTGTTAATGGAATTAAAATTGATGTAGAAGGTTTTGAAACAGAGGTGTTAAGAGGAGGCAGGAGCTTATTCAACAGATCATCCGATCTTTTTATGATGCTTGAATATAGTATTAAAAATCTGAATGAAAATAAGAAAAGTGAGTTTTTTGAAGAACTTGGAAACCTTATTCAATCAGGTTTTAATATTTTCGCAATAGATACTGATAAAAGATTGATCAGAATTAATAAGGTAAGTGAACTTGAAGAGTTTGATAATACAAATCTTTTTTTATTCAGTGACAGGTTTCTGGAGATGAAGGATGTGGTTGCTGTTTTTAATGAAACTGTCGGTAATTCAGATGACAGGAGATCAGATACAATAAGTTTTGCTGAGGACTTTCTTACTGAAATTGTATCTGGTAACGATGAGTTGATTGGTAATTTTAAAGCTATGCTGAAAAGTAAAGATGCAAAATTATCAGAGTTAAAGAATAAAAACAGGGAACAGGGAAATGAGTTCAGGAAGAGAGTTGCTGATGAAAAAGAGAGAAGCGGAAATCTGAAAAACATGCTTATTGATTCAAAGCTTAGAATCAGGGAATTAAAGAGTGAACTCGCTGATTGTAAAAAAAGAACTGGCAGGGGAGCCTGATTATGAGTCTGAAAGGATTTATTGAGAGAGTAATTAAAAAAAGAGCTCCTGAAGTATCTGAACCAGTTGTAAAAGGTAGATTGCCTGACTGGAAGGGGCTTATTAAAAGAGATAGGGATTTCTGGAATACCAGCCTGGAATCTGTTGATGCAGCAGGTGGGGATATACTTATACCAACATGTGTTGGTGGTCAGGCTGCTGTTACAGTTCTGGAGAGTACTCTTGGTATAGCACTTACTTTAAGAGGAGCTAAAGTAAGGCTTCTGCTATGTGATAAGATGATGCCCGCCTGTCTCAATGTACATTTTAAGAAGATTGGTGGTTATAGCAGTATAAATGACTATGAGATGAATAGTAATGTCTGTAAAGGGTGTTTTGCCAAAGGAGATGCGGTTTTCAGACAAACAGACCTTGATGTTTTATATTACAGTGATTTTATCAAAGATAATGAAATAGAAGAGATAAGACAATTTACAAACAAGTTATCAGCAGAAGAGATAAAAAACTATCAGAAAGATGGACTGGCTGTAGGAGAGCATGCTCATGCAGGGGCACTTCGTTTTCTTTCAATGGGACAGCTCCCTGCAGATGAAGAAGCAGAAACAGTTCTTAAGAGATACTTTGAGTCGGCATTGATAACAGAGATGGTACTTCAGAGGATATTTGACAGGAACAGGTATAAATCTGCTGTCTTTAATCATGGTATTTATGTGCCTCATGGCATTATTGGTGAGGTGTGCAGACAGAGAGGTATAAGAGTATCGAACTGGCAGGTAGCATATCGTCAGAAATGTTTTATATTTTCTCATTACGAAACATATCACCATGCTCTTATTAAAGAACCGGTAAGTAACTGGGAGAATATAGAGCTGTCTGATAATGCGACGAAAACAATCATGGATTATCTTAACAGTCGCAGATATGGTACAAAAGACTGGATATGGTTTCATGACCAGCCTAAACACGAACTTAAAGATATTCAGAAAGAGATTTCAGTGGATTTTTCAAAACCAGTTATATCTCTGTTAACAAATGTTTTCTGGGATGCCCAGCTCCACTATAAGGCTAATGCTTTTACAGATATGCTGGACTGGTTAATTAAAACTATAGAGTATTTCAAAACAAGGATGGATTTGCAGCTTGTTATCAGAATCCATCCAGCAGAAGTGAGAGGCGCAATACCTTCAAGGCAGCCACTCACAGCTGAGATAGACAAGGCTTTTCCTGAATTGCCGGACAACGTATTCGTAATCCCTCCTGAAAGTCAGGTGAGTACGTACACACTAAGTGAAAACAGTAATGCGGTTCTTATTTACGGAACCAAGACGGGGGTTGAACTCACCAGTATTGGTATACCGGTTGTTGTAGGTGGGGAAGCCTGGATTAGAAACAAGGGATTAACCCGGGATGCAGATTCACCGGAAGAGTACTATTCAATTCTTAATAATCTGCCCGTTGAAAGCAGAATGGATAGGTGTACAGTTGAGAGAGCACGGAAGTATGCGTTTCACTTTTTCTACAGGCGTTTCATACCTCTTGAGTTTATGAAACCCTGCAGTTCAGGGGTTCCTTATGAAGTAGATATAAACTCGATCCGGGATCTGGCACAGGGAGTTGATAATGGACTGGATGTGCTCTGCGATGGAATAATGGAGGGAGAAGAGTTTATCTATCCTGCAGAGGAGTATTTATAGATGGCATTCGGAGTATCAAGAAAATTCTGGGATCATGCTTTTGCCAGTGGCAGGGTTTTTGGCAAGCCGGAGAGGAGCTTTATCATGGATAAGCTGTTCCTCCTGTTCGAACGTATTTTCAGTAAGTATTTCATGCACAGAGTGTGGAGAGAGTTTGAAAATATGTCCGTAACAGGAGATAATGTACTTCTTGGTTATGGGGCCAGAATAATCAACAGAAACAGCAAAGAAGCTGTAAAGATAGGAAATAATGTAGTATGCAGAGGGATTATAAGAGTTGAGAAGAATGGTACTCTTGAAATTGGAGATAATGTTTATATCGGGGATGATGTAATTATTAGTGCTGCTGAAAGAATAGTTGTTGGAAGTGATACTCTCCTGGCTCATGGAGTACAGGTTTTTGACAATACATCACATCCGGTTAAGTGGGATGAGAGAGCTTATCATTTCAGGATGCTCCTTGGGAAAGAGAAAAAAAAGCATATTGAAATCCCGGCTAAAGAGGTTGTAATAGGGAGAAATTGCTGGTTGAGTATGAACTCAATTGTTCTGAAGGGAGTAACTGTTGGAGATAGATCTGTTGTGGGAGCCGGTTCAGTTATTACGTCGGACGTTGCGGCAGACACGTTTATAGCAGGTAGTGTTAACTATATAGAAAGAGAGCTTTAGAAGAGGTGAAGAGATGGGACTGAAAATGTTTGATAAGTCTGCAGGTCAGGATAAAGAGTGCATAATTGAACCTGACTACTATGATATGCAGGAGAGAGTAGATGGGCTCTGTTATGTACCGGAAAAGGGGACAATGTGGTATCCACCGGTACAGGTCTCAGGAAATCAGCTGGGTAAGAAAGTTCTTGATACAGAAAATGTCAGGAAAGCTGTTTTACTTAATGAAAATCTGGAGCCTGACGATTATACAGAGTATCTTACAAAATACTATAAAGATGGTCTGGAAAAATTTGGACAAAACTGGGAATATGCAGATATAGTAACTGTTCTTATTGGATTATCTGAAATTATCAAGCCTCAGAGATATCTTGAAATAGGTGTAAGGAGAGGGCGAAGTGTCTGTGCAGTTGCTTCAGAAACTCCTGACTGTGATATCTATATGTTTGATCGATGGAGTAAAAACTATGCAGGAATGGAGAATCCCGGACCGGAGTTTGTTGAAAGCGAACTTATTAAAACCGGTCATAATGGAAAGCGGGAGTTCAGGAACGGAAATTCCCACACGACTCTTAAAGAGTTCTTCAGGGAAAATTCAGATATAAGTTTTGACCTGATGACTGTAGATGGGGATCACAGTTATGAAGGGGCAGCGGAAGATATGTGTGATGTACTACCTCACCTGAGAATTGGTGGTGCAGTGGTTTTTGACGATATCTCGCATCCCAAACACCTTTATCTATACGATTTATGGAAAAAGATGATAGGAGATAATCCCCGCTTTACATCCTGGTGTTACAGAGATGTCGGTTACGGCGTTGGATTAGCAATAAGAAAATGGTAAATAAAACAGTTCTGATTACAGGAGTATCAGGCTTTATTGGCAGAAAACTGGCATCCACTTTATTGAAACGCAATTTTGACGTTATTGGCGTTGATGTATCAGATAGTAAGTTAGCCTCATTGAAGTTCTATAATATGGATCTTAAAAATGAATCTCTAAAAGGGCTGCTAATAGATTTTAAACCGGGATATATTGTTAATCTGGCTGGAAATGCTTCAGTTGGGATTTCTATAGACAAGCCAGAAATGGATTTTAACAATGGTCCTGTTATTTTTCATAATATAATAGAAAACGTAAGGTTATATTACCCTTCAGCAAGAGTGTTACAGGTTTCCAGTGCAGCGGTTTATGGGCAGCCGGAAGAGTTACCTGTAAAAGAAGATGCAAAAAGATGTCCGTTATCTCCCTACGGTTATAATAAATATATCTGTGAACTTATAGCTGACAACTATCATAGGAATTACGGTATTAATGTATCAGTTGCAAGAATATTTTCTGCATATGGAGCTGGATTGAGAAAACAGATATTGTGGGATCTGTGTGGAAAGTGCCTGAAAGACAGTAAAGTGGTTCTTGGTGGTACAGGAGAGGAAACACGTGATTTTATAAGCAATGAAGATATCTCCAGAGCTCTTATAGCAATTATGGAAAACAGTATCTTTAAAAATGATTGCTATAATGTTGGAAGTGGCAAATCAACAACAATAAAAGAACTGGCTCTTATGATTTTAGAGAGGTTTGGTATGGATGATAACAAGTTGGAGTTTAATCAGATATCAAGAGCAGGGGACCCGAAATTCTGGGAAGCAGATATAGAAAAACTGAAGGCTATAGGTTTCAGAGCTGAAAAGAATCTCCGGGATGGCGTATGTGAATATATTGAGTGGTTCAGAAACAATGCATAGCAAACTCAAGAGAGTTCTGGTGCCTTTAACTGGTGGTGTTCACTGGATTGGGGGCATACAGTATACAAGGAATATTTTAAGAAGCCTTGAGTTGTTGAAAGCAAAGGAGAAACCTGAGATTATTGTAAGCATTAATTCAAGAAATACTGAATTGAATCTTGATGAAGAGTTTACCAGGTTCCCCGGTGTTCTGGTGGATGGTTATGGAAAACTGAGTCGGATTAAGAGTATAACTGCGGGGCTTTTTAATAAAATTACCGGGAAAGATCTTTTTAAGAAACAGCTACTATCTGATAGTTGTACCGTAGCTTTTCCTGTAAAGAATCCGGAGATGCCGGGGAATTTTGAAAAAATCTTCTGGATTCCAGATTTTCAGTACAGGAAATACCCTGAATTCTTTCCTGTTGAGGATATTAAGAAAAGAGACAGAATATATGATAAGTTGCTTACCAAAGCCAACTGGCTGGTTTTAAGTAGTGAAGCAGTAAAAAAAGATTTTTATAGATATTTTGGTGAATATAAAAATGTCAATGTAAGAGTTCTGAAGTTCTATTCATGGTTTAAAGATGAAGAGTACAACTTTAACCCTTTAGAAATTTGTAATAAGTACAATATACCTGAAAGATATGTATATCTTCCCAACCAGTTTTTTGCCCATAAGAAGCACGATACGGTTTTTAAAGCTATAGGAGAACTGAAGAGATCTGGAATGGATATTCATCTGGTTTGTACCGGTAGTGATTACGATTACAGAGGAGAGGGGTACTATAAAAACCTTCAGAAAATAATTGAAGATTACGACCTGGATAAGAATATTCACCGTCTTGGGATAATTGATCGTGTAGATCAGATACAGATATACAGACAGGCAGCATTTGTAGTTCAACCTTCAAAATCAGAAGGCTGGAGTACCAGTGTTGAAGATGCAAGAACTCTTGGGAAGGATATTCTTATGAGTGATATCGAAACTCATAAAGAACAGGCTCCTGAATATGGAAGTTTTTTCAGACTTGAAGATGTAGATGATTGCGCAGATAAGATAAGAAAACTGTATTTATCTGCAAAAGGCTATGATCCGGCAAGAGAGCAGAATGCCCGGGAAAAAAGTCGTGAACTTTGCCGGGAGTATGCAAGAACCTTTGTAAAAATCATGGAAGAGGCAAACGGATAGTAAAATGTTGGTAGAGGGTAATTGATGATAAACAGAATATCAGATATCAGGTATATGGTTTCTATTTTTTTTATTGCTGCTGTACTTACAGTAGCTGGAAGTTATGGTAGTGCAAAACTGAATACAATCTATCTTGATAAAAACTCATTTTATGGTGATACTTCATCATACTACTACATGCAGAATGCAGTTTATGCAGATGTAATGAAGAGTGGAAAGTTAAAAGCTCTGAAAAATGAGGTGAGAACCAACGGAAGAAACCCTCTCAAAATTATCCCGCTGATAATTCTGGCACCGGAACTGCTTACCTCTACAAACGGGCATCTCTACCCTGGAGCAGTTATGCTTTTCTGTATGCTGTTTATGCTAGGTTATACAGTATATAAAAGAACCGGATCTTTCCTATGGGCTCTTGTTTCTCTCTTCTCGTTCTTTCTTGCAGACAATTTTTTGCATCCGGTTAAAGGATTTGCTGCTAATTATCCCGATCTTCATGCGGCTTATATGGCTGGAGCTGCCATGTTTGCTCTGATTAATTCAGATTACGGGAAAAAAAATAACTGGTACTGGTTATTCGGGATTTTTGCTGCCTTAACTGCTCTTTCGCGTTTTGTTGCTGCAGGGTATCTGTTCTTTATCTGTGCTCCGGTTCTTGTATGGTTTCTGGTAGTCAGGTTCAGGGACGATAGATCTGTGAAGAACCTTCTTATAAGTATTCTTAAAGCAGGTTTACCTATAATATTGATTGCGGGTTACTACTTTTACGAATTTACCTACCAGAATCTCAGGTTCTATTCTGTTGCAGGTTATGCTCTCAATAATGAATTGATCCGGGTTTTAAAAGATTTTGTAAGGTTGTATAAACTGTATATGGGAACCACAGGATACGGAGTACTTGCAATATTCTGTACATTTTACAGTTTCCTCTTCTGGAAAGAACGTGCCAATTTAAAATCTTTAGTAGTTACAATCTGGCTTGCAATATCCCAGCTGATTTTTATCATATTCATTCTGAAGGTAGGTGATGACTGGTTGACGTTTCTATATGCTTTACCAGGATTTCTGCTTCTGATGCTGGCTCCTTTTGAACTAAAAAAAAGTGAAGAGCTGAACAGAAGGATTATAGACAATAAATTGTTCGGAATAGTAATTATTCTGGTAGTCACATGGATCGGGGTTCAGCACTATTCAAGTGTGAAACGTCAGATTATTTATCCAGCACCTGATGCCATTGCTGAACTTGATTTTCAGAGAAAGATAACCAGAGTTCTTCTGGGGAAAAGTAACAGATATTTCAAATCAGACGACTATAAAAGAGTCCCTGTATTTGATACTTTCTTCTATGAATATGGACGAAGTGTTGTAAATGAGTCCTTTATGAGGCATAAAAAAGTGATCCAATGGACTTCTCTCTATTCTGTTCATCCTGGAGGATGGAAAGTTGCCTATCCCGGGAAAACAAAAGAAGAGATTTCAAAAGAGATCTATGAAAGAGTTAAGAAAGAGCTTGATTTTGTTTTTATAATTTCAAATCCCGGAAATCCGAAAGCATCAGGTATTTTTAATAATGATATATCTATGACTGTAGTTAAGGATACATTCAGGAAGCTTTCAGAAGATACTCAACTCTGGAAGCATGAAGCTCTGAATGGATCTGTAAAGGGACTAAAAGGTCCATGGGGAGAGTTTCATCTTTTCAGAAACATGAAAAGAACCGGAGGAATAGATAATTCCCGATTAATGGAATATGCATACAGAATCACTTCTGAAACAGAATTGAGTGAAGTTCAGAAAGGAAATAAGTTCAGAATAGATTTGAAGCTTCTTAATACAAGCAGTGTTAACTGGCTCCCTTCTTCAATGAGTGGAATACACGGTTTTTACTACTGGCTTGATAGTAGTGGCAATAAATCTGACTTGAAAGGATTCAGATTTGAAAAAGAGATTAAAGCCGGGGAATCCTGTGAATTTGTGATTGATATGGATGCTCCTGAAGTGAAAGGAGAGTATGAGCTTGTTTTTTCCATGGTTCATGAAGATCATGCTTTTTTTGATAATCACGGTAATAAGCCTTACAGGCAGAAAATAAAGATAAAATAAAGAGAGGTGGAAAATGATTAACATTGGTGTATTTGGCTACGGATACTGGGGACCAAATCTGGTTAGAAACTTCTTCAGTACAGAGGGGTGTACTGTTAAAGCTGTTGTAGACAGTAGTGAAGACAGACTGAAAAAAGCGCAGTCTCAATATCCCTCTCTTGCTGTTTCAACCGAAGCTTCACTGATTTTTGATAATAACGAAATCGATGCAGTGGTAATTGCTCTTCCTGTATTCTGTCATTTTGAGTATGCAAAGAAGGCTCTTGAAAAAGGTAAACATGTGCTTCTTGAGAAACCAATGACAAGTTCAAAAAATGAAGCTCTTGAGCTTATTGAGCTTGCTCACAAGAAAGGAAAACTACTCATGGTAGATCATACTTTCCTTTATACCGGAGCTGTCGGGAAAATTAAAGATCTGGTGGATAATGATGAACTTGGGGATATACAGTATTTTGATTCTGTAAGAATAAACCTGGGACTTTTCCAGAGTGACATAAATGTAATATGGGATCTGGCTCCTCACGATATCTCCATTCTTCAGCATATTATTGATGAAAAACCTGTGAGCGTCGTTGCAACAGGAGCTTCTCATACTAATAACGGTATAGAGAATATAGCTTACCTTACTCTTAAGTATAAATCCGGCAGGATAGCTCATTTTACCTCTTCCTGGACTTCACCGGTAAAAGTAAGACAGATCCTTATTGGTGGTACAAAGAAGATGATTGTTTTTAATGATCTTGAACCTACTGAAAAGATAAAGCTTTACGATACCGGCTATGAAGTTAAATCCAAAGAGGATGAGAGAAAAATGCTGGTAGATTACAGAGTTGGGGATGTATATATACCAAAAGTAGAACATAAAGAAGCTCTGAAAGGCCTTGCTGAGGATTTTGTAAGAGCTGTAACTACTGGTGAATCTCCAATATCTGATTATCGAAGTGGTCTTGAGGTTGTGGAAATTCTTGAAGCAGCGGATAAGTCTCTGAGAGATGGAAGCCGCGAGGTTATGTTATGAAGCTGATTAATGTTGAGTCTGATCGCCAGTGTCTTAAAAATGTAAAAACCGGCGAAAATGTCAGATTCTTCAACTTTGTAAATGCTTACGGTTGTGAAGTGGATGATAATACGAAAGTTGGAGCTTTTGTTGAGATTCAGAAGAATGCATTTATAGGGAAAAACTGCAAAATTTCCAGTCACACCTTTATTTGTGAAGGTGTGCACATTGGTGATAATGTTTTTGTTGGTCACAATGTCTCATTTATAAATGATAAGTATCCAAGAGCTGCAAATGAAGATGGCTCTATGCAGACAGAAGAGGATTGGGCTGTAGTGGAGACTCATGTAGGTGATAATGCCTCCATAGGAACCAGTTCAACCATTTTGTGTGATGTGAAAATTGGAAGATCCGCTATTGTAGGAGCAGGAGCTGTTGTTACCAGAGATGTACCTGACTATGCAATTGTTGCAGGAAACCCGGCTGTAATAATCGGTGATGTAAGAGAGAAGAAGGAGAGTAAGTAATGGATAAACTTTTTTTTATGAACCTTACCAGACAGTATGATGAGATTAAAGAAGAAGTAGGACAGGCTTTTAAAGATGTCTGTGAAGTAACTGCTTTTGCAGGTGGTCCTTTTGTTGAGAAGTTTGAGAAGAATTTTGCTGAGTTTTGCCACGGTTCATATTCAGTATGTGTAAATAGCGGGACATCTGCTCTTCACATGGCTGCAATGGCTCTTGGACTTAAAGAAGGGGATGAAGTAATTATTCCTGCAAATACCTTTATTGCAACTGCATGGGCTCCGGTTTATGTAAAAGCTACTCCGGTTTTTGTAGATTGTGATCCTGAAACCTGGAATATTGATCCTTCACTGATTGAAGCAAAAATTACTGAAAAAACCAGAGCTATAATTGGTGTACATCTGTATGGCCAGCCTTTTGATGTGGATGCAGTGAGGAAAATAGCAGAAAAGCACAATCTGCTGCTTATTGAAGATTGCGCGCAGGCTCATGGCGCCAGATATAAAGATCAGACTGTAGGTGCTCTGACAGAAATGGGTACTTTCAGTTTCTATCCTGGTAAGAATCTCGGTGCTTTTGGTGAAGGTGGAGCTGTAGTTACAAATAGTGAAGAGTATTCAGCTAAAATAAAGAAACTGAGAGATCATGGCTCAGACAGAAAATACTACCACGATACCGTAGGTTTTAATATGAGAATGGACGGTGTTCAGGGAAGTATACTTAATGCCAAACTATCACATCTTGATAAGTGGAATAAAAGAAGGAAAGAGATTGCCGACATGTATAAAAGAGGCATAGTTAACCCTCTGATAAAGATGCAGAAAACTCCTGAGTGGGCTGATTCTGTTTATCATCTCTTTGTAGTTACCACAGAGAACAGAGATGCTCTTGCCGAACATATGAAGGCTTCCGGTATCTTCCCGGGTATGCACTATCCTGTACCCTGCCATCTGCAGAAAGCTTTTGAGGATCTTGGGTACAGTAAAGGTGATATGCCTGCTTCAGAATATCTTGCTGATCATTGCCTCTCTCTGCCAATGTTCCCTGAACTTACAGATGAAGAGGTTAACAAGGTTATTGAACTTGTAAACAGCTACGGTAAATGAGACAACACAGTTTCAATATAAACGAGATCAGTTCTGTTATTTCAGAACTGAATCTCGATTTAACAGGTAAAACTGTGCTTACTGAAGCAGCTACCGGTTCTTATGCAGTAACAGCTATTATTGCTGCTCTTAGTGGGGCCAGAGTGTATGCTTATGCAAAGAGCAGCAGATACGGATCTGTTACAGATGTTTTTCACAATATGGAGCTTATTGCTGATGGACTGGGAGCTGAAGGTATCAAACTTATCGATAAGCTTACACCGGAAGTAATCGGTGAAGCCGATATTATAACTAATTCCGGGCATCTGAGACCCCTGGACAGAGACAAACTGAAATATCTTAAATCCAGTGCTGTAATTCCTGTAATGTATGAAAAGTGGGAATTGAGAGACACCGATATTGATATTGAGTACTGCAGAAAAAATGGTGTCAGAGTTGCAGGTACTAACGAAAGACATTCATGTATCGGGGTTTTTGATTATCTGGGGGATATGGTTATAAAGCAGATTCTTGACGCAGGATTATGTCTTGCGGGAAGACGATTTGTTCTGATATCAAATAATGATTTTGGCCCTTATCTTGCAGAGGCACTTGTAAAACTGACTGATAAGGTAGGAGTTGTTACCACAGCTGATAGCAGAGCAGATTATTGTGATGGTGTAGTGCATGTAGGTGAATTCCCTGATATAGAATACCGTGAGGATTTTTTTGATGCAGATGCTGTTATTTTTACAGCTGCTCCATTTAAAAATATATGGATTGGTGAAAATTGTCCGATAACACCTGAAAAGATCTCTTCATGTTTCAGAAATCCCTATATTCTGAGATATGCAGGTGATATATCTGAAGATGATCTTAAAAAACACGAAATTTCATTCTATCCATTGACTGTACAAAGTGGCCATATGGGGATCATCCCGTCAGATGTAGGCTGGGCACCTGTAATAAGACTTCAGGCCGGAGGACTTAAAGCAGGTGAACTGATGCTTAAGGAAGAGAATTTTTTCAAAGGTGAATTACTGGCAGATATGGTGAACTAGATGATAGCTATAGGAAGATCTGCTCTTATGTACAGAACACTTCAGTACTTTTATGAAAAAGGCTGTAGTATTGAAGCAGTAATAACAGACAGAGCATATAAAGAGTATGATGTAAAAACAGATGATTTCAGAGAGCTGGCAGAAAGAAACGGATCAGCTTTTTACACTACTTCAGATTTAAGTGATCCGGTAATATCAGAATTTCTTAAGAACAAGAAATCGGATATTGCAATCAGTGTAAACTGGAAATATGTTATTCCTTCAGATATTCTGTATGCATTCAGTAAAGGAATTCTCAATCTTCATCTTGGTAATCTCCCGGACTACAAAGGCAATGCAACGCCAAACTGGGCTATTCTGAATGGAGAACCTTACATATGCCTTAATGTTCATAAGATGACTGAAGATCTTGATTCCGGTGATATTGTTGCCAGAGAAAAAATAGATCTTTCTGATTCCGTCTATGTGGGGGATGTGCTTAAAAGATCAGAAGCTCTGGCACCTTCACTGTTTTACTCAGCTGTGGAAAGAGTGAAAGAGAAACCTGACTATGTGCTGGCTGAAAACTCTAAATATGGTAGCAGATGTTATCCCAGATCAGAGGAAGATCATCAGATTAACTGGAATAATTCAGTGGAGAATATTTCACGGTTAATAAGAGCTTCGTCAAAACCCTATTCAGGTGCCTACAGCTATCTTAAGGGAGCTAAAATAAGATTCTGGAAAGTGGATGCTGTAGATGAATATTTTGAATATAATGCTGTTCCCGGTCAGTTGCTGAAGTACAGAACTGATGCAATTTTCGTCGCATGTGGAGATGGAGTTCTTAAAGTAACAGATTACTCTGCAGATGAAGAGGGAGAAGTTGATAACGAACAGTTCAGAAGAGTAAGATCGAGGTTCAGATACAGATATGAGTAGCAATATTGATGTAACGGTTATTCTGCCTTTTCTTAATGAAGAGAGCAGTCTTGAGAGTACAGCAGATAAGCTGAACAGCTATTTTGAAAAGGTGGATCTTAAGGGTGAAGTGATCTTTGTAGATGACGGCTCTTCTGATAAATCCTTTGATATTATAAGTAAAAGAAAATATACCGGATTCAGAGCTAAAGTTATAAAACTTTCAAAGAACTTTGGAACTCATGCTGCTCTCAGGGCTGGTATATCAAAAGCTGAAGGGAGCTATATTACATTTATGTATGCTGACCTTCAGGATCCTCTTGAACTTATTGAACAGCTATATTTAAAATGCAAAGAGGGTAGTGATATAGCATGGGCAGTAAGAAAAAATATCGATACCGGAGTGTTTAACAGGCTGTTTACGAAGCTTTATGCATTTTTAATAAAGAAGTTTGTTAGTTCAGAGTTTCCGGATAACGGTATGGATATTGTTATGTTCTCTTCAAAGATAGGGGACATTCTTAATAAAAAAGTGGAGTCAAACTCTTCTGTTTTTCTCCAGATTTTTACAATGGGTTTCAAACACTCATTCATAACTTACGATAAGGTGGAAAGAACAGCAGGGAAATCCAAATGGACAATGTCCAAAAAGATTAAACTTCTTATAGATTCATTTGTTGCTTTCTCCTATATTCCCATAAGACTGGTTAGTATGATTGGTATCGTTCTGGCGCTTATGGGGCTGATATGGGGAGGTGTAATAATTCTGAGAGCTATTTTATGGGATGATCTTGTAGCAGGATGGCCGACACTGATTGCTGTGCTGATGATAGGCTTTGGTATTACCAATATCTCTCTTGGGATAATTGCTGAATACCTCTGGCGGACTCTGGATACAGCAAGAGGACGTGATGTTTTTATTATAGATAATTATATTGAAATCAATTAACAGGGAATAAAAATGGCAGAAAAGAAAGGAATACTTGTAACAGGCGGTGCAGGTTTTATTGGTTCACATCTTACAGATGAATTACTGAAAAAAGGCTATCGGGTAACTGTACTTGATAATCTGGTTAATGGATCTACTGAAAATCTGAAAGAGGCTGAAAAGAGTTGTGATTTCAGATTTGTAGAGGGAGATATTTTAGAATCCCGTGACTGTCTGACAGCTCTTGAGGGTATTGATGCGGTGTATCATCTGGCGTGTCTTGGTGTAAGGCACTCCATTCATAGCCCCTTTGAAAATCATCGGGTTAATGCTGAAGGCACTCTTACTCTTCTTGAAGCCTGTCGCTCTGAAAATGTTGGAAAGTTTATATACTTCTCAACTTCAGAAATATATGGAGATGTAAGAGAGTTTCCAATAACCGAGAAAAAATTACCTAATCCTCTTACAGTTTATGGAGCCAGTAAACTTGTAGGGGAATATTATACAAATGTTTATAAAGGCTGCTATGGTCTGGATACATCTGTAATAAGGGTTTTTAACAATTATGGTCCCCGTGCTCATTATGAAGGTGATAGCGGCGAACTTATTCCCCGTACAATAGTTAAACTGCTTTATGGAGAAGCTCCTGTTATTTTTGGTGATGGTAGTAATACAAGAGATTTTTTCTATGTAAAAGATACCGTAGCGGCAGTTGCAGGGTTAATGGACCGTAAAAGTCTTGATGGTGAAATACTCAATATTGGAGCTGGGAAAGAGTATACAATAAAAGAGGTTATTGAAGAGATTCTGAAAGTTATGAAAATAGAAGATATAGTTCCTCAATATCTTGAAGACAGACCTGCCGATGTACCAAGATTATGGGTTGATGCATCGCGATTTGGAGAGATAACAGGTTATAAGCCTCTCTACAGTTTCAGGGAAGGACTTGAGGAAACTGTTAAGTACTATGTTGCACTGGCTGAAAACAGAGAGTTGCTAAAAGATATTGCTGATAAAAACTGGGAAAAATAATGAATATACCTATTACGAAGCTGAGTCTGGATAAAGAGGAGGCTCAGGCAGCATACGATACAATTTTAAGTGGCTGGGTTACTCAGGGGCCTGCTGTTAAGAAGTTTGAGGATGCTTTTGCTGAATATACAGGTGCAGAACATGCTGTTGCGGTTTCAAGTTGTACAACAGCTCTCCATCTGGCTATGATGGCTGCGGGTGTTGGAGAAGGGGATGAGGTAATATGCCCCTCTATGAGTTTCATTGCAACCGCCAATGCAATTACCTACAGTGGAGGAGTTCCTGTATTTGCTGATGTTGATCCGTTAACCTGGAATCTCTCTCCTGAAGATGTAATTAAGAGAATCACTCCTGCAACAAAAGCTGTTCTTCTGGTTCACCAGATGGGGTTTCCTGCAGATATTGATCGTTTCAGAGAGATCTGTGATGAGTATAATCTCATACTTATTGAAGATGCTGCCTGTGCGATCGGTTCTGAATTTAAAGGAAAGAGAATCGGCTCTCACAGTGATCTTGTATGTTTCTCTTTTCATCCACGAAAAGTGATAACAACAGGAGATGGAGGAATGGTAACCACATCTTCAGATGAGATCGCTGGCAAGATTAAAACTCTTAAGACAGCACGGTATGTCTGTTAATGATCTGGAGAGACATAAATCTGGGAAGATGATTTTTGAGGAGTATCTGGAAATAGGATACAACTACAGAATGACAGATATTCAGGCTTCAATTGGTCTGGTTCAGCTGGGTAAACTGAATGATCTGATTGAAGGGCGCCGGAAAGTTGCTGAAAGATATAACAAAGCTTTTGCTGATAGCCCTTACATAAGAACAACTGACGTAGTTGCCGGAGGAGTTCCAAATTATCAGTCATATCCGATCTATCTGACAGATAAGGTAACTATATCAAGAAATGAACTTATGCAGAAAATGCTGGATGAAGGTATAGCAACCAGAAGAGGAATAATGACAGCCCATACACAGAAAGCATATATAAATAGATGGAAAGGAGCTCCTCTGTCAGTTACAGAGAACGCTGAGAAGAGAAGTCTTCTACTTCCTCTTTATCAGGGGATGAGAATAGATGAGATAGATTATGTAATCAATAAAATTGAGGAGTATTGTATATAAATGAAATTTGAAAATCTGTTTAAAGGAGTTGATTGATGGTGGATTGTTGTAAAGAGATACAGAAAGGACTGTCGGTTGTTATACCGGTTTTTAATGAGGAAGGGGCAATATTGTCTACCATTACTTCTATTAACGGCATATTTGAGCAAGCCGGTATAGAGAATTATGAATTGATAATAGTTAATGATGGTTCTACGGATAAAACATCAGAGATTCTTAAAGAGAACGAAAACCTGAGTTTCAGGTTACTTGAACATGATCAGAATAAAGGTTATGGACGTTCTCTTAAAACAGGCATTCTTGCAAGTAATTACGATGTTGTTGCTATTACGGATGCTGATGGTACTTATCCTAACGAGAGAATGCCGGAGCTTTTCAGTGAAATAAAGAATCACGATATGGTTGTAGGTTCACGGAATGGAGAAGAGGTGAAAATTCCGCTAATAAGAAAACCTGCAAAGTTTGTTTTAAGAACTCTTGCAAATTATCTTGCAGAGTACAAAATACCAGATCTGAATTCCGGGTTGCGAATTTTCAGGAAAGACAAGGTTCTTCCTTTTTTTGGAATTCTTCCAAATGGTTTCTCCTTTACAACAACCATAACACTTGCAATGCTTACAAATAGTCTGAAAGTGAAATTTGTACCGATAAATTATCTTAAGCGTAAAGGTAAAAGTAAAATAAGACCTATTAGTGATACATTGAATTTTCTGCTTCTTATCTGCAGAACAATAATATATTTCAATCCTCTGAAAATTTTCATACCAGCCAGTGTAATGTTTCTGCTTTCAAGTATAATTATATTCTTTTATAGCTTGTTTTTTATGAACAAAATACTCAATACTTCAGTTCTCATTCTTTTTGTTACTTCTATTCAGCTGCTTGCAACGGGTTTGATAGCTGATCTGATCGATAAACGTTCTCACAACATAACATCTATGGGAGATTGCTATGAAGAGTAGGTACAATGAAAAAGTTGACATACTTTTTGTTAATCCACCATCCGCAGACGGATTTGTATATATAAGAGATATAAATCGTCATGGCCGGTCATCATGGGAGAGGATAAAATGGCCGCAGACAAGTCTGGCATATCTTGTTGCAGTAGTGCAGCAGGAGGGGTACACAGCAGAGATCGTTGATTGTATAGCTGATGAGATAAGCTGGGATGAGTATGAAAACAATTCTGAGAAACTGTCAGCCCAGATTTTGTTTCAGTAATATTATTTCTGTAACCTACAGCAATGATCTCAGAGCCCTTGAGAGAGCTAAAGAGATCTCAGGTGCGATTACTATTGGAATGGGGCCACATCTAACAAGCAGGCCTCTGGAATCAATAAAGGAATCTGAAGGTCTGGATTATATAATACAGAATGAAGCTGAGATAACAATAAAAGAGTTGCTTAAAGTAGTTGACAAAGATGAGACTTTAACAACGGAATCCCTTAAAGAAGTATCAGGTATAGTCTTTATACCCTCAAGAGTGGGGGCGGGAACCAGCAGTGACGCTGTATTAACTGAGTTCAGGGATTTCATTGCAGATCTTGATGAATTACCAATGCCGAGACACGATATGCTTCCTCTGAAAAAGTACTGGAGCCCGCTTCTGGGACATTACACATTTGTTGAGGCAATGAGAGGCTGTGCCTATAAGTGTGTTTTCTGCCGTCAGGCAGTTATGTGGAAGTGGAAGATAAGAGGCCGGTCAGGTGCAAAGCTTGCAGAGGAGGCCATATATGTTAATTCCCTTGGGGTTGATAATATTCTTTTTCATGCTGATACATTTACTCTGAACCAGGAGATGGTGGAAGATATGTGTGACAAGCTTATTGAAGCGGGAACACCTTTTAGATGGGCTTGTAATACACATGTGCAGCCTCTTCTGAATAAACCGGAACTGGTTGCAAAAATGAAGAAAGCCGGTTGCTGGATGATTGCTGTAGGAATTGAGTCTGGTGATAATGAAATCCTTAAGAATATTAAAAAGCAGATAACCATAGAGGAAGCAGAAGCGGTTGTCCGAATGATAGATAAAGCAGGAATTGAAGCCTGGGGTTATTTTGTCCTTGGATTGCCTGGAGAAACAAAAGAAACACTTCAAAAGACAATAGATGCATCTTTAAGAATGCCTGTTACCATTGCAAAGTTTGATATAGCTGCTCCATATCCCGGTACTGAATTCTACCAGTATGTAAAAGATAATGGTTACATGGATATTTCCAATTATGAAGAATTTGACCAGAATGCTTCGGCGGTAGTTAGTTATCCTGACCTGTCAGCTGAAGAGATCAAAGCTGCTGTTAAAAGAGCCAACAGAAAGTTTTATCTGAGGCCTGCACCAATCCTGAGACTGTTAAAAGAGTTTAAAAGTATATCTACAATCAAAGCAACTCTATTGATAGCCAGAGATCAGTTCAGGTTACTGGCAAGGGGTAAGAGAAAAAGGGAAGATGCAACTGTAAAAATGAATCTGCAGGAAAAGAGTGAATAATTATGAGTGATTCAGTACAGGTAAAAGATGAAAATGTAGAATCTGAGCTGGAGAAAAAAGATAGAGAACTTTTTAATACTATAGCTGATACTTACTGCAAAAAAGATATGAGTGCCAGTTCCAGGCCTCCAAGAAAGCAGAGACTGATTAAAACTTTGTCACTGTTACCGGACAGTAGCAGCTTCAATGTACTTGAAGTAGGCTGCGGATGCGGTTACACAGCAGAATATCTGCAGGGATTATACAGCCACTATACAGGGGTGGACTATGCTGAAAAGCTGATAGATTATGCCAGAGAATTTAATGGTTATGATAATACCGACTTTGTAGCAGCAAATATCAACGATTATGAACCTGAAGAGAAGGCTGATGTAATTCTGATGATAGGTGTTTTACACCATTTTGATGATTATGAAGCTACTTTTAGAAGAATACTTGAGCTGCTGAAACCTGGTGGCTGGGTTCTTATAAATGAACCACAATCTGCTAATCTTATTATACAGATAGCAAGGAAAATACGGGCTGTAGTGGATAAATCTTACTCTGAGGATCAGCTCTCTTTCTCATCAGATATGCTTAAAGAGCTTTTTGAGAAAAGTGGTCTTGAAAACTGCAGGATAGTTCCTCAGGGACTCTTTTCCACACCTTTCGCTGAAGTTGTCTTCAAGCCGGATTTTCTATTTGGTAAAGTTGCGGGAACTGCAGTACTGGCTGATAAAATATCTGAATCTGTTTTTGGTGGTTTACTGAAATACGTAAGCTGGAACCTGATTGCAGCAGGACAAAAAAAAATTGATGAAAGTTAAATTCAGTTTTTTTGCCAGATTCTCAGGTCTGATTATATTTGCTCTGATACTGTTGAATGTGAATCTGTCTGAGGTGTTCAGAGCTATGAAAAAAGCTGATTTTACGTTTCTGGGACCGGCTCTTTTAATGGTACTGCCCCTCTATATAATCAAAGCATTCAGATGGAAGAGTATTCTGAATAGTCATGGTATTGAATATTCAGGAAAAGATTCGTTTCTGGTATATCTGAGTTCAAATTTTATTGCTTTTATAACTCCGGGAAGATTAGGTGAGCTTGCGAAAGCTTTTTATATAAAAAATGATACTGGAAATGATTTTCTAAAGGCTCTGCCTTCTGTAATTGCTGACAGGTTGTTTGATATATACGTACTCTCTGCTGTTGCTCTATTCGGTATATCCAGACTTTCAGTTATGTCCGGTTATATCTGGCTTAGATATCTGCTGGGTTTTATACTTGTTCTGATGCCTGGAATTCTACTAATCAGAGGAGCAAGAATGTCTCTTCTTGAAAAAATCAGAGAGAGCCGTTTATATCGTAGATGGAAAAGTAAAGTTGAACCACTTTTAAAAGAACTGGAAAATGTAACATTTGTAAAAATGATAAAGCCTGTAATTCTGACAGCTTCAGCATATGCTATTCTTTTTTTATCAAGCTATTTTATATCTTCATCAGCAGGCATTGAAATAGATTTTTTCAGTATCATGTATTTTGTTGCTATAGCCAATATTTTGTCATACCTTCCTATATCTGTTGCAGGATTTGGTACACGGGAAATAGGATTTATATATCTTTTCAATAGCGTCGGGCTTTTAAAAGAAGAGGCTCTGGCTTTCTCTTTTTTATATTTTTTTGTTTTTTATATTGGCGGAGGAGTAGCTGGTTTTATAGCATACTTAGTTAAACCGGTAAGTATTGATCTATTGAAAAAAAACAGGAGTTTTAATGAATAATAAAGCACTTATAAATGAGTCAGTAATAAAAAAACTGATATTTGTTTTACTGTTGATTACTGGATTGAGTCTGAGGTTTCACAATATAAGTTACCCATTGATACTTACTCAGGATACGGGTTATATTCCAACTTTTGCTAAGAACCTGAGTCAGACAGATATAAGTGAAAATAAGTTAATTCCTGTAAGGAACTATTATAAAGATACAGGGCACATTGAATTTCATCAGGCACATCCATCAATGACTCACAATCTACTGTCAATTATGTTCAGGACTTTTGGAGTAAAAGAATCTGTATACAGAATTTTCAATATAGTTACAGGAGGAGTTGTAGGTATTTTTGCCCTTTTTATGCTATTGAGGATGTTTCTGGGAGATAATACTGCTCTTGGAGCTCTCTTCTTCTGGGCTATCATTCCTTCAAGTTCGTATTTTGAAAGAATGTTTTCAATGACTATGCAGGCATATTCAATGATCCTGCTGTTTTTATATCTTTTCTTCAGATACTTTAAAGATAGAAGTCGCTTAAACAGAATTTTACTGATATCTGCTTCAGTTACTGGACCTCTTTTCGACTGGCACTACCTGTTTATATATCTGTTTTTATTTATCTATGCTCTGAAAAAGAGAGAGTATCTGAAAATGACAATTCTGACAGGAGGGATCTCCGGCCTGATGCTTGGGATGTATCTTTTACACTCAAATATTTCGGTATATACAGAAAAAGTTCTTTCAGTATCCAATATTTCTGAAGGCTGGTGGTGGGAATATATAAAAATCAAATTCGGACTTTTTAAAATCTTTAATATGGAATATTCTGGAAGAGTCTGGAAACTGTTTACAATACACTATACAAAATGGATGGTAGTTATATTTATTATCTGGCTCTGTTTTGTATTGTATAAAACCCTGATAAAAAAAGAGAAGTTGAACAACCTCTTCCTTATGCTTTATCTGCTTTTTTCCCCGGGGATTTTCTACATAGCCATGGTTCCTCATAATACTATAGGTCATATATGGACTCTCTACTGTTTGTGGCCATCTCTTGCTCTGATTTTTGGTTCACTTACAGCTTTTATTCTTAAATCACGTAAGTTACTTGGTATAGCAGGTGTTTTGATAATCTCATTACCTCTGATCTACTTCTCTTCAGGATACTTTACTCATCTGCACAAAATCAGCGAGTATCATTTGATTAATACAAGAATAGGTAATATCTGTTCAATATATGCTGGTGATGATACTTATCTCTATGCAGAAAATTATGATACTCTCTCTTTTTATACAGATATGCCTGTGAAGGGGGCTGTTGGTAACTACGGATATATGACTGAAGTGCTTAAAAAAAGAGGCGACAAACCCACTTTTGTAACTCTTAATCAGAAAGGTTATATAAATCTTAATATAGTAGAGAATAGTAATAAAAGTGAAAAATTCATAAAACTTAATGATTTTCTTAAAGAATATGGATTCAGATTGTGGTTAAAATCTCCTGCTTATGTGTGGACAAATTTTGATACCTCTGATAACTATTTCATCATGGATCAGTATACTGTTCCTTTCAGTATGGTAAGAAATGATTCTTCACTGCATCTGAAGGACTGCTTTGCTGTTGGTAATGGTAAACTCATGAGAGGGATTTATCAGGAGATGGGAAATAAAAGAGCAACTGTAACCAGATTTATGGGAATTAAGACAGGTGATTATAATCTGTTCAGTTTTTCAGCTGTAAATGGAGGAAAAGGTGATAAGATAGATACCTCTTACAGAGTAGAGGTTGAGCATAATGGAAAAACTGATACTATTTACAAAAATTCAATGGCTTCTGATGAGGAGTATGTAAATATTTCCGTTGATATCTCCGCTTACAAAGCAAAGCAGGTGAATATAGTTCTGGTTGCTGAGGCTACAGACAATAAGAACAGATCTTTTTACTGGCTGGAACCGCGACTGGAGAAAAAAGAGAGTAAGAGAAAGTTCAGATTCAGACTCAAAAGCAGGCCTGATATCTATATTGATGGCAGAAAGTTTATTAAGGTTGAATTTTAAGAAACATAACGAGCTGTTTGATATACCGTTTGTAAATTGTATATATTGAAATATTAGGAGTAGTGTTAAATGTTCAGAACAGTTATATTGATGATGTGCTTATTTGTACATGTGCCAGCTATTGAATCTGCCGGGATAAAGGAAGTAAAAACGATACATTTTTTCGGTGATTCTATATCAAGAGGGTGGGGCTTTGGTAAGTTTGATCATGAAAGTTTTATAAACAGCATCCAGGGGATCGCAAATAAAATAGCTGTAGAGAACGGATGTGAGTACGGTTTTGTAAGATCTGAAATGGGACAGAACTTTGAGTCTGTCTGGTTGCAGAAGAGGAAGAAAAATATTAAACCAGGAGATTATGTGCTCTTTGAAGATGCAGGACACCATTATAACAACATAGATGCTTACAGGAAAATGGTGGAATTATTCATTTTTGCTGCTCACTACACTCCTCCTTCAAAAAAGATAGAAAATATTGAGGTACTGTTAGCTACAACAGCTGACTATAATCCACCTGAGGCTTATTACAATTCAGAATATGATTCTCCGGTTAATGAAAAAGGAGACACTATTAACGGGATATTCAGGAATCTTAGTCTGAGGAAAGGTGTGACACTACTGGATTGGAACCGGCTTATGGATGAAGCTGTTAAAAAAATGAAACAGTATGGTGTATCTCCAATGCATAGAGATGGTGTTCACCCAAATATTTTCGGTAACTTCCTCTATGCAGTATCTCTTGCAGAGCTGGCAGGTTTGAAGGTTCAGAAATATGAATCAGTTACAGATGAATTTCTTAAATATAGAAAAGATTTTAAAAAAGCATTCAGATTTTCAATGAGGGAAACCCAGTTGAGATCGATTCTGAAAGATCTGATTGAAATAGTACAGAAAAACAGGAAATAAAGTTAAAGGGGCTAACAGGTATGAAATTAGCGGTAGTAATCGGAACATATAACAGACTTGGACAATTGAAGAATTGTCTCAACTCAGTAATAGGAAAAATTAAAATTCCTCACGAAATAATTGTTGTTGATGCAGGATCAGATGATGGAACCTGTGAATATGTAAGAGAGCTTGAATCAGAAAGTTCTAACCATATCAAGTTCATTGAAGATGGTAAAAAAATAGGTCAGGCAAGGAGTCTGAACAGAGTCTTTAAAAAGATTGATTGCCAGTATACCTGCTGGATAAGTGATGATAATGTCTGTCTTGAAGGGACTCTTGAGAAAGCAGTTAAGGTTCTGGAAGATAATTGTGATATAGGAATGGTGGCACTGAAGGTAAAGGATCTTATGGGGCCCCTTACTGATCTCGAGTATATAGGGTCAGTATGGCCTTCCGGTGTTCTGAATGTGAATCAGGGGATGCTTAGAACTAATCTGCTGAATGATATAGGCGGCTTTGACATACAATATCGTGATTATGGTATTGATGCGGATCTTACAACTGAGGTGCTTGTCAGAGGATATAAGGTTGTTTATACAAAAGATGTCGTTATTCATCACTACAGAGATCACGACAATTCTCCGGGAGCGTTTAGTGAAGCTCAGAGAAAGTTCAATGGAAGAAATGCCAAAAGAATTTACAGAAAAAAGTTCTTCCATCTTTATGAAATTCCATATTCAGAGTTGAAGCAGAAATTCAGAAAACTTTATAAAAGTCCAAATGATGAGAGTGTTACGAAAAAAGAGTTGATTTATAATACTATACATAGTGCTCTCAAACTGGGTAAAATGTGTTCACCAGCTCAGTTGAAAAAATATTGCATGAGAGATTTTGACCATATTGCCAGGAGTAAGTTTATTTCCGCAAATGATATGTGGGAGAATCGTGACAATGACTACTATCTGGTTCAGAAACTCCCTGAAGAAGTAGTTGAACAGTTCAAAAACAGAGACGGGAAGTATAGCTCTATAGAACATAAAGAGATAAGGTCTGCAGATGTACTCTGGTTGCTTGATGATTATACCGCTGAATTTGATGCTGCTGTAATAATGAAGAACTTTATGAACTCCTTTTATGATATGAGTGTTGAGATCAGACAGATCAACTTTCATATGAAAGAGTATTTCGAATATATAAGACCCCGTATAGTTGTTATTCCTGAACTGGCAGGCAGGGAAGAGGTGATTAAAGATCTTGTAGATCTCTACAGGAATGTAGAGGTTATAAACCTTGGTCAGTATAGTAACAATTATTCTGTATACGATAGTGGTGAATATCATGAAATATACAGGAATAGTTCAGTCAGGCACTGCTGTTATAACTCAAAGTACAGAGAATCTCTGTTGACCGCAGGTATACCGGAAAATAATATTACTGAGCTGTTTAACCCATCATGGACACTGTGGCAGAAGCCATATGTAAAGTACTTTGCAACAAAAAAGAATATAGGTGGAAAGTTTGGACTTGATATTTCTAAACCATGGACATTTGTAGATGGAAGAGCGATTACATCTACTGTTTCAGAAAACATGGATGAGGATATTGCGGGATTGTTAACATATTGCAGTAACAGCTCATCAGAGAGTGATGACATCGTTATTTTCAGGCCTCCTTCTGAACTGACTCTGGTTGAGATATATGAGATATATAGCAAATACTGTGATAATACTAAGAAGATAGATTTTCATATTCTTACAGACAGATCTTACAGGGACTGGCTGGCAGCTAGTGACAAAGTGGTATCTCCTGAGGGATATGAGAATTATGATGCCATTCTTTCAGGAAAAGAACATAAGTTTATTAAAGTTTCAGGAAAAGGGAATCACCGGTACAGACAGATAACGGAGACAGAGCAAAAGATAGTTATCAGAAGAGCCGGCCTTGAAGATAGTTTCATTCATCTAACCGGTATTCTGAAAAATGCACATAAAAATATTGAATTAGAATCAGAAGTTAATAATACAGTTCTTAAATTGTACAGAAGCAGGAGCTATTATCAGGAGAGAGTTGTTGAAAATAATATTTTTCTTGAAGATGATCTCAAAATAAAGATAAAGGGATGGATTGGTAGAGTAGAGAAGAGTATTGATGCAATAATACTTGTTGAACATATTGCCCGGGAACTTGATACCGCCTGTGCAGTTAAAGCTGTAATTCAGGAAAAATTCAATCATGATGTAAGAATATTTAATGTATATCAGCATACTAAAGAGATATTGAAACAGTTTAATCCTAAAGTTGTTGTACATCCGTTTTTCTATTTTAAAAAGGGAGCTATGGCTACTGAGGAATATGTAGATGTATGGCCCGATGCAATACACTTTTGTATGTCCTGGGAAGAACTTTTCTATAAAGCTCACCAGAAGATAAAAGCTCCTTCTGATGAATTTGCAAAGAAGAAGGTGCTTCATCATGCATGGGGGGATTTTTACAGGAAGTATCTGAAAAATCATGGAGTTCCAAAAGATAATGTATTCGTAAACGGTCAACCAGTTTACCAGCTTTATAAAGAACCTTACTCTTCATATTTTAAAACCAGAGAGGAACTGGCAGAAAAGTACTCTCTTGATATAAATAAAAGATGGATATTTATACCTGAAAATTTCAGATGGGCTTTTCTTGGTAAGAAAATAAAATTATTTAAATCTCTTGGTGGTAACGAGGAAGAGATGAAAGAGATGCAGGAGTTCTCTATTAATTCTCTTAATATACTTCTGGAATGGTGCACAAATGCGGTTGAAAAAGGAGGGGAGTTTGAAATAATTTTCAGACCGAGACCAGCTACTGAAACAAGTATGATACTTGAGTTCTATAAAGATAAGATTGGGGAAATACCAGATAAATTGAGAATAATCAAAGAAGAGAGTGTTAGAGAGTGGGTTCTTGCATCTGATACAGTAATTTCATCTTACAGTACAACTCTTATTGAAGCGGCAATTGCAGGAAAGCAGACTTTTATAGCTGAACCAATAAAAATACCCAAATCGCTATATTATGACTGGAATAAGTATGTAAAGAGAATAGAGAATGAGGAAGATTTCATTAGAATATGTCTGGGAAAAATCAGGAAAATTGATGGAAGGCTCAGAAAATGGGCTGAAAAAGAGATGCTTGCATATGGAGATCCTATAGAAAGACTGGCTGAACATATAAAAAAACTGATTAACAGAACCAGTGAAGTAAATATTAATGAAGCTGCAAGAAAAAGAGTGCTGAAAGAGGATAAAAACTATTTCAATCCTGCAACTCACGAGAAAGATGTTTTCACTTTATCTGAAGTTGAAAACAGAGTGCTTAAGTGGCGAAATATTATCTATCCCCAGAAAGAAACCGGGATAGTTATAAATAAAACAATGGATATAAGAGACTTTGATGATGAAGAGGTCAAAGTTACTGTTAATAACCTTAATGGGGTTATTGAGAAGCTTTATAAAAAAAATCTGTATATGTCATCCTGGCTTGGAACAGTTCCCGTTAACAACTACTATAATAGTGGTCAGTTTACAATCGATGAGAAAAGTCTTGAGGGAAGAGCTCTGAAAGGAGGGGTTGAACAGAGACATAATTATAAGCCCCTTATTAATGCTTTTGATGACTACAGGATACCCTGGTTTCTTTACTGGGAAATTTCCTGGGTTCTTAAATATATGAACAGAAAGTTAACGCCTGGTATGAGAATACTGGATGCCGGAGGATCTTCTTCACTGTTTACCTGTTATATGGCAGATCGTGGTTTTGAGATGTGTTCTGTAGATCTTAATGAAGAGCTGAGAAAAAATGGTGAGATCTTAAGTCAGGAGATGGGGTGGAATATGAGGTCTTATTCAATGGATCTGCAGAATATGGATTTCCCCGATGAGTATTTTGATCATGCTTTCTCAATATGTGTCTTTGAGCATATGGACTACGATGTCAAGCAGAAGGCTCTTGCTGAAATAGCAAGGTGCCTGAAACCGGGAGGTATTTTCAGTATGACCTTTGATTACAAGAACCCTGCTCCGGGAATTTTTGGATATGGTAAAGATACCCGTCCCAGAAATCAGTTGAATAATTTTAATGATATTGTAAGGAGTTTTCTTTCAACAGGTCATTTTGAGCTATTAGGAAATCGAGAGTTTCATGATAACAATGAACTATATCTTCATCATCCTAAATTTGACAGACAGTATACTTTCGGTTCAATCTTTATGAGAAAAAGAGGGTAAAGTGATTAAATTTTCAATAATAATCTGCACTTATAATAGAGAAGAGTTGCTAAACAACTGTCTGTCTAGTCTGACTGAACAGGTTAATCCACCGGATAATTTTGAGGTTATTGTTGTTGATAACAATTCAAAAGATGGTACAGCAGAGCTTGTGAATCGTTATATCAAGGATTACGATAATTTCAGGTATGTTATGGAAAAAAATCAGGGGTTGTCTTACGCCCGTAACAGAGGATGTCTGGAGGCCAGAGGCGAGTATCTTGTGTACCTTGATGATGATGCAAAAGCTACAAAAAAGTATTTGCATGCTGTTGACTGGGTTCTGAATAAGTATAAACCGGACCTGATGGGAGGGCCTATTCACCCATACTACACAACTAAAAAACCGAAATGGTTTAAGGATAAGTACGAAATAAGAGAGTATGCTGAAAAATCAGGTTTTTCCAGTAAGTGCCAGATAAGCGGTGGTAATTTTACAATAAAAAAGACACTTCTGGTAGAACTGGGAATGTTTGATGTGAAACTTGGGATGATAGGAAATAAAGATGGTGCCGGTGAAGAGCGTATGGTTCTTGAAAAGTACCGCGCTTCAACTCCTCAGAAAGAACAGAGGGTCTACTATTCTATGGATTGCAAAGTTCTTCATCACACTCCTGCAAAGAAGATGAAAGTATCATATTTATGTAAAAGATACTATCTGGGTGGCAAAAGCCTTCTTAGTATCAAGTCAGATGTAAATAATAAAAAGTATAACTGGAAATCTTTAGTGAAATTTGTATGGAAATCAAAAATAGTAGTGTTGAAAGAGGTTCTGAAACAACATAAGATATGGAAATATGGAAAACCTGATTATATAGTCCTTCTAAGGCTTATCTTCTTTAAAGCCGGCCAGATCAGAGCTATTGTAAGTGAGATAAAAAATAGATAATATGCTGACGATAGTAATTGGAACATATAACCGCCTTCCTCAGTTAGAAAGGTGTATTGAGTCGATTCTGAAAACCGATTCCATGGATATCAGGATTATAGTTGCAGATGCAGGATCAGATGATGGCACCTGTAAGTATCTCGCAGATATGAAAAGGAAGCTGAATGGGCGCCTTGAATATAGGCTGGATGGAGAGAAGCTGGGACAGGCCAGGAGTCTTAATCGTATTTTTCCATCAATTACATCAGAATATATCTGCTGGTTAAGCGATGATAATGAACTAACCAGGGGTATTCTTGAAGAGTCTCTCTGTTTTATGAATGATAATACAGATGTTGGGCTTCTGGGTTTAAAAGTAAAAGATGTAAGCGGAACTTCAGCATCTATGGATTATATAGGTGGTATCTGGCCTTCAGGGGTATTTACTGTAAATCAGGGTATTATCAGAAACAGCATCTTCAGAGAGCTTGGTTATTTTGATGAAGAGTTCAGGGATTATGGCATTGACGGGGATCTGACTACCAGAGTTCTGCAGAGAGGTTATAAGGTGGCTTTAACAAGAAGAGTTGCTGTACTTCATCACAGAAATTACTCTGATTATCCGGGGGCTATAGAGAACTCCGGCAGGAATAATTCCCTTATGAGAGCTTTAAAACTCTATCGCTTAAAATATCCGGTTCTCTGTAAGAGACAGTATGGTTTTCTTATGAAAGGTTTCCGTTATATTCTGGCTCTTTTTCAGTGGAGTGTACTGAAGATAGCGGGTTATAGTATTATGTCCAGAGATGTAAAAGTAGTTTCAAAATGCAGATATATAAAAGCATTTGACTTATGGAATATGAAGGGTAAGAGTGTGTATCTGATACAATCTCCTGTTAAGGAGATTTCTGAATGAAAATTCTATGGCTGATTGAGCATTCAGCACGGGAACTGGATGTTGCCTGTGCAGTTAAATCCCTGATGGAAAAAGAGTTCGGAGCAGAGGTTATCATTAAGCATCTCTTCAACGATCTGGCTGAAGTTATAGCTCTTAAATCTCAACCTGATCTTATTGCTCTTCCATACTTCTATTCAGCTGAAGATTTTGGAATGAAAGAGATTATAAAGAGATTCCCGGATTCTGTAATATTCAATATGGCCTGGGAAGAGATATTCTACAAAGGACATATCAATATAAAGGCTCCAAAAGGAGAATTTGCTTTTAACAGAGTAATGCACCATGCCTGGGGTAGCTTCTTCAGGGACTATCTGCAGGATGCCGGTGTAAAAAGCAGTCAGATTATAGTTAATGGTAATCCCTCTCTTCAGCTAAATCGTCCACCTTATAATAGTATCTATGAATCAAGAAAAGCTATTGCTGAAAAGTTTGATCTCAATATCTCTGATAAGTGGATACTGGTTCCCGACAATTATGTGTGGGCTTTTGCGGATTCAGGATTATTGAAACTAAAAAGCCGTCATGGTGGCAGTGTGGAGCAGATGCTCAGTATAAAAGAGTACTGCAGAAACTGTCTGAGAGAGGTTTTGCGCTGGTTTTCAGCATTGGCTGAAGAAGATGGTATAACGGTTATATACAGGCCTAAACCAGCTGTATCTCTGGATGAGTTCAGGGAGTTTGCTGAAACCGAAGTAAAAGGAGGAACCCGCAGGATCAGATTTATAAAAGATCTGGACGTGAAACAGTGGATAAGTGTTTCAGATATGGTTTTTTCTTCATTCAGTACAACTCTTATGGATGCTGCGGTTGCTGGTAAACCTGTATACATGCTGGAACCTCTGCCTGTACCGGAATTTTTTGTAAGTGAATGGCAGGAAACTCTTGATAGAGTAAGATCCCTTTCTGAATTAACAGAGTCGGTTAATGGAGATAATAATAGAAATGGTGATCTTAAAGCATGGGTTGAAAACAGCATGCTGAGTAAAGGTGATCCTGTAAAAAATCTATGCCATATCATTAGTAGTATTACCGGAAATAGTATGGATGCAAAAGATAAGGACGCATCTGTTAACGGACTCTGGAAATATAATTTTTTGTTAAGAGAGAAGATAAAGCAGTTTACAAAAAGAAGATCAAAATATTCTGGTGAACTGTTAAGTGCTGACGAAATTAACAGAAGAAAAGAGGTATTTTGTTCTCTCTTTGCCAGTGAGGAGTTGTAATGAATAGTTCAGAAAGGTATAGAGGGGAGGGAAGCCGCTACATTTCTGATAATGAGAGCTGGCATGCTGAAGACTCTGCGTGGAAAGCCGGAAAGATTTTCAGAATTCTGCAGCAGAATCAGCTGAATCCCTCTACTGTAGCTGATGTGGGATGTGGAGCAGGGGAGATTCTCAGTCAGCTCTATAATAAATTACCTGAAACAACTGTTTTTACTGGTTTTGATATTTCTGAAGATGCTCATCGTCTGAGTTCTGAAAGAGCTAAAAACAGATTAACTTACAAGTGTCAGGAGTTTGGATCAGCAGAAGAGTATTACGACCTTATTCTGCTTATAGATGTTTTTGAACATGTAGAAGACTACATGGGTTTTTTGAAAAAAATAAAACCTAAAGGAAAGAATTTTATCTTCCATATACCTCTGGACCTTTCTGTTCAGACAGTAATGAGGAATAAACTGACTGATTTCAGGAATAAATTCGGGCATCTCCACTATTTTTCCAGAACAACAGCTATGGAGACACTGAAAGATTGTGGATATGTGATAAAGGACTGGTTTTATACTGCCGGATCTCTTGAACTGCCTCCACTCTCTTTTAAAGCACGTCTTGCGGTTACACCAAGGAAAATAGTATATTACCTGAATAAGAATATAGCCAGCTGTATATTTGGAGGGTTTTCCTTAATGGTTCTGGCTGAAAGTAAATCTGATATGGAGTAGGTAAAATATGAGTAGAGTTTCAGATAAAAGATTAGTGGCACTTATTCCTGCAAGAGGAGGATCAAAAAGAGTGCCCGGGAAGAATATAAGATTACTCACAGGGCATCCTCTTATTGCCTATACAATTGCTGCTGCAAAAGCAAGTGGAGTATTTTCAGATATAATTGTTTCCACGGATTGTGAGAAAACTGCTGAAATTGCACGGTTCTATGGTGGAGAAATTCCTTTCATGAGACCGGAAAAATATGGTCGTGACAGTTCCCCTGATATTGAGTGGATTAAATATACCCTTGAGAAGTTAAGGGATGAGGGGCGGGAGTGGGACTATTTCTCAATTTTAAGACCAACAAGTCCTTTTAGAAAGGGACATACTATAAAAAAGGCTGTGGATACACTTCTTAATAGTGCAGATGCAGATTCAATAAGAGCTGTAGAGAAATGCGGAGGCCATCCTTATAAAATGTGGAAGCTGGGTGAAGAATTCATGAATCCCCTTTTTAGCGCACCTGAAGGTGAAGTTCCATACCATAGCAGGGGTTATCAGACTCTACCTGAAATATATGTGCAGAATGCGAGCCTTGAAGTAGCTGCCTGCAGAGTAATATTTGAAAACTATTCTATATCCGGTAGCCGGATTTTACCTTTTGTATCAGAGGAGTATGAAGGCTTTGATATAAATACCACTTTTGACTGGATTGTTGCTGAACATCTTGTAAAGGAAGATCCTGCAATATTACCGGAACTATAAGATGCATATACATCTGCTTATTCCTTCTCTTGAATATGGTGGTGCCCAGAAGGTGGCAGTATCTCTGATTAACGAGTGGGCTAAGGAACATAAGGTTACTCTGGTCCTTTTTCATGATCTTGTGGAGTACAATATTGACGAAAGAGTGGAGAAGGTAATTCTCGGGGTTAAAAGATCTCCTTTAAGATTAAAAACAGGAGTAGAGGTGTTGAGAGCTGCTCAGAAACTTCACTCTTATATAAGTACCTGTGATGGAAAACTTCTCTTCTATGGAATAATGGAGTCGGCCAACCTTGTGCTGTCAATTGTAAAGAAGCTGAGACCTGACAGGCTTTTTGCTATTGGAGGCAGCCATACCAATGTTGTTCGCTATGGCAGTTATACAAAACTTTTCGGTTTGTACAGGCATCTTGATGTGCTGGTAACAGTATCACAGTATATGAGAGACTGGTTCATAGAAATGGGCTTGAGGGAATCTGTAGTTAAGTTTATTCCAAATCCCGTTAACAGAGAAGAGATACTGGAAGGAGCTTCTGAACAAATACCCGAAGACCTGAATAAACTCATTTCTCAAGGTAAGTTTATTCTGGGAGCAGGACGACTTGTTAATGTAAAAAATTTTGAACTCCTGATAAAAGCTTTTAAGATAGTTGTTGGGAAGAGGCCGGATATAAACCTTGTAATTCTTGGTGAAGGGGAGTTAAGAGTTGAACTTGAAGCCCTTGTTGAGAAGCTGGGACTGGAGAATATCGTTCATATGCCAGGTCATAGAGATAACCCCTATATATGGATGAAACATGCAGAGGTTTTTGTTCTAAGCTCTGATTTTGAAGGGTGGCCAAATGTATTGCTGGAAGCTCTTACTCTTGGAACATCTGTTGTATCTACAGATTGTGATTCCGGGCCTGCAGAAATTCTTGAAAAAGGAGAACTGGGAAACCTTGTGCCCGTAGGGGACGATGTGGCTATGGCGAAAGCTATAGATTCTGCATTTGAGGTAGAGGGGGTTGCAGTAGAGAACAGCAGATGGAGTATTGATAATGTTGCCGGGAAATATCTGGAGCTTGCTGATGATTAGAGTGCCGGACAGAATTCTCAGGAAAATAGTTCCTGTTCTATTAATAACATCAGCTCTGATACTGGGATATAAGTATATTGTCTGGAACTGGTATAAAGTTGAAGATAATATCGCTCTCATTAAGAATATAGCAGAAGCACCTAAACCGGAAGTTTTTAAAATAAGCAGAGATAAATCAGATCTGTATATTAAAGTTTTTAAGTACCGTGAAGACGGATGTTATCTTACCGGAGATGTGCCGGAGGGTATTTTAAAATCGGAAAATATAAGCTTCAGCATTAATGGAAAGGAGCTTAAACCTATTGTAAAAAAGAGAAATTCTCAGGTTTTAGGGTTTGCAGATGGAAAGAGAACATACACAATTGCATCAGAGAGACTTAATAGAGAAGAATTTATAAAGATATATCGGGAGCTCAGAGGAATTCGCTGACTCTTGTGAAAAAATTATTAAAAATTCACTAAAAGTTTCAATATTCAAAATTTTGGTTTGCATCTTCCTGTCTCATCTTTTAAGATACTGTTAGAAGAGACAGAGGAGGCTTAATGTTAAAGAAGATATTATTAGTTGTTATTGTGTTCTTTTTTATCCTTGGATTAGGGGACTCCAGTGCTTTATCCGGTTCAGGAGATTGTCTGGAAAAAGTAAATCACAACAACACAGCTACTGGCTGACTTCTTCAGCTTTTAATTAAAAGGGCTATTGCCTGAGAATTGATGCGGGATTTTCAGATGCAGCTCTGTATATTCTTATTGATGTTACTGCAAGCATCATAATCATAGTTATTAAGCCTGCCAGAACAAAATACCATATTGTAAGATCAACTCTGTAAGCAAAATTACTCAGCCACTCCTCCATAAAGAGCCAGGCTGCGGGAACAGATACAATTGTGGAAATAAGAAATATTCTGATGAACTCCACATTCAGTAATCCCACTATATTTTTAACTCCTGCGCCTCCAACCTTTCTTATACCTATCTCTTTCCTTCTATCTCTGGTAACCATTATTACAAGGCCTGTAAGTCCAATACAGGATATAAGAATAGCTATTGATGTAAAGAGAAGGAGAATGCTCTGATATCTCATATCTGATTTATAAAGAGAGTTCAATCGCTGGGACAGAAATCTGAAATCAAAAGGAGCAGCAGGATATATCTTCTGCCATATCTGTTCAATCTCTTTAAGAACTCCTGCGGGGTTTGATGTTTTCAATTTTACATCGTAACTGCCAAAAATAGCTGGATGGTTGTTGTAGTAGAGAGTAGGCTGAACCGGAGAGTGAAGGCTCATCTGATTAAAATCAGCAACCACTCCTGTAATTGTGAGAGTATCTTTACCTCCTGATTTGACCTTCTGCCAGAGTGCTTCCTGAGGTGAAGAGAACCCGAGAGCTTTTACAGCAGATTCATTGATTATTATCTTACCCTTATCTTTTTGGTATGAATCACTAAACTCCCTTCCTCTGATAAACCTGATAGAGTGTACTTTGAAAAAATCCTTATCTATCATATGACTTTTAAACGAGATATTTGGTATCTTAATGCCTCTGACGTGAGTGATGCGATTAGTCTCAGTTACTTCATCTCCAATAGTATATTTAGCACTTGACACAGCTTCTACTCCATTAATTCCTGATACTTTATCTCTGAAGGATCTGTATAGCCGGGTTTTGTTTTTGTTAAGGTTAAGAGTTCTTGGGGCTTTAAGAAGAACTGTGCCCTCTTCACTGTACCCTTTAGTAAAACTACTTATAAAATCAGATTGCCTGTTTATTACAACTACAGAACTTATAAGAATTGTTGTAATAGTCAGTTGAAACACTGTCAGCCATCTTTTACCTGATCTTTTGCCAGTTGTGGGTTGTGCGGTAATCGGGAATTTTCTGATTTTATAAAACCAGGCAGATATGTATAAGGCTGATAGAGAGGTTATAGCTAAAACTGCCAGTGGAAAAAACAGAGTAAAACCGGGATTACTACTCAGATAACCAACAGTGTCTATTCCACTCAATGATCCGAAACTACTCAGACATAATAGGGAGATAATCAATGAAAGAGTTCCTGCAATAGAATTAATAATCAGGGATTCTGAAAGAAGTTCCAGTAGAATCTCTCTTCTGTCTGCTCCGAGAAATCTTCTGATTTTAAGGTTAGATGATTTTTTAAAAAAGCCTGATATAAGAATATTGGCATAATTAATCCAGGTAATCAGAAGAATAATGATGCCTATAAAAACAACTATTTTCAATTTAAGAGGATCTGCTTTAGGTTTGAATTCATTTTCCAGATGAGGCAGAGTGTGTATTTTATCCAGCTCCTGAAGTTTAAAAAAGACCTTTATGCCTGCACCACTGAATTTATCAGGAAGATTGCTGTTAACTGTGCTGTCAATCTTTGCCTGTATTATAGCGGTATCTGCGTTGTTTCTTAATTTCACATATGTGTAGAGCCAGTCAGAGCCATACCAGTTACGATCTTTTACTCCGTATTCTCCAAGAAGATTATCCAGAGTTGAAAGTGAAAGCAACAGCTTAAAATTGAAGTGAGAGGTTTCCGGTATATCTTTATAAACCCCTGTTACTTTAAATGACATATACTCGTTCAGATATAGTATCTTACCAACAGGGTTCTGATTATTGAAGAATTTTTTAGCTATAGATTCAGATAACACCATACTTAGTGGATCTTTCAGAGCTGTTGAGGGATTACCACTTATCATCTCAAGAGGGAAGAGTGAGAAGAATGAAGGATCGGTCCATAACAGATCTACATCATTAGCTTTAACTTTATCTCTGAAAAGAAGGCACTTTTCATATCCGGCTCTGCAATAATCTTCCACTTCAGGGAGTTTATCTTTTAATAATGGTCCTACAGCATATACTGAAGTGGCTCTGCTGAATAGGGTTTTACCGTCCTGAATCTGGGTATAACTTAATCTGAATAGTTTATCTTTCTGTGGGATAAATTCATCATATCCGGTTTCATAGTTGTGATAGATCAGAATAAAGAAGCAGGCGGTAAATCCTGCGGTTAACCCGATAATATTGAAAATAGATGAAACTCCGTTTTTAAGAATATTTCTCAGAGTTATTGTAAAGCCGATGCTTCTCATAATTCTACTCCTTACTGGATTTATATGATAAGTAAATTTTAGTATAACAATAGATATGTAATATATCAATGAGATTTGGATATCTGATTGAATGTTAAATTAACTTTACTTTTTTACGCTTGTCTTTTTTTTGAAAACATAGATGAATTTTCTGATATAGTTTGTAGTAGTAACTCATTAAATAATATGGAGGTCTTATGAAAACCAATCTTATAGACGAACTGCTTCTTCTGGGGCTGAACGACTCCAAAGGAGATTTTGATGTAGATCTTTCTGCTCTTGCTTACGGACTGGGAGGAGCTCTTGTTCTTGAACTGATTCTTAATAACAGAATTTCTATTGTCAGTGGAGTTGTAAGGATTAAGGACAGTAGGTTTATCGGTGAACCGATTATAGATAAGTATTTTCAGAAGATTATGGAGTCTAAAAAAGAGAGAGAGTTATCATTCTGGATTGAGAGCCTGAGTACTGCCGGTGAAGACCTTAAATATACAACAATAGATAAACTTGTTGCTGGTGGAATACTTAGAATGAGTAAAGAGAAGGTTCTATGGGTCTTTAATACTAACAGATACCCTGCACGTAACGCTACTCCTGAAAACAGACTAAGGAAGAGACTAAACGATATTATTGTTAAAGAGTTGAAGCCAGAACTAAGAGAAGCAATGCTTCTGAGTATGATAAATTCCTGCGGTATGGTATCTGATATTTTTGGTTCATCCAGAGAGAAAGCTTATAAGAGAAGAATAAAAGAGATTGCTGAAGGAGAAGAGGTTGCTGTTGCAGCAGGTAAAGCAATTAAAGAGGTAAAAGATCATATCGATGCTGCTGTTATGACTGCAGTTACTACTTCTCTGGTAACTACAACAATAATAAACAGTTAGTTCTCTTTCAAAATTAATATTATGAAAAAGAAGAGAACAGACTATAACGCTTTTGTATCAATAGGAATTGCATTTATTGGTGCAGGTATAGCTTCTATTTCAACAACTAACAGAGGGGTAGGACTGGGACTTCTTACCCTTGGTATAGTCTATTTAATTACCGGAGTTGCAAAAACGGGAAAAAGTAATCGAAAAAAACCGTAAATCAAACTGTTCTGTTAATGTTTGGGTAATGTCTTGATTTCTTCGGTTTCAGAATGTACAATCTGAACAGTCCAAAAACTACTTAAATTGTATTAAAGGGAGAGATCTATGTATATTGAACAGGCTATAGTATTTGGTATTACCGCTCTTATTGCTTCGATTATTCCGGGACCAGCCATGCTGATGGCTCTTACTCACGGTATGAATCACGGAGCTGCCCGCACAACTGCTTCTGCATTGGGTAATGTTTCTGTAACTATTTTTCAGGCGGGACTCTCTTTAACAGGTCTGGGAACAGTACTTGTGGCTTCTGAAACAGTATTTCAGGTAATCAAATGGGGAGGAGTTGCCTACCTTATATATGTTGGAATATCTGTACTTTTATCATCTGAGCTATCCTTTAAAAGAGATAGTAATAGTGAAAAAACTGTGTCTTTTAAAAAACTCTTTGGTCAGGGAGCTATGGTAACGGCAGGTAACCCAAAAGCTGTTATATTCTTTACTGCTGTTTTTCCGCAGTTTATAAGAGAAGACGGGTCATATTTGTCTCAGGGGTTAATTCTTATATCTCTCTGTGCCTTTTCAGCTTTTATAAGTTTTATGGTGTATGCAATTGGGGGGCAGAAAATTGTCAATGTTCTCTCAAATGGTTTTTTCAGGAAATATTTCAAAAAGGTCCTGGGATTAACATTCATTGGAGCAGGAATTGGGCTTGCATTAAGTAAAAAGTAAAATTAGTTTTACATAAGGAGATAAAATGAAACAGTCAATTGTACATATTGCATTAGTAGTAAAAGATTATGATGAAGCAATAGAGTTTTATACAGAAAAGCTCAATTTTGAGCTTCTTGAAGACACTTACCAGGCTGAGCAGGATAAGAGGTGGGTGGTTATAGCACCACCAGGATCAAAAGGTACAACTATACTTCTTGCAAGAGCTTCAAAGCCGGTTCAGGAACCATTTATAGGTAATCAGGCGGGAGGCAGGGTTTTTCTTTTTCTTAATAGTGACGACTTCTGGAGAGACTATAATGAGATGGTTTCCAAAGGGATAAAGTTCATAAGAGAGCCAAAAGAGGCGGATTATGGAATGGTTGCTGTTTTTGAAGATCTCTATGGCAATTTATGGGACCTACTTCAACTTAAACCTGATCACCATATAGCCAGAAGGTTTGCTGATTCAGAATAGTTTTTTTATTAAGGCAGGATAGTTACAGGCTCTTTTCTGGTAGTTGCAGCTTCTTTCAGAATCTGTTTCATTGCAAGTTTTATCATAGAGTTAACTTTGGCACTTCTGCCATCACAGGGGCAGCCTTTAACACATGCCATGCATCCTATACACATCTCTTCAGCCTCTGCATATCTGTAAGAGCCGTTACCGGATATCAGGTTACAGGGGCAAAGGGAACTGCATTTACCACATTCCCTGCATAGTTCGGGGTTATAAACTGGTTTAAGAGCAGTATACTTTTCAGATCTGGATACTCTGTCCAGTTGTATAGGAATGTTACTTATATTACTGCATGCATTATTAATGCTGTTCCCAAACTCAAAAGCTTTCTTAAGGTCTGAATCATCAGGTCTGTCTATTGCAATGGGTATTATGTCAGAGTATGAGTGTTCTCCTATAAATATTCCTGCAGAGTTTACACTGAAGCCTGCTTCTGTTAGTAAAGATACCATTGTGTGCAGGGATACACCGTAATCACGATTACCGTAAACCACCACTGCAGTGGCTGTTGTCTTCTTTACTGCAGCGATCTTTCCCAGAACTTCTATTATCTGGAGAGGAAGTTTACCTGAATATACAGGAGCACCAACAATAATATGATCTACCTGTTCAAAATCGAAGCTGCCATTAATAAGTTCTTCTCTGACCTCTGGTCTTGTTGTATCGATTATTGCGGGATTCTGATTACCCATTCCTCTGGAAATTTCAAAACAGATCCTGCGGGTAGTGTCTGTGGGTGAGAAGACTACCAGCCCAATTCTTTTATTCATAAATTCACCTTAATTTCTTAGTAAAATTTCTTCTTAACTAATCTTATACACCAGTGAAGAAAAAAAAGTAACATAAAAATAGAACTTCCTGAGGAAAACATTAAAAACCTGCAGGATGAGATACCTGTGTCAGGCAATTAAAGTCCTAATAACCACCCCACCCTCGTTCTTTAGTGAGCCTGGGAGCAGTGATTAATTATGGAGAAGGCCACACAGAGTTCTTTAGATTGTCTCAAAACTCATATAACATTTTTGAACCGCTAATACACGCGAATAAAAACAAAAAATACTAAAAAAAGCGTAAAAATTTCTGCTGCATTGTTTTTTAATGGGCTTTTTTAATTTACGCTAAGTTGAGGTGGTTTTGAGACATCCTCTACCTGTATGCGCCTCCTTATCCAAAAGAGGGGGATTGGCGTTCGGGCTTGCCCTGAGTTTATCGAAGGGTTTGACTTTGTATTCCTCTTAATTGAATGTAATAGCGTGTATTAGCGTCTTCATTAGCGGTTATTAGCGTTCCGGCCTGCCCTGAGTTTGTCGAAGGGCTTGACTTTGTATTTCTCTTAATTGAATGCAATATCCTGAATTCGCGTTTCTCATTCGCGATGGTTGGCGTTCCGCCTGTCCTGAGCTTGTCGAAGGGTTTGACTTTGGTTTTGATGGTGGTTAATATTCAATCATTAATATGGCACAGCGGGAACAGTTTTTTCAGAAGGCTTCAGAACTACTTTCTGGTAGTTATGAGCTTATATCAGAAATCGGATATGGTGGTATGGGACTGGTCTATAAAGCCCGGGAGATATCCTCTGAAAACATTGTAGCTATAAAAGCTATCCGGCCGGAGCACACATATAATGACACTATGCTTAAGCGTTTTGAGAAGGAGGTGCTTCTTACTCAGAAGGTGGATAGCAGACATGTTGTGAATATAAAGAACTATCTGGTAGTTGAAGGCTTTCACTTTATAGTAATGGAGTATCTGAAAGGGGAGAGTCTTGCTCAGATTATAAGAAATACCGGCTCTCTTGAAGTGAAAGAAACTGTAGCAATTGCTTTACAGATTCTTGAAGGTCTTAAAGCTGCTCACGATCAATCGGTTATTCACAGAGATTTAAAGCCTCACAATATAGTTGTTGATTCTCAGGGGGCAGCTGTTATTACAGATTTTGGCCTTGCCCGTGAGGTTGATTCAACCAGATTAACTGCAACTTCAGGATTAATGGGTACACCGCAGTATATTGCTCCTGAACAGTGGCTTGGTGAGAAGCCGGATTTAAGAACAGATATCTACTCTTTTGGAATCATGCTTTATGAGATGGTTTACGGTTTATTGCCATTTCAAAGTTCTAAAGATTATGGTTACATGGATTTACACCTCAACAAGCCAGTTAAACTTCCCGGAAAAGTAGATGGAAGAAAAATACCTGGTTATCTGAGAGGCATAATACTCAAATGTCTTGAAAAGAAACCATCACAACGCTACCAGTCGGTACAACAGATAATAGATGATTTATCAAAGCAGAGAGCTACGGGTTCCTTTAAAATCAGAATAAAGAGTCGTTTAAAAAGAACTTCCAAAGCTTTAGTGGTTTCAGTTCTTTTGTTGATGGCACTGATAGCAGGAGCATATTTTACTGAATCTTATATTGAAGAGAAAACAAAACCGGTTCCAGCTAAGCCAACCAAACCACTAACTTTCGCAGTTCTCTACTTTGAAGATAAAACAGATGATCCTGAATTGGAATTTCTTTCTTACGGTATCCCTGATATGCTGACAACAGATCTTTTGCAGTCAAAGTTCCTTTATATACTAAATCAATTAAATGTTCATAACTGTATCGGGGGATTAAGGACTAAGGAAAGATATCATTATTCGAAAAAGGATTTGAGACGTTTTGCAGAAATTTCTGGTATAAACTATTTGATTACAGGAAAAATAGAGAAAGAGGACAGGAGTATTAAAGTTACCCTGAAAATATCTGATGGGGAATCAGGTGGTGATCTCTTCTTTATTGAAGAAAAGTGCGACAAAATTAATGGCATATATAATCTGGTTGATAATCTGACCCGGAAAATAAAAAGAGTTGGAATAGATCCTGCGAAACTAAAATCTGATAACGACAGGAACATAGTTGATTTAGAATCAACGAAAATCTCTGCGGTGAGACATTTTGTAATTGGACGGAAACTTAAATTTGTTGGTAACTTAAAGAAAAGCCTGTGGAATCTTAAGAAAGCAACAGAAATAGATCCGGGCTATGCAAGAGCCTATTATGCAAAGTATAATGCTTTTCTTGGTGTACGTAAATTTAATGAAGCAAGAGATTGCGTCAGAAAAGCACTAGCGCATTCAGAAAGGTTGTCAGTAATTGAAAGAGATTTTATTAAAGCTCAGTATGCTGGTAAAGTAAAAAGAGATTTTCTAACAAGCAGAAAGATGCTGGAACAAATTGTACGTAAGTATCCAAATAATCTGGAAGCTCAGATTGTACTTGCCCGCTTATTGCATAACTCCGGCTATATAACTGAATCAGAAGAACTGTTTCTCAAAATAAAGAAGTATACTAAGAACCCCCAGATAATGCTGTTCTTAATGATCATAAAAACAGGCACAGGTGATTTGAAAGGATTTAAAGATCTTCTGACTGAAGCCAGAATAATGGCTCCCCGATCTTTATGGAGATATGAACTGGAATATGACTACAGGATCATTCAGAAACAATATTATGAAGCTGTAAATTTCATTAAAAGATGCAGCTCCTCTGAAAGCATCTGGGCTATTGAAAAATTGATTCAAGTCTATATTCTTACGAATGAATTTGATAAAGCATCTGAGTATCTCGACAAGATGCATAAGAAAATAGATTCATATAACTATTATATTATGAAACTCGGATTTTTATTGAGTAGAGGTCATTATTTTGAAGCTAAAGAATTAGTTGAATCTTATTTAAAATCAGGGAAAGATGATTACGGAACATTTATATTGCTTTTTCAGTTGGCCTGTCTTGAAGCAAAAGCTGATAGTATTGATTCAAATCTGAGATATACTGATAAGTTGAATCTATTCAGAGCAGAAAAGTGGAGAGGGCATTCTCAGGAGTGGGTAGCTATTTTCAACTATGGATATATGAATAGTTTTTCAGAAGATAATCGTGGAGAATTAAAGAAATATATTCATAGATTACAATCATTGTTTAAGGATAATGGCGTTAAGCTGGTTGAAGATGGGGCTAGTTTTCTTGAGTGTATTTATAAAGATGATCATAAAGCTCTGGAAAGACTCTATTCAGACTATATAAAGATTAATAGTGGATATATCTTTCATGCTCTTTGTCTGGATAGACTTCTTCATATGTATTTAAGAAAGGATATGAATGATAAAGCTCTTTATACTTGTGAAAGGATTCAGGGGTTAACTTTGGGCAGGGTTCTTTATGGGGATGTTTATGCTTTGAGTTTTTACCATCAGGGTAAGATTTATCAGAAGCTTAAAGAGTATCAGAAAGCAAGAAAATCTTATACTCAGTTTCTTAAGCTCTGGGGTAAAGGGGATCGGCACATCTTTAAACAGATTGATGATGCAGAAGCTCAGCTCAAAAAAATCAGCAGTCATTAAAAACCATCTTAGTGTTTGTCAGGGAGTAGCTCAAAGTGTAGGCTGATGAATTAAGGGTTCAGGTTGCTAAGTTATACAAGTTGAGAAAAGTGTGACAATTATTGTTGGGCAATTAAAGTCGTAATAACCACCCCACCCTCGTTCCTCGGGTACCCCTCCTATGTAGGATGGGAGTTATGTCCTTGCTCTGCTGCGGATCTGCTGGAGGTATGTATGCTTAAGTTTGACTTTGGTTTTGATGGTGGTTAATATTCACTCATTAATATGGCACAGCGGGAACAGTTTTTTCAGAAGGCTTCAGAACTACTTTCTGATAGTTATGAACTTATATCAGAAATCGGATATGGTGGTATGGGACTGGTCTATAAAGCCCGGGAGATATCTTCTGAAAGCATTGTAGCTATAAAAGCTATCCGGCCGGAGCACACATATAATGACACTATGCTTAAGCGTTTTGAGAAGGAGGTGCTTCTTACTCAGAAGGTGGATAGCAGACATGTTGTGGAAATAAAGAACTATCTGGTAATTGAAGGTTTTCACTTTATAGTAATGGAGTATCTGGAAGGGGAGAGTCTTGCTCAGATTATAAGAAATATCGGTTCTCCTGGAGTGAAGGAATCTGTAGCAATTGCTTTACAGATTCTTGAAGGCCTTAAAGCTGCTCACGATAAATCGGTTATTCACAGAGATTTAAAACCTCACAATATAGTTGTTGATTCTCAGGGTGCAGCTGTTATTACAGATTTTGGCCTTGCCCGTGAGGTTGATTCAACCAGATTAACTGCAACTTCAGGATTAATGGGGACCCCTCAGTATATTGCTCCTGAACAGTGGCTTGGTGAGAATCCGGATTTAAGAACAGATATCTACTCTTTTGGAATAATGCTCTATGAGATGGTTTATGGTTTATTGCCATTTCAAAGTTCTAAAGATTATGGTTACATGGATTTACACCTCAACAAGCCAGTTAAACTTCCCGGAAAAGTAGATGGAAGAAAAATACCTGGTTATCTGAGAGGCATAATACTCAAATGTCTTGAAAAGAAACCATCACAACGCTACCAGTCGGTACAACAGATAATCGATGACTTAGAAAAGCAGAGAGCTACTGGTTCTTTTAAAACAAGAATAAAGAGTCGTTTAAAAAGAACTTCCAAAGCTTTAGTGGTTTCAGTTCTTTTGTTGATGGCACTGATAGCAGGAGCATATTTTACTGAATCTTATATTGAAGAGAAAACAAAACCGGTTCCAGCTAAGCCAACCAAACCCCTCACTTTTGCAGTTCTCTACTTTGAAGACAAAACCAATGATCCTGAACTGGAATTTCTCTCTTACGGAATACCAGACCTCCTTACAACCGATCTACAACAATCCAAATACCTCTATGTATTGCCTCATAAATTTATTTATGAAAACCTCAGAGATAAAGGATATCTGGAGAAATTTAATTTGAATTCCAAAGAAATTGTTGATATTGCTTATACTGCTGGAGTGAACTACATTATTGCTGGTGATGTAAGAAAGATCGATGGTTATATTAAAACAACTATCAGGATATTTGATGGGCAAACAGGTAGTGAGATATTTGTTATTAAAGAAAATGTAGATGAAGCGCATCTGTTACTTACTATGATAGATCGTTTGACTTCTAAGATAAAAAAAATAGGAATTAGTCCAGAGCAGATTAAAGATGATGAAGATAAATTAATCGGAGATATCTCGTCTTATAACATAGGGGCAATTAAACACTTTGTTAATGCTCGTGTACTCTATCATGAAGGTAAATATAAAAAAAGCAATATAGAATTATATAAAGCTCTAAATATAGAACACAATTTTGCAAGATGCTATGAATTATTAATTATGAATTCATCATTTTTAGGTATTAAAGATATCAAAAATTACTATATAATGATTGAGAAATCAGATTATTTATCTAGAAAAGAGTATCTGTTACAAAAATCTATTCACACATTGAGTATTTTAAGGCAGCCATATCAGGCTATAGAACAGTTTAAGGTGCTAGTTGAGATGTATCCTAAAGACCTTTATATAAAAACTTATCTAGCTGGGACATACGCCTTGTTAAAAATAAATGATAAAGCGCAACGTTTACTTAAAGAGATAAAGCTCTATACAGATAATGCTATAACTAATCAATGGTTATTATATATATATCTGCAAGAAGGAGAATTAAATAAGTTTTCTGATTTAATAGATGAGTGTGAAGAAAAATATAGTAAAGCTATCTGGTTATTTGATATGAAGTGGAAATGTGCTTTGATAAACCAAAATTTCAAGAGAGCTCAAAATCTAATTAATAAATCGCTTTTTGTGAAATCCAGTGAACGGTTGAGATTGGCTTATATAACATTTCTATTAGATAACAAATATCAAGAAGCATTAGAAATTTCAAAAAATAGCGAATTTATTAAAGATTATAGATATCATGCTCTCTTATCGTCATACTACCTTGCTAAAGGCCAAATAACCAAGGCTATTGATTTATTAAATAAAAGTATTATAACTGCACAAGAGCGGAATAGTTTTGATGATGAAGTACTTTTGTCTACTTTATTAAGTTATTGTGCTTATGTGAAAGGAAATGTGCACGATGTTTTTAGAATACTGAATAGTAAAACTCAACATTCATACTTTCTGCGAAAAGATAATCTTGTTGCTGGTAGAGATAGAGATCTTTTTTTAATTAGAGGATTGTCTATTATAAATGATAAAAGATATCTAAAGGAAAAAGATATAATCCTGAGTACTCTGGAATTCTTTGAAATAAATAGACATTCTAAAAAAAGTGGTTTTTACAAAAATTTAATAATAGGTGGAAATGATAGGAACTATAGCTATTTAGAATCTTTATACAAAAACTATCCTAAAACTTTTGCATTTAATGATATCAATGCTCTCTTTTTAAAAGTTTTACTAGAAATCTATTTAGAGAATGGAAAGTGCCAAGAAATCCTTTATACATGTGCAAGGATTCAGGGGTTGACCTTTGGTAGGGTTCTTTATGGGGATGTTTATGCTTTGAGTTTTTACCATCAGGGTAAGATTTATCAGAAGCTTAAAGAGTATCAGAAAGCAAGAAAATCTTATACTCAGTTTCTTAAGCTCTGGGGTAAAGGGGATCGCCACATCTTTAAACAGATTGATGATGCAGAAGCTCAGCTCAAAAAAATTAGTAGCCATAAAAAACCATCTTAGTGTTTGTCAGGGAGTAGCTCAAAGTGTAGGCTGATGAATCAGGGATTCTCATTAGCGTGTATTCGCGTTTCTCATTCGCGATGGTTGGCGTTCCGCCTGTCCTGAGCTTGTCGAAGGGTTTGACTTTGGTTTTGATGGTGGTTAATATTCAATCATTAATATGGCACAGCGGGAACAGTTTTTTCAGAAGGCGTCAGAACTACTTTCTGATAGTTATGAACTTATATCAGAAATCGGATATGGTGGTATGGGGCTGGTCTATAAAGCCCGGGAGATATCCTCTGAAAACATTGTAGCTATAAAAGCCATTCGGCCGGAGCACACATATAATGACACTATGCTTAAGCGTTTTGAGAAGGAGGTGCTTCTTACTCAGAAGGTGGATAGCAGACATGTTGTGGATATAAAGAACTATCTGGTAGTTGAAGGTTTTCACTTTATAGTAATGGAGTATCTGGAAGGGGAGAGTCTTGCTCAGATTATAAGAAATACCGGTTCTCTTGAAGTGAAAGAAACTGTAGCAATTGCTTTACAGATTCTTGAAGGCCTTAAAGCTGCTCACGATAAATCGGTTATTCACAGAGATTTAAAGCCTCATAATATAGTTGTTGATTCTCAGGGGGCAGCTGTTATTACAGATTTTGGCCTTGCCCGTGAAGTTGATTCAACCAGATTAACTGCAACTTCAGGATTAATGGGTACACCGCAGTATATTGCTCCTGAACAGTGGCTTGGTGAGAAGCCGGATTTAAGAACAGATATCTACTCTTTTGGAATCATGCTCTATGAGATGGTTTACGGTTTATTGCCATTTCAAAGTTCTAAAGATTATGGTTACATGGATTTACATCTCAACAAGCCAGTTAAACTTCCCGGAAAAGTAGATGGAAGAAAAATACCTGGTTATCTGAGAGGCATAATACTCAAATGTCTTGAAAAGAAACCATCACAACGCTACCAGTCGGTACAGGGAATTATTGATGATCTTTTGGGATCAAAAGCTACTGGAGTTGCTTTTGTCAAAGCAAAGCATTTAATAAACAGAACTCCTCTGATGCTCTGGTTTGTTACGAGTCTGATTATTATACTTCTTTTTGGGATATTTCTTGCTCATACATATATAGAAGCTCAGATCAAAGCCAGAGTATCGCTCTATATGAAAAAGTATGCAGAAACCAGAGAACTCAACCCCAATATCACCTATCAGTAAATAGTTATATTGTAAGTAGAGGAATTATTATAAAGAGCTATTTGTGTAAAATTAACTCATGAAATAGTCGTGCTATATTGGTCTAAGCTTTACAAGTAACTACTCAATATTCTATACTCTAATTAAACATGGAGGGCACATGAATAATAATACTATAGACAAAGTAGGAGAGATTCTTGAGGAATGTGTAGAGAAAACTTTAGGTAGAGTAAAGAAAAACTTAACTCACAGACCCTTCCATGATGCTTTATTGACAAGAGAGTTAGTTAAAGCATCTGCTTTTGAAAGATCTTTTTCGACATCTTTGGGACAAGGGCCAATTGAGAGAATTTCGAAAATCATTGCTGAGGGAAATGGCTTTCATTGTTTTAAGCAGCATGAAACTCAAGTTAATTTATATAAAGGAGCTCTTGATGAAATAGAACTAATCATAAGTAATTTGAGAGGGGGTATAAGTAAACCAAATTGGGAGAAAGAATTAATAAGAATCAATAGTCATCGGAAGGGAGATACTGTTGTAAGAAGGGTTATTTCTGATATTCATTTAATTAAGGGAGAAAAGAAAATTTTCATATCATTGAAAACAGTAAAACCTAATTTAGATCAAACTAGTATTGCTAAAACTGATATGCTTCTTTTAAAAGCAGATGAACCTAGTAGTGATGCATATCTAGCTCTATATTATAATCCAGGTGGTGACCTTAGAACTGATTATAATTGGACAGTACCATCTAAAATTTTTAATATGTATAAAGACCCATGCATTTTAATTGGAAAGGACTATTGGGATTTCATTGGTGGAGAAGGTACATATAATGATCTTCTTAATATTTTTACAGTTATCGGTGAGAAAACTAAAGCTTTACTTCAAAAATAAAGCGTTTGATTTGTTGGAGTAGTATGCACCTGGATAATTGTAAGTTCTTTTCGTGAATTCATCTATCCACTCTATATGGCTTGTTTTTTTATATCTTGAGTAAGGAAAGTTTTGATATTTATTAATGATTTCACCATTCATAACCCTTTTCAAGAGTGTACCTATAGCTTTACCTAAACTAGTAGGAACAGCATTTCCGATTTGTTTGTATTGTTCTAAAATACTTCCTTCAATGATCCAATCATCAGGAAATTCTTGAATTTTCTTATACTCTTCTATGCTTAATGGACGATTTTCAATTGGATGTGCAAGATCTGTTGCAGGCATAGCTGGATGAGTAACTAATGTTGGGGATGGTTCATCCCATGCTAATCTTCTTAGAAAGCCTGTCTTTCCTCCTCCTGAGTAGAAAGATTTTCCTAATGCTTCTTTCTGTAAATCTGTAGGTAAATATCTCCAATTTTGTCCTTCAGATAGTAATTTATAATATTTCAATCGTTTTTCTGGAAACTCAATATAATGATGTTTACTGTTTTCTAAACTTTTCGTGACCTCTCTGAATGTTCTCCATTTTGGTAAACCATGTTTACTATTTTCTGAATGAGTTGGTATTAAATATGGTACGGAGTTTTTTTTAGAACATATCATGACAATTCGTTCTCTTTTTTGTGGTGCTCCAAAATTAGCTGAATTATAAAGATTAAAACTGACTTTATATCCATAACTTTCAAGTTTATATAGTATGAGATTTAATGCACTGCCTTTTATTTCTTCAAATGTAAGAGGCGGGTAGTCAGGGCCTATTTCTGTTGGGGATCTATGTTGTAGTGATGCTGACATAAGGCCTCTAACATTTTCAATTATTATGTAATTGGGGTTTAATTTGCTTAATAAATCTAAATACACTAAAAATACATTCCCACGTTTGTCTTCAAAACTTTTTCTTTTACCAGCTGTACTAAATGCTTGACACGGTGGGCCCCCAATAATAACATCAATTCGTTCAGAAATAGAAAGGCCTGCTTTTTTTCTAATATCATTCGCAGAATAATTATGTATATCTCCAATTAGGGCTATATGTGGTTTATTTCTCTTTATTGTTTTTCTACATGCATTATCTATTTCACATGCAAGAAGAATCTCAAATCCAGCCTGTTCAAATCCTATATCTAGTCCCATTGCGCCGCTAAAAAAACTTAGCACATTAGGTCTATTTTTTCCTTTAGTTTTATAGATAGGCCTATCTTCTGCTACTCCGCAACAATGCGTTGCTAAATACTCGGTAACATTTTCTTGTTCTAGAAGCCACTTACCTCCAAGTTTTTTTGCTTTTATCTTATTCGTTCTGCATAGGTATCTTACTTGTTGAGTTGATAATTTTAGTTCTTTTGCTGCTTCATTTACATCTATAATGGTACTCATTTTTTAGTCTATTCCGAAAGTTTTTTAAGTACCTATGATAGAGGGAGTTAAAAAAAAGTCAAGATAGTAAAATGATTATATTTAATTGCAGGTTTAAGTTCAATAGAGTTTCTGTATATGTGGTTAGTATATGTTATAACAGATAGAGTTTTGGCAATAAATATTACGGTTCAAAACTGATGAAATTTTGTGTAAAATTATTTCATGACAGGTAATTGGTCTAAAGAAGAGTTAAAAGCATCGGTTATGGTGTATATGGAAATGCTTCAAAAGGAAAAAGTGGGGGAAAAATTTGTTAAAGTTGAATATTATAGAGATTTGTCATCTAAATTTAAAAGGTCAGTCAAAGCTTATGAATATCGTATGCAAAATATTTCTTCAGTTTGTATAGAGACAGGAAGAGATACTGTTAAAGGTTTTAAGCCTAAAAAGAATGTTGGACGTAGAGTTTTTGCAGAAATCGAAAATATAATTATCAACTTTGAGAAAGAACAGCAGTTAATTACTTCTCAAAAAATAATTAAGAAAACTATCGACCTTCAGAAAGGGATATGTATTAATTGTAAATATAAATTTGATCTAGAAAAAGATAAATATATAAAACCTCAGTTGATTTCAAATAATGGAGGCAAATATATTGTAATCTGCTCTAATTGTGTAAGAGAGTTAAGTAATTCGAACTATCTAGAAGAGAAAACCGGAATAAAATATGGCAAGAAGCAACCTTCAAAGAAAAGCACCATGATAGATTCTTTTCTAAGAAGTAAAGCTGTTTAATGATTGGTTATTAGATAATGCAAGTGGTGTTTGCGAGAGCTGCAAAGAGCAAGCTCCTTTTTTAAAAGATGATAGAAGACCTTATTTAGAAATACACCACGTTATAAGGCTGGCCGATGGCGGTGAAGATACCATCAGTAATGCTGTTGCTGTCTGTCCAAATTGCCATAAAGAGATGCATTATGGAGAGAGAAGAAAATCTTTGGTAAAATCTCTTTATGATACTATTTCAAGATTAAAAAAATAGATTTCGTGGTATTGAGGGAAGTGGTTATGTCATGGGGTGTGATAGGAAACTTCTGATTGACTTTGGCAATTTAAAAAAGTAACATTTCTTAAATTATCGGAGAAAAGTTGTGCAAAATAGTTCAAAATACAAAAATAGAATAGCTGAAATCTTATCAGAGCGCTTTAGCATACTTCAGGAACTGGGTGCAGGAGGGGCAGGAAAAGTTTTCAAGGCTCAAGAGAAGAATTCTGGACGAATGGTTGCACTAAAAATCTTACATACAATGTCAGTTGATAAGTCTTTGTTATTAAGAAGGCTGGAACTTGAATGTAAGATAACATCAGGGGAGAAGATTCCAAATATAAGACAAATATATTCTCTGGAGCAGATAGAAGAAATAATATTTTTGGTAATGGAGTATGTTGAAGGTGAGAGCCTTGCAGAAAAGATTGAAACAAATGGCAAACTTTCTCTTGATGATGTTAAAAGCTATTCTATTCAGATTCTTAATGGCCTTCAAGAGGCACATAAAAGAGGATTTGTTCACAGAGATCTTAAACCAGAAAATATTCTTATAAAAGAAGATGGTGAACTGTTGATAACTGATTTTGGATTGGCTTTTGCAGAAAACAGAGATTTCTCACGATTAAGTAGAACTGGTATTACCCTGGGTACTCCACAATATGTAGCACCTGAGTTGTGGAAAGGAAAAAAACCTTCAAAAAGAACAGATATTTACTCTTTTGGGATAGTTCTTTACGAGATGTTATCTGGGATATTACCATTTAAATCTGATTCGGATTATGGATATTTACAGAAACATCTTTATGAGACTCCAGATATTGAAGTGTTCAAGATAGCAGGAGTTCCATCCTATTTTATACACGCAGTTGAGGTGTGTATGGAAAAAGAAGCTGAACAGAGAGCTGGAGATATCGGTGAACTTGTAAAGATTCTTATAACAGGAACATTTAAGAAAGATATAAAAAAAATATGGGAGCAGCGTCGTTTAATTTTTGGCTTTACAGTTGTTCTGCTGTTTGTTATCGCTGGAATTTTCTTGTTTTTCAGATCGGATGGCAAAAAAACCGGAAATCAGATTGTATTGTGTATATCTTCTATTAATACAGACCTGAATGATAAAATGAGTAACAAATTTACTGAAAGTTTAAGTAAAGCTCTTGTAGAAACTCTAAATCGATCTGAAAAAATTAAAGCTATAAGTTGTAATAGACAGACAGATAGATCTAAAAACGAAGATTACGTTTATTTTACTGCAAATTTGAGAAGGAATGGTAAGAAGTATCTACTGAAACTATATCTCTATCGTAATGGAAATATGACATGGTCAAAAGAGCTTAGAACAGATGGAAAAGCAGTATTTGTTCTGAGTGATAAAATAGGGAGGGAGATTAAAGAATATCTTGGCATGAGAACTGTACCTCAGAGAACCAGAGACGAGCTTAGGTTTCTTGAGGTTACTACTGCTTCACCGGAAGCCAGAGAGTGCTATCTTAAAGGATTAATTTTATATTCTCAGAGGGATACCATAGGAGCTGTGGCAAAAATGAAAGAAGCTGTTAAATTGGATCCAGAATTTGCTATGGCTTACTACTATTTAGCTTTCTATCTTAATTTAGGTCAGAATGCAAACTTAGCAAAACCATTCATAGAAAAAGCTGTTAAGTTTATTGAAAATGCATCAGAAAATGAGAGATTACTTATTACAGCCCTTGCTGCTCAGATTATTGACAAAGATGAGATGAAAGAAATCAGATTGCTTGAAAAATACATCAGTCTAAATCCAGAAGCTATTAATTCATTAAAACAATTAGGTTTGAGATATATTTTGGTAGAAGATTGGAAACCTGCAATTTCTGTGTTTGAAAAAATATACGTTGAGCATTCTAAAGAAGTAGGTGCACTGTTTCTATCAAATATTTACTTGAAAATGAGGGACTATAAAACTGCCAGAATGTATATAGATACAGTAAATAGAAAAACCAGACAGATAGATTGGACTGATTTGGCAAGAATGATTATTGCATTTAACGAAAAGAGATATGAAGATGCTCTTAGTATTTGTAATGAACTGATATATAAGAGCCCTTCAAACTACAGAGGGTATTATATGGCTGCAAGAAGCCTTATGCTTGCGGGGGATTTTGAACAAAGTAATAGATATTATAAGCAACTCTACGGTGCTCTGGGTTTCAAAATGGCAGAAACTTATGTAGGGATGCTGGCTAAGGGTAATGTAGATGAATCAATAAAAATGCTTTCTTCATATTCTAAAGAAGATATTGCTAAATCCAGAAATGAGTTTTGGTTATCTCAACTTTTACTTATGAGATTATATATTGCGATAAGAGATTATAATAAACTGGAAGAGTTAATGAAAAATATGTCCATTAGATCTAAGAGTTATCATTTTTTCTATTTATTAAAAGCAATAAGTTATTATGAGCGAGATGAAAAAAAAGCTCTTAAGTTGATTGATAAAGAGATGATTGTTTTACCTGAAACTTATGGAATTGCACAAAGAAGGTGGTGTAAGGGCGTAATTGATGGACTTAAACTAATGTCTGAAGGCAAATCTGCTTCTGAATTTCTACTTAAAGTCTATAACAAGTATCCTGGTGAGGTAGAACAGGAGAACCACCATGCACTGATTCTTCATTATCTCGCGGAGGCTTATGCCATTGAAGGAAAAACAGATAAACAACTGGAAACATACAAAGCTATTCAGAATCTATCGTTTGGGCGTATATATTATGGTGACTACTATGCCTTGAGTTTTTATGAATCTGGGAAAATTTATCAGAAACGTAACGAGTTAAGTAGAGCTAAAGAGTTATTTCATAACTTTTTGAAGTTATGGAAAAGTGGAGATAGAGATATCTTTTCACAAATTGAAGATGCAGAGATTAGATTGAGAAAGCTTAAACAGAATAAGTAACCTGGAGGCACAAGGGCCTCCGGTGATTTGTTATTGTCTGGTTACTTATTTAAATCTGTACTGGAATCCTAACTTCATTGAAAATCCTGAAAGATCCAATTTATATTCTCTGGGAACTTTTGATGGACTGGTAAAATTCTTCTTTTTACCATTAAGCGTAAATACTCCATCATCAGAAAGAGTCCCTGATTTACATAACCGGTAGGAAGCTCCTATAAAAAGAGCCAGATTATCTTCAAAGTAGTAATTTAACTGCAATCCAGGTTCTGCAGTAAAACCTACTCCGCTTCTCTTCTCGTTCAGTTCAGCTTTCTCACCCAAATCCCATACATCAATAAGAGAGAAGATATATCTTGTTTGTATAAATGACGGGCCAATAAGGAGATAGCCTTCCACCTCTAAATCCCGGGTTATCTTTCTGCTTAGATGAACACCTGCTGAAAAGGTAAAAGCTGACAGAGAGTACTTAAGTGGAGCTTTGGTATTTTTATAGTAAGCACCGTACCGATAACCTTCAGCTGTATTACCCTCTATATTAATCAAACTATCAGTGTTAGCTTCTTTTGAACTTTTCATATACTCAATACCCAGAGAAACTGCCACAGAGCCTGTAAGATAGTATTTGCCTCTTACACCAAAAGGGACAGCGGTGCTTATCTTATTAATTTTATCTGGAGAATCCAATCTGTTAACCATAGAGAAGGAGCCTTTATTAACACTAAGCACATCGTAATGAAATTCTGCTGCAGTATCTGTTATGTTTTTGTGAAAATTATCTGCTTTAAAGAGAGACAGACCACCATAAAGCTCTACACCAAATCTGTACTCAGCTTTATGTTTGAGTTCAGTGCTGACACCTCTTTTTGTAGCCGGAGTTATGGGTGTTTTTATGAAGTCTGTTCTATTAATTGTATGGTTATCAGCACCTGAGAGATTGAACGATGTTTTGTAGGATCTATTACCTTTTTTCAGTACTACCTGATAAAAATCAGGTTCAAGTCCTATACTTAGAGCTTTGCCACGAGGCTTATTAATTTCAACTATCAGATTCCCCAGATTATTGTTGATAAAAATTCTGCCGGATACCTCTTTATCAATCACAAGTGTAGAAGGACTCTGTTTTATATCAGTCATAATAACATCACCTTTACCTGACATCTGAATGTTATAACCCGGATGTTGAGGGCCGTGTTCAGTTTTCTGGGAATGTATAAGTGTCTCTCTGTAGGCATACTGATATGCTTCATTAAGGGTTATTATACTGTCACCGGAAAGATCAGCTGCTCCACTTAAACCGGAAACCAGATAGTGGGTGAAAATTGAGCCTTTTAATTCACCTGACTCCTGGGATGGTTCTATAGGGGAGCTTGATGTCATGAATGCATAACCTTTCATATCGTAGGCGCTGTTATTGAGGAAAGGAGCTTTAACCTTAACTCCTTTAAGGAGATTGAAAGAGCCAGAGGAGCATGAGTCAAGAATTGCTATCTTTACATCAGAGTCTATATTTTTAATCTTATTGTGGAACTTTCTGTAAGAAACCTTATGATTACCTATAAGGAGATTCTTATCATCAGAGTGACCTGAATAGTAGAATATTGTCTCTACTTTACCACTACTGCTCTTTTCACTTTTTATTCTGGAGTTAAGTTTTTCGAGATTTGAAAAAAGTGTAGTCGGATCAGGCTGAACAAGAAAAAATGTGTTATCTTTTCTGAGGTTTCCCATTCTTGTTAATATATCTGAGAATGAGCGGGCATCTTTTACTGCATATCTGAGAATGGGTTTATCCTGACCTCCGCTATTGGAGCTTATTATAAATGCGTATCTTTTTACAGGTAGTGTTTCTGAAGGTACTGCTTTCAATGTAAAGGTAAGAAGAGATATCAGTATCAGGGTAGTTGTTGAAATTTTAATCATTTGAGTTCTCCTTAATAATGTTAAAGTTAAACTGTCTGTATTCTGAAGAGAGTCTGAGTATCACAGTCTCATTAGTGTTTGCTTTTTTTATTGATCTTTTTACTGACTCCAGAAGAGTTTTTACATCAATTTCTGATTCAGATGTAATAAGATAAAACTTCTCAAAGTCAGGGGCATCATCAAGCTCAATAGCCCTGGGGATTGTATAGATGCCTTTTTGCAGTTTTGTTGATCTATTGTCTTTGAAAGGATAGTGGAGAGTAACTGTTCTGTTACCATCAATCGAGATAATCGCTCCATAAGTTTCTTCGGGAGCAAAGAGTGAGAGCTGTAACAGATCTCCTGCACTTGCTTTAGTACCACTCTTCAGCCTCTCAATACCTTGTGCCTCTTTTCTGTGAACAAGAAGGTGTGGATGAGTTCCTCTGGACTCTCCTTTTATAATGTTAATGTTTTCTGAGGATTCAGAAGGTGGAGAAGGTATAAACAGAAGTAGGCCGGAAACTGCGATAGCAGAAATTGCGAATTTAAGAGTCAGAACCCACCTTATTTTCCCTTTTCTGACAGGAAGTTGTTCTGTTTCCCAATTATTAAGAGCGTGTTTCCTCACAATTTCCGGTACAGATACTGATGAAGGAAACCTGAGTTTAAAGTCTGTATCTGAAGCTTTTATATCTTCAACACTTTTTCTTAAATTCTGATCCTTTTTTATCCATCTTTTAATCTGGAATTTTTCCCATAAAGAGAGGCCACCTTGAATATACCTCTCAAGTACAAAATCGCTGATATCTTCTCTTCTCATTTACATCTCCTTTGTTTTAAGATTTTCACAGAGATCCCTGATTCTGTTAAAAACGGTTGTTACTGAATAGCCTGTTTCTTTTGAGATCTCTTTCATAGTCATACCATCAAGAAAATACATTAGAGCTATTCTGCTGGTATCCTGTGGATTTTCTTTAATAATGAAGTTCCATAGAGCTTCTTTTTCAAAATTGAGACCTGCACTCTCTGCGGCTGGAATATTCTGAAGAATGCCCTCTGCTTTAAGATTTTTTTTGCGACTCTCTTTCCTTATAATATTGAGGCATATATTTGTAGACATCCTGTAAAGAAGTGAGCTGGGGTGAGTGTTTTTCAGTCGTTCTCTACTGCTTATAAGGTTAACAAATACATCCTGCATAGCATCTACTGCTCTCTCTTCATCCTGAAGCAGTTTCATACATCTTCGAAATACCATAGATCCAAAGTTATTGTAGTAGTGCTCAATATCAATTAATGGCTCTTTGTACATCATCTTTTTTTTAACATCCTGTTGGGGTATAAAAACTGTTGCATATATCTTAAACAAAGTAAGGGATTATTTTTTCAGAAAAAAATTGTTCTGTAATATTTTTCTCAATCCCAAAGGGCAATTATCCACTATTTTAGATTCATTACAAAACATATGTTGACTCCTGATGAAAGCTCTGGTTTAATTAAAGAATACGGTCGGTAAACATCACATCAAAATAATTCAGAAAATCTTCAACGGAAGAACTATTTTTAAATATTTACAATAGTTATTATTTCAAAAACTCTTTTCACTCTTTCTCTCCTGGTCAGTATCAACACTTACAGGTAATGTTATCGGTTCGGGAGGTATTGACCCTGCAAAATATGGGATAGATTTTGCATTTACTGCAATTTTTATTTTTTTGATTACTGGAATGTGGCAGGGAAAAAAGGATATTATATCCTGGATATTAGCTGGAGTGACGGCTATAGTAGTTTTCAGTTTTGTTGCCGGTGAATGGTATATACTTGCCGGAAGCTTTGGAGAAACTTTGATAAGACTCTTATTTTCAGAAATCTTGTTGTAGTGATGATAATAGGAGTGCTTAGGGTTTATCTTTTAAGAAACTATTTTATGATATAGTTAAACTAGTATGAAGAAAGAGTGGAAAGATTATAAATGTGTTGAGACTCTGGACAATCTGGAAATTATGAAAGCCAGATACTATAAACACTCCTTTGGCAGGCATTACCATGAAGGCTATGCTTTGGGCCTGATACTTGATGGTTGTGAAACCTATAAATATCGTAGAAAAGGAAGAATTATCAGATAAGTTGATTCTATTCGTTGGGTAAGGCCATGTGAAATTAATCAGAAAGAATTCAGGAGTTGGAGAGTGATTTTCCCCAACTACTGAATTGTGTGAATATGGTATTTGCTCTTTTGAAAATTAAAAAGGCTGTCCGTTGTTGATCTGAATAGAGTACATTGCATCGCCTCTTTTTTCAGTATAATCGTTTCTTAAATGTGCAAAAACCCCAGCAACCAGACCTTTTATAGCTTTACTGTTATCTTGTAACCATTCAACTCTACCATGACCATATATCATACCGGAAGGTGTATGGAGGTATATAATTCCTGAGCAGTGGGCATTGATAGTAAAGCTAACGGAGTATTCCGAGCTTGAATCGTCAAAAGAGTTGACATTGATTCCTTTTATAATACCGTTGTTAGTCGGGTCAGATTGTCCTGAATCTGAAAGAATAGTTCCATTTTCTTTATAAAATGTTACTTTTACAGTTATCTGGGAATCTGTTATGTTCGAAAAAACAAAATATGGTACATGCTCGTGAGAGTTGTAGAACATGGGAATTACTGCCTGACCTCTTGCTGTAGCTGCATTCCCAATAGCAGACAATGCAATAAATAGTGTTAAAATAATTACAGATTTTTTCATATTTTTTACTCCTTAATATTTAGTTATAGTATAATTTTTTGATTTAATGATTTCAATAGAAAATAATTTAAAATTATTGCTGCTTTTATACTTTATTGTTGCATTTTGTAAATTGATGGGTGTTAAAAATGCAGGAGGAATTAAGGTGGAGGCAGGTTTATCCTGCCTCAATTGTTTCTGCTTCCTATTTAAGGTGCATGTCTTCTATAACATGCCGGGGTTTATCAGCAGATTTGTACTGACAAAGCCTCACATGCTCAATATTATCAACCGTTTCCACTTCTATATAGGTACATTTTTTGCAACTGTTTATCCATGTACCGGAATTTGCATAGATATAATCACACTCTTTTGAGTGGGCATAAGTAAGATGACCATCTACGTAGTTATATCCATAGAGACAGCACTTATGAGTGTGACCAAAAACTACTATCTTTGCTTTATCCTCACGGAAATATTGCCTTTCTGCGACATCTTTAAGTTCCAGAATTTCATTGAAAAAAGCGTGAAGAGAATCTACTCCATTGGGTTTGGTCTCCTGCCATCTTTTCCATAAAGTAGAGTACCTGTCTGCCACAGCTTCTACAGATATTCTGTCAATATCCTGAAGGCCTCCCATAGCTATTTCAGCTGATTTATCCAGGCCACAATCACCGGCAATAGCCTCATAAAGACTTCTCATTGCTGAAGGGCTTCCTTTTTTCAGATCGTGGATCAGGTCATCAATAAATTTTTTCATAATATCCAGAGGGTCAACTTTGCTATTATTCATAGCTGTTTTTTCGGCTGCAGCTCTTGATATGTAAAAGCCTATTGGAAGATTATGTGCCAGAGAAGCACCAGGATCAGACGCACAGAAGAGTGTGTACTGACTGCCGTGTTCTGCAGCTATACTCCCGCTTTTGTACACTCCAATATTGCTCTCACCAATAAACTTGATATTGGGAAATTCCGATTTTAACTCTTCAGCTGTTACCAGCATATCATGGTTACCTGGAACATAGATCAGGTCAATTGAAGGGTTTGCATCTATAGATTTAAAGGCCTCAATAACTTTGCTGTTTTCAGGTGTACGATCCGGGTTAATTATAGATTCAAAATTCACAGGGTTAAGTTTGGCAGGGCATATCCACTGGTCCAGCAGATCTCCCAGAACTATTAGTTCTTTTACATCTTCAGAGCTGTTAAGATGATTAATAAAATCTGCAAGCATCTCAAGACGTTCGTCATGAAGCCATCCGTAAGGATATTTATAATCAGGCTTGTCAACCTGAAGGCTCCTGCTGTCACCCATATGCAGATCACTTATGAAAATTCTTTTTGTGGGACTCATAATCTCCTCCATTGTTTTTTTATAACATCCAGTTTATCTTAAAAAACTCTTTTGTCAGCACTATTTCTGAAGTTTTTTTATCATCCCTGAGTTTCGTTATATAATAGTCACCATGAATTCAAGAGTAATAGAAATAGTGAAGTACAAAGATGAGTGGACAGGTCGGTTCAGAAGTGAATATGAAGTACTGAAAAGGTTACTGGGGGATGTTGCTGTTAAAATACATCACATTGGAAGCACTTCTGTGAAGGGGCTTGGAGCCAAAGATCTTATCGATATTATGATAGAAGTTATTAGTCTTGATACTGTAGACAGGTTTAATGAGGAACTGGTAAAACTTGGATATGAAGTAAAAGGTGAGAATGGAATAGAGAGGCGGCGCTTTTTCATGAGAAGAGGTGCTGATAGTTTTCCCTGTCATATTCATGCCTTTGCAGTTGGAGATTCTCATATTACAAGACATCTGGCTTTCAGAGATTACCTGATTGGTAATCCGCAAGTAAGAAGACAGTATGAAGAGATTAAAAAGGATGCTGCCAGAAGATGTGGAAACAATATTGAAGTATATTGCGATATAAAAGATCCGTTCATCAGAAAGCATGAGAAAGCTGCTTTGGAGCTTTATAATATGAAAGGTATATCCAGTCTGTAAAAAACTTTAGCCGCAGATTTTATCGAATTAACACTAATTAGAATCATGAATCTTTGCTATTAATTAAATTTTTTTGTAATAAAATAACCGCTGGTAGAGATACCTCTTTGCATCTGGCATATCAGGTTTTTCTTGCATATTCAGCAATTGATTTTATATCATTATGAGTATAACCAGCTAAGGTATAGATATAATATAGCTTATTTGTTTGAAGCAGGTTCAGATCCCTGGGAATTTTTCCCTCGTTCTGGAGTCTGAAATAATCCTGAGTACCAGGAACAGGGGAGTACCAGGATAGTTTAGGGTTAATACCAAGACTTCTGACATAGTCAATTGAATCATAGATATCATCCGGTTTTTGCCCGGGTAAACCGAAAAGAAGATAGCAGTCAATATTTTCTCTCCCAAATCCGGCATTAACAAGATTTTCCACAGCCTGGGCCATCTTATCAACAGTTACCTTCTTATCACTTCTCTGCAGAATATCAGGGCTGGTGGACTCAAAACTCAATCTCAGAGTTTTAAAACCAGCTGCAAAGAGCACTTCAGCTGTTTCGCAGTCAATCTCTCTTGTATGCAAACCATTAGGAGTATGAAATGAGATATCAGGGAGTTTACTAACCTCCTGGAAAACAGGAAAGAAACGCTTATGTTTGTTAACAAGAAAAGCATCGTCAAAGATAGTAAAATGTCTCGTTCCAAATTTATCATAATGAGTAAATATTTCATCTATAATTTTTTCTGCACTCCTCTCAAAGAAGCCTGGATTCAGAATTGAAGAGGCACAATAAGTACACCTGCAGGGACAACCTCTTGACGTCATAAGAGGAAGATATTTGGCAGATCCCAGAAGATCAACAGCAGGCAGGGGAAGATTGTCAGGATTTTTGAAATCAGGAAAAGCTTTTATTTTTACTCCCTTTGCCTTCAGTAGTTCAAGAACAGATTCTTCACCATAACCCCTGATAACACCATCCACACTATACAACTCAGCAATGTTTGCTCCACTTAAAGTTGGAATAATGCCTCCAAGAAAATAGAGAGCATCAGGAAATCTCTTTTTTAAAAGCTCTATTGTATAAGTTACACCATCAGTCCAGTAGGTCATAAGAGAAGTAAGTAGAACAAGATCAACCTCAGGCAGTTCATTAAGCTTATTCTCAAAAATCTCCACAGGAATACCGTATCTTGAATAATTACGTGGGATACTTTTATAAATGTCAGGTTTCTTAACAAGCTCACGGGAAAACTTACCCCGCCCATCAGATCTGGATTTAGAACTACCTTCCCACTGAAAACGATCAAGAGCATCAATATAAAAAATCTCAGCATCACTGAACTTACGAATAACTGACGAAATGTATAAAAGACCAAGAGGTCTCAGCCAAAGATCGTATGCACTGAAATCATAGATATAAGGATTAACAAGAAGTACACGCATAAGATCTAGTTATACACCATAATTGGGGACGGTACCTAAAAATATATAAAATTTTGTTTTACAGTTTTTCTGATATATAGATATATGGCTAACCAGAAGTAGTTTAAAACCAATTTATAGTTAGGTTTTAAACTTCTTTACTTAAAAAAAATATATATTTTTAGGTACCGTCCCTCAAAACTATATAGCTTCTCTTACGCTTTTAACAAAGCTAAAGTTGTTACCTGCATCAAGGTTTATGCTCCAGCACATAGCTCCGGCAAACTGTTTGTCGTTCTTTATTTCTCTGTATTGTGCTGCAACTGCCTGATATATAGATTCTGGTGTGCCTGGAGATTCAAATATACTTGTTCCAGCTGCTTTTTTGCATGCTGGGAGACCTATTGTTATTCCAGTTTCTACAGGTGTGCATTTTTTCAGGTTATTAAAGGCTTCAGAGATAAATGGTATATCTCTTTCTGTTAATCCGTTAAGAGATGGCCACTGATTGTTGTAATCCTGTACAAACAGATAGTCAAAACGTTTGTTGGTAATTGCTTTGTTGTACATCATGTGGCTTCCAGTTGATACATAGAAAAGGTCGGTTCCATGTGGTCCCTGATTGATCTGAGGTGCTGCTGTGATCTTAAGTGATGGGTCTTTACTTTTTATTCCTTCGCAAAGGCTGTCCAGATAATCAGCATCTCCCTCTATTTCCAGGTCAAAATCGATGCCTGTGAAGCCGAGAGGTTTGATGAAATTTATCAGAGCTTCTGCGAGATCGTCAGGCGATGCGTTTCCTGGATTGTAGGTGTTGTTCCCTCCACCAACAGAGAATAGAATCTCTTTAGCTCCACTCTTTTTTGCATTTGCAATATCCTCTGTAAGAGCTTCAGGTGTTGGGGATGGGTTGAATCTACTATTAAAAATATTGACATCGGTACCGTTGACAGTTCCAAAAGCCATTACCAGAACGTTATAACCTGACTTAGCTGCTTCAGTAAAAGTCATGTTGCCCCAGCTTTCAAGATAACCAACCATAAGTGATTTACTCATTTATAATTCTCCTTTGTTTAAAATATACTTTGAATAATCTATGACAATACTGTTTTTTCAACTACCATGTAAAATTTTACGCAGTCTGTTAATGTCCTGCCATTCTTTACCTTTAAAATCGTCATTTGAAATGTGTACAAAACCAGAATATTTTGCCTGACTAGAATTATCTGAGAAGGATTCTGTAATGATAAATCTACTGGAATCAAGTGCTAACTCATCAACAATGAACAAAATATCCTCATATTTTTTTGTATGTAATTTCTTCCATTCTTTCATATATTTCTCCTTATTCTTAGTGGTAAGACGAAAAAATATGTAGACATGTGATTTTTATACTGAGGGACGGTACCTAAAAATATATATTTTTTTGGGGAAAGTAAATATCCTGGAAACTCTTTATTTAAAGAAGTTTTTAAATATAAGAACGTAGATTTAATATTTTAGTGCAGGGAATTGAGCTTTAGAAGATAAAATTTTATATATTTTCAGGTACCGTCCCCATAACGGGCAGATACTATCCGCTCAATACCACTATAGTCTTTAATGATGGTTACCTGATCGAACTGTTTTCTGCACATTTCTGCTACTGTCTGAGCCTGATCGTAGCCTATTTCCATTATGAGGTGACCTCCTGTTTTGAGGTGATCTGGTGACTGTTCTATAATTTTTTCAACTATTTCAAGGCCGGTGGGGCCACTTACCAGGGCTGATGGTGGCTCGTAATTTCTTACTGTTGAATCAAGATTGTCGTAATCTTTCTGATTTATATAAGGGGGGTTTGATACTATTGTGTCAAACTTCTCTTTTGATTCGGGCCAGAGGTTGCCATTAATAAGTGTAACTTTTTCTGATATGTTGTGCTGCCTGACATTCTCTTCTGCAATTCTTAATGCTTCTTTGTTAATGTCAATAGATGTTATATGAATATCTGATTCAAGAGCAAGGGTTATGGGAATGATTCCGCTTCCTGTGCCGATATCAAGAAGTTTCATACCTGGCTTTATTACTGAAAGGGCATGCTCTATGAGATGTTCCGTTTCAGGTCTTGGAATTAAAACTCCAGGGGCTACTTTAAAGGAGCGGGAGTAGAATTCCCGTTCTCCGGTTATGTATGAAACCGGTTCATCTGCTTTTAATCTTTCAAGATATGTCAGATATTCTTCAAATTGCAGGGGAGTGTAACTAACAGTTTTATTCAGGAGAATATCTATTTCAGATATATTAAACTGCTTTTTTATTAATACTTTGATTTCGGGCAGTTTCTCCTGCCCGGTTTTTTCTATTGATAATTTTATGAGTTGATCTGAGTTCACGGTCAGGAGATGATTTCCTGGAATTTATCTTCCAGTTTCTGCTGACAGTGCTGTTCATGAAGGATTTTTACAAGTTCATCCATGTTACCATCGATAACCTGTTCAATACTGAAGTTGCGTCCCTGAATTCTGTGATCAGTAACTCTGCTCTGAGGATAGTTATAAGTTCTTATTTTTTCTGAACGATCCCCTGAACCAACCTGTGACTTTCTATCACTGGATATCTCTTCATTTCTCTTCTGTTCTTCATGTTCATAAAGTTTGGATTTAAGCATTTTCATAGCTTTATCCTTGTTTTTATGCTGTGAAGACTCATCCTGACAGGCAACAACTATACCTGAAGGCATATGGGTAATTCTTATTGCTGACTCAGTTTTATTAACGTGCTGACCACCTGCACCAGAAGCTCTGTAAGTGTCTATTCTGAGATCTTTGGAATTAATCTCTATTTCAACATCATCTACTTCAGGCATAACGGCAACAGTTACTGTGGAAGTATGAATTCTGCCACTTGATTCGGTAGCGGGTACTCTCTGTACTCTGTGAACTCCACTTTCAAACTGAAGGTATTTGTTAACTTCTTTACCTTTAATATGAACCGAGATCTCTTTAATACCACCAATTGATGAATCTGCATTTGAAGCTGTCTGAGCTTTCCACCCTTTTCTTTCAGCAATACGGGTGTACATTCTCAGAAGATCCTGTGCAAATAGTGATGCTTCGTTTCCACCTGCTCCGGCTCTGATTTCAAGAAATACGTTTCTGTTATCATCTGTCTGATCTGATACCATTAAAAGTTTGATTTCAGCTTCAAGTTCTTCTAACTGAACTTCAAGTTCCCTAACCTCTTCTTTTGCAAGTTCTGTGAGTTCCGGGTCGTCGCCCATTTCGATCAGTTCCAGAGACTCTTCTTTCTGTTTAATAAGATCCCTGAACTGTTGATAACGTTCATCCAGGGGTCTCAGATTAGAGAGTTCTTTTGAGAGATCCCTGAATAGTTTCTGATTTGAAACTGTCTCCGGTTCGGACAGTTTCGCTGTTAATGTTTCGTATTTAGTATGAAGGCTGTCCAGATAGGAGAAAAACTTCTCACTGTTCTGTGTAGCCATATTTTTTCTTGAACTTTTCTATTCTACCTTCAGTGTCAACATACTTCTGTTTACCAGTGAAGAATGGGTGGCACTCAGAGCAGATTTCAATTTCGATTGCTTTAACAGTAGCTCTTGTTTTGAATGTATTTCCACACTGACAGCTAACCTGACATTCGTCATAGTTTGGATGTATACCTTTTTTCATAATATCTCCTCCGCAAAAAAAAAGAATTTTATCACTAACTCCCGATTTTGTCAATTAAACAGGACGGGTGCTGTATAAAGATTAATCAAACTAATGCACTATACCACGGGTTAAGGAATGAGACAATATTTTTGTTTATTTTGGGTTAAGTGAGGGAGGAGTGCAGCCCGGAAGCTGCACTTATTAATAATTATTTTTCTTCAACGTGGAGCTGAACAGTATATGTTGCTCCATAGGCATCTACACGACCATAAAGTTTTTTTCCATCGCCGCGGTCATCAAATCTGAAGTAGAGTACCGACTTCTCTTCACGGAGAATAGTTGCTCCCAGAAGTTCAAGAGCGTTTTTATAGTTCTTTACAACTTCAAGTCTTGATATAGATTTATCAGGAGTTCCATCTTTTTTAAAGAATTTATACCAGACTTTTACTGAAGGTCCTTTTATATCCAGATGGGGTCTTTTGTTACCCTGCTTCAG
>CBDDBX010000020.1:0-62226 GCA_965225955.1 Candidatus Aminicenantia bacterium
GTTTGCTTCACTTCATGAAAAATGGTAAGATTTACAATGAATATGGATATGGAAAAGGAAATTTCCAGACTCAGATCATTAATAGAAAATCGCATTGAATCTGAAATAATATCAGCAGAATTACCGGTACTGGAATAGATAGAAATTTTGAACTTGATATTACAAGATTATCAGAAGCAGATCTTGAACTGGAAATGAGAAAAAGAGCTGCAGCCATAAGAGAGGATATGGCACTAAATCATCAGCTCAACTGTTTTATGAAAAGAACTCCTGTTCTGAGAACCCGTCTCTTCAATAACAAATTATGTAAACTTCTTGTACTCCCACTTTTTCTTCCCCTCCATCTTTTAAAAAGAGGGAAATTTATTCTCAAAGATTATATGTTCTTTAACCAGTCAATTATTTTCCGGCTTGATTACCTGAACAGACGTATAAGTCAGCTTGAGGCTGCTGCAAACAGCAACTACAGTGATGAAGGTGAAAAAAATGGGTAGTTTTGAAACTTTATCTGACGATCTTATAAAGAAAGGGAATTTTCACAAACTTACCGGTTTAATCGATAAATATCTGAAAAAGCAGCCTGAAGAGATAAATCTTCTGGATCTGATGAACAGTATAAAAAAACTTGAAATCAATAGTGGCAGAAGAAAACCTTCACTTGGCATATACGATCATGCATTCCACTTTATAGGTGGAGCGCAGAAGTACGGGCTCACAATAGTGGAAGCACTTAAAGATCTTTTCGATATTACTATTATTGCCAGCAAGGAAGTTACTATTGATCAGTTTACATCCTGGTATAATCTGGATCTTTCAGACTGTAAAGTTAAGATTGTTCCTATCCCCTTCTACGAAGAGTCAGGAGACTCTCCTCACATTGATCCCTCAAGAGTTACCAGAAGAGTTGAGAATCCATTCCATGTAATAAGTCGTGAATCTGCCCGCTACGACCTGTTTATCAATAACAGTATGCTGGAAAAGATCTATCCTCTCTCTACAAAATCCCTCATGATATGCCATTTCCCGGAGAGACTTCCGGCAGATTACTTCTACTCTGATCTGTATACAGAAACTATATACAACAGCCACTACACTGAAGGGTGGATAAAAGATCGCTGGAACTATACTCCTCATCGCCTTATTTATCCACCAGCAGATATGGAACAGTTTCTATACGAAAAACAGAAGCTTATAATCTCTGTAGCCAGATTTGAAGAAGGCGGCACAAAAAAACAGTATGAAATGGTATCTCTTTTCATCAGAATGCATGAGAAAATTCCTGAACTCAAAGAGTGGCAACTGGTTCTGGCAGGTGGAAGTACAGGAGAAAACCCTTATCTCAGAAAAGTAGAAGACCTGATAGAAGCATCAGGTCTTGAAAATATAGAAATTGTTGTTAATATTCCTGAGCGAAAGCTTAGAACCCTCTATGCCAATGCTTCAATATTCTGGCATCTCTGCGGACTTGGGCAGAATGATCCTGCAAAAGTTGAACATTTCGGTATGACCATTGCTGAAGCTATGCAGAACAGAGTAGCACCTATTGTATTTAATGGTGGAGGTCAGAGGGAGATTGTTACCGATGGGATTAACGGATTCAGAGCTTCTTCTTTATCCGACCTTGCCCATTATACAGAAAAACTTATATCAGATCCCGGACTTCTTGAAAAAACCGGGCAGAAAGCCTGGGAAAAGAGCCAGGAGTTTTCCAAAAAAAGATTTATTGATCAGTTCCGGGATGTTGCCCGGGAAATTCTGAATAACCTGATTATTGATAAAGGAGCATAACCAATGAAAGGTATTATTCTTGCCGGAGGGCACGGAACCCGCCTCTATCCACTTACAATGCCTGTTTCCAAGCAGCTTTTGCCGGTTTACGATAAACCGATGATATACTACCCTCTCTCAACTCTTATGCTGTCGGGAATAAAAGATATACTTCTTATCTGTATGCCCGAAGAGCTACCCAGATTCAGTAAACTTCTTGGAGATGGTTCCAAATGGGGACTGAATATTAAATATGCTGAACAGGCTGAACCCCGTGGACTTGCAGAAGCTTTCATTATTGGAAAAGAGTTCATTGGCAGTGATCCGGTATGCCTTATTCTTGGTGATAATATATTCTATGGCCCCGGGCTTTCAGGTATGCTTAAAGGGACGGCTTCAAACATTAATGGAGCTACAGTATTCGGATATTATGTTAAAGATCCGGAACGCTATGGCGTTGTGGAGTTTGATTCACAGGGTAAAGCAGTTTCCATTGAAGAGAAACCTGAAAAACCCAAATCAAGATACGCTGTTACAGGTCTCTACTACTACAATAATAATGTAATCGAATATGCTGAAAACCTGAAACCATCAGCCCGTGGAGAGCTGGAAATTACAGATCTTAATAATATATATCTTGAAAAAGAGAAGTTGAATGTAAAACTTCTTGGCAGAGGCCACGCCTGGCTCGACACAGGAACTCCGGAGTCACTTCTTGATGCAGCTCAGTTCATGAAAACCATAGAAGACAGACAGAGCCTGAAAATTGCCTGTGTTGAAGAGATAGCCTGGCGTATGGGTTATATAAGCAGGAAAGATCTGAACAATCTTGCAAACGAACAGATTAAGAGTGATTACGGTAAATATCTTAAGAGAGTTGCCGAACTATCTGATTCAGAACTACTTCTGGAAAAATTTTAATGAGTTTTAAAATAGAGAACACTTTTATTGAAGGTGTAAAAATAATCAGTCCCCGACTGTTTGAAGACAGCAGGGGCTATTTTATGGAAACCTATAAGTTGAGCTGCTTCAAAGAAGCAGGTATAGAAGAAGAGTTTGTACAGGCTAACGAATCATTTTCAACAAAAAATACTTTGAGAGGAATCCACTATCAGCTGGACCCGAATGCTCAGGGTAAACTTGTAAGAGTTGTACAGGGAAGGGCTCTGGATGTTGCTGTAGATCTCAGAAAAGATTCACCTACTTTTGGTAAATGGCTTTCTGTGGAGCTTACTGGTGAAAATAAAAAGCTGATCTACATTCCACCGGGAATGGGACACGGTTTCCTGGCTCTGTCAGAAACGATGTTATTTTCATACATGTGTACTGCGGAATATAATCAGGAGAGTGAAAGAGGAATTATCTGGAATGACCCTGATCTTGAAATCAACTGGAGGACTGACAACCCCGTGCTTTCTGATAAAGATATGAATCTGTCTTCATTTGAGAAGGCAGAGTTCTGAACAATATGAACAAAGTTAAAAGAAAGAAACCTGCAAGAATATGGGTAACCGGGGCTACAGGTATGCTTGGCACAAGTATTACCCAGGCCCTTACTGAGCAGAATATTCCATTCTACTCATCAACAAGATCTGAAGCAGATATCTCTTCTTCCGATTCAATCCGCCGTTTTCTGGGTAAAAGAAAACCTTTGTGGATAATAAACTGTGCTGCTTATACTGATGTCGAAGGTGCTGAGTTCAACCACGATGCAGCTTTCAGTGCAAATGCTGAAGGTGTTGGCAATCTTGCTGCTCTGGCTTCTGAGAGAGGTTCAACTCTTATCCACTTCTCTACAGATTACGTATTCAATGGTGAAAAGAAGTTTCCCTATTCAGAGAATGACATGACTGATCCGGTTTCGGTTTATGGAATGTCAAAACTCATTGGTGAGGAAAAAATACAGGGAACTGAGAATCTTAAATATATGATTTTCAGAATAAGCTGGTTATATAAATATGGTTTTAAGTGCTTCCCTTCCACAATAATTAATCTATTAAAAACGAAGAAAGAGATCAAAGTCGTAAGAGATCAGAAAGGCTCTCCTTCCTATGCTCCTTCGCTGGCAGAACACATAGTAGAACTCATACTGAGTAAAAAGTCGGAAAGTGGTATTTTTCACTACTCAGATGGAGGTGAACTTACATGGTTCGATTTTGCCTCGGAAATAAATAAAATGGCAGTGATTCACAGAGTCACTGAAAAACTGAGGAAAATTATACCAGTTACTTCAAATGAATTCCCTTCACAGGTAAAAAGGCCTGCAAACTCTCTACTCAAGAAGTATAAAATAGAGGAATCCCTTGACATAAAACCTGTTGAGTGGCAGGATAATCTGATCAGATTTTTCCAGGAGCTAAATAAGAATGAGAAGATTAAATAATATACTGATCACAGGTGGAGCCGGCTTTATAGGAAGCAACTTCATTAGATATATTTTTGAAAATACAGGTTTTACTGGGAAAATCTACAATCTTGATAAACTCACTTATGCCGGAAATCCCGGTAATCTTGAAGATATAGAAGCCGGATATAAAGAGAGATACCAGTTTATTCATGGAGATATCTGTGATGGTAATCTTCTGAGTGAAATTTTTAAAAACAACGATATAGACACTGTAATTCACTTTGCAGCAGAATCTCACGTTGACAGGTCAATATCCGGACCAGCAGATTTTATAAGAACAAATATTAACGGAACTTTCATGCTTCTGGAAACTGCCCGTAAAGAGTGGGGGGAAAGAGAAGATGTACTGTTTCATCACATTTCAACTGATGAAGTATACGGTAGTCTTGGTGCAGAAGGTCTTTTTCATGAAACAACTGCATATGATCCACGCAGCCCCTACTCCGCCTCAAAAGCTTCTTCTGACCATCTGGTAAATGCATATTTTCACACCTACAATCTTCCTGTAACAATGTCTAACTGCTCCAATAACTATGGCTACTATCACTTTCCCGAAAAGCTTATTCCTCTTATGATCCTTAATGCTATGGAAGCAAAAGCTCTGCCTGTATACGGAGATGGCCTGAACGTAAGAGACTGGCTCTTTGTTGAAGATCACTGTTCTGCAATATGGACAATAATAAACAGCGGTAAAAATGGAGAGACCTATAATGTAGGTGGAGAGTGTGAAGAAGCCAACATAAATATTGTAAAAAAAATCTGCACACAGCTTGAAGAACTTCTACCTGCAGAATCTAATCCGGTAATGAAGTCTGCTGCTGTATATAAATATGAGGATCTTATAACTTATGTTAAAGATCGTCCGGGACATGACAGGCGATATGCTATTGATTGTAATAAATTGAAAAATGAGCTGAAATGGAAACAGAAAACAGATTTTGACATGGGACTTAAAAAAACTGTAGAATGGTATCTCTCAAATATGGAGTGGGTAAATAAAGTACGAAGCGGAGAGTATCAGAACTGGCTCGATAAAAACTATAACAAAAGAGGTTAACGTAAAAAAGTTGTAACAATGAACAGGAAAATAATCGGAGCTCTTTTTATTTGTACATCTTCCCTGATGTGGGGACTTGATGGTGTAGTTCTTACTCCATCTCTTCATAACCTGCAGGTTCCACTTGTGGTGCTGATTTTTCATATTCTGCCTTTTCTGGTTTTCAATATAGTACTGAAAGGTGAACAGAAACAGATAAAGAATTTTGTTGCTAAAGACTACCTGCTATTCACTCTTCTTGCCCTTACAGGAGGGGCTCTTGGAACAATATCTATTGTTAAAGCTCTTTTCCTGGTTAATTTTCATAAACTATCAATTGTTATACTGCTTCAGAAACTTCAACCGGTTTTTGCAATTATTCTGGCATCAATACTTCTGAAAGAAAAAATAAGAAGCAGCTTTATAATATGGGCTTCTGTTGCAGTAAGTGCAAGTTATCTGCTGACCTTTGGCTTCTCTTTTCCGGTTCTTACTTCAAGCAATCATCTTCCTGAAGCCATGATGTGGGCTCTTATAGCAGCTTTTGCTTTTGGTTCAGCAACTGTTCTCAGTAAAATGCTTGTTATCAGATGGAATTATAAAACTGTTGTATACTACAGATTTCTCTTCACAATAGTTGTAATGGCAATAATAATAAGTGTGGGGAGTGACTGGAGCTCTTTTTCAGACATTACCAGTGCAAACTGGAGTACATTTTTCATGATAATGGGAATAACTTCAGTAGCTACTATTCTCTACTATATTGGCTTAAACAGAATCAAGGCTATTACTTCAACTATATGCGAAATGATGCTCCCACTTGCAGCAATTATATTTGACTACATATTCCACAATAATGTGTTGTCAACAATACAGTGGGTAAGCGCACTGCTTCTTCTGATTTCAATCTTTAAAATTACAATAAATCAGGCAAGAGCAGAGAATTAGCCCTTCGACTCTTCGCTAAAGCTCATCGCTCAGGGCAGAGAGGCGATCATCATAATGACCGCCCCTTTTGTATAGTTACTATTTTTTCAGTACTTTTATAAGAGTTTCCCCTATTTTCGCAGGATTTCTGGATACCATAATTCCATTATCCTCCAGTACCTCTATTTTTGATTCAGCAGTACCTTTCCCACCGGAAATAATGGCGCCGGCATGCCCCATTCTTCTTCCAGGAGGAGCAGTCATACCTGATATAAAAGAGACAACCGGCTTACCAAGATGTTCTTTTATATAAACAGCTGCTTCCTCTTCCATGGAACCACCGATTTCACCTATCATAACAATAGCTTCGGTATCATCATCTTCCCTGAACATTCTCAGAATATCCCTGAAATCTGAACCAATTACCGGATCTCCGCCAATACCAACGCAGGTTGACTGACCAAGCCCCAGTTCACTGATCTGATTAACTGCCTCATATGTCAGAGTACCTGATCTGGATATGATTCCTACCTTACCGGGTTTATGTATTGAAGCAGGCATGATCCCCACTTTACCAATTCCCGGCGTAATAATCCCAGGGCAGTTTGGGCCAATTAATACTGAATCTGAGGCATCAACCACATTCCTGACTTTCATCATATCAAGAACCGGAATACCCTCAGTAATGCATATAACCGTTCCAATTCCAGCTCCCACAGCTTCAAGAATAGCATCTGCTGCAAACATGGGAGGTACAAATATAACTGACATATTTGCTCCCTCTTCAACTACAGCCTCTCTGACAGTACTAAATACAGGTAGATTGAGATGCTTCTCACCACCTTTTCCAGGTGTCACTCCTCCAACAAGGCAGGTGCCATACTTTAACATCTGTTCAGCATGGAATGTACCCTCTTTACCTGTGAAGCCCTGAACAATTACTTTTGAGTCTCTATTTAATAGTATAGCCATTGATCTTACCTCTCCCCTGCCAGTTCAACAGCTTTTTCTGCCGCTTTTGAGAAATCTTCAATCGCGTAAAAACCGAGTCCTGATTCTTTAATCAATCGTCTTCCTTCCACCTCATTGGTTCCTCTCAGTCTTATTACTACAGGTACGTTAATATCGATCTCTCCGGCTGCACCAATAATTCCATTGGCTACCAGATCTGTTCTGACTATTCCACCAAAAATATTGACAAAAACTGCCTTTACATTAGTGTCTGCAAGAAGAATCTTAAAAGCTTCCCTGACTCTCTCTTTTGAAGTACCACCTCCAACGTCCAGGAAGTTCGCAGGATCTCCTCCATAAAGTTTAAGTATATCCATAGTTGCCATTGCAAGGCCTGCACCATTAACCATGCAGCCAACAGAACCATCAAGTTTGATATAGTTGAGATCCTGTTCTGATGCAAGAACTTCAAGTGGCTCTTCTTCATCCTTATCTCTCAGTTCCGCAATATCTTTATGCCTCACCAGAGAGTTATCATCAAAATTCACCTTGGCATCAACCGCAAGAATTTCACCATCTCCTGTTATAACTACAGGGTTAATTTCAAGCAGTGAGCAATCTTTTTCCATAAACATGCGATACAGGTTGGTCAGGAAAGGATAAAATTTCTTTAAAAGATCACCTTTCAAACCAAGACGACCACCAATATCACGGCACTGCCACGGCATTATCCCTGTTACTGGTGAGATCCATGTTTTAAAAATCATGTCAGGCTTTGTTGCCGCCACCTCCTCAATCTCCACACCGCCTTCAGTTGATGCCATCAGCACCGGTTGATGTTTCTCACGATCCAGGATAAAAGCGAGATAAAAGGTATCTTTAATATTGATTCCCTCTTCTATCAGGATCTTTCTCACAAGTGTACCTTCAGGGCCTGTCTGGGGGCTAATAAGTGTCATTCCCAGAATTTCCTTTGCATAGCCGATAGCTTTGTCTACAGATGAAGCAACTTTCACACCACCTGCTTTACCTCTTCCACCAGCATGAACCTGAGCTTTAACAACACATGGAGCTCCCATTTTTCTGATCTCATTTTCAGCATCAGCAGTATCATCAACCAATACACTGTGGGGCACCGGTATATCGTACTGTCTGAACAGTTCTTTTGCCTGATACTCATGTACTTTCATTCATAATTCCTCCAACTTTTATTAGAGATAGTCAGCGACCATAATTCAGAGAAAACATTGATCGGGCCACTGCTTTTTCAGCAACGCGGTCTTCACGGAAATCATTGATTCCCATGTAGAATGCCGCAGAATCATAGTAAACCTTCTCTGGTATTAATCCCACCATCTCAACACCCCGGAGCAGGACCCCATAACGCTTTGCCTCAAACCTTATCATCTCTATTACTTTGTGTACCGGTGTCTGGACATAGTCGGAATCTGTTACCGTAATAATACCTTTGCCACTATCCTTATCCATTCCGGTATAAGCTTTAATATGTTTGAGTCCGCCGTTAACTGACCGGACAGATGAAGAAATAAAATTTGCAACTACTTCATCTTTAGTGTCAAGAAACACTTTGAATTTCACCAGAGGATATCTTGCACCAATAATTGTTGCTCCGAAATCCGGTATAAACCTGTCGGTTCCCAGATCCGGCCTCCACTGATGAAGCCCAAGCCGTTCTTCAAGACCTTCGTACTCACAATCCCTTATTTCATCAATATCTTCTCTCTGAGGTAGTTTCGCAGATTTACCAAAGAGGTACACCGGAACATCAAACTTCTCAGCTACCATCTCTGCAAACTCATCTGCGATCTCCATTACCTCTTCGATAGTTGCATTGGAAACAGGAACAAATGGTACTACATCTACTGCACCAATTCTGGGATACTCTCCCTTATGGTTTCGCATATCTATCTTCTTTTTTGATTCTTCATACAGGATTTCCCCTGCTTCCAGAAGTGGCCTTTTTTCAGAGGCACTATAGGAAAATGAGGTTCTGTTTCTAACATTATCCATTGAAACATCGAGTAGAGCCAGACCTTCAACATTTCTGAGTTTTTCAGAAAGTTCATCTATAAACCTGTTATCAACTCCCTCACAAACAGCTGGTATTGCTACTATTATTTTTTGCATAACCCCTCCACAACTTTAATTATTATACCATGACCACATGATACACTTAAACCTTACCTGAAAGCGCACTAACTTTCAGTTTTGACAGATAATCCGTGATTTTTATATGCTTGGGACAGGCCTCAACACAATTAAAAATCGTATGGCATCTCCAGAGACCATTTTTACAGTTAACAATCTCCAGTCGTTCACTACATGCATCATCTCTTGAATCGTAGACAAATCTGGCAGCTTTAAGAAGAGCCGCCGGCCCTATATAACCATCATTAGCCCATAAACTTGGGCAGGATGATGTACATGCACCACAAAGTATACAGTTGGCTGCTTCCCTGATCAGTTCAAACTCTTCCGGTGTCTGAACGAATTCTTTGGCTGGTGTTGATTTTTTCAGCACAAGAAAAGGTTTAACTATCTGTATTTTTTCAAAAAAGCTATCCATATCCACTACAAGATCCCTGACAACAGAGAAACCCGGCAGTGGTTCTATTTTAATGGTTTTTCCAATAAACATATGAAGCGGAGTTTCACAGGCCAGTACATTGCATCCATTCACTTTCATAGCGCAGGAGCCACATATAGCACTACGACAGGATCTTCTGAATGTAAGGGTACCATCCATGTGCCAGTGAATCTCATTAAGAACATCAAGAATAGTTACACCCTGTTCAATTTCAAGAGTATACTCTTTCCAGTAAGGCTTCTTATCAACTGATGGGTTGTATCTTAAAATCTCAGTTTTTATTGCTACTTTACTCATCTATGACTCCTTAGTATTTCCTCTCAATTGGAGGGAATCTGTCCATGTAAATTGTTACTTTCCGGGAATGGTCCAGTCTGACACCTTTCTCATCTTTCCATGCAAAGGTATGCTTCATCCATTTTTTATCATCTCTTTTCGGATAATCTGTTCTGAAGTGAGCTCCACGGGACTCTTTTCTCGCAAGAGCACCTTCAACAATAACAGTAGAGAAACTTATCATGTTTCCAAGTTCAAAAGCTTCAAGCATATCCAGATTAAAAATATCTCCTTTATCATCTATAGTGAGATTTTTAAAACGTTCTTCCAGCTCTTTGACTTTAGCTTTCAGATCCACCATTTTCTGTTCTTCCCTGAATACACCCACCTGTTCCATCATACACTCCTGAAGCTCCTGCCTGATAATTGCGTGTTTTTCTCCACCTTTACCATTCCTCAGAGTATCAACTTTTTCTCTTGCTTTATCCAGCCAGTTTTCCTGAAGTTGCGGAAGATGAGCAGATTTAACAAATTCTGTCATTTTTATCCCGGCGATTCTTCCAAAAGTTGCTGCTCCCTGTAGTGAATTTGTTCCAAGACGATTAGCTCCATGCAGAGAAAGACAGGAGGCTTCACCTGCTGAATAGAGACCATCAACGATATCTCCTGAGGCTGTTTTAAGTACTTCAGTATTTATATTAGCCGGAATACCTCCCATAGAGTAGTGAGCTGTAGGCTGAATTGGTACAGGTTCATATATAGCATCAACTTTAAGATAGTTCAGAGCAAGTTCCCAAACCTGAGGGAGACGTTCCATGATCTTATCTTTACCAAGATGCCTCATATCAAGATGTACATAGTCTTTACCATCAATACCATTACCTGCAATTATTTCTGACTGCTCTGCTCTGGAGACAACATCTCTTGGTGACAGTTCCATCTTCTCAGCAGCGTACTTCTCCATAAACCTCTCTCCTTTACCATTCAGAAGATAGGCACCTTCACCTCTGCAGGCTTCAGACATTAAAATCCCGTGACGGTAAAGCCCTGTTGGATGGAACTGGACAAACTCCATATCTTCAAGAGGCAATCCCTCTTCAAGAATAAGTCCCAGACAATCTCCGGTATTTGCAAAAGCATTTGAAGTCACCTTAAATGCTCTCCCATACCCTCCTGTTGCTATGAGAGTGGCTTTTGCATGAAAAGTGTGAAAGCCACCGTTTCTTATATCCCATGCAACACAGCCATAAGCTCTGCTGTTTTCAATAAGAAGAGAGAAAACCTGAAATTCATTATAGAAGTGTACTTTATGTTTCACACACTGCTCATAAAGAGTATGAAGCAGAACATGACCGGTTATATCAGCAGAGAAACATGCTCTGGGAGAACTATGGCCTCCAAAAGGTCTCTGTCCAATACGTCCTCTTTCATCTCTTGAAAAAGGAACTCCCATATGCTCAAGTTCATATATAGTCTTGATTGACTCTTCTACAAAGAGTTCAATTACATTCTGATCTCCAAGATAGTCTCCCCCCTTGGCAGTATCAAACATATGCATATCAGTAGTATCATCAGCTGCATTTGCAAGTGCTGCTGAGATCCCACCCTGTGCTGCACCGGAATGTGACCTGGTTGGATACACTTTGGTTACTACAGCTACAGAGTGACCGCTTTTCGCCAGCTCCAGAGCTGCTCTCAAACCTGCCAGCCCTGCTCCAATCACCACTGCATCAAGTCTGTGATAGTTTAAGGATTCTGCTACTTTCATCTTTTTCTCCTATAGCCCTGTGGGCAGTTGCATTGAAGAGATCTTGAAAATCGTAAGAACTCCAACAAAAAAGAGAGACACTCCCAGCAGTATCAGAAGAGATAACACTACAAGCCTTGGGATCTTTCCGTGTATATAATCCTCTGAAACAATCCATAGTCCGTTTATACCATGATAAAGAGCCGTTAACAGAAAAATGAACTGCATAAGATTGAACCAGGGAGACTGCATCTTCTTCACTACAAGCTCCCACTTATATGCACCTGTTCCAATAAAATGGTAACTTATGAAATGAAACAGAAGCAGTACAAACAGTACTACAGCAGACAGTCTCTGCAGAAACCACCCTACTGCACCTTTTCCTGAAGATATAGCTGTTATTTTTTTCATTTCCTCCCCCTACCCTATAACATAAGCAATAAGAGTCCATGAACCCCATGCCCATAATGCCAGAGCCATAGCTGACAGAATTGTCAGAAGCCTCTTATGCCTTTCAGATCCCCCTCTTCCAAAATCAATAATAACTATTCTTATTCCATTGAAAGCGTGAAAAAGAATCACCCCCCACAAACCAACTTCAAGAAATTTAAATAGTGGGGAACCGAGAAAATCCATCAGTTCATTATATGCTTCCGGTCCTTTGGTCAGGGTATTGATTACCCAGATATGGAGGGAGATATAAAACACAAGTGCAAGCCCTGAAAGTCTATGAAAAATCCATGCCCAGGTCCCTGCAAAACGATGATAGCCTACATCAAATTTTTGCGGATATTTATACAATTGTTCCTCCTGAGAAAATAGTAACTAATAAAGATGTTATTCAGTTAATATGAAGTTTTCAAATAATTTGTAAAAAAACAATTGATTTATATCGAATTACCATATATCTTATTCTATTACAATTTTTATACATAATCACCCGGAGGGTTATATGACAAACAGTAATATAGGTCTATCAGACCTGAACTCCCTCTTTCCTGAAGATTTTACTCAGGAAGAGCTGTCAAAAGGAAAAACAGTTCTTTTAAAAGAACTGGCTGGCTTAGCACATAAATTTTACAGTGGAAAAATGATGACAGTTCCCAAAGCAGGACTGTATGGTTTCAACTGGTTCAATGTATGGTATACACCAGGGGTTTCCAGAGTTTCCACAAGTATCAGAGATAATAACGACACATCCTTTGATCTTTCAAACAGAGGCAATCTTGTAGCTGTGGTTTCAGATTCAACAAGAGTTCTTGGAGATGGAGACTGTACTCCTCCCGGAGGACTTGGAGTTATGGAAGGGAAAGCTTTTTTAATGAAATATCTTGGTGGAGTGGATGCTGTAGCTCTTTGTATAAACAGCAGAGATAAAAACGGGAATCCTGATCCTGATAAGATAATAGATTTTGTTAAAATGGCTGAACCGAGTTTTGGTGCTGTAAATCTTGAAGACATCTCTCAGCCCAACTGCTATAAAGTGCTTGATACTTTAAGAGATGAGTGCGATATTCCTGTCTGGCATGATGATGCCCAGGGAACTGGTTGTGTAACTCTGGCAGGCCTTATAAATGCCCTCAGAATAGTTGATAAACCTATTAGCAAAGCAAAAATTGTCCTCTACGGCGCAGGAGCTTCAAATACCACAATTGCCAGATTAATTATTAAAGCTGGCGGTGATCCTTCAAACATCATTCTTTTTGATTCAAGAGGCGGACTACACAAAAACCGTGAAGATATTAAAGCAGATTCCAGATTTTATAGAAAATGGGAGCTCTGTAAATCCACCAACCCTTCAGGGATTAATGACATAGAAACAGCTATGAAGGGAGCTGATGCCCTTATTTCGTTAAGCAAACCTGGTCCCGATGTAGTAAAACCATCCTGGATACAGAGTATGGCTGAGAAAGCAATAGTCTTTACCTGCGCCAACCCTGTACCGGAAATATACCCTTACGCAGCTCGTGAAGCAGGTGCATATATTGTTGCCACAGGTAGAGGGGATTTTCCTAATCAGGTTAATAATTCCCTGGGTTTTCCCGGAATTCTTAAAGGTGCCCTTACAGTAAGAGCAAAGAAAATAACTGACGAAATGGCAATTGCTGCTGCATACTCCATGGCAAACTTTGCAGAGAAAAAGGGTCTTTCACCGGACTACATTATTCCAACTATGGAAGAAACAGAAGTATTTGCCCAGGAAGCAGCAGATGTTGCAATGGAAGCAATTAAGAATGGAGTAGCCCGTATTGAATATACAAAAGAAGAGGTTTATGAGAGAACTCTCAAAGATATTCTGGGATCAAGAAAAATAACAGATCTCCTTATGGAGAAAGAGATAATAAAAACTCCCGGTCCTGAAATGATTCAGGATGCTCTTGATAAAGCAATTAAAGCGATAAGAGGTTAACCGGGCACTCAGAAACAGACCTGCAGCCATAGAGCTGCAGGATTTCAGGGAGGAGAAATGAATATTGAAGAATCTGTACTTGAACTATTAAGGCAGGCTTCAACAGAGCTTCCCGAAGATGTTAAGGAAGCCCTTGTCAAAGCTGAAGCTGATGAAGAGAGAGACTCTTCGGCGCAAAAAGTTTTTGAAACAATTCTGGAAAACATTGATCTGGCAGCAAAACACTCTACTCCAATATGTCAGGATACCGGTTCAATAATTTTCAGCATCCACTATCCATATGGTGGAGATGAAAGAATCTACAGAACCGCTATTAAAAATGCAGTTGTAAAAGCAACAGAGAGGCAGTATCTCAGGCCAAACTCTGTAGATCCCGTAACTTCTGTTAACACCGGAGATAACATAGGTGAAAATAGCCCCTTCATCACTTTCCACCAGTGGGACAGCAGTGATGTGAAAATAGAACTCATGCTCAAGGGAGGAGGTTGCGAGAATGTAGGTGATCAGTACAAGCTTCCAAATCCTGAACTTAAAGCCGGCAGAGATCTGGATGGAGTAAGAAAGGTTATTATTGATGCAATTACAAATGCTCAGGGCCTTGGATGTGCTCCAGGTATTGTTGGTGTTGGAATTGGTGGGGATCGTGTTACATCCTATATGCTTTCCAAAAACCTCTTTTTCAGGAAAATAGGCACCAGACATGAAGATCCTCAGCTTGGAGACCTGGAAATTAAACTAAAGGATGACCTCAATACTCTTGGTATTGGCCCGATGGGTTTTGGAGGTAAGACTTCAGTACTTGATGTTTTTCTGGCAACACAGAACAGACATCCGGCTTCATTTTTTGTCTCTATTTCATATATGTGCTGGGCATTCAGAAGAAAATCGATGACTATTTCAGGCAGTGAGGTAACCTATGATTAAGATTACAGCTCCTATAACTGAGAAAGATATCAGAGAACTTAAATCCGGAGACAATGTACTGCTTTCCGGCACCATTGTTACTGCCCGTGATGCGGCACACAAACTTATGGTTGAAGAGAAACCGGATTTCATAAGAGAGTATCTTAAAAATTCTGTTATATATCATTGTGGTCCTGTAGTAAAAAAAGAAGATGACGGTAGCTGGAGTTTTGTTTCTGCAGGTCCTACTACATCTATGAGGGAAGAGCCATATCAGGCAGATGTAATAGAAGAGTACTCTGTAAGAGGCGTAATCGGAAAAGGCGGGATGGGAGCCAAAACCCTTTCAGGTCTAAACAGAACCGGAGCAGTCTATTTTCATGCTATTGGCGGTGCCGGTTCTCTTATAGCCCAAAGCGTTACAGAGGTTAAAAAAGTCTTCTGTCTGGAAGAGTTTGGAAGCCCTGAAGCTTTCTGGGTTATTGAAGTAAAGGATCTGCCTCTTGTAGTTACAATGGATTCACACAATAACAGCCTCCATAAAGCAATAAAAGAGAAAGCAATGAAAGCAAGAGATAAGCTCATTTTCAGATAGCAACGTATTCCATCAGAATAATAACGGATATTAACCTGTTCAGCACAGAATCCTGTTGAAGTTTTTTCATTGTTGATTATGTTGTATAATTAATAGTGAAAAAACTTAAGGAGAAATATCTAATGAAAAACTTTTTGAGAATTCTTATACTTTTTGTTTTCTGTTCTCTTATTCTTTCAGCAGAAACTGTCAATCGCAACTCCCTTAATTACGATTTTGCCACCAAAACTTTTACCAAAGATGGCAAACCCTTTACAGGCACCTTTGTTATCAAGACATCAATGGGAGACAAACTCGTCCAGAAAACCTCTGTAAAGAATGGCATGATGAATGGTGAATCAATCAGATACCATAATGAAAAACCATCCAGCATTGATATGTACAAAGACAATAAGAAAAATGGTCTGTGTAAAGTATATAGTCTGAGAGATGGTTCTCTTTATAAGGAGGTAAATTACGTTAATGATAAAAAAGAGGGACTTGTCAAAACTTATGAACCTGACGGAAAACTGAAAACTGAAGCCGTTTATAAGAATGATCATAAAGCCGGTGCTTATAAGATGTACCATAATAATGGCAGAATCAAAATTTCAGGTGCTTATCAGAAATATAAAAAAGTTGGAAAGTGGACCTGGTATAAATCAGATGGATCAGTAGAAAGAACAAAAGAGTATTAATAGATCATTTTAAATATAGCCGTTTTTAATTTTTAAGGGGTTGTCAGTTCTGACAACCCCGTTATATTACAACAATTTACTGCCAGTACTGAAGACTTCCTGTTCGCCTCTCTATTGCATTTTCAGCATAATCCTCAACAGAAGTAAGAAAATCCAGCCCCGTTAAACTCTCAATACGATCTATAGTAGTAATAAAGTCCCCTGGCTCTTTCTTATCTTTAGGAATAACATTTGGAATCAGAAAAGCAAGAGTTTCAAACCAGTTTCCATCTTTTCTTATTACAATCTTGTAGAATGCATCAGGTACTGCTGCCTGCTTTTCTCCATTCTGCCCGAGCCATACTGCAGGGTTCTTACCAAAAAATACCGGGCCACATACAACCCAGATCTGCCCATAAGTATCAGCCCAGTTTGTGCATCTTATTTCCAGTTCCTTCCAAATACCATTATTCTGCCACTGTAGCTGAGGGCAGGCATTAATCATTGTATGAGTATTATATGCTGCATCCGAGCTTATTCTTTCAGCTGTTGCCTTTGGACACATATGCCCTCTGACATATCTGTAATCTGTCTTTACTTCTCTCATATCGCTGGTGCCGGAAACACCATAGGAATAGTCATTTGGAGCTATTCCCTGATTATAGAGGTTCTGATCCGTCATCCATCTGGGACGCCGTGGCAGTTTATCCAGTGGCTGGTTACCTTTAATTTCATAAGCAACCCACTCTGGTACTCCCCACAGATCTGAAGATCCATCTCCGTTGTTGTCATCCGTTCCATCAAATGATGCTGTAAAAGCTCCAAACTCAAAGATATGATCTGCAGGCAGAGTTACCCACTTATCATGCTCATATCCTGGTGGAATAACGATTGGTTTATAACCTCCATAAACCAGTAGTGATAAAAAAACTGATAGAAAAATGTATATTCTCATATATCCTCCCTATATGCCCTTAGTGCCCGAACATTCTGCCCAACTTTTCTGGTCAGACAGACTTAGAGAATATACATGTATACTGAATAAAAAGGAAGACTTCAGGGAAAATTTTTCAGTTAATTAACGATTTTATAACATATCTGCCTCTTTTTGTTGAGAAACCAGTATTATTCAGATTAAATATCGATATTGCATTCTGCCCTGATCTGACAGTATTATATGAATTTGAATTCAGAAAAGTAAAATAAACTTTACTTTTTAAATTTAATACATCACACAATTCTGCTCATTGAAAAGTAAAGCTAACTTAACACAAAAGATTGCTCAAAAGTAAAGCTCATTTTACATAAAAACATTTGAACATTTCAACAGCTGATCTGCAGTTACTCTTTAATTGACTTAAATGCAAGAACCATTGTAGTGCCCTTACCTTCCCCTTTACTATCAGCACAGATATTTCCACCCATTTCAACCATAGAGTTTGCACAGTGATGAAGTCTGTAACCCAGCTTACCACTCTTGGTTGTATACCCCTGACTAAATATCCTGTCCAGTGCATCCTGAGGTATTCCACATCCATTATCAACTATCTTAATAAGAGTCATTTCAGTTCTGCTTTCTGTTATAAAAGTTATTTTCCGGTTATCCTCATGATTATCTTTTAAAGCTTCTATTGAATTTGTAATTATATCCATAAGTATTTGCATAAGCATGGGTTTATTGGCATATATTCTCTGATGTCGCTCATACCATTTTTCCACTTTAACATTATGCAGAGCAAGCATATCACTACATACAACAAGAGCGTCACTGACAATTTTTTCTGGTTCAACTTCATCTATCATGTTCTCTGGCTTACCTGAATATGCCTGCTGCACAGTAATTACTCTGGAAATTTCCTGTACCTTCTCAAAGAGTCTCTTAAGAAGGCGATCTCCCTCTTCTTTCTGTTTGGTAATAATTCTATCTACTTTAACAAACAGAAGCATCAGCTTAACAGCTTTTGGGTCATTCTTAACAAAATTTTCAAGATTTTCCATTTCTCCATCCAGCATACTACTGGCTTTATTAAGGGTATCAACCCCGGAATAACGGGACAGTTTTTTCAGATTATCAATAGATATGAAAACACTATTAAGAATATTTCCTACATTGTGAAGTGTATTGGAAGCAACTTCTGCCATACCGGATTTATGAGCCTGTTCTACAATTATCCTGTGACTCTTTTCAAGTTGGGCAGATCTCTCTTCAACAAGTTGTTCCAGAAGAATATTCTGCTTCTTGATCATATTGATTCTGAATCTGTAAAGTGATACAGCAGCACCGGAAATAAAAATAAGAACAAGCCCCCAGAACCATAGAGTTTTCCAGAAAGGTGGTCTTATTATCAATCTGAGAGAACTACCTTTCTCATTCCATACAGCGTCACTATTTGAGGCTTTTACTTTAAGTACATACTCTCCTGGGGAAAGGTTGGTATATGTTGCAAAATTCCTGCTGCCTACATAATTCCATTCAGGATCAAAACCTTCAAGCTTATAGAGATACTTATTATTATCAGGGTCAGCGTAATGAAGAGCTGCAAATTCCACATCAAAGACATAACTCTTATGGGAGAGGGTTATAGATTTAACACTATTAATCGATTCCTGCAGCACAACTTCCCCGTCAATTATCTCCCCCACTTCAACCTGTGAATTAAATATTTTCAGCCCTGTAAAAACTATTGAGGGAATTGTATGGTCCCTTCTTATAGCTTCAGGCTTGAAAAAGTTTATACCATTGATACCTGCAAATATCAGGTCACCATTTTTAGTTTTAACAGAAGGGAAATTAAACTCCATACTCTGCAATCCGTCTGTTACATCAAAATTGACAAAGTCCATCTGCACAGGGTTAAACCTTGAAAGCCCATTGTTTGTACTTACCCACATGTTACCCATATTATCCTGTTCAATACCATAGATAACATTATCCGGTAATCCATCAATAGTGGTAAAAGTAGTAAAAGTATCACTGCCTCTGTCATATCTGTTCAGACCATTAGTAGTACCAAACCAGAAGACACCTTCTTTATCACGAAAAACTGTATAAACGTTATCTCCGCTGATTCCTCCCGGATTACCTGTGTCATAACTGTAATGTCTGAATTCATCTTTCCCGATATCATAATGATTCAGGCCTCTTCTGGTACATATCCAGAGTTTTCCTTTCTCATATTCCATGATATCCCATACATAATCTGAACAGATTGAATTTTTATCGGAAGGATCATGATAATAGTGCTTAAAAGAGCCTTTTGAAGGCCTGAACTCAAGCATTCCATTATAAGTGGACAGCCATATATTATCATCCATACCTTTACCGATCCGGTTTATTTTATTAGCTGGGTTGTTTATGTTTACCTTATCAAAAATGAAGTTATCAAATTCTCTTTTTTTTCTGTTAAAACGAACAAGTCCTTCTCTTGTTCCTATCCATATATAGAGTTCATCAATGGCATTTATGTCATAAACATGATTATGAAGAAGAGAATTGCCATCTGAAGGATTGTGTCTGTAATGCCTGAACTTTCCGGTTTCGGGATTCATAACATCCACTCCGTGATGTGACCCGATCCATATCATTCCCAGATGATCTTCAAATACAGCAAAAATCGAATCACCTGACAGGCTGTTACTATTATTCTTCTTATGTTTAATATGCCCGAACATTCCGGAATTGAACAGCACCTTACTTATACCACCTGATTTTGTCGCAATCCACACCATGCCGGAATCATCTTCAATCAACCCTCTTACATGGTCAGCAGAAATACTGTGGGAATCATCTACAGCATGACTGTATCCTGTGAATCCATCTCTGCCTTTTATCCATAATCCGTTTACTGTACCTACCCACAGTTCCCCACTACGGGTTTCCAGCATAGTAGTTATATTGTTGCATGCGATTCTCTCATCTGGTGCCGATGAACTTTTGCAGAAATTTTTTACTTCACCACTATTGAGATTGCAGGCAAATAACCCTCTGTTCTCTGTTCCTATCCACAGAAAATTATCTTCGGTTACAACTATAGCCTTAACAACATTACCAGCAGCATCTGATGGAAAAAAATCTGTCTTTACAGGGGCAGGATCACCATACCTGTATTGAAAAACACCTCTCCTTGTACCAATCCATATATTTCCTTTAGCATCTTCTGTTATTGCAGTAATATGCTGGTTCTTCAAAAACTGATTAAGGCGTATGTAATCTCTGAAATTTTCTTTCTCAGCATACTGGTGCCTCAATACAACAACACCATTTGACGAACCAATCCATATCCGTGAAGATCTGTCTACTATTATTGAAGTAACCGGTTCATCCGTTTCAATCAGATCCTTTCCTATTCTTTTGAATCTCTCTATTACCGGATTGAAAACCACAGCACCTATCTGTGTACCAATCCAGAGGTTCCCTTTACTATCTTCAGTAATACAGTTGGCTCCTTTGCCCTTTAGAAATTCTCTGAGATCCCTCTCACCCTGAAATTTCTTAAATGCTCTTCCATCATATTTCACCAGAGGGATTGAGTCCAGCCCCATCCATATAATTCCATTTGCTCCCTGCTGAATTGCTGTTACCCCACTCATAGGGAGACCATCTGATACTTTAATATGGAGAAATGTCTTTTTCTGTACAACTGATTCAAGTAGAAACGGATAGCTTAATATCAATACCAGAACCAGAACTCTTAATGACTTCATCTTCTCCTCAGTTGACAATATTCTGTAAAGGGATCTGATAAATATATGGTATGAATAAGTTTGATTTTCATAAATAGTCTGGGTAAAAATGCCGGCTTAATCAATTAATCTACCCGGTTTCCTATCTGTTTATTAAGAATTCCCGTAAGGGTAACAAGAGCCAGTATCGCTCCTGCAAGAGCATACCCCATATCTGATTGAGTATCCCAAATATAGCCCTGAGTACCCAGAAAAGCTTCAGCTGTTTCATCAACTGCAAGAGCGACCCACCACTCTATCAGCTCATAGAACGCACTGATTGCAAGACAGGTTGAAATTACAAAAAAATTGATCCAGCTTCGACTCTTTACCAGATCTTTTCTTATGAAAAATTCCTTAATAACAACTGCAGGAATAAAACCCTGAGCTAAATGCCCTATTTTATCATAATTATTTCTCCCGGCTCCAAAGATATTATTTACTATCTCAGGAAGAGGCACTTCTGCGTAAGTGTAGTGCCCTCCAATCATCAGTATTACTGAATGTATGAGAATCAGTGAATAACTGAGATTTGTAAACCTGAACTTTTTTGAAGTTATTCCCAGAGCAATTAAAGCCAGTACTGCAGGCAAAACCTCAAGAAACCATGTAAAATAATCTTTCGGATTTACAGATGACCATATCAGAACAGAAAAAAAGACCAGTATCCACAGGCTTTTATGCATAAGAACATTATACATATTGCTGAAACAGATTGCATATAGTTACCGGATTTACATACTGAATTGTTTATAATAAGAGTCTTAACCCTTGTTGAGGCGCTTAATTATAAGCGCCCTTAAATATTTACCCTTTCCTAAAACCCCATCTTCATCAAAAACCCTACTTTTATCTTTTTTCTGTCATTATTATGAGCCACATATATCTGCAAAGGTGGCATCGCAATATTTTTAAGATAGATACTGCAGGCAATACCGGCACTACTGATAAATTCATCTTTAAAAATTCTGTTTCTTTTATCAGACATAGATGCATAATCGAAAAAGGTTACCAGAGATAGAGAGAAACCAGAAAAATTTTTAAGAGGTATTTTATATTCAACATTCCCTGACAAAACATTGTTATACATAAAATCGTTCTCTTCAAAACCTCTCATTGGAAGAGAACCTGGAGTTTTCATGTTACTGACAATGTATCCATATCGACTGGTTCCATCAAAAGTAAGTGCCAGTTGATTGGCAATTGACAGATTCTGCATACCAAAAGTTGGTATGAATATAGCAGAAGTAGCAATACCTCTGAAATGGTCCTTAATATCTTTACCTGTAACTCTTGAAAATTCACCGGACAGGCTCATACCGGATATTCCCGCCATACTGAATTTTATATTACTGTATCCCAGCTTAAGACCAATTACACTATGTTCGGATTTCAGGGGATAAACAGATTCTGTTGATCCGTCATACTCAATATTTTCGTATCCGAATACAGGTGACAGAGTAAAATGTTTACTTAGTTTATAACCAGGCTCCACTCTCACAATAGTAGCCTTTCTATCCATTCCTGCTACATCCTCATTGCTTATATTCAGAGATACATTCAGTTTCCATTTATTACCTATAAAATGCCTGTCAGAAAAAGTAAAAGAGACCTGTGGCTTCTTATCTTTCAACCTGAAAGATCCTCCTATGAGCTTCTGGGTTCCCAGAAAATTACTTTCAAAAAAACCTGCTCCATATGATGTAACCCCTTTGCTTTTATTAAAAGCAGGCATAATAATCAGAGTCTGCTTATCCTCAGCATGGATAACAATATCCACCTCTTCCCCTTCTGCTTTATCTTTTATCCTGATATTCTTAAAAGTTCCGGCTTTAATCAGATTCACAAAGGTTTCCATCTTTTTTAACCTGTTCCAGGAATCCTTCTCTTTTATTCCTGCTATTTTAAGGAAGACAGATGTTTTAGTTCTCTTCAACCCCTCTACTTTAATTGACCTTATGTTTACTGCTGCTTCACCATAAACAGACAGCAGTAGAATAATACCTGTTAAAATACATTTCATTTTCATTACATATTCCTCCTGCAATTTTGCGCACCAATTATGTTTTACCACAAATTGCAATTTTATATATAGAGAAAAATATTATTTACATAAAAAAGAGATTGATTTAAGCTTAAGTAAGTTTTATTTACAAAAAAATATTTTCCAATCAAAAATATCTAAAAACTCATTCCCATGAGAAAGCCGAATTTAAACTTCCTACGTTCATTATTATGAGCCACATATATCTGCAGAGCTGGTAGAGCTACCTTTCTTATATAGAATCGCAGAGCAATCCCTGCACTACTAATAAACTCATCAGAGAAGAGATCTTTCTTCCTATCTGCCATTAGAGCATAGTCAAAGAATGGAACCATAGCAATTGTAAAAGCAGAAAACGATTTAACCGGCAACCTGTATTCAACAGTACCTGATATTACATTTCCATATAAAAATTCATTGTCTTCGAAGCCTTTTATCGGTAGTGCCTCACTGGACCCCTGGGCTCCAACCCTGAAACCATAGCCATATGGAGCACCAAAAGAGATAGAGAACTGATTCATCACGGCAAGAGTATGATTTGAAAATAGTGACAGATAAAACTCGGTTTTTAATATACCTCTGAAAAAATCTTCAATATCTTTTCCCATAACTGAAATAAGACTTCCCGTTATTCTGACACCTGAGAAATTGTCTTCCTTCTGATCCATATTGTCATATCCGGCACTAATGCCTGCCACAAAATGTCCGGAATTTCCTGGTAAGACATTTACATTACCATCCAGGTTTTCATGGCTAAAATCTTCATACCCGGCAATAAGTGAAAGGGTGATATAGTTATTTACTCTGTATCCCGGACTCAATGTAAATTTAAGTGATTTACGCTGAAAACCGGCAACTTCCTCATCTTTCATCTGAAAAGCACCCATAAAAGTCCACTTCTCATTTATAAAGTACCGATCTATATAGAAGAGAGATATCTGGGGCTTCTTCTCTTTTAGTAGAAATAGTCCGGCAACACCTTTCTGCAGCCCAAGAAAATTACTTTCAAAAACACCTACTCCGTAAGCTTTTGAGCTCCCACTTGAAGAAGCCATAGGAAACCCCATTAAAGTCCATTTATCCTGTGCATGTACAGATATATCAACCTGTTTTCCTTCTACTTTCTCATCAATTCGGATATTACTGAAATTCCCCATCTTCTCCAGTCTTCTCAGGATATGCTTTTTTTTATCCCCATTCCACATATCTCCGGCTTTAACTCCGGCTATCTTAATAAAGGTTGCTTTTCCAGTTCTCTTAAGACCTTCAACTTTAACAGATCTTACAGTTAATTCATCTCCTGCAAGAGTTCCTGCAAAACAGAGAAAAAATATAAGAGTCAATATTTTTTTCATTACATTTCACCTCAGGATGTTTCTATATCTGAATCTCTTTACAATGTTTCTTAATAACTGCCCGGTAATGGTGTTCAAGGAGACTTAGATTGCTCAGAATTTCCTCATGTACATCTTTACCTATAGAAGACTCAAGCCACTCAACGCCTCTGTTACGGAGATCCTCCAGTTTTACTCTGTACCTGCGTCCACTTTCAGTTATATGAATAGAGTATTTCCTTTTATCATTTATATCTATATCTCTTTTAACAATTCCTTTTTTTTCCAGTTTATCAACTGTTCTCTTAATATTTGATTTATCTTTAAACAGTTTTGCAGCAAGATAGTTCTGAGTAACCCCCTCTTTATTAAATAATTCTGACAACACAACAAACTCATCAAGGGTGAAACCAAGAGCAGCATCATTAAATACTTCTATGAGTCTTATAATCATAGAATGAAGCCTCTCCACTTTCAGAACTACACCATCAAAATTTTCTTTGTTCAAACAAACTCCTTAGTTGCGTTCGCAACTATTTTCTATCATAGACAGATTGCTATTACAATCAAAAAATATAATTTACAATGTAAAGGGATACCTGACTAACACAGACTGACACAGATATGTTTGGTACATAGCCTGTGTTTATTGCAGTATGTATTCCTGATAAATCTTAGTAAGCCGTGTCTCCTACGTTTCATTATTAAGACCGTCTGGAAATAAGCAACGGAAGAGCACCCAGCCCTACCCCTACGAACTTTTCAAATCTTATAGTTTTAAAAAAAGGGCGTTTTTGATAAACGCCCTGAATATTAATGATATTAAAGTATCTCTTCTTCTTCGATGAACTTTATGCCATAATTTTCCAGTTCTTCAAGAACTGGAGCATATACACTCTTCTCAACCGGAACAACTACACCCGTGGCTTTAATCTTTCCGGTAAGTATAAGTTTCACAGCAATTGCCACTGGAATTCCAACAGTAATTGACATAGCAGTGTGAACGTCGGTTTCTCCCTTTACACAGAGTGAAGATATAACTCTTTTTCTGACACCATCTTTTTCATAAACAAAACGGTGCTGCATTACAATCATATCCTTATCGCCTTCTTCAAGAGCCCATCTCTTTTCAAGAAGAAGTTGAAGAGCTCTGGCGGGAGAAATGTTCTCCTCCCCCAGAGCTTCTTCGCCGAAAATCCCTGTCCATCTTATCTTATCCATTATCTCTGAATCTGATGTCAAACCTGCATACTTCGAAAACTTATCCTCGGTTTTACCCTCAGCTTCCGGCAGATAAGAGTCAATGAATTCCCTGTATGTCATATCAGCGCTGTTTCCCAGGCTGTATGTATCATCTGTAAGACCAAGCTGTACAAAAACATCCCAGGCTTCTGAGTACCCCGGACGTCTCATAGTACCACGGAAAAGTGTCTTTATCCCTTCCAGATTGTAAGTATCAACATATGATACTGAATCTCTGTTAGCATAAACTTCAAATTCACCCATTCCAGGTACTTCTACAATTTTTCTTCTTTTAAACAGCTTACTGTATGGGATGTATTTAATTTTACCATCCCCCAGATATTTAGCTGTTCCCTGACCAGCCAGAACAACATTTCTGGGGTTCCAGGTAAATTTATAGTTCCATGGATTATTATCGTATTCAGGTGCTACGAGTCCGCCTGTATATGACTCAAACTCAAGCAGTTCTCCACCTTCTTCTCTTATTCCATCGATAACTTTCATCGCAGACATATGGTCAATGCCGGGATCTACACCGATTTCATTAAGTAGAAGAATATTTTTATCGGCAGCAGCACTATCAAGCTGCTTCATATCTTCTGAAACATAAGATGCGGTTACCATATGCTTCCCGTATTTCACACACTCCCCTGCAATAACCGGGTGCATAAAAGCCGGAAGCATTGAAACAACCAGATCGCTTTCGGAAACGATTCTTCCTCTCAACTCTTCGTCCTGCACATCAAAGAGTGAAGCTGTTCCTCTTGGGTGATTACCCACTTTCTTTTCTGCAGTTTCCAGTGATAGATCTGCTACAGTAATATGCCAGTTGTGCTCTTCAGAATTTTTTAAAAGATAGTCTATTAGACTTGATGCAGATAATCCCGCACCGATAACTGAAATTCTCTTCACAAATTATCTCCTGCCTCAATTAATTTCCAATTCCTTGATTTAACGGCTGATATCTGCAGCCGTTGGTAACCGAGCAGAACAATATGTCTGCTCAGGTTAATTCTCTATAACTTATGTCTACTGAATCTGATCTTTAAGAGCTTTTCCAGGAACAAATTTAGGAAGCTTCATTGCAGGTATTTTGATCTTATCGCCGGTTGATGGATTACGTCCTTCTCTCTCTTTTCTGTCAACTACTTTAAAAGTTCCGAAACCAACGAGGGTAATTTTGTCACCGTCTGTTAGAGCATCACCTACAACTTCTACAAATGCATCGATGGATTTTGCAGTATCTGCTTTAGGAACACCGGTTTTTTCTGCAATTTTTGCAACTAATTCTGACTTTGTCATAACGTTAACCTCCATTAACTGATATAAATTAAATTATCTTTGGCCGGTTTTTTTGATAATGTGAAAACCGAACTGTGTCTTAACTAACCCGCTGATTCTGCCAGAACCAAGTTTACTGACAGCAATTTCAAACTCTTTAACCATTTTGCCAGACCCGAACCATCCAAGATCACCACCTTTTCCTTTACTTGGACAGGTGGAAAATTCCTTAGCCAGCTGGTTAAAGTTTTTACCCTCTTTTATCTTTTTCAAAATCATGTTAGCAAGATTTCTGTCTTTTACCAGTATATGACTGGCTCTCCACTCCATAAATGTCCCTCCGGTATTAGAGATTAATTTTACTTTTACCAATTAATAAATTTAATTTCAAGGGGTTTTTACTTTCTCATTCAAATTTTACGATTTTTCTGTGATATAATCCACAAAGGATGTCCGAAAAATCTGTTTTCCCCCTGAATAAAGCCATCGAGCTATTAAAGAACTACTCAGATGCCCAGAATGAGTGGTTAAAGAGAAATAGAGAAGATATTGAAATCCATTGTCATAAAGGTTGCAGTTTCTGTTGTAATATTTCTGTGAAAATATCTGTACCTGAAGCTCTGATACTGCTTAATCATGCTGATAAAGCTCCAATAGATAAGATCAGAAATCAGGCGGATACTATCAGAGAGCTCTGGAGGGAATGTAATGGAGATGAAGGCAGATACTTTGAAACTTATCGTAACTCTCCAGGTTCATGCGCTTTCCTCTCTCCAGAGGGCAGTTGCGCAATACACCAGATACGCCCCCTTCCGTGTCGTCAGACTCTGTCAGGTTTACCCGGGCAGTTCTGTAGCAGGAACATCTCATCATTATACTCTGAAGACCAGATACAGGAGGCCCTTAACGGTCTTAACAGAGACTTCTTTACCTCAACCCCTTATCTGGTGCCTATGCTCGATCTGGGTGAATTATATGAGTATGAGATGAAGTTGGTTTCAAAAGAGATATTCGGTGTCTCCTACGAAGGTGTAATGCCTGTCCTGTTGGACAATCTCATTAAACACGGTTTATCTGGTCTTAGGTATATCAATGAAGCCCACTTCCTCATGAAGGAAAATTAACAGGTTTTGAAAACCCGGGAAGTTGTAGAGATGCATCATTGCATCTGGCTTAACAAATCCAACACAATTGAAAAACCTGAAATAAGTGTAGGGTAGCACCCGTGTGTGCTACCGTCTTTATGTTCCCCCCTGCTCGCAGGTTTCCAGTTTCTTTCCCGATTTCAGAGTAACAAGAAGCACGCCAATCAGAATTACGAAAGTCCCCACCCAGCTCTGCAGCGACAGAGTTTCCCCAAGGAAAATCATCGCAAGAACAAGAGCGAAAACAGGCTCAGTAAGATAACCTACTCCTGCTACAACTGAAGACAGTTTATTCTGAACATAAAACTGAAGTGAAAAAGGTATAAACGTAGCAAACACAGATAATCCGAGAATCTGAATCAGTACAGTATTATCTCCCATCATATGCCATGGAACAACACTACTGCCACCAACAGCCATTTCCCATGCCAGCCAGACAATACCTGTAAGAGCACTTACACCAAACTGAAGAAAAACAAGACCGAAAATATTCTCTTCTTTTGTAAAATGGCTTATGAAAAATATCTGCAAACCATAAAGGAAACCACAGACAAGAGTTATAAGATCACCTTTATTGATGCCGCCAAATCCTGCTGCAAGATTTGTGAAGGAGAGCAGGTAAACCCCAACCAGAGACACCCCAATACCTGAGAGTATATTTGCTGAAGGTTTTTTTCTGTACACAAAATATTCTATGAAAGGTATGAATACAATAAAAGTTGATGTCAGAAACGCCGAATTTGAAGCTGTAGTGTACTTTAATCCGATCATCTGTACAATCAGGGCTATACCATTAATTAACCCTATAATCGTCCCGTTTCTGAAGATTCTCATATTCATACGAATCTTCTTTCTGAAAATCATCGTAAATAGAGCCAGAGCTATCAAAAATCTTACAGATACAATGAAGGATACCGGGAAAACCTCCATAAGAATCTTACCGAGAATAAAAGTACTTCCCCAGAGTATACTGATACTGAAGAGTAGTATATAGACCATTTTTTGAGACCTTCCTTATAAAATAAAAGCCGGACAGGAGTTGCCCGGCTCTGCTTATGTACTAAAAAATTATTTTAAATTTCTCTAAAAATTAACCACAGTGGATAAATTTGTCAACAATCTCTTTCAGAGCAGTTGAGTTACCAAATAGTTTTTCACTGAGATCTTTATCATCATGTCCTTTAAGATATTCAACAAGACCATCAATCATTCCTTTAGGGAATACACCGTCTTTCTCATAGATATCTCTCTGCTTTTCAAGCATTTCAGCTGCTTCATAGCATGATGCAGGAAGCTGTTTCAGCTCTTTTATCTTACTTGCATCAGTACTAACGTATAGTTTTTCAGCAATTTCAAGGCCATTATCAATTTCAAGACCATAATTTGCAGCAACAGTAAGACCAGTAAGCAGCTGGTATACATTTGCTGATCCGTCAGGACTTCTGACTTCTACAGTCTGTTTATTCATTCTCTCTTCAGCTGCTTTTGGCTCATTAGGGTTAACCTGCTGAAGCATATCGTCAACACCAAGCCAGCCCAGTGGAACTCTTACCAGAACAGATCTGTTTCTGTCGCCCCAGCAGATACTTGTAGGAGCTTCCTGATGAGGAACAAGTCTGAGGAATGATGTAGGAACTGTATTACCAAATGCAGTAATTGATGGAGCAAGTTCAAGATATCCCGCAATAACTCTCTTTGCAACATCGCTCAGCTCACCATTTTCAATCATTACATTTCTGCCGTCTTTTACAAGTCTTGTATGTACATGAAGACCGCTACCAGCATGTCCAACAATGATTTTTGGTGCAAAACTTACTTCCAGTCCGTACTCATAAGCAATTTCCCTTACTACCCATTTAGCAAGAACCAGCTGATCTGCTGCTTCTTCAACAGGTACAGGAAGAAACTCAATTTCCTGCTGAACCATCTCAATATCTTCATGAATAATGTTACCAACTTCAGCGTGACCATATTTGATCTTACCACCGATCTGACTGATAACTTCCATAGCTTTTCTTCTTATTTCACCCCATTTTGAGAATGGATGGGATTCATGGTATCCCTTCTGTTCAACAATAGGATAGATAGAATCAACTTCAGAGAAGAGATAATACTCAAGCTCACCAAGAGCTTCAAAAGTATAACCTGTGGTTCTTTTAAGCCTTTCATGTGCCTTCTGAAGCACGTACTCCGGTGAACTTTCCAGAGGTTTACCTTCTGCAGTCATATATGAACATAGAATATCTACTGCAGGAATCTTGGTAAAAGGATTAACAAAAGCTGTTCTGAATCTTGGAACAACATAAAGATCACTTGAAACAGCGTCAATATATGAGAAGAGGCTTGAACCGTCAACTCTCTCACCTGAAGACAGAACACTATCCAGATGCTCTTTTGAATTAACAATAAAGTTAAGAGTTTTCAGCCTTCCGTCACCACCGACATATCTGAAGTTCAACATTCTTATTTCATGGTCTTCCATGTATTTGATGATGTCGTTCTTTGTAAACTCAGCAGGTAACTTTTTCAGATATCTGACTATCTTGTTGGGATTCATGGCTATTTCAGAATTCATATTTCCACCTCCATTTAATCAGGGTTATAAAATCAGCCAAGTTATTTTAGATTATAAGCCGTTACTTTTCAAGATAATACAATAAAATAAAACACTTTTTTGAATTTATTCTATCTGTTATAATTTTTCTTCATAAAATTTTAGCAATTTATTAAAGGAGGACTAGATGAATAAATATCTGGTACTGGCACTGGCTTCAGTACTTTTATTCAGTACTTTTTCCATGGCTAAGGAAAATAATCAGGCAGCAAAGCGTGGTTTTAATGAACACGATCTTGTAACTATGCAGAGAGTATCGGGTCAGACACCGTCTCCCGATGGAAAAACCGTTGTTTTTGTTCTACGTAAAACCGACCTTGATGCCAACAGAGGCAGAACAGATCTCTGGCTTGTAGACATAGACGGCAAAAACCTGAAACAGCTTACTAAAGACAAAGCTTCAGACTTCAGCCCAATCTGGTCAAAAGATGGTAAGTCAATACTTTTTCTTTCAACCAGATCAGGGTCATCACAGGTTTGGAGAATTGATGTAACTACTGGTAAAACTGAACAGATCACAAAACTTCCTCTGGGAGTAAGTAATCTGAAACTTTCACCTGCTGGTGACACTATTGCATTCTCTCTTGAAGTATTCCCTTCAATGAGTATTGATGAAACTGTTAAAGAGCTTAACAGAGTTAAGAACCTGAAAACCAGCGGAAGACTTTATGACCGCCTGTTTATCAGACACTGGGACGTATGGAATGATGGCAGAAGAAATCATATCTTCACCATGAAGATTAATGGTGGCACACCAGTTGATCTGATGAAAGGTATGGATGCAGATTCACCACTCAAACCTTTTGGTGGTTCAGAAGAGTTTACTTTTACTCCTGATGGCAAAGCTATTGTTTTCACAGCTGGTAACTCAGGGAAAAAAGAGGCATGGTCAACAAACTATGATCTTTTTAAAGTTCCCGCAGATGCTTCTGCAAAGGCTGAAGTAATTACTACAAACAAAGCATGGGATACAATGCCTGTATTCTCAAACAACGGTAAAACCATGGCATATCTCGCGATGAAGAGACCTGGCTTTGAAGCTGATAAGTTTACTCTGATTCTCAGAGATGTAGCAACAGGCAAAGAGAGAGCTTTAACAGAAAACTGGGATCGTTCAGTAAGCTCAATGATCTGGTCTAAAAAAGACAGAGTTATCTATGTTACTGCTCAGAATCTTGGTCAGAAAAGCCTTTTTGCAATTAATGTAAAAAAAGGTACGGTAAAAACTCTTGTAAAAATGGGTTCAGTTTCAGGTGTATCACTTGCAGGTAAAAAACTTCTTTTTGGTAAGAACGATCTGAAATCTCCTGTTGATCTTTTTACAGTTGATACAAGAGGCAGGAAACTTACAAAAATTACAGATATTAACAAAGATAAGCTTGCTCAGATCAAAATGGGCGACTATGAACAGTTTACTTTTAAAGGATGGAATGATGAGATTGTTCATGCATATCTTGTTAAACCATACGACTTTGTTCCTGGAAAAAAATATCCAGTAGCATTCCTTATTCATGGTGGTCCTCAGGGATCTTTTGGTAATAAATTCCACTACAGATGGAATCCACAGAGTTACGCTGGTGCAGGCTATGTAGCTATTATGGTTGATTTCCACGGTTCAACAGGTTATGGTCAGGCATTTACTGATTCAATCAGTGGCGACTGGGGTGGTAAACCTTTCATCGATCTTCAGAAAGGTCTTGCTGCAGCTATAGCTAAATACGATTTCCTTGATAAAGACCGCGTTGGTGCTCTTGGAGCTTCATATGGCGGATTCATGATCAACTGGATTGCAGGTAACTGGCCTGACAGATTCCGTTGTCTTGTTAACCACGACGGTAACCTTGATGAGAGACTGGCTTACTATGACACAGAAGAGCTGTGGTTCCCTGAATGGGAGCACGAAGGTACTCCATGGGAAAACCCTGAATCATACGAAAAACACAATCCTGTGAATTTTGTTAAGAACTGGAAAACTCCTATGCTTGTAATCCACGGAGCTCTTGACTACAGAGTTGTAGATACCCAGGGTATGTCAACTTTCACTGCTCTGCAGAGAAAAGGTATCCCCAGCAAGTTCCTCTATTTCCCGGATGAAAATCACTGGGTTCTGAAACCACATAACAGCATTCTATGGCATAAAACTGTTATTGAATGGCTTGATCAGTGGCTTAAAAAATAGAATTTTTACTGAGTCGTACGAAATGTACGACTCAGTACAACACCAAACCTCTTTTTAAGAAAACCTAACAGAAAATATTCATGAACGTTTCGTAATTACGACTTTTTCTGTAATTCCTGACATCCACAACTTTCATTCCAGCTCTGAAAGCAGCTGTAATTCCCCGGTCTCCATCTTCATACACCAGACAATCTTCCGGTTCAACATTCATCAACTCTGAACACCTGATAAATGTCTCAGGTTCGGGTTTGTACTCATTCACATCGTCAGAAGTTACTACAACTTCAAAAAACTTTGACAACCCGGTATTCTCAAGAATAAGTTCGGTCATGCCGGAACCGGTTCCGGTACCAATAGCCATTGGTACACCTTTCTGATACCAGTAACGCGCAACACCGGCTACTCTGAGAATAGGTTTAATAAGAGGTACGAACTTCTTAAAGTAGAAATCTTTCTTCTGAACAGTCTCTTCAGGGTCAAGATTCCATCCATATGCGGAGTTAAGTTCTCTGACAATCTCCTCTGAAGGAATACCTGCCAGTTCATAGAAGAGATGGCTACATTCAGCCATACGTTTTGAACCTAAAACCTCATTCCAAGCTTTGTAATGGAACTGCAGAGAATCAACCAGAGTTCCATCCAGATCGAAAATAAATCCTTTCTGCCCTAAGGCCATTATCCACCCCCAGTGAATTTTTTGCGGTTTAATTGTGTCTTTATGGTTTCAATATATTATCCGGTTTTAATTTTTTCAAACAAAAATAGAAATTTTTAAAAAAAATTCACAAATTGCACATAAATTTTTCTGAACACCACCGTATTTTTGCCAGAAATAAACTTCAAATTAACAGGAAAACTACTTATAATTTAGAGATACATAGCTAATAACCAGCAACCGTTTACACTTTCTATAACCAGAAGTAATTCATTAAATAACTACACAGCCAATAAAAATTTATCTCAAATATTTTACACAAATCCCCAGACCCCGGGCATTGAAGTGCATTTCACCACTGATAATTAAAAATGTAAAAATATTTTTTTCACTTGGATTTTTAACAAAAAAAGTAAAGCAAGCTTTACCAAAAAAATGAAAAATTTTTCATCCCTGCATATCTGCAATCTCACATAATTATTAAATGTAGGGCGCAAGGCATGCCTGGCCCCTACACATCCTCAAGCCGCATATCCAGTCTAAAACCCTACAGTCACTTAACGTAGGTCGGTCCTGCGTCGCCCATCTTACCCAAACCACAACAAATCTGCGGATTGTTCAAAGACGCAATTATGCGTCTCTACTATTGCTATTCACAAAAAAGTAAAGTAAGCTTTACCCATACATACCTTCAGCAGATCTGAGGGAACCGAAGACATAGCTCCCTTCCTGGAGGAGGGGTACCCGAGGAACGAGGGGGAGGAGGTTTTTAAAGGCTTCAATCACCTACCCTACCAGCACAACTCTTATCTCCCTGCAGGAATCAGGAATAGGAATTTAATATCAAAACACCCCAAGGGCAAGGCATGCCTGGCCCCTACACATCCACAAGCCGCATATCCAGTCTAAAACCCTCAGTCACACTAACGTAGAGTCGGTCCTGCGTGGCCGACCTCACCCAAACCACACAACTCTGCGGATTATTTACCAACACAATAACAAAAAAACAATTTTGTGTTGACATCGTACATACAATGCACTATATATTTATAAAAGGAGAAAAAATGGGCACAAAAACAGTTAATTTAAACGTAAGAACCAATAAAGATCTTAAAGAAAAGGTAGGAGTAATACTTGAGGAGCTTGGACTGGATCACTCAACAATAATAAACATGTTATACCGACAGATTGCCATGAGAAAGGCTATTCCCTTTCAGATTAACATTCCTGCTTCAACCACAATAGAAGCACTAAAAGAGCTGGAGAATGATAAGAACCTGAAAACCTATTCAGACTCTGATGAACTATTTGACGAACTGGAGATTGAGTAAGTGCTTCAATTAAAGCCATCTTCACAATTTAAAAAAGATCTTAAGAAACTTTCAAAATCAGGCTCTTACAAAATGGGTGAGTTGAAAAAAGTAATTGACCAACTGCAAAGAGAGGAACCCCTTACCCCATCTATAAACAGGCCTCATAAGCTAAAAGGTAACTGGTCAGATTATATGGAATGCCATATTCTCTCAGTATCTTCAGACTGGCTGTTGATCTATAAAACAGATACAGAAAATAACACTCTTAATCTCGCCAGAACAGGTACACATTCAGAACTATTCGGTTAGACGCAATTATGCGTCTCTACTACAGCCACCCAACAAAAAGTAAAGCGAACTTTACCTAAATTTCACCTGTGCCTGTCTTTGTTTGTCAGTGTCTGTCTATGTTCTTTGTGTGCCTTGTGGTAAAGGCACACCATTCTACTTCTTTTTTTTGAGGGTTATTTTTATCAACTCATTTTTACTAAACAGCCTCATAGGCATTCCCCATATTCCTGTTCCGCTTGAGGTGTATATCCATGAATCTTTCAGGCTGTAAAGCCCATAAGGATATTTATAGTAGAACCACACCATCAGATCCATCGGAGGAATCTGCCCCATATGAGTATGCCCTGATAATTGTAAATCAGCACCATACTCAACAGCTTCAGCAAATTTTGATGGTCTGTGATTAAGAAAAATTATCGGCTCTTCTGGTTTCACATCCTTAAAAGCTCTCTCCATTCTTCCACCGGGGGCCCCTCTTCTTAAAGACTCCCTGTCATCTATACCAACCAGTCTCAAACCGTTTTCAAGTAGTTCTGAGCTGTTCTCAAGTATTGTTATTCCGGCTTTTTTTATAAATTTTAAAGACTCTTCTCCATTATTAAGATACTCATGGTTTCCACTTACTGCATAAACCCCATCTCTGGCTTTAAGAGACTTTAACAACCTGAAGCACTTATCCTGCTCTGTAAAGCGCTGTTCTACAATATCTCCGGTTATTAATATAAGATCCGGCTGACAGCTATTTACCTTATCAACAGTCTTTTCAAACCAGTCAGCGACCCTTCCTTCTCTGAGATGAATATCTGTCAGCATAACAATGTTGTAGCCATCCCATTCTGTTCCTTCAGCAGTAACAGGAATAGTAAGGTTTTTCACTTCTGGTACAGCAAGACCTCTGTAGAAAGAGAAGAACAGTGCTATTGCAAATAACCCCAGAAATACCCGGGAAATCAGCAGTTTTTTTCTTCCAGCAATAAGAGTTGTAATCATCTCCAGTACCGCTACAGACCAGAAAATAGAGAAGACACCAACAATAGAAATCACCCATTCAGAAATACTCTTGTAATGGAGAAAGGTGAAAGATCCAAAAAGAGTCACTACCAGAAGCCACATAGCAAGGGCCAGTACTCCTCTGTACTCACCTACTGCTCCTTCCTTTCTGCCAAAACGTTTATATGGAACCCAGGTTAGAAAGAGAATGATTAGTGAAAAAATCGCCAGTCCTGCAGATCTTAAAAAATCCGCCCCATTTACATAGACATCCAGCACACCTGCAATAGTACCGGTAATCAGAAAAACCTTCGAATCAACTACACCTTTCTTTATTCTGTCAATTGAAAACTTAAGAAAAGCAAAAATATATATCCAGAAAATAACTCTTATTAAAGCACCAGCGCCTCCTACAACAGAATCTATCTTCATATACCAGCTGTGTATACCCCACACAGCAGCAATTGACAACGGAATAAGGTACTGAAGATATCTGTAAAACCTACTATCGGATTTCAGATAGTGCTCTTTCATAAAATAAAACTTCCACGATACCGCCAATATTGCAACAAAACCTATTATAGACATATTACTCCCAAAAAATTAATCTTCAAGTGTAGACAGATCACCCGGATCTTCTCCCCACTCAATAGCTTTTAAAACTCTTCTCAGAATTTTCCCACTACGGGTTTTAGGCAGTTTATCAGTAAACTCAATCTCCTGTGGCATTGCAAGAGGAGATAGTTTCTTTCTGATAAAATTCATTATCTTAAGCTCCATCTCTTCATCAGCTTCGTACCCGTCATTAAGAGCAATAAAGGCTTTTACAACTTCCATATTAACAGGATCTGGTTTACCAATAACAGCAGATTCAGCTACTGCTTCGTGCTCCAGCAGGGCTGACTCAATTTCAAATGGTCCTACAAGGTGACCACCAGTATTTATTACATCATCATCTCTGCCAACAAACCAGAAGTACCCATCTTTATCGATAGATCCTCTGTCACCACATATATACCACCCATTCACAAACTTGCTATCGTATTTTTCTCTGTTGTTCCAGTATTCCCTGAACATAGAAGGCCAGCCTGGTCTGACTGCAATTAATCCAGCTTTACCGATCTCATTAACTGGTTCCATTGTTTCAAAATCAAGAACTGTTGCTTCCATGCCTGGAAAAGGTCTTCCCATTGATCCGGGCTTTATCTTCTCTCCAGGGAAGTTTGTAATCACCATTGCACCGGTTTCAGTCTGCCAGTAAGTATCGTGAAAAGTTTTCCCAAAGACTTCAGTAGACCATATCACAGCTTCTGCATTTAGTGGTTCCCCTACAGAAGCCAGATGCCTGAGTGAAGAGAGATCATATTTCTCAATAGCTTCTTTTCCCTCTTTCATAAGAGATCTTATAGCTGTGGGAGCTGAGTACCATACTGTTACCTTATTATCTTCAATAAATTTATACCAGGATTCCGGTTTGAACCCTGCATCAAGAATACATATAGTAACACCATTTGCCCAGGGTCCTATTATTCCATATGAAATGCCGGTTACCCACCCTGGATCTGCTGTACACCAGTAGACATCATCTTCATTCAGATCAAGAACATATCTGGAAGTTATATATTGGGAAATCAGGGAATTATGAACGTGGAGAGCACCCTTGGGCTGCCCTGTTGTACCTGAAGTATAGTGAAGCACAGATGGGGTTTCCTTTTCTGCATGGTACACTTCAAAATTCTCAGGACATTCCATTGACTCCGGCAGAAGTGGAATCTCAAACTCTTTCAAAGCTTTTTTCCCATCATGATCCAGAACATATACCCTCTCCAGAGAAGGGAGTTCCGATTTTATCTTACGAATTCTTCCCAGAAATTTCTGCTGGGTAAAAACAACCCTTGTTGATGCATTTTCCAATCTCACTTTCAGGGAATCTCCACCAAAAGCAGAAAAGAGAGGCTGAACAACTCCACCCATTTTTAATATTCCGGGAAAGCTGTAGTATAGTTCAGGAATTCTATCCATAAACAGACAGATTCGATCGCCTGCATTTATTCCACTTTTCTGTAAGAAATCTGCAACGATATCTGAAAGCCTTCTGATATCCTCATAACTATATTCTCTACGTTCTCCGGTATGTCCTTCCCAGATAATTGCAGGTTTATCACCTTTACCTGAATTACATATTCTGTCAGTCAGATGCCACCCTATATTCAGTTCACTGTCTTCAGAAATACCAAGTTCCTTTTCAGCATCTTCCCATTTAAATGATTCTATTAATTTATCGTAACTATATGATCTTTTCATTTTACCTCTACACCTCTGTATATCTGTCAATAATATCAATATACGTATTCTAATACAATATAGGAACTGCTGATCATATTCATTTTTAACCCCCTGGTACTGTCACAGATAAACACAAACCCACAGCACCCATTAAGTTTACCAAATTACTTCTTGTCCGTGTAAATACTGCGTGTATGTCAGTGAAGTGTCCTGGCATGTTGACACTCTTCTGCCTTTCCTTTAAACTTCCTCTATCATGGCTGTTACAGAAAAAGGCAAACTTATTCTTTTTGAAGGTATCGATGGCTCCGGCAAAACCACAATGTCAAAGAAACTTTACAATTTACTCAAATCAAAGCATATTGAATGTGTCTGGTTGAGAGAGCCCTCATATGAAACAGAATGGGGTAGAAAAATAAGAGAACTGGCAACAACAGAGCACTCTATCCCTATAGAAGAAGAGTTGAACTATTTCATAATGGATAGAAAAGTTAATGTTGCAGAAAACATTCTTCCAGCTGTTCAGTCAGGTGTACATGTCATTCTGGACAGATATTTCTATTCCAATGCCTGTTATCAGGGAGCAAGAGGTATTGATATTAATAAGATATTAAAAACCAACAGGGAATTTGCACCAGAGCCTGATCTTACTATTCTGGTAGATGTAACCGTTGAAACAGCTCTTGACAGAATCAGCAGAAACCGGGATGAAGAAGCACTGCTTTTTGAGAAACAGGATTTCCTTCAGACAGTTCATAAAAACTATCACTCAATAGATATATGCAATCTGGAAATCGTTGATGGTAACAGAACGGAAGAGGAAGTATTTGAATCTATCCTCTCCCTTGAATCTGTTTCAGATATTTTAAATAGCTGATTTTCAGCCAGTAAGTACTTTAAAGAATTTTCTTTTACTACTCTTTAGAAACTCTCTTACATCTTCATATATAGCATCTTCATTCATACGATACTGCTGCAGGAGTTCATTTCTTGTGGCAACAGGAATTCTTGCATCTTCCGGTACACCAATTGAGAGTACACAGTTCTTTTTTAAACCTTCTGCAAGCATCAGCTCTTTAACAGCAGAGCCAAAACCACCGCAAAGAGTTCCATCTTCTATAGTTACAATATTCTTTATTTTCCTGGCATATGCAAGAACCTCTTCTTTATCAAAAGGCTTAACAAATCTCATATTCAGAATTGCTGCTTCCAGACCATCCTGTTCAGCCATCATCTCAGCTACTTTTTCAGCTCTTGATACCATAGGCCCTACAGCAAGAATAAGACAGTCCTTCCCTTCTCTGACGAGTTCTGCTTTTCCAAAAGGAATCTCTTTAAACTCTTCATCCATCTGAACACCAAGTCCTGGTTCTTTAGGGTATCTGACAAATACAGTTTTCTTATATTTAATACCACTGTATATCATATGCTGCAATTCATTCTCATCTTTTGGGGCCATAATTACTGCACCTGGAACCATTCTCAGCATTGCAATGTCATATATTCCCTGATGAGTTATCCCGTCGCCACCTACCAGACCGGCTCTGTCTATACCCGTAACTACCGGAATATCCATAATGGAGAAGTCGTGAATAACCTGGTCCAGAGCTCTCTGAAGAAATGTAGAGTAGATACCCATTACAGGTTTTAATTTATTAAGTGACATACCTGCTGCAAAATCGAGCATATACTGCTCCGCAATACCTACATCGTAGAAATTATCCGGATACTTTTTCTGTACCTGATCAAGACCGGTTCCTCCGGGCATCGCTGCAGTAAGAGCGTTAACATCTGAATCCTGCTCAATAAGTTTGAGAACAGTCTGTCCGAAAATCTTTGAATAGGAAGGTTTATCTGATTTAATAAACTTACCATCTTCTATATCAAAAGGAGCTGAAGAGTGGAATGAACTTGGATTCTCTTCAGCAGGCTGGTATCCTGCGCCCTTTTCAGTAATTACATGAAGAAGTACAGGTACTTCGCTGTCTTTTACCGATTCAAACTCCTTTATTAACTCATCAATATCATGACCATTAACCGGACCAACATATTTCACTCCCAGTTCATCAAAAAGTGAACCTGGTACAACCATGGATTTCATAAGGTTTTCAAGCTTTTTAGCTGAATCAACCATATTTTTACCAATTCCGGGAATATGGTTCAGAACCGAGTGAAACATCTCCTTCATTCTGAGATATGGCCTTCCTGAAACAAGATAGTTCAGATGTTTTGATATTCCACCAACATTAGGGGAAATAGACATTTTATTATCATTAAGAACAATGATCATCTTCTGACCTATCTGCCCTATATGGTTCAGAGCTTCCAGAGCAACTCCCCCGGTAAGAGCTCCATCACCAATAACAGCTATGGTATAACTATCTGTCTTCTTCTGCTGGGTCGCAACAGCCATACCTGAAGCAACTCCTATTGATGTGGACGCGTGGCCTGTATTAAGGGCATCGTGCTCACTTTCAAAGATATCCGGGTAACCTGTAAGCCCATCTTTCTGACGGATTACATCAATTCTGTCTTTCCTGCCTGTGAGCATCTTGTGAGTATAACTCTGATGCCCGACATCAAAGACGATTTTGTCTTTTGGAGTAGTAAAAACCTTGTGAAGAGCTATAGTAAGCTCAACTACTCCAAGATTTGATGACAGGTGACCGCCGTTTTTTGAAACCACATCCACAATTTTATCTCTAACCTCTTTTGCAAGAGATTCCATTTCAGCAGTTGATAAACGTTTTACGTCTTCCGGTGAATCTATTTTATCTAATATCTTCTTTTCCATTATTTGTTCCTGTATACCATCTTATGCATCAGTTTATGGAAATGGCCATCTTCAATTCCCAGCTCCTGGAGAATATCTATTGTCCGTCTGTAGTATTTTTCAATATGCTCCACTACAAACTCCCTTCCCAGATGAATAACGGAATTTGGACTTGAATTGTTCAGATCCTTTCCAAGTTTTTTTCCTACTTTCTCTTCATCCCCTTCAATATCAAGCAGATCATCTGCCATCTGAAAAGCAATACCAATTGATTCCCCTGCCTCATAAAGAAGTTTTCTGCCTTTTTCATCAACTCCGGCAATCTCTCCGGCACAGAGAAAACATGCTCTGATAAGATCTGCAGTTTTCATGCGATGAATATGACTTATATCATCTTTAACGCCATCAAATTCCAGATCCAGTACCTGACCACCAGCCATACCTTTGCGTCCGATACATTCAGTAACAGTTCTTACAATAGCAACTGTTGCTTCAGGTTTCAGATCCGTTTTGGCTATCAGTTCAAAAGCTTCTGTAAGGAGTGTGTCACCTGTTAGAAGGGAAATAGCTTCATTAAACTGCTTATGAACAGTAGGCATCCCTCTTCTGTAGTCGTCATCATCCATACAGGGCAGATCATCATGAAGAAGTGAGTAGGTATGAATATATTCTATAGCACATGCAACATTCATGTACTTACTGTAATCGAGTTTCCATGCATCCAGCAGTGTAAGCAGAATCAGTGGTCTGAGACGCTTCCCTTTCAGAGATAAAGCATAATACATTGCTGATTCAAGTGTACCAGCCCCCTCTTCCTTAAGATCCTTAATAAGATGTTTATTTACCTTTTCTGTAATATTTTTGAAATACTCTTCCATGTTATCACCATTTTCTGCAGAGTCTAACTCTACACAATTCTACGTCTCCTTATGTCCGGTTCAATGAAGATCTTCTTTATATCTCTGAACCGTTCTCTGATCTCTTCTTCCATTCCATTGATAATATTGCTTATTTCAACTGATGTGAGTCTGTGATTAAATTCAGCTTTAATTGTAAGCAATACATCATCAGGTCCCAATTGAAGCGACCTGATATGAATTAACTGTTCTATACCAGGCTCATTGGAAATTATATTTGTAATTTCATCAATAGTTTTCTTATCTGCAGCTTCTCCAATAAGAAGGGATTTTATCTCTGCACCAATAAACAGTGCAATGACTCCAAGAATAACTCCTATTATGACTGAAGCAACACCATCCAGCCATAAAATATTTGTATAGTGCTGGATTGTCACACATACAAATGCCACCAGAAGACCAATTATAGCTCCAAGATCTTCCAGAAAGATAACAACAATTTCTGATTTTTTGGTTTTCCTGAGATACTTCATAACCGACATTGTTCCTCTGTCTCTGTTAACCTTTCCCAGAGCTTTATAGAAAGCCACTGCTTCCAGTAACATAGAAACAATTAAGACTATCAGGATGTACTTTACATTCTGAATTGGGGCTGGATTCTGTATCTTATGAATACCTTCATTAATGGTATAAACTGAACCAAGTGTAAACAGAATAACAGCAACAATAAAAGACCAGAAATAGCTCTCACCTGAAAAACCAAAAGGGTGCTGATCATCTGGTGCACGTCTTCCTTTTTTTATACCTACAAGAAGGAGAATCTGATTCAGAGAGTCTGCTGATGAGTGCACAGCTTCTGCCATCATCGCTGTTGAACGGGTCATAAATGCCACAACATACTTAACTGCTGCCACGATCATATTCGCAGCCATAGCATACAACACTACTTTTTTTGACGAATTATCACTATCCATATGTTTTATGATTTTAGAAGGAATTGAAGGTTCTGTCAATATGTACCCCTGAGTTCGCCATAATATAGTAATAATATATAGGGGCAAACACGGACAAATATGAAGAGTGATGGTTTAAGCTTTTTTTGCACAATCAGATTTTATTCTAAATGTTACAGGACTTTCCAGGACCACCCCGCCAACTACACTGATTCGCTAAAGCTTACAGTTTGCTGCCCCCCCTCCTCTTGAATAAGATAAGCAAAAGCTTCCTTATTCAAATGAGGGGATTTCTGTTTGTCTTACAGAATAATATTCCTGCCATTTCTAAATTTTCCTTACTTTTTATTAATCACTCCTGAATTGGAGAGTATGCTGGAAGAGCGTAGATGGGTTCTTTGTGTAACTTGTTATCAGAGTATAAATTCTAAGTCCCACATACATTTTAATCTTCATGAATTCCTGAGACAGGAAATTTTGTTCTGATAAAAGGAGTCAATTAATATTATACAAATTTGAGTTTAAAGTTTGATTTGAAGTTAAAAAGAAGAAGAGGTGGCTGGGAAGCAGGGACTTGAACCCCAACTATATGATTCAGAGTCATACGTCCTGCCAATTAGACGACTTCCCAATCCGAAGCTATATTGTATTAAAATCACCCTTCTGTGTCAAGTAATTTTATTAAGAAATTTAAAATTTTCTGTTATATAAAAAAAAAGCCCTGCTCAGACTGAGCAGGGCTTATATATCTTATTAAAATTTTATAAGATTCAGGGTTTAGTACATACCACCCATTCCGCCTCCTGGAGGCATAGCCGGAGCAGCTGGAGCTTCTTCAGCATTATCAGTAATAAGACCTTCTGTTGTCAGAAGAGTTCCTGAAACTGAAGCTGCATTCTGCAGAGCTGTTCTTACAACTTTAGCCGGGTCAATGATACCTTTTGCTACCATGTCACCATACTCACCTCTCAGTGCATCATACCCGAAGTTAATTTCGTCTTTACGTTTAACTTCTTCTACAACTGCTGCACCTTCAACACCTGCGTTATCTGCAATCTGTCTCAGAGGCATTTCAAGAGCTTTTGCAAGGATCTTAACACCAAACTGTTCTTCTTCTTCAAGTTCCAGTTTGTTTACAACGTCAAGGCATTTGAGCAGAGCAATACCACCACCAGGAACGATACCCTCTTCTACAGCAGCTTTTGTTGCGTGCATTGCATCTTCAACTCTTGCTTTCTTCTCTTTCAGTTCAACTTCTGTAGCAGCACCTACTTTGATTACTGCAACACCACCTGCCAGTTTAGCAAGTCTTTCCTGAAGTTTTTCTTTATCATAATCTGAAGATGTTTCTTCAATCTGACGTCTGATCTGAGCAATTCTTGATTTCACATCATCATCTGAGCTCTGACCTTCGATAATTGTTGTATTATCTTTATCAACAACAATTTTCTTTGCAGAACCGAGGTGATCCATAGTTACCTCTTCCAGTTTCATGCCAACTTCTTCTGAAATAACTGTACCACCTGTAAGAATAGCAATATCTTCCAGCATAGCTTTTCTTCTGTCACCAAAGCCAGGAGCTTTAACAGCGCATACGTTGAGCATACCTCTCATCTTGTTGATAACAAGAGTTGTAAGAGCTTCGCCATCTACATCTTCAGCAATGATCATCAGAGGACGCCCTGATTTTGCAACCTGCTCAAGAAGTGGAAGCATATCTCTGAGATTAGAAATTTTCTTTTCGTGAAGCAGAATCAGTGGTGATTCAAGTGAAGCTTCCATTCTGTCTGTATCAGTTACGAAGTAAGCTGAGAGAAAACCTCTGTCAAACTGCATACCTTCAACAAATTCCAGCTCTGTTGAGATAGTTTTTCCTTCTTCAACAGTGATAACACCATCTTTACCTACTTTATCCATTGCTTCAGCAATGATTTCACCAATAGCTTTGTCGTTGTTTGCAGAAATAGCACCAACCTGAGCAATCATGTTACCTGAAACAGGAGTACTGATTTCACCAATTTTCTTAACAACTTCTGCAACACCCTTTTCGATACCCTTTTTAAGAAGAGTAGGATTAGCACCTGCAACAACTCTTTTCAGACCTTCTCTGTATACAGCCTGAGAAAGAACAGTAGCAGTTGTTGTACCGTCACCGGCAACATCAGAAGTTTTTGAAGCAACTTCTTTAACAAGCTGAGCACCCATATTTTCCAGAGGATCACTCAGTTCAATCTCTTTTGCAACAGTTACGCCATCTTTTGTTATATTGGGAGCACCGAACTTCTTATCGATTACAACATTTCTACCTCTTGGTCCCAATGTTACTTTTACAGTATTAGCAAGCTTATCTACGCCTTTAAGAAGCGCCTGTCTGGCGTCTTCACCTAAAGTAATGTCTTTAGCCATTTTTCCTCCAGTTTAATTGTTATATTTATCTGAGTTTAACCCTATCAGATTATAGTGGTATTATATCTCCGGGGTATCTCAAATGTCAAACAGAGTTATATATGAATAGAATGGAATATTACAGAATGTTATTAGAGAATCTAAAGAATAAGCTTTTTTACTTCTATTTTCTCTTCTTTTCTTTGATTTTGTATTTTGTCATCTTATTGGCAATGGTATTTCTGTGCAATTTTATATTCAGAGACACCTTGCTGAGATTATAATCATACTTTTCGATAATAGCCTGAAGAAGGGTTTTCTCAAATTCATCCATAGTTTCTTTAAAATATAGTTTAGATTTTGCCGCTTTATGTGCAAGAATCTTCATCTGACGTTTTATTGTCAACTCTTCAAACTGTTCAATCAAATCTTTTGTCTTTTTATCTACCATGGGGATCCTCACACTCCGGTTTTAACCGATACATCCTTAGTACTACTCTTTATCTGATACCCTTCAGGTAACATTTCAAAAACCTGATTCATAACATATGTTACATACGGCACTGTTTTGGATTTACCTATCTCTTCAGTTCCTATTTTGAAAACTACCATAAGATAAAGAATTATACCTGCAACCAATACCCCCCGGATTAAACCAAACAGAGCTCCAAGAAGCCTGTTAGCTGATTTCAGCGGGCCGATTACCGTAAACTTCTGTACAAGCCAGGTGACTATCGACCCTGATATAATTACAAATACAAATATAATAAAAAAAGCTACGAATGCAGCTACATTAGCCTTACTGATATATCGTGTCAGATACTCCCCTGCAACTTCATAAAATGAAAAAGAGAGATATACTGCCAGTCCAAAGAAGAAGAGAGAAAGGATCTCTCTTACAAAACCTTTGAACAGCCCTGCAATTACAGAAAACAGAACTGCTACACAAAAAACAATATCAAGCAGAGGCAAGAATAAACTGTTCTCCTTAGAGCTTCTCTCCAGTCAGAAGCTCATATATTTCATTATATTTTTCAGATGTCTTATTTATTATCTCTTCAGGTAGCTCAGGTGGAGCTGATTTTTTATCCCAGTCTGAATCTGAAAGATGATTTCTTACAAACTGCTTATCAAATGAAGGTGGTTCAACACCTGGTTTGTAATCTTCTGCTTTCCAGAATCTTGAAGAATCCGGTGTAAAAATCTCATCAATCAGAACGATATCTCCATTTTCATCCTGACCAAACTCAAACTTGGTATCAGCGATAATAACACCTTTTTCTGCTGCAATTTTACCAACAGCTTTGAAGAGGTTAATTGATAACTCTTTGATTTTTTCGGCATCTTCACGACCAACAATTTCAACCATCTCTTCAAAAGTGATATTCTCATCATGGCCGTCATCTTCTTTAGTTGTTGGAGTAAAGAGTGGTTCAGGAAACTTATCAGCAAACTTAAGTCCTTCTTCCAGTTTAATACCGCAGATTTCACCGCTTTTCTGGTAAGTTTTCCAGCCGGAACCTACTATATATCCTCTCACAATCGCTTCAATAGGATATGTTTTCATTTTTCTTGTTAACACTGATCTGCCGGCTATCTTATCGGCAAACTCAGCAAACTCCGGCATATCTTCAGGAGTGTCAGATATTATATGATTCTTAAACATCTGTTCGGTTTTTCTGAACCAGAAAGCTGAAATTTTATTAAGAACCTTACCTTTATCTGTAATAAGTGAAGGAAGGACATAGTCAAAAGCAGAGATTCTGTCAGTTGATACGATTAGAAGATTTCCATCCTCAGTTTCGTATACATCTCTTACTTTTCCACGTTTGAACAATTTTAGAGGCAATTCTATCTTTCCCTTTTCAATTATCATTTTTTACTCTCCTGATTATTATTTGTAGAGACGCAATTATATCACGTCTCTACACCATTTACTACTATGGCAACAGAGAAAAACCTACGGTTAAACCTGCTACAACAATAGATATCATTGTCATTAATTTTATAAGAATATTGAGTGATGGGCCGGAAGTATCTTTAAAAGGATCACCTACAGTATCACCTACTACTGCTGCTTTATGAGCAGAAGAGCCTTTTCCGCCAACATTACCCTGTTCAATATATTTTTTTGCATTATCCCAGCTACCACCGGAGTTTGCCATGAAGATAGCAAGAATAAAACCTGCACCAAGAGTTCCTACCAGAAGTCCCATAACACCGGAGACTCCAAGAAGTACACCAACAATAATCGGAGTGATTATTGCCAGAGTCGAAGGCAGAATCATCTCTCTCTGTGCTCCAACTGTTGAAATCTGAACACATGAAGCATAATCAGGTTTAACTGTACCTTCAAGAATTCCTTTGTTTTCCCTGAACTGCCTTCTTACTTCGTCAACCATAGCTGCAGCAGCACGGCCAACAGCGTTCATAGTCAGACCTGAGAAGAGGAATGCCATCATAGAACCAAGGAACACACCTACAATAACTTTTGGATTCATCAGATTAACACTGAAAATATCCATAAAGGCAACTATATCAATGTCCTTAATTTTGTCGATCATTTCAGTTGCATCAGTTTTTACTATCTTATTAACAGCATCAGCTACCTTTGAAGGAAGTTCACCACCATGTTTGATGATATGCACCATACCCATCTTGATCTCTTCAATGTAAGCTGCCAGCAGAGCCAGAGCAGTCAGAGCAGCTGAACCGATAGCAAAACCTTTACCTGTAGCAGCAGTTGTATTCCCCAGGGAATCCAGAGCATCTGTTCTTTCCCTTACAACTTCCGGTAAACCAGCCATTTCAGCATTACCACCAGCATTGTCAGCAATCGGGCCATAAGCATCTGTTGCCAGAGTAATACCCAGAGTTGACAGCATACCTACAGCTGCAATAGCAATACCGTAGAGTCCGTAACTGATACCCTGAGAAAAACCACCTGCAAGAGCAAAAGCCAGAATAATACCAATAGCAATTACGATAACAGGAATTGCTGTCGAGATCATACCTGAAGCAACGCCGGCTATAATAACAGTTGCTTCACCGGTTTTTGCATTTTCAGCTACAGTCTGAGTTGGTTTGAAAGCGTCAGAAGTATAGTATTCAACACTTTTACCAACAATAATACCAACAATCAGACCAACGATAATTGACCAGAAGACTCCGGTATTCTCAGGAAGGTAGTACTGAACTGCAAACCATGAGCCAGCAATAATCAGAATAGAACTGCCATTAATACCTCTTGACAGTGAGCTGAGAAGCTCTTTCTGACTTGCGCCTTCTCTGGTTTTAACAAGGTATATACCAATTATTGAAGCAATAATACCGATACCTGCAATTACCATAGGAAGCATAACCGCACTGTTGGCAATTGCTTCTCCAAGAGAAAGAAAAGCTGTAGCACCAAGAGCAGCAGCTGACAGAATTGAACCTGCATATGATTCATAAAGGTCAGCACCCATACCAGCAACATCACCAACATTATCTCCAACGTTGTCAGCGATTGTAGCCGGGTTTCTTGGATCGTCTTCAGGAATACCAGCTTCTACTTTACCTACAAGGTCAGCACCTACATCTGCAGCTTTGGTATAAATACCGCCCCCAACTCTTGCAAAAAGAGCCTGCAGTGATGCCCCCATACCGAAGGAAAGCATTGTAACTGTTGTTTCTATGAGAGGTACATTTAAATACTTATAGAGTACGATATACCATACAGTTACATCAATAAGAGCCAGGCCTACAACTACGAGCCCCATAACAGAACCACTTCTGAAAGCAACTTTCAGAGCTTTGTCGAGAGACTCCCTTGCCTGGTTGGTAGTTCTCGCTGAAGCGAGTGTCGCTGTAGTCATTCCAATAAAACCGGCAAGACCTGAAAAGAAACCACCGGTAAGAAACGCAAACGGAGTCCATGCAGAACCAACTTTCAGTCCGAAAGAGAGGAATGCAAGAAATACGAATGCAATAGCGAAGAAAATAACAACAATTTTATACTGTTGTCTCAGATAGGCTTTAGCACCCTGCCTTACTGCTTCGGCAATCTCTGCCATCCGCTCAGTACCTTCACCCAGCTTCATGATTTTTCTGTAGAAACCATAAGCGAAAACAAGAGCAAGAATCGCAGAAACAGGAGCTAATGCGAACAAAATGTTTTCCATTATTTGGACCCTCCAATATTAATTAATAATTTGCAAACAAATTTTATTAAATAGCCGGAATCATGTCAACAATTTTTAAAATTATCGTCTCAGAATTGAAAACTTTACAATTCCGGAATATTCTCTGAAAATAAGCCACATGTTCCTGAATCTCTGACCAGTTGAAGATGCTGTAAAAACTTCTGAGTCCTTCATTGAAGCTACTCTGTAATTATCATATCCAAGATATGCAATTATAAGCTCTGCTCTCTTCTGATGATACGGAGATGTACATACGATAACCTCTTTAAACCCCATTTCACTGATAATATTTTTAGTAAATGTAAAGTTCTCGTAAGTTGTCTGACTTTTACCTTCCATAATTATGTAATCTTCAGATACCCCCTGGTTCAGAAGAAACTGCTTCATCATCTTAATTGCAGGACTTTTTCTGTAGAGAGACCCATCAGACAGAAGGATGTGTCTCTTTTTCTCATTATAGAATCTTACAGCCTCTATTAATCTCTCTTCAGTGCTGTAACCAATTCTTGAACCTTTTCTGAGTCCTCCCCCCAGAATAAGAATAACATCTCCAAAGTTTTTTTCGATTTTTTCCCCGGATTCAAGGGGAATAAGAAAGATCCTGTAGGCGTCAGTTAAAATAAATATTAACAAAACCCCAACAATCAGAGAAACTGAAAAAATAATCTTTTTCTTTAATTTCAAAACATACTGATTATACAGCTTAATACCTAAAAAAACAATCTGCCCCAAGGCAATGAAAATATAAAAAAAGCGTATTAGAAAATCTTTAACTGAATAGAAGTTTTACAAAGACATCTCTTCTTTTGAGAATACCGGATTCCTCAATAGCTTCGGGTCTGGCATGTAACTCAATTACTCCTTTCCAGGCTCCTCTTACTGCTTTACGACTCTTTAAACCGGCTCTGCTGACACCAAGATCAGCAGATCTCTTTATGATATCTCTCATCTCAGCTCCCAGCTTTCTCAGAGAAGTACTCTTTATTTCCAGTTCATATACATTACAAAATGGAGGAAGTTTAAACATTTCACGATATCCCATTTCTCTCTCATTAAAATCTTTATCACTATTAACAGTCTGAAGGGAATAGTGGAAATGAAATACAGAAAAAACTTCAACAGACCCTTCAGGGCGCAGAAGTTCTCTCATTTCACAAACAAAATTCCTTAGTCTCTCTGCTCCATTATATGCATCCAGGTCAACATAATTTTCAGGTCTCAGCACTATAACTGAATCAAAAAAATTATTGAAATCCGGTGTAACCATTGCAGGAGTACCAATAAAGATTTTACTCTCTCTGCTCCATCCACCTTTTTTCTGCTCTTCTGCCGTAAAGACTTCCACCTCTTTATCAGTTATCTCTCTCTTTACCATCTCAAGAGCAGAATTGATACCAGGCTTCTCCACATGTATATACTCACTGCCACAATTGCAGGTACTGACTTTATCTTCCGAAACACCACAGCTACCGCAGACAACTGAAAGCCCATAAGGTTTCGAATTTATTATTACAGCATTGTCACAACTACGGCACCTTTTACTTGTTTTACATTTTTTGCAGTAGAGATAACCTGAACTCTGCTTTTTATTCATAATAACAGCTACCCGTTTTCCATTAAGAAAGCTATCCCGGAGCATCTCTTTAATAACAGGAGGCATCTCTGTAGCTCCGGGTTTTATCATATGAACATTAATCAGTTTACTATCAGCAGGTCTGGTATCTTTTAAAACTCTTTTTTCTGAAGCTGTTGAAACAATATCGTTAACAGAACCAACTTCATAAAAAAGAGTATCATCAGATTCAGCTCTCTTATATGCCAGATCATAGAGATTGTAATCGGTGAAACTATTTCCTGAATAGTGATAAGAGCCTGAACGGAAAAAAATAACACTACCTCTGTTAACTACTGGTAACATAAGAGCAGATAAGCCTCCAATAAGCAGACCTGTCTCTCCTTCTGCATATCTCTTCCAGATATCCCCTCTCTCTTTCACCTTAAGGGAAGATACATAAAGATCTCCTCCCAGTATATTTTTAATATAGCTCCCTGTGTAACTGTCAGGTACTACAATCAGTGTATTTTTCCCGTTTTCCCTGTCATTCAGAAGAACTCTTCTGCACTCTTCAAGCTGATCAAATCCCAGATAAGTATTATGTTCAAAACTTTCTGAACCAGATTCATCTCTATTCGACTCATACTCTTCTGCTCTGTTATAAAAGAAACGAATTCCCTCTTTTCCAGCCAGTTTAGTAAAGTCAGTAGCTTTATAATCTGAAAGTTTTTTCTTCTTTCCATCTACCTCGAATCTCAAAGAAGAGAGGGCTTTTCTCCCTGGTGAAAGAGCGTAATCAAGCAGAGTTCCACGGGACATGAAATACACTCCCGCTACCTCTTTAATAAATCCCATATATGTGTCGTCAGGCCTCCAGGAATCATCAACATAACCGATAACAGATCTTAAACGGCCTTTATATTCTGAACCGGCTTCAACTATCCATCCTGTAACAACTCTTCTGCCAAGAGGCACAACTACCCGCATACCTGGCAGAGGCTCAATTTTACTATTCCATTTATATGTTAAAGGTTCGGAAATATTCAGCGATACTGCTACCATTACATTCATTGAAAAAAACTCCTGTGTGAATCAGCTAACGGGTTTACCAACAATCTGAAGGACTTTTTCCATATCTCTCCAGACATCCCATTTAGTTTTTGATAACTCTTCCCTGCTTCTCTGTCTCAGAATATAAGATGGATGAAATGTCGGTATAACAGGGATTCCACAATATTCAAAAAGCTGCCCTCTTACCCGGGTAATTGAAAGTTTCTGACCAAGAAGATTATTGACAGCAACTCTGCCAAGACAAACGATTACTTTTGGTTTAAGGATCTCCAGCTGCCCTGAGAGATATGGGAGACAGGCTTTAACTTCATCTTCCTGAGGATCCCTGTTGCCGGGAGGTCTGCATTTAACAATATTACAGATAAATACTGTTTCTCTGGAATATCCCATTTTTTCAATTATCTTCTCAAGAAGTTGACCGGCTTTACCAATAAAGGGTTTCCCAAAACGATCTTCTGTTTCTCCGGGTCCTTCCCCTACAAAGACTATATCCGGCGTTGGTGATCCTTCACCAGGAACATATTTTGTCTTATTTCTGTGAAGTCCGCAGCGAGTACAGCTTTCAATATCTCTTTTTATTGTGTCAAGAGTTATACCAGCGGGTTCTTCAATCTGACTGTTTTCAACAAAACCAGCACCAATTTCTTTATAGAACTCCAGAATATTTTTCATAATAACCGAATCAGGCCTCACCTTTCTTCATTTTCGATAATCTCACAATTTCATCCCATATTTCAGATGCAATAACATCTTTAGTAGTGCGTTTAACTTCTTTACTGTTATTTTCTGTAAGAAGATATATCTCGTTATGGTCGCTTCCGAATACCGGATTGCTTTCAGATATATGATTTAAAACTATCATATCAGCTTTCTTATTCACCATTTTGTTACGACCATTCTTCATAAAATCATCAGTTTCAGCAGCATAACCAACAACCACCTGATCATCCCTCTTCCTGCCACCGGCATCTTTGAGAATATCAGGGTTCTTAACCAGTGTCAGAGTCATTGTCTCTTCACTCTTTTTTATTTTCCTATAAGCAACTTCTGCAGGTCTGTAGTCCGCAACCGCTGCTGCCATAATAAGCACATCTGCATCAGGCAGAAACTCCATTACTTTACTGTGCATTTCAAGAGCTGTACCTACATTTATCACCTTCACATCATCAGGTATGTAATTTGTAGGACCAGTAATATAGATAATTTCATCAATCCCTCTCTTCACAGCTTCCTGTGCAAGAAAAAGCCCGCTTTTACCTGAAGAGTGATTGGAAATATATCTTACAGGGTCAATTGGCTCAACAGTAGGTCCCGAAACAATAACAGCACATTTAATCATGCATGAAGATCCTGACAGATTTTAAATATTTTTTCAGGAGCAGGAAACAGGCCTTTTCCAATATCTCCACAGGCAAGTCTGCCCTCTTCAGGCTCAATTACCGCAACTCCTCTTGATCTCAGAACTGCAAGATTTTCCTGAACTGCACGATTCTCATACATGTTAACATTCATTGCAGGAGAAACAACTATCTGCCCTGGAAAAGCCATTGCAGTTGCTGATAAGAGATCATCAGCAAGGCCATTTGCTATTTTCCCTATTATATTGGCAGATGCAGGAGCTATAAGTAGCATATCGTGTTCTTTTCCAAGATTAATGTGGAGTACAGGATCCTGACCAGGTTCAAACATTCTGCTATATACTTTACCTGGAATAAATGCCTCAAAAGACATTTCTGTTACCATATGTTTTGAGTTTTCAGTCATTACAACTGACACCTCATGGCCGTTTTTCTGAAAGATTCTCATAATCTCAACAGATTTATAAGCACTAATTGAAGCTGTTACACCTAAAACGATTTTCATATTCACCTTCCATTATTTAAAATTCTGTGAATCAGATCTTCTCTGACTCCAGTTCTGGTGCTGTAAGCTCTGAATACCCCATTCAGATCTTCTACAGCTGTATCCAGGTCCCCATTAACAATTATATATTCGTACATCTTATACTGTTCAATCTCTTTTACAGCAGTATCAAGGCGCAGTCTGATCTCTTCATCATATCTCTGTTCTCTCCCCATAAGACGCTCTTTAAGAACCTCAAGGGAGGGAGGAATAATAAATACATATACTGCATCCTTCAACCTCTTCTTTATATTAGCGACACCCTGTACATCTATATCAAGTATCAGAACATTATCACCACTGGATTTTGTCTCTATTTCTGCCCAGCTGGTTCCATAGTATTTACCATGTACTCCTGCCCACTCAGCAAATTCATCCTTCTCAATCATTGCTTTAAAAGAATCTTCATCAACAAAATGGTAATTCACACCATTTTTCTCCCCTTCCCTTGGGGCTCTGGTAGTGTGTGATACTGAGAAAACAATATTTGAATACTTCTCCTGAAGTTTACTTATCAATGTTGATTTGCCACTCCCTGAAGGGCCTGACATAACTATTATATTACTCATTCTTCTAGCCTCATAACAATAGCATTAACTGAAATAGCAGATAATACAATGTAGTCAGATTTGAGCAGAATCACCGCCCTCAGTTTCTTCCCCATTGTTGCATCTACAACTCTGCTCTCTTCATTTCTCTTTTTTATAAATCTCTTAACTGGTGCAGAATTGGGCTGGACTACTGCTGCTACTTCATCTCTGATTACAGTATTTCCGAAACCGATATTAAGAGTTATCTTATTCGACATTCTGAATCTGCTGCTTAATCTTCTCTATTTCCCTTCTGATCAGAATAACCTGATCCTGAATGTCCGGTGAATAGGTTTTAGCAGAAATAGTATGAGTCTCCCTCAGCATCTCCTGAGTCAGAAAATCCCCTTCTCTTCCTTTTGAAGCTGCAGATTTACTCTTTACAAGTTTACCCATTCTCAGGCAGTGAGTTTTTAATCTGTTTATCTCTTCTGATATACAGCTCTTTTCAGCAGCTATCGCAGCTTCCTGAACTATCCGTCTCTCATCAACATCAGTTTCAGCAAGATACTTTCTCATCTTTTCCATATAGCTTTCAAAAAGTTCCTTTTCAAGATCAACCGAACTCTCTGTGATATGTTCCAGAGCTTCATCAATTTTCTTAAGACTTCTTGTCAGATCCTTCTGAACAGCTTTTCCTTCTTCATTTCTTGTTTCAATGAACTCTTCAAAAACAGATTGCACTGATTCTTTTATGTCATCATAATCCTCTTCTGCTAACTCATCATCAAGAGAGTCCAGATGAAAAATCATGGGAATTTTAAGAAATGGATCAAGAGAAAGAGATACATTATCTTTATATTTTTTTGAAAAGTGGAGTACTTTATCAAGAATATCTTCAAGAAGATACTCGTTAAACTGAATATCCCACTTACCTGAATCCATCATAAAAAGATCAAATACAACTTCAACTTTCCCACGTACAAGATCCTTTTTAAGAATATCTTTTACCAGTTTCTCTGTTACAGGAGTGACACCTGAACCTTTTACAGAAATATCAAGAAATCTGTGGTTAAGTGACTTTATTGAAACATTTACTGCATATTTATTAAATGTGAAACGCCTCTGGGCGAAACCTGTCATACTTCTCATCGTCACATTATAATATCCATCTCTGGGAATTGCAAATTGTACAGGTTGTAGTAAAGACCCCTCTTTTTGAGCAGAGCACTATGACTTCCCATCTCTTTAATCTCTCCTGCATCCACTACCAGAATGGTATCTGCCTCAAGTATAGTTGAGAGACGATGCGCAATTACAAAAGATGTTCTTCCTTTCATTACTTCAGTCATTGCCTCCTGAATAAGCTTCTCTGATTCAGTATCAAGAGCCGAAGTAGCCTCATCAAAAATGAGTATAGCAGGGTCTCTCAGCAGTGCTCTGGCAATTGACAACCTCTGTCTCTGACCAGTAGAGAGAAATACCCCTCTTTCACCTACTACAGTATTATATCCATCAGGTAGTTGGTCAATAAAGACATCAGCTCTGGCAAGAGAGGCAACTCTTCTGACCTCGTTAATATCTTTACATTCGCTACCATAAGTTATGTTGTAAAATATAGATTCGTTAAAAAGAAATACATCCTGGGTAACAAGACCGATATTCTTCCTGACAGACTCCATTGTGCAGCTCTTTATAGGTTTTCCATCCAGAAGGATATCTCCACCTTTTATATCATAGAATCTCATAAGAAGATTCATCATAGTTGTCTTACCTGCACCACTTCCTCCGACAATAGCAACCATTTCACCTTTTGAAGCTTCAAAAGAGACTCCTTTGAGAATTGGTACATTATCATCATAAGAGAATCTTACATCCCTGAATTCAACACTGCCACAACTTTTCCCCAGATTCTGTGCATCCGCACTGTCTTTTATAGGATTCTGCTTCTTCAGGATCTGCACAATACGTTCATATGCAGCTTTCCCAAGATTCCAGTCTGTATTGAACTGAGCAAGTCTCTTAATTGGATTATACAGAGCAAACAGAGCTGCAAGAGACGAAGTAAACTGCCCGGCACTAATGACTTCATCGTGAACTCTCTGTAATCCAATATAAAATAGAAGCGCTGCAACAACTCCCCCTACCACATGCATAATAGGTGAGGTAAAAGAGCTTATAAAAACTATTTTAAGATTTACTTTATAGTGATCTTTATTGAGTTGTCCAAAACGACTTACTTCACTCTCTTCCATATTGCAGGCTTTGACAATCTTATTACCGATAACAGATTCTGCCAGAAATCCTGAGAGGTGTCCAAGTTTACTCTGTGCCTGAACTCCTTTCTGTTTGATCAGCTTACCAATCATAACCATAGTCACTCCTGCAACAGGAGCAATCACAAATGCCAGAAGAGCCATATACCAATCGGTATAGAAGATAAATATCAGCAACCACACAATGGTAAGGGACTCCCTGATAACAATTGTAAGGGTTTCAGAGAAGGACACTCTCACTCTGTCTATATCATTGGTAATTCTTGATGCCAGATCCCCGGTGCTGGATTTTGCCAGAAAATCAACTGACTGAAAAACCAGATTCCGAAAGAGTTTATCTCTTATATGTCTGACAATTTTCAACCCCATGGACTTCATAATCATTGAAGAGCCAAACATAAAGATTGCCTGACACAGAAAGATAACAAACAGAATTAGAGGAAGTGCTTCTTTGAAGCCTTCTCCGCTTCCGCCAACCAGGTCGAAAAAGAGGTCTCTTATTACTCTGCTCTTTTCAGTAACATAACCACTTCCACCACTGGAAGAGAGTTCATCAAAGATCGGCTGGGTTACAGCCACTATCATAAGCTGGAAAAAAGCTACAAGTCCGTTAGCAATAGTTCCCAGATAAAAAAGGTGCCTGAAAGGCTTTATATTTTCAAGAACTGAGTGCTCGTCCCTCATTCAGTTCTCTTCCGTTATTTTCGCTGGTTCAGGTTCACTTTCATTATAGTTCTTAAGTTTACGTTTTTTACTGCTGAAAGCATTTATAACCATAAAAAACAGAGGTGAAACAAGATAGCCTATTGAAATTACAGGTATAACTTTACGTGGCAGAATAATACACATTGCCACCATAATAGCCAGTACAAAAAGTATAGGCAGACCGTTTTTAGGCTGAATCTTCTTTATTGTTCTGTACTTTACGTTTGATATCATAAGTACTGCAACAACCACAACGTAGATACCAAACAGAATAGCATGGAATTTATCTTTAAGAGCGTTTTCAAACAGTATTATTACTGACAGTACAGCAAGGGATGCAAAAGGAATAGGAAGCCCTGTGAATACATTAGAATTACCAACCCCAACCTCTTTCATAACATTAAACCTTGCAAGCCTTATTATGCCTGCACTGAGAAATACAAATCCGATTATCTTCCCGCTTTGAGGCTCAATACCCTGAAATCCCCATACATATACCATAATAGAAGTTACAAAACCAAATGTTGCAGCATCTACCAGTGAGTCCAGCTGCACACCAAAATTTGATTCAGTTTTGGTCAATCTTGCAACAGTACCATCAAAACCATCCATAATTACACTGACTGCAATAAAATAACATGCATTCAGAAACTGATGATTCAGAATCTGTACAAAAGCCAGATATCCTAGAAGAAGATTAAAAAGAGTAAAAATTGACGGCAGAAATGAAAATCTGGTCAATTTTGATACATCTACTTTTTTGAATCTTTTTTTTCTGTATTTTTTCCGGGTCTTATTACTGTTCGTTTCCATTTGTTAAATTTACCTGCTACTATTGTATTGTGCGCTGTTTATAGTCAAATATGAACTGCTGCATCTTATCTTTGAGCCTCAATTTTTCCTTCTTGAGGAATTTAAGCTCCATCATTTCCTGATTAGACAAGAACTCCCTTGTACTAATCTGTCTCAGTTTCTCATCCTGCTCCTGATGAGCAATGAAGAGTTTTTTAAAATCTACGTTTTTTTCTATAAGAATTTCTCTGATTCTTCTATCTTCCACTTACGCTCCTTTTCTCTTTGCTTCCTTACTGTTTCTGCAGAATTTCATATAATTCTGGAGATTACGGTCTTTTCCTATTATAGCAAGAGTTGCAACAAGCGCTTCTGGTATATTCTTCTCAAGTACATTAAGTGCAATATAGTCCAGTCCTTTATCTATGGCCAGAGCGAAAAAGTATGAATTGAGCAGATGTCTTTTTGGCAGGCCTTCTGAAAGGTTGTTAATATGAGCCACAGTCTTTACCATTGGAAAATCCAGTTTAAAAAGCTCCAGAGTATTCAGAAAAGCTTTACCATTTGAGAAATCAGGTTCAAGAGGTCTTACAATAGGATCGAGCAGAATATTCTTTCTCTTTATTCCTTTATCAAGAAGATAATCAACATACATCTGGGCAATAAGAAGTGATTTCTCAGGGAAAATTTCCTCACTATCACCTGGCTCATTGATTCTTGCAATTATTTTTACATCCTTCTCTTTAATCAGATCTGTCAGAGCATCAATTTTATCACGATCATACTCTATATCACCGATAATAATCTCTCTTGTAGACATATTTATTGCAGCTTTGAGTATTTCAACACTATTACTTCTTACAAGAACTCCTGCTCCATGCTCTTCAGCAAGGGGAATCGCCTCTTCAAGAAAAGGGAGTTCCTTATCCAGCAGAGAGACTGCATTCAGTTCAATAAAAGATGCGCCATGTTCCACCTGTGCAATAATCTCTTTCTTAACAAATTCAAAATCTCTCTTGTTCATCTTGTCAAGAACTTTTTTGTTACATGAATTTAACGCGTTTCCTATAATTTTAATCATATTCCCTTTACCTCAGTTAAACATTAAAAAACTCTCTCACATGTGAGATAGCATCGTACCCGGCAAGCTCCCGGGCTTCTTTAGTACTCTCCCCCAGTTGAGGAGCCGGAAAAACTCTGTTGTGTCCGCAAAGAGTACTGCCAATCGTATCATCACAATCCGATATATTCAGTGCCACACCATACAGACTTTCTGTTTTAAGAACTTCCATTAATGCTGTTCTGTCGATAACACTACCACCGGACATATCAACAATTATTGCTGTAGATTTTAAAAGTGCCAGTTCTTTAGCAGATATCATATTTACCGATGAATCATTAACCGGAAGATGTATCATTACTATATCTGATTTAATAAGAACTTCACTAAGATCTGTCTGCTTTATTCCGGTAGCTGTTTCAACCTTTCTGAAATCAAAACAGTTAACTTCCATTCCCAGAGCTTTAAGTCTTGAGCCAACCTCTTTGCCAATGCGACCATAACCAATAATGCCTGCAATTTTACCACTTAATTGCACACCTTCGTGAAAAAAATCATATTTTTCACGTTTTTTGAATTTACTATATACAGGGCCAATAGAGCGACATATTCCCAGCAATACTGCAATAGAATACTCTGCAACAGAAACTGCCGTAGCATTCGGGGTATTACGTAACTCAACATTTCCTGTACCTGCAATTTCAACATCTGATGCAGATAGTTTGTTTCCCTGCCTGATAATCAGTTTAAGATTACCGGCGTTCTCTACATCTTCCTTCATAAGAGGAGTTTCGCTATTAAGAATCAGAGCATCACAATGAGTGAGTCTCTCTCTTAAATTCCCGTTATTCACCACTTCGGTTTCTACTTCAGGGATCTCATTAAGAGCGTCGACTATTTTTGTATCAGAACCGTCTGCCAGAAGGATCTTAATCACTATAATTGCTCCGATTTTTTTGTATTAGTACTATTTAAGCCTGAACACTCATCGTTAGAACTCAAATATCTTCGTAACATTTGACTGCAGATTATCACAGATTCCGGGTTCTGTCAACAACCCGGAACCCCTTACTGATCAGTAAAAACCCCGATAATAGCAACCAGATTCCCACCCGACATTCAGGTTCATAATTGTGTAAAGCTACAATATTTTTCATCTTGATTTTTAGTGAAAATAATAAGGGAAATTACTTTATTAATCAGTTGAATCTGACATTAAATATTAGAAGAAAGCCGGAGATGAAATCTCCGGCATATATAAATGATTACTTAAGTTTCTTTACAAACCCAAGAAAACTGCTCTTATCTTTAAATCCTGTAAATCTGCCAAGCTCTTTACCGGACTCATCATAGAACATTACTGTGGGCATACCAAAGATTTTCAGCTCTCCTTTCAGTTTATTGAGAGCTTCGTCGTTATCGTCAGTAAAGTCCAGTTTTACCAGTACCATATTGTTAAACAGTTCTCTTACTTCAGGTTTAGAGAAAGTTTCTCTGTCCAGCTGCTTACAGGCTGCACACCAGTCTGCATAACAGTCGACCATCACAATTTTACCGGTACCTTCTGCAGCTTTGAGGCCAGCATCCATGGTTTTATACCATTTCAGCTCACTCTTCTCCTGAGCTATAACACCCTGAGGAGGATAGTATCTTGTTTCAAGAGACTTAAAGAACAGAAAGAAACCTGTAAGAAAAATGAGTACTGTTACTATCTTATATATAATACTTCCCAGTTCATCTTCATCGTGTTTTTCAAAAAGCCCCATCATTATACTAAGAGATATTGCAAATATACCCCAGATAAGACCCGTAACCCATGGCTCTGTAACATTACTCACTGTAAAGATACCACTACCAATAAGAAGAATAGCAAAGGTATACTTAACATAAGTCATCCATTTACCACCCTGAGGCATTGCAGAAATTGCACCTGAGAATGTTCCTGCTACAACAAAAATCACCCCCATCCCCAGAGAGAAAGTAAAGGTGAGCCAGAAGCCGAGGAAAAGATTACCAGTCTGACTGATCCATGATAGAAGGGCAACAAGTACAGGACCTACACATGGTGCTGCAATGAAAGCTGAAATTCCGCCAATAATAAAGGCCCCCATAATACCTGAAGATTTCTGCGTCTGAAGTTTAGATGAGATTGAAGAAGGAACAGGAATAGTGAAAAAACCTGCAAGACTCAGGCCCATAATAATGAATATGGAAGATATGAAAATTACTACTACTGGATTCTGAAAACTTACTCCCATCATAGAACCTGTTGCCGCAGCAACAACTCCAAGGCCTGAGTAAACAATAGACAAGCCAAGAACAAATGCAATTGATAAGTAGAGCCCTTTTACTTTACTATCTCCCGCTTTACTGCCTACAACTCCCATTACAATAGGAATAACAGGATAAACACAGGGAGTCAGACTTGTAAGAAAACCAATAAAGAATACTATTCCAAAAAGAAGTACAGAACCATCTTTCTTCAGCTCTTCATCAACAAGGGCTTTCATGCGGTCAATTAGTGGCAGATTCTCTCTCTCTGAAGCATTTTCAACTACAGGGGTTACTTTTTTCTTTTCAGGTAGTGGTGAAGCTTTACCAAAGGCTTTATCAAAAACAGCCTTTACTGTCATATCCGCAGGAGCAAGACAAAATTTCTGAGGTCTCTCCTGACAAGCCTGATAGCCGATTTTAAAAGTAATTTCAGAACTTTTGTCTATCTGCTTTTTAATATTCAGATTAATAATTACATCAAAATTACCTTTAAAAACGATCTCATCATCATACTCTTCACCCTGAGGAAA
>CBDDBX010000021.1:0-12944 GCA_965225955.1 Candidatus Aminicenantia bacterium
CAATGTTGTCGTTCTGCCGGCTCTTCTTGGTATGGGTGTAGATGATGGGGTCCACTATTTCAGACACTGGAAAGAGTGCGGAATGGACACAGATCAGACTCAGAAAGAACTCCTGGGGCCTCTGACCATAACAACAGTAACAACAATGCTTGGTTACTCAGGCATGATATTTGCCAACCATCCGGGTATTCAGTCCATAGGAACAGTAGCATGTATAGGTCTGATGATTATCTGGGCTACATCTGTTATACTTCTTCCCGGCATGTTGAAGTACTTTTACCCCACAAATTCAAGGAGGAAATAGTCTGATAAGTCAGATTTAGGAAAAAATGATCAACCAGAAAGTAAAACAGAAACTGTCCCTTGCAATGAGAGGGGCAAAACACAAAATAAAAGGTCAGAAGCTCAGGCTGCTGACTATTGAAGTAACCAAAAGATGTAACGCCAGGTGCGAATTCTGTACCTACTGGTACGAACCTGTAAAAAAGGAGCTTAGTGACTATTCAGATATTGTTACCCACTTCAACCCTCTGGTAGTAACCCTGTCAGGTGGAGAACCTCTGGTCAGAAAGGATCTTGTAGAGATTATAAAACAGATAAGAGCAAAAGATCCTGTTGTATACATCTCAATGGTTACCAACGGAGCTCTTTTAACAAGAGAGAAGGCCGTTGCTTTAAGAGAAGCCGGATTAAACCAGCTCTCCATATCTCTTGACTATGCAGGGGAAAAGCACGATGATGTAAGAGTTCTTCCAGGTGTATACAAACACATTACTGAACTTCTTCCCCAGCTCTCAACTGTTGGTTTTGAAATGGTTTCACTAAATGCTGTAATCAAAGATGACAATCTGGATGAAATTCCAAAAATTCTTGATATAGCAAAAGAGAACGGCATCTCAATTGGCCTCAGCTCATACTGTGAGCTGAAAACCGGCAATGATGAACTGATAGTTAAAGAAGAGAACCACAATAAATTAAAGCAGCTTATTGAATACATCAAGAACTATAAGAATGAAAATGGTGTTGTTACATCTTCAGATTACTATCTTGACCATGTTATCGATTACTTTGCAAATAAAGAGATTACCGGATGTCTTGCAGGAATAAACTGGATTCAGGTAACTCCTGCAGGGGAAATAAAGAGATGCTCCGAGCACGGTGTTGTTGCAAAAGATTATAGAGATTACGATCCCAATAAAGTTAAGCCAATGAGTTGCACCAACTGCTGGTATAGTTGCCGTGGTGAGGCTCAGGCCCCAATCAATCTGAAAAGGATAAAAGAGCTATGGTAAAAGATTGTATTATAATTTCTGAAAGCAGTCTTTTTGATATTCAGACACCCTTTGGAAGCATTAACAAAAAGATTCTGGGACAATCAGTACTTTGCAGAACAATTCTGACTGCTGTTAAATGCGGACTCAGCTCTTTTACTGTTATTACAAAAGATGTTGAGAATATTAAAAAACATATAGCAGATAATAAAGCAATAACAAGAGATAAAGTTAAGGTGGAAGTATCTTCACCTGATAGCATTAATGCACCGGATCTCCAGTCAGATCACTTTCTGGTGCTTACAGATAACAGTTTTTTTTCACCGGAATATATTGAGGCCTTTTCACCTGAGACAAATCAGATAACCCTGATTGAAGACAGCCACTCTTCAGACAAGAGCGCAGCACTTATTCCATCAGGATTTTTTGCATCTCTTCTGAACTCTGTTAAAAGTGGAGAGAACAAAAACTTTTCCGATCTGATTTCAAATCTCGGCGTACCAGCCAGGTCAGTAAAAAAATCTGTCCATCGTGGCTTTCTTGTTCATTTAAGTAGCAAAGATAATTTTAAAACAGGTTTTTCAAAACTGCTGAACTCTGTAAGAAAAGATACTGATGGATTTGTTTCTAAATATTTCAATAGATACGTATCACTATTCTGTTCCAGAATATTCATTAATCTCCGTCTGTCCCCCAACACAATCTCATTCTCAAACTTCTTCCTGGGTCTTGTAAGTGCCTGGCTTATCGGGGTTGGTGGTTATCAGAATAATGTAATTGCTGCTCTGATTTTTCAGTTTACATCCATTATAGATGGTAGTGATGGTGAAGTAGCGAAACTGACCTTTAATTGCTCTCCTAATGGAGCCTGGATAGATACTATATGCGACCAGCTAACCTATCTTGTTTTCTTCATAGCACTTCCTATAGGGCTGTACAACACATCTGGTTCAGGTATCTATATCATATTGGGTGTATTAACCATACTATCAATACCAGCAACCTATCTTCAGATGACTGCGTATGTTAAAAAGGCCGGAGGAGAAGGCAGTATGCTTCTCATTCTGGAAGATATAAAAAAGAGTGGAGAGAAACCCGGAATCATGGGTGCTTTTCACAGATTTGTTGCATCAATAACATTTATTTTCAGAAGAGATTTCTTCTCTTTCGCTGTTATGCTTATAGCATTCGTTAATAAACTCAATTTTATAATGTGGGGAGTTGCAGTACTACTGGTATTCCAGACTGTATATCTCTTCTTCTATTCTAAAGCAAGATTTAAAAAACCGGCTTGATAAAAGCCGGTAACACCTCTGGAAACAGCTTAAATTCAGCAGATATCCCGAAACACACTTATCTGTCTAATTTCCAGGACGGCCACAAATACCCACAGCAATATCAGCAGTCAGCTTAAGCAGAGATTTATGAAGTCTCCCTTTAAGCCCTGAAGTATCCTGGAGATATCTCTCTGAGTTATCCAGATCTTTCATAAATACCCGATTTCTGAAGTCTTTTATTATTTCACTGTCCCTGACATATACAAGAAGTTCTTCTTCAATTCTGTAGCTTATATAGTCAAAATTTGAGGATCCCATAATAAGGCACTCATCATCGATAAGCATACCTTTAAGGTGGAGCATACCATTATACAGATAAAGCTCCATATTCCCGCCTCGACTCTCATATGTGAGGTATTTTCTAAGAGATTCTCTATTGTTATTCCCGGGAGTTATAAGTCTGACTTTTACTCCTCTTGCTCCCGCAGCTCTCAGATGATCCACTATTGGAAAAGATATGTAGGGACTTATTACAAGAATCTCTTTTTCAGCTCTGTCAATAAGATCTATTACCTTCTGAAAACCTTTCTCATTCTCATAGCCATTAAGAAACTGTACAGAGAGTTTATCAAAATCCCTGTGATGAGCTTTACTCTTCCCCCCCCATGTTGCCATGAAATCTTCGTATATCAGAGCTGCAAAATCATCAGATTCGATACGGATCATCATATCGTGCCAGCTCAGATTATGATCACTGAAATTGATTCCTCCGAGATATACGACATTATCAACCAGAAATATCTTCTTATGATTCCTGCCCGGAAACTTTCTCAGCATAAAACCAACAGGATTTGTCCATTTAACTCCGACATTTTCTGCTTCGAAGCGCTTAAACATGTTAAGCGTGCTCTTTACTTCTGCCTGAAGCTCCTTATCTCTCATATTACCAGGAGTATATATGAAACGGTCACTAATCATATATCTGGTAAATTCATCCACCAGAACTCTCTTTTCAGAAGCACCTGAAGAGACAACTGCATCCGCAAGTTTCAATCCTGCTGAATCCCCTTCAAAGGTCATCATCTGTATACACACCTTTTCCGTGGCTTTTGCGAGATCTTTTTTAAGATTTATCCAGAATTCTTCAGAATCCACAAATAGCTTCAAGTCCATTCAGCACCTCAGGAACTACTACTATTTCAGAACTTTTCTTCCGTAGAAGAGCCTCTGGATCGCAGTATAGTTTGCACCAACAGCAATCAACAGTATACCCCAGAAGAGAATATCAATAGTAAACCATGAGAGAGCAGAGAAGATAATAAACATCACCATTCTCTCAAGCCTTTGTATGAAACCAACTTCACACTTTATATTATAAATTTCGATTTTTGCTTTTATATAAGATGTGGAAACAGAACCAAGAATATAGAACAGAGCTATAAAAGAGAATTCCGGTCTCCCCTCATAATTAAAGAAATAGATAAGTCCTGCTAACTGAAAGACTTCAATATACCTGTCCAGAGCCGAATCCAGAAGAGCTCCGAAAGCCGATGTCTTATTATATTTTTTGGCAATCAGTCCATCAAACACATCGCAGAGAACTGCCATCAGAAGAACAACTCCAGCTGAGAAGAAATATCCAAAAGCATATAGCACCATACTTGCCATAGAAATAAGAAGCCCAAGTATAGTAAAGGCATTTGGTGAGATATTCCATTTCTCTGCAACAAAGTAGAGAACTTTGTCAGGTTTAAGAATCAGATATAAGACATTTGCCATAAATTTACCAAGAGGAGACGCATGTCCTCTGGTAACATTTTCCCGACTGTCTTTTGGTGTTTCCTGTTTATCACTCATTCAGCTTATATTTTATCATTATAACAGGCTTTTACTCAAGCCCCGGATTATTTTACATACTTCTTTAGTGCTGCTACCTCAGATGGTTTTACCGCTCCCTTTTCTGTAATAATAGCAGTAATCAGTTCTGCAGGAGTTACATCAAAAGATGGATTGAAAATTTTTGTTTCGTCCCGTGCTATCTGCTGATCTCTGAAGTTAATAACCTCTTCCCGTGGTCTCTCCTCTATAGGGATCTCTTCTCCGGTTTCTATATCAAAATCTATTGTTGACAGAGGAGCTGCAAAATAGATGGGTATATTATGGTGTTTTGCAAGCACTGCCAGTCCGTAAGTACCGATTTTATTCGCAGAATCCCCATTTGCTGCAATCCTGTCTGCACCTACAACAATCGCATCTATCATTCCCTTTTTCATAACATGGGCAGCCATATTATCTGTAATAAGAGTTACCGGAATATTATCTTCCTGAAGCTCCCAGACAGTTAATCTGGCTCCCTGAAGATAAGGTCTGGTTTCATCTGCGTATACAGAAATGTTTTTACCTTTCTCAACAGCAGCTCTGACTACTCCAAGAGCGGTTCCATAACCAGCTGTCGCAAGTGCTCCGGCATTACAGTGAGTCAGAACAGTGAATCCATCTTCAAAAAAATGCTCTCCGTTTTTACCAATAAGGCGGTTTATTTCTACATCTTCCCTGTCAATTTCTATTGCCTCTTCCACCATCTTTCTTTTTAACTCATCAGCACCTGCATTCTGTAACTCATTAAACAGGTTACGCATCCTCTCAATTGCCCAGAACAGGTTCACTGCTGTCGGACGGGTTGATGCAAAGGCTTTTGCAATTGTATCAAACTCTGCTGCAGGATCATCTGATTTAAGCACACCAATGGCAACACCCATTGCTGCTGCTACACCAATAGCCGGTGCACCTCTTACTACCATGTCTTTTATGCTGGCAGCTACTTCCTGATATGTGTCGTGCTTTACGATTCTGGATTCAAGAGGCAGAAGCCTCTGGTCTATCATATATACGCTATTATCTTTCCATTCAATTACAGGGTACATTGTTTAAAATTCTCCTTTGGATTTTACCGAATTCTACCAGTTAAATTCTACCTGAGCCAACCAGGTGGAACTCCGGCTTTTCTTGCCTTATCCGGCAGCCCTTCAAGCTCTTTTTTAAACTTTTTAAGCAGTATCTTATCACTCTGAACTCTTTTATTCAATTCACGGAATCTCTTTTCGTATTTCAGTCTGGTACTAAGCATATCTGCCCCCAAAGCGATATTCTTAAGACGCATCAATTCCTTCTGATTTGTTTCAATAACCAACTCAAGGCGGGTTATACGATTTTCAAGATCTCTCTTTAACCCCTGCCAGTAACCTCTGGTTTTTTTCTCATCAAACCCATCTGCAACATCTGAACCAGTTGAATCATCGGGGCGGAGTTTCGGTTTGGACTTCCCCTGTACTTCAATGAAACTATAAGGCCCTTTTGTTGATTTTATCAGGGATTTCAGGTTTTTGTTATTTACAGAAAGCGTCTTACCTTTCTTCTTTTTTTTAAGCTTTGCAAGACGCTCTTTCTCTTTTTTCTGTAACTTAAGGAGATCAACCTTATCTGCGCATAAAAAAGCAGTCTGCACAGTTAATATAAGGGTGACTAGTAAAGTTACAGTTCTCATTTTGCTGATACTTCTACCGTTACAAGACGATTCTTACGTCTTTCGCTCTCCTGACTATTGTCGTGAGGAGTCTCTTTTTCGCCATAAAAGTATGTTTCAATATTTTTTTCATCCAGTCCATACTCTGTAACAAGAGTCTTTTTAAGATTCATAACTCTGTCTCTGGAGAGTTCCAGATTGTATTCTGCATTACCAATACTGCAGGTATACCCTCTAAGAATAATGAGATACTCACTCTTTTTGCTTATGAACTCTTTTATTTCATCAAATTTCTTTTTATATTCTTCTCCCGGAGCTTTCTTATTCAGCTCATAATAGACTTCGGCTTCCAGCATTTCAAAACCAGCAGCTTTACTCATTTCTGCTTTTCTCTCTTCTGAAGGCTTACTCATTTCAGGAACTTTTTCGTTTTTCCTAAGCTTATTGGCAGCATCTTTTTTTGGAAATGGTGTTACATAATGCCCGGGCTCTACAACTTCAGAGCAGGCAAGAATTTTAATTGTACAGCAAGTATCAGAAACATTTACAACAACCCCGTCACCAAAGATCAGTGGTGGAAGATCTTCTCTGAGCACCTTATAAAGGATCATCATATCTCCTCTTTCCACATGCTCTTTACCAATATTTGCAATAAAGAAATCATCCGATCCAGCCATATGTTTGAAAGTACCATCAGACAGATCCATATGAATAACCCTTGCTCTGATGCTATCTTCAGGAAGTTTGGCTCTGAGATAATTCTTTCTTTTAGCCAGAAGAGGCTGCTCTTTATTTACAGGCAGAACGATGTTTCCTATTTCAACTGCTTCAACTGCTTCAAATACCTCAATTATAGATCTGTTCTCATAGACTACAGCAGCTTTTGCTTTGGCAACTGCCTGATACAGTCTTCCATGAATATTTTTACTGTAAGGATCATTAACAAGAGCTCCTTTTCTGTAGATCGTGAAGATATCACCCTGCTTAACACCTTTGTTATCTCCGGCACTCAGATACATTCTGTCATCATTTGTATATGTTGTTTTAAAAGAGTCCTGCTGTTCAGCACCGTTTATGACTATTTCTTCTGATAGTTCTTTGTTTGTAACAAAAAATTTACCACTAATATCTGACGGAGAGATAAGAAGAATACTTTTGCTCTCAACATAAGCTTCACCTATATTGATTTTCTTAATTCTATTCTTTTCTTTCTCTGCTTCATTCTCCTGAGAATGAAGAGCTAAAGTAAACATAACTAATAAAATAACCGGGATAACCTTCTTCATCTTGATCTCCTGTACTTTCTTTTTATATAGTTCAGCTTGCTGCGACTTTTCTTCCGGACAAGTGAGTCAGGATATTCAAGTACCACTTTATTAAATGCCAGTCTTGCTTTGGGGTAGTTCTTCTTTTTCAGAAAAATCTCACCAATTTCAAAAAGTGCCTGATCCGCCTTATCTCCGAAAGGGAAAAAAGTTGCCGTAATCTGAAACAGCAAAAGAGCCTTATCTTCGTTACCCATCTTCAATTCCGACTTTCCATGCCAGTAAAGAGCATTGTCTGAAAGTGTATTGAGTTTGAAATCTTTAGTCAGGCCGGCAAATAATCCGGCAGCATCCTCATATTTCCCATCAAGCATCAGAGCATAAGCTCTTTTATAGACCCTGTCAAAGTCAGGGTTATTATCAAGCTTTTCCTTTGCTCTTTCCTGCTGTATCTGAGTTATCTGCTTTCTGAGAGACGAATTCTCATTCTGCAGCCGGACACTCTTTTTTTCCAGATCATAAAGCTGTTCATTAATTCCGGTTAAATCGTCATTAACCTTCTTTTTGCCTAATGAACTGCACCCGTATAAAAGAATAGTGGTAAGAAGAATTATCAAAAGTTTTTGCATTTTAATCACTTAATAGAATATTTTTATTTTTTTGTCAAGTGCAATTTACTTTCTCATTATACGCAAAAGATAGTTTCAATATAAGTTTTTTCTTGAATTTTACTGTTTTTTTCTATAACATTGATCTATATTCGCAAGGCGGGAAGAAAGGTATGAACACAGTACACGAAAATTCGATACCATTTGTTTATAAGAACATCTTAACCGATAATCTATCCGGCACACTGGAAATAAAAACACCACAGTTTGATATAAATCTCTTTTTCGAGGAAGGTACAATGGTTTTCGGATCTACATCCAGAGAAGGAGACCGACTGGGGAACTTACTCATAAAAGCCGGCAAAATAGTGCCGGACAAACTGTCAGAAATCTGGGATCAGGCAGAGAAAAGTAATCAGAAACTGGGAATCCTGTTGGTTAAAAACGGGATTATAAATCAGAAAGAGTTATACAGAATCCTGATTATGCAAATGAAGAAAATAGCATCCACAGCATTTTTTACAAAGGAAGGTTACTACCACTTCAGTGAAGAGATTCCCGAACTACCCGGGGATTCACGGTTTACAATTAATATTGCAGAAATTATCAGGCAGAGTTGTACCCAGATAAGTGATCCGGTTCTTTTCAGAAACAACTTCCACAATATGATCCCACAGCCAGGAAAACTTTCTGCCAGGTCCAAAAAAATACTTGAGCAGGAAGATATTGCACTGGCAAGAGAAATATCCACTCTGAATCATATGCTTGCAGCAGATATCTCACAGTACCTCAACATTAGTGACAAAATATACTGGAACAGACTCTACTTCTTTTTTCTCACAGGCCTCATTAACTTCAGGGAACCTGAACTCTCTATCGATGAGGATACAGTTATAACCAGAGAAACTAAAGAGTCCGATTCCAAAGAAGCTGAACCTGAAAAAACTAAAGAAATTTCTGAAACTGCAAAGCAGATTGAGGAACTATATACAAATTTTCAATCGGGAAAACTAAACTACTACCAGTATCTTTCTATTGAAAACAACGCTTCAAAAGAGCAGATAAGAGAAGCCTATTTTAAAATGGCCAAACAGTTTCACCCTGACAGAATTGCAGATGATGACGGAGAAGAGATTCTTGATAAGGCAAACTTTGTTTTCACCTCAATAAACAGGGCCTATGAAGTTCTTAGTCACACAGATCAGAAATCTGAGTACGATGCTGCAGGGCAGAAAGATGCTTCAACATCAGCTAAAGACGATCTTCCTCCTGCAGAAAAGGCTTCAACTGCCTACAAAACAGCTCAGAACTACTACAAGAAGAATGAACTGGTAAAAGCTTGTGCTCTACTTGAGGAGGCGGTTAAAAACGATGCTGAGAAGAGTAACTACCACTATCTTCTGGGAGTTTGCCAGGCCAGTATAAGCCATAAAAGAAGAGATGCAGAAAAAAGCTTCCTGAAATCTGCTGAACTCAATCCCTGGGACTCCAAGCCTTTTGTTGCCCTTGCCAGATTCTTCATTCAGGAAGGGCTGAAATCAAGAGCAATTCACTACGTCCAGAAGGCTCTGGAAATTGATCCCGAAAACAAACATGTCATTAAGATGCATGAGAATCTTACAGGTAAAGGCAAAAAAAACGCCGGTTCTGTTCCTTTCGGCTGGCTATTTGGAAAGAAAAAATAGGTGAAACGGGGAGTTTTTTTCTCCCCGCTGTTTATATAGAATTTATTAGTTTACACCAAGTGATTTGTGCATGATTTTTTTAATTTCATCACAAATTTTCTGGATCTCTTCATTAAGAGCAATTGCCTCTTTCTTTGTTTCAGCAACAAAAGCCTGATCTTCAATATCCTCGAGGTTAATAAGAACATTATAGAGAGCGCCTTCAGCTGCAACAGAAGCTGTAAGACCAGCAACTCCGGCATCTGACAGTGAGTTCTGATTACCTTTCTGTGACATAATAAGAGCATACTCAGCAGCCTCTTTTGATCTCTTCAGTACTGAAAAAGGAATAAGAGTTGCTTCTTTTGTAGCATTCTGAATAGCTTCAGTTCTTGCAGCAATTTCCTCTTCGCTTTTCTTTGGCATGCCAAAAGCATCCATTATTTTATTAAAAGCATCTGTATCGCTGTCAATAGCATTAATAAAGAATGCCTTGAGGCTCTGTGCCTTATCTGCAACAGAAATCATCTCAGCTTTTACTTCTTTATATTTCTTTTTACTGTAAGTCAGATTACCTACCATTGCACCCAGTCCCGCAGCAAGAGCTCCATTCAGAGCAGCAATACTACCACCACCAGGTGCCGGTGAATCTGAAGCCAGTTCATCTGCAAACTCATAAATATTCATTGAAGCCAGTCTGCCTGGAGTTCTGAATCTGTATTCAATAATTCTGTCCTGAACATTAAACTCAGAAACTTCGTTAAGTCCAAGAGTCTGTACTCCAATTCTTACCAGTTCGTCTTCTGAAACACCAGTACTGCCACCCTGCTTAATGAGGCTGTGACGCCCAACATCTGTAAGAGCATCCAGAGGTACGAGTCCTACCAGTTCACTACCTGTTACTCTTGCTCCAAACTCAGCAGCATACTTTTCACACTCTTCAAAAACTTTATGAAGAGGAGTTTCTTTGTAATTCAGGATGTTAACTGTTACCTGAGCCATATTGTACTCATCAATATACCAGCCCATTCCCTGAACCCCTTTACATGAACCTGGAACCTGTTCTTTTATTCCGGTCTCTTTATTCTTAACATTTCTACCTTTTTCTCTTACTCTTTTAGCAATCTTATTGGCAATCTTAGTATCTCTTGTATTCAGGTTAATGTTGTAAGCTACAAGGAAACCTCTTGCTCCAATAGCTGTAGCTCCGGCTCTTACATTAAATACCGCCTCACCAAAGTCAGGTGCAAAATCTTCATTCTGAAGTTTCTCTTCCAGAGCTTCATATTCCCCTTCACGAATATCCGGCAGTCTTCTTCTTGCAGGTGTTTTCGCTGCTTCAGCATAGAGGTATACAGGAATATCAAGATCTTCACCAACTCTTTTTCCAAGCTTGTTGGCAATCTCAGCACACTCTTCCATTGTTACACCTGAAACTGGTACAAAAGGACAAACATCTGTAGCTCCCATTCTTGCATGAGCGCCACTGTGTTTTGACATATCGATAAGCTCAGAAGCTTTCTTAATCGCCTGATAAGCAGCTTCTTCCACAGCTTCCGGTGTGCCTGCGAAAGTTACAACTGTTCTGTTTGTATCTTTGCCAGGATCCACATCCAGTAATACTACATCATCAATCTTTTTTATTTCGTCAGTGATCTGCTCAATAACAGCCATATCACGACCTTCTGAGAAATTTGGTACGCATTCAACAATTTTTTGCATCTTCCCTCCTGATTGTAAATGACATTATATTAAATAAGCCCGCAACTTACAATCGAATAAAAGCCAGATTCTATCTACAACATCTGAAAGAAACAAATTAAGTCAGGAATATTCCGGTCAACAATTTGGTTATTCCATAATTTATCCAATTACTGCATTTATACAACTTAAGTATCAAACCCCGAGTTTACCAAGCAAAACAAACACCTTGCATACAGACGACAATTTGGCATTACGTAAAAAAAAACAAACCTTTATCATACAAAATTTGACATTTGGAACACAAAAAGATATTCTTATCACGACAATTGGCTACTTTAGCACAAAAAAGTAAATTACAAATTGATCAGGATTGGTTAAGGAGAAAAAATGAATTCAAAAATTCATGGGTTAATTTTTCTGACATTAGCAGCTACCTTACTTATTAGTTGCTCTGAAAAATCAGAAGCAAAATACATCTACAAAAACTATAAATATTTAAATGCCCCAAAACAGAAGAAGCAATTACAAACAGTCATAATTAAAAACAGGAAACTCATCTATCCTTCTGTAATAGGGTTACTACAAGATTACATAATAGTCGCTGATGAAAAATCGGAAAACATGATAACAATACTATCAGAGAAAGATGGTAAAACAGTTGCTTCCTTTGGTAAGTTTGGTAAAGGTCCAGGAGACTTTGTCGGGCCAGCAGATATCGTACAATGCGCACTGAGCAAAGATTGTTTTTGGATTTATGATATATCCAGCCTCAATATGAAAAAATTTAATATCAAAACAATACTGGAAGGAAACTATGAACCTGAAAAAATTATCACTTTCAAATTGGGCAAGGTATTCCCAGACAATTAAAATTTATACCTGATAACAAAATGATTGCAGTAGGAATATTCAGAAAGGGGCGGATGCATATTTACAACGAAGAAGGTGAAACTGAAAAAGCTGTTGGCGCAATACCTTTAATTTGTACTGACGACAAATTCCAGGCGCAGCACTCTCACGGGTTTCTTGGGAAGCTAACTCACAACACAAATACAAACCACATTTATATAGCTCCAATCAGAAGCGATTTAATTGAGAAATATGATATAGAAGGCAATTTAATTTCTACTCTGCATGGACCTGAACGATTTTACCCAAATTACAAAATTGTACCTGCCGGAAATGGCTATACAATTACATATACCAACAAAACCCGATTTGGATATACAGATATTTGCTATAATCAAAAGTTAAACAAAACATTTCTTCTCTATTCAGGTAGATACATATTAGATAAAAAGAAAAACAAAGAAAGAAAGAGCACAATCTTCGTATTAGATAACTCTGATAACCTGACTGAAGAAATTACTACAAATTACAACATACGAAGTATTAGAACACACCCGGAATCATCAGCTATCTACAGCTTGACAGAAGATCACATTATAAAATTTAAATATGAATGAACTCCGTAGAAATATCAGGAGGTATAAATGAAAAAAAATATATTAACAATTATTCTATTAGCAGTTATCACTGCTGCTGCTGTTTTAATTTTTACAGAACCTTTAAGTGCTGCGCCTGCTGCAGGTACATGCTGCAAAGAACAGCAGCACAAATTACCATTGAATA
>CBDDBX010000022.1:0-40869 GCA_965225955.1 Candidatus Aminicenantia bacterium
CCGCACTCTTTCCAGTGTCTGAAATAGTGGACCCCATCATCTACACCCATACCAAGAAGAGCCGGCAGAACGACAACATTGAAGAAGTTGAACTGTATATCAAAAATTGCCATTATTCCAAAAGTAAGAGCCAGACCTGTAAATAGTGGAGATAGTACCCATAGTGTATCTTTGGCAGAGCCGAGATTAAGCCATACAAGAATAAACACCCCAAGGAATGTAAGAAGTGTCAGGAGTGTTGTTTCGCTGGTTACGATCCACAATATCTCTGCAAAAACTGCAGTCTCACCAACAGGGCCTTCTATACCTTCAGGCATTTTCAGGTTGTACAGCTCTTCTGTAAAGGCCATTGCATTTCTTCCATCTTTACGGTCAACACCAGGATGAATTGTAAGTATGAAGCGTCCGGTATGATCTTTGGTCATAAGAGGCTTTTTAATAACATCAGGTATATCTGCAATAGTAGGTGCCGAAGTGTCAGTGTTCCAGTTTACAATCCTGTCTATCCACTGTTTTTCTGTACCATCTTTAATTTTGTTTGTCCATTTTGCTGCTTTTCCTTCAGAGTTAACTACCTCATCCCTTATCTCTTCAAGGAGTTCAGTTCTCTCTTCAAAGATATCAGCAGAAGGGGAGTAATCTCTTATACTTCTTACCCTTCCTATTTTGGTTTCTTCACCTTTTATCTTCTTGTTTTCATTAATTGTACTGGTTAACTGATCCAGAGCTTTTACATCTTTTGCAATATAGATTGCTCCGGGAGACATGGAGCCTGAATAAACTTTGTTCTGCCTTGCTCTGATCTCTTTTTTACCTGGTATCTTTGATTTATCGAACTGCAGGTTTCTGAAGTTGTAATCAAAGCCAAGGAAATTAATGGCAGTAATAAGACCTGCAATAATTACGAAGGTAAATGCGAATGTAGTCTTTCTGCTTATAACTTTTGCTTTTCCATTAATTGATGTTCTGGGTTTAAGGAGTTTCAGTTTTGTTGCAAGAACAAGAGCCGGAGGCAGAGCTGAGAACATTGCCATAAGAACAGTAACAATTGCTATTGCAGTAATAATACCGAATTCAGAGAATCCCTTAAAATCAGACACAACAAGTATTACAAGAGAAAGAGCTGTAGTAAGACCTGATATAAGAACTGAAGAGCCAGTAGAAAGGAAGGTCTCTTTTAGTGAGGTTGCTACATCTTTATTGCATAACTCTGTTCTGAATCTTTTAACAAGGTGTATGGAGTAATCGACACCCATACCGAAAAGTATCAGTAGCAGAAATGAAGTTATTATATTGAGGCTTTTTACAGTTACCGGTACAAAAGCAAATCCCCATAGAAGCCCTATGGCAAGAGGGTAAATCACTATCAGAACCGGTGCAAGGGATCTGAAACTGTAAAGAAGCAGCAGTATTATCAGAACTGAAGCTACAGTGCCGGTAATACTGAGATCCGAGGTTATAAGCCTGTATTCATCAAGTTTATTTTTGTGAGACCCGCCAACACCGGCCCATATTGATTTATCCTGCTTCAGCTTATCTGCTATACCGGTAAGTTTACCGAAGAGTTTTCTGATGTTACCCAGGCTGGTGATACCTTTTGAGGTTCTCACAAGCATACCCATTACAGTGCCATCGCTGCTCTTGTGGTACTTGTCCATACCTGCAAGCTGTTTAAGTTTTACTGAAAGATCCTCGTTGTCTTCACGATCACTCCAGGTCTCCTCTTTCTTCTCTTCCAGAAAGTTGGCACCTGAAGGGCTGAGTTCTGCTTTTCTTGCGATTACCTTATCAAGAATTCTTTCAAGGTAGTCGTTTGATATAAGAGAAAACTGATACTTCTCAATAAAGTCAATCGGCCATGTATGGTCAACTGAACTTATTCCATTAAGTTTTGATATCTCTGCAGCTGTTCTTTTAGTTATTTCCAGTAATCTCTCTTTATCTTTACATTCAATAAGAAAGGTGAAATAACCACCATCACTTACTACATTTTTAAGTTCTCTTGTATTAACTGCGGCTTTACTGTGTCCTGGCAGAAGTCTTATCAGATCTGTTTCGAGTTTGATTTTTTTGACCTGAAGTACTGCAGGTACTGAAAGTGCAAGTATTATAACTGTAATTATGAATGGGTGACGCATAGACTTAGCGCAGTACCATTCAGTGATTTTTCTTAATATACTACTCATATCTGGTTCCGGTATTTACGAATCTTTTCTATGTTTTGCAATCTGTCTTTTCAGCTGTTCAATAACTGCTTCAAAAGTTTTCTTTCTGAATAATCTGTTAAACTGTTTCTTATAGTTACGTACTGTGTTGACGTCATCTACGATGTAGTTAACAACAAACCAGCCTTTTTTACTCTTTTCCATCTGGTATACCAGAGACAGGTTGTCATCTTTGTAAAAAGCAGTTGTTTCCACTTTGGCTTTATTTTCAGTAATCTCCTCTTTTCCATATTCAAAGCGGTCAGCTCTGTATCTTCCGGCTTTTTTTAGAGAAGAAACTTCAAGAAGTTCCTGAAAAGTTGATCTGAAGGTTTTCATCTGCACGGGGGTCAGTTTTTTACTGAATTTTTCAGCTACCTTACCTGCAATTGCAGGGAAATCTGTCATGCTGTTAAGAATTGCCATTATTCTCTTCTCTTTTTCAACATTTAGTTTGCCACTCTCTTTGAGAATAGAGGAGACTTTTTCGTTAGATTTCTGAATAACACTCATAGGAGTTTCTTCAGATTGTAGTGCTGTTGATGATGCCAGCAGCATAATTGAAAGAACTGAAACTTTAATCAATTTGTATTTTTTCATTTTTCACCCACTTCAGGTATTTTTTTATGTCGCCCATTTTATAAGCCAGTTGTGCAATGGAAATATTAAGTTCTGTCTCTTTTTTTATTTCCAGCCCCTTCAGCTCATAATAGGCTTTGTAAGCTTTAATCAGTGTGGCAACTTCCCCAATACCGGCTTCCCAGTTATCAAGGCTAAGTGTCAGCCATGACTTTGCAGCTTTCAGGGACTTCCTGAGTGATTTCAGGAGTCTGTATCTTTCATCTGTTTTCTGTAAAGAGCTTCTGAATTCAAGTCTGATCTTCTCTTTAAGAAGAGTGGATTTGTTCTGCAGAATCTCTCTCTCTTTTCCGGTTTTTCTCCAGGCAATTTTCTTTTTAACAGGATTAAGATCCCATTCCATTCCAAGAAAAGCTCCCACGCTTGTATAGTTGAAGGGGTCGTAAGCAAAGGGGTTTTTCTGGTCTGTTCTGTTGGGAGCATGCCCCCAGGAGAAACCACCACCAATATAGATAACAGGTTTCATATCGCTTTTAAAATATTTCTGTTTATAGTTAAGCGCCAGAGCAGCACTCTTAAGACCTTCCATAGAGAAGTGTGAGGTTACTACTTTTTCTGATGTAGTATTCAGCTTCTCTTTTTTAAAACTGAAGGCCGGAAGTTTACTGGCAACTGGTGCAAGTGCTTCTTCAGATGTGATTCCGGTTAAAGCTTTAAGCAGCTCTTCTGCTCTTGCTACTCCATTCAGGCTCTGAAGGTGCTGGGACTCAATAATATACTTATTTGCTTTAACTTCCAGGAGCTGGGAATCATCAACTTCAGAATCTTCATCTTCAAGTAGCTTTTCCACCTCTTTCTGGAGTTTGTCAAAATTCTTTTTAAGATCTTTTGCTACTTTAACGGCTTTTCTGGCTCCTGCAAGAGCCCAGTATGCTCTTATTGTATCAAAACTGACTTTCTCAATTGTTTCCCTTTTACGGGCTACAGAAACTTCTACTCCTTTTCTTGCTGCACTCATCGCTGCTGAAGCTCTTCCAAAAGTCAGAACCGGCTGAACAATTTTCAGATCAAGCTTATAAAAGGGGCCAAGTCCATCCAGATCTGTCTGGTTATCCTGAGAACTGAAAATGTCACCTCTTGCTTCAGGAACAACTCCGGTTTTTCCACTTAACTTCAGAACCGGTACGAAACGGCTCATTCTGACTTCTTTAATGAGAAGCTGGGTTTTTGCTACTTCAAGGGAGCTGTTTTTTACCGAAGGATGAACAGACATTACCTTACTTAGAGCCTCTTCAAGAGTGATCTGCTTTACGTCTGAATCGGCACTGATAGTACTACTGATAATTAAAAGACATAATAGAGTTGTTGTAACTGTTTTCAGATTGTGTTTCATTGCTCACCTGCAGATCTATTTTATCACCTGCAGGTGTGGTTTGCAATAGTTAGTGAGCGTTTATTTATTAAATGTCGAACTTATAATCCAGAGCTTTTTTATAACCCGCTTCATCATCCACATCCAGCCAGAATCTGCTTCCAATATCCATTGTCAGGGCATTGCCTTCAGCAGCCAGAGTCTTAATTCCCCCGGATAGTGAAAACTCACCGGAACCGGCACTCTTTTCAATAGCATCAAAGAGAACCGGATTACATTTAAACATACCTGTATCGAACGCATTGTAGCGCTCAATCAGCTTGTTTATATCAACAATTCTGTTGCCTTCCTGAAATACTCTGGTCACATCTTCCATGTCAACAAGAGGGTTGTTGTCAATTCGTGTGTCAACTCCGAGAATGATCCCATTATGGTTCATCTGTTCATTAATAAGATCGCGCAGTATTGAAGGATCAAAAAGATGGTCAGACATGAGAAGAAGGAAATTTTCTCTGAGATACTTCTTTGCAGCAAGTACTGAAAGGCCGTTTGGTTTTGTCCATTCAGGGTTGAATACTATTTCTATCGGGATATTGTACTCTTCAGAAATATGCTTAAGATGTGGCTCAAGTTTTTCCCTGTTGTATCCGGTAACAACAACAAACTCTTTAATTCCGGCACTGTGCGCCCTTGTTATAGTCCATTCAATAAGAGGTTTCCCTTTAAGAGTTATCATGGGTTTTGAGTCTCCCATATCAGATAATCTGGTGCCCATTCCTGCTGCTATAATCAGTGCTTTCAATCTTTTCTCCTCATTAATATAAACTCTGAAGCTATCACCTTTAACGGGGAAAGTCAAGATTGGATAAATTGTGGAATTCAGTTTGATTTACTTATTACCGGAGCAACTTTCTGCATCATTAAATGTGTGAATTTTATAGCACCTTTAGTCTGAAGATGAATATTATCTGCAAAATCATCCTGTTCGTAGATAGTATTACTGCTGAGATCCAGGAAATTGTGATTGTACCTGCTGACTATGGATTTTATGCGTTCAATGTGTTTGCGGAATCTTTTTTCTGAACTGTTATTTTCAATAAAGTACGGGTGAGTCGGGGATTGCACAAGAAAGAACCTGATATTCTTCTTTTTCAGAAAAGAGCAGAGTTCATCAAGTGCTTTGTAGTGTTTCTCCTGCATGAACTTCATCGTCTGTTTAAGGTGAAATGGGTTTTTATCTGCATTTTTGACTGTCAGCGGAACACCTCCTGCAAAATCGAAACATAGAGATTTGCTGTGCCCTGGATCGCTGTATTTTCTGAGGGTTTCAGCTCTTTTACTGATGGCAGATAAATTGTATCTTGTTAAATAAAAATACCAGTCAGGCCATTGATTAATGTATCTGTTCATACGACTGATAGAAGAACTGAAATCAGGGAAGGAGTGCTCATTATTAAAATCCACCGGAGATGTAGCAGTTATTATAACTTTTGGAGAATATCTGTTCACATAGTAGCGGGCCAGCATAAGTATAGCTTCGATATTGAGGCTCCAGACAGATAGATTCAGAAATTTTGAAGTTCCTGTGCAGGATGCAATGGTGTCAGAGTTTACGTTATTTAATGAAATTGAAGAACCCAGAACTATCAGATCCGGGTTTTCAGGCTTGAGGTTTCTTATATACCGGGCTTTTGAATCAAAACTTATACGATTGGTGAGGAGCGGTTCAGAGTTTTCCGGTATAAGGGTTATCATAAAGGCAGCTGTAATTGCAGCTGGGATAAGGAGTAAGGTAAGTTTCTTAAAAACCATTGTATATGAACTCTCCGGGAATCGTGGAACCATTGTTTATGATAAGTGTTGCGGTAACTGCAGAAACAAGAACAAAGTATAAGGTCCACCTGATAAGAGTATGACTCTTCTTAATATATTTTTCGAAAAGTATTGTAAACAGTGTAAAGAGTAATGGAGCAATGAGGCTGGGCATGTTAAGTAATTCAGGCATTATTGATGGGATCTTTGGGATTCCTTTAATACCTCTGGTAATAGTGCTCAGAGCGTCGCCTGTAGAGGAGGCTCTGAACAGTACCCATAAAACTGTAACTGTCAGAAAGGTTACAGATATTCTGAAATACTTCAGAGCCCCGGTTAACTGATTAAACCGGAATTTTTTTATAACTCTTTTTCTCAGTTTTTTTGTTACAAAACCAATTGACAGTATCACTCCGTGAATAGAGCCCCATAGAAGAAATGTTACAGTGAAACCGTGCCACAGGCCGCAAATTGTCATTGTGAGAACTGAGGACAGGGTGTAGTTGATATAGTCACTCCTTATGCCTCTGAACCTACCGGATAGTTTCATGGCCAATGGAAGGAAGATGTAATCCCTCAACCACTGGGTAAGCGTGATGTGCCATCTTTGCCAGAATTGAGACAGACTGGTTGCACTGTATGGTTTGCTGAAGTTTTCCGGTAACGGAATGCCTGCAAGTCCCGATAATCCAATAGCTATATCGGTGTAACCGGAAAAATCCATATAGATCTCCAGAGAGTAGAGAAAAATTGCTATTGTAATTAAAGGATCACCGTCAGAGCCCTGAGTCGAAAAAGCACTACTTGTGAAAGTTGCCAGATAATTGGCTATTGCAAATTTCTTTAATAACCCTACACCTGTTCTTCTAAGAGATTCAACACGAAGATTGTAACAGGAGAGATCTTTATCAGCTGCCAGATTACTGAAAAAATTACCTGCCCTCTCAATAGGTCCTGCAACCACAGAGGGAAGATACAGGTAATAGAGAAGCAGTCGGATAATACTGCTTATATGTGTAGTATTGCCTCTGTAACAATCAATAAGGTAGCTGATTTTTCTGAAGGTGAAATATGAGATTCCCAGGGGAAGTATGATAGCATCACCCTCAAATTTAAGTCCGGTTTCTGAAACAGTATGCAGAAATTTAAAAAGAAAGAGAGGAGTAAGGTTCAGTAAGATAGCTTTTACAAGCTGGTTACGTTCAGGTTGTCTGCTGAAACTTCTTGTAAAATACATATCTCCTGCAGTGGTCAGGGTAATTAATAACATGTTCAGTGGTGAATAAAGTGTATAGAAAATTATTGAACCAGCAGAGAGTATCTTCCACTTGCCTGAAACAGATGTGAAGAAACAGAGAGCAATATAGGAGAGAGTTGCAATGCTTATGAACAAGGGATTTGTAAATATCATTTTTTTGCTGCTCCCGGGGTATAGTTAACAGGTCTTTTCATACCGGACGCAGGAGCTGGAGTAAATCTTTTTAGCAGGCCTTTAATAATGGGTATCTCAACGCTTTTTTTCATTAGTTGCTGTTACCGGACAATGGTTCTATAGAAATTATAGAGTATGTAATGAGAGAGTGTCAATTTGACTCTTTCTGTGAGTAGAGTCTACGGCTGATAATTTTTATTTTACATTTAGTGGTGTATAATATTATATGCTCCAATGTTCACTTAAGAAGATTTTTACTGTTTTAATAATATTGATCTCAGGGGCTCTCTCTGCAGAAGATAGTAATACAGAACGGAAATACAAATTCTCTTTTTCTATAAGAGGAGATATGAAAGGCCGGATTCTGCTGATTAAATCTTTCCGTCAGTTCTATGAAGCCGGTGCTTCAGCAATTTTCAGTGTAAAAGCTGATGAAGATCGCAATGAAGTTTTTAGTTTTCAGGATATTGATGCTCCGGGATATATGATGAGAACTCATGGTATGTCAGGACACTCCCTGTCTATTCTTACTGCAGATTACAATATCTCAAGAGCTGAAAATTTCAGAGACAGGAAAATTAAAAAATTCGAAGAAGAGGTGCCTCATTTCTGGAAAACATGCAAAGATGAGGTAAATCGCAGATATCCCTTTTACATAACATCACGGAATCCTAAAATGTTACAGTTCAATAGGGGAAGTGATGGGCGAATAGGAAAAATATATGTAAATGTGGAGATGGAGCATCCCACTTATATGAAGAAGTTCACCACTGCATTTAATATTTACAGAATTCTTGCAGTAATGCTCAGGGTATACAATCATTCGTACATGCCATCCGGAGTTACTGCAGACGCTCTTGTAGAGATGCCCGACAGAACCTGGCTCAGTGAAGAGATCAAATTCTCGAGAGTCTTTATGGGGGTTATGAATCTTGCATCCAGAAGTATGGGAAGGTTTGTTAAGTTCAGGCAGAGAAAACCTGTGAGGCTTAATTACAAAATTCTTGAAATTACAGATGAGGTTATAAGAATTGAAGGTAGTAGTCGTGTAGATATAAAAGTCTGGGGAAAGATAAGATTGAAACAGGCGATAAGAAGAATTGTATTGAACAGAGAAGATAAAACGCTGCTTGAAGATACAATAAATATTGAATTGAGAGATAAGAAAGGCAAGGGTTGGAGTTATGGATCATCTCTTAAACTTCACAAAACAGAGGAAGAGGTAAATCCTGAATAACTCTGCTTTTAAGATAAGATATTAATTATGGGCAAAAGGGATTTTAATCTTTTTGAAGAGAACATAGCTCATTTTATGATGGTGGAAGAGGACCAGCAGCAGTATCAGGTTAACAATACATGTGGTGTTCTTGAAAGCCGGAATGGTAATGATGTCAGAGCTTCATCAGTTTCACTTCCTTCTCTCGAAGCTTCTGAAGAGTTTAAAGATAGGTATAATGCAGGACAGTTGAATGATTTCCGGGAAGCTCTCAGGTTTGTACCTGAAAGAGTTATCAGGGATCATGAGAAACTATTCAGTTTCCTCAGTAGTGAAAAAGAGCTGAGCTGGAGGGTTAAATTTGGAGCCAGAGCTTTTTTCAGAGCTGTTGTCAATTGTGATAAGGCTTCACCTCCATCAATGTTCAGGCACTATTCTGTACATGTTGAATTCAATTGCGGAAGTGGCAGAATAGAGATTGGAGAAGGCAGAGTTGAGAACTCCAGATTTAATATTGATGGTTTAAAGAACCGCATTTCAGGGGTGCTTGATAATTACAGGGAAAAGAAGAAGAGAACTCTCAATCATGTTATGCCGGTTATACTTAATGCCGGGGATGGAGGAATACTTTTTCATGAAGTTCTGGGGCACTCCCTTGAAGCAGACTATATAGCTTCAGGTGAATCGCCTTTCTCCTGTGATGATCTGGGAAATAAGAGATTTGCTGATGGAATTACTGTTACTGTAAGAGATAAACTTGATCCCTTTTTTGGGAACATTGTTACAGATGACGAAGGTGTTGTATTTAGTGGCTCAGATATAGTTGAAAATGGAGTGCTGAGAGATTTTATATCAGACAGGCACCATGCTGAGGTGCTGGGAATAGGCTCCCCGGGGCATGGAAGAACAGAAATATATTCAAGAATGCCTGTACCAAGGATGTATGGTCTCTATTTAAGGCCGGGAAGATTCAGTAGGGACAGTATCCTTGATTCTACTCCCATGGGAATTTATGCTGCAGAGTTTGGAGAAGGAAAAGTTTTTTTCAGTAAGAACAGATTTTTCTTCAGAATAAAAGCTGCGTGGCTTATTGAAAATGGTCGCATAACAGAACCTCTGGGTGAAGTTATTGTTGAAGGTAATATCGCTGAAACTCTGAACTCTATCAGTATGGTGGGGGATGACTTCAGATATGACAGAGGAATAAGCAGTTGTATAAAAAAAGGGCAGCTCATCCATGTACGGGTGGGTCAGCCAACAGTAAAGATAGATAATCTTGTGGTGAGAAGTTATGAGTGTTGAGAAAGAGGTGTTCCGTCAGGCTAAAGCTTCCGGCTTCAGTGCCACTGAAATATTCAGAAAGGTAGCATCAAAAGAGTCTGTAGAGTACCAGAATGGCGTCTGTTCAAAACACTCTTCAGTAAATGATCGTTTTTGTGTGAGAGTGTTCAGGGAATCAGGGCTTCCATATGGGTTTGGTATAAATTCCCCGGAGCTGCCAGCAGTAAAAGAGGCATTCCGGCTTCTCGGAGGCTCTTTTCTTGATAAAAAAGGGTGTAGTTATTATTCTGTGCTCCCTGAATCTACCGGAAGCGTTGCAGTCGATATTCATGATGCCGGCTGGAAAGATGGATTTGAATCTGTCAGCTCCTGGCTTTTCAGTACGATTAAAGAGAAAGCTCTTGATTTTCCTGGTATGGGAATAGGGAAGATAAGATTTGAGGCAAAAGAAGAGAAACGGTATGTTGAAAATAGCTGCGGTCTGAACGCAAAGTACAGAAAGACTATTTTCTCTCTTTCGATCGCTGCTGAAATGGGTGGTGGTGTTATTGAAACAAGAGAAGACAGGGTTTTTGCAGATATGCTTGATCCTGTGAGACTTATATCAAGGTCTTATAATCTTATATCATCCCTTCAGGGAAAAATGGATCTAAATGCCGGAGATAGTAGTTTCATCTTTACACCGGAAGCAGCTTCAATGATACTCAGAGAGTTTGCGGGAGAATTTGTCTATAGTAATAGAGATACCGGTAGTAATATAAACTATCCTTCAGTAATCACTCTTCTGGATAATCCATGTGCTCATGGTTTGTGTGGTTCAGCTCCTTTTGACGATGAAGGAGTATGTTCAGATGAGACTCTTCTGATTGATAAAGGTTTCAGGCTTGACAGAATAACAGATCTTAAAGGTGTCGTTGAAGAGGGAATAACTCCTACGGGAAATGGATATAGATCTGAAAGAAGTATATTTCCGGTTCCAAGGTTTACCAACCTGTATCTTAAGCCATCAGTTCTGCCCCAGAGTTCTCTTATGAACAAGGCAGTAAAGGGTATTTTCATTTCTCTTATAAGACCCAAATACCGTGAAGGTAATAAAATGACATTCTCAGTCTGTGGTTACAGATTCAGAGGAGGGGAACTGACAACACCAGTCAGATTCTATCTTAAAACTTCCATGAACTCATTTTTCCTTAATACTCACATGGTTTCCAGAGAAATAAGATTTTTCAATAATATATACAATACCGGGGCTCCCTATGTACTGACTGAGGGGCAGGTTAAAGAAGATGGGGTAGTTGAAATCTAACCACCCCTTCTATAATTATAAAAGAGATTCTCTAACTCTGGCGAACTCTTCTTCAGCTTCAGCACTAATTGTTTCGATAATATCTTTAACGGACATTACTTTATCTACAAGTCCTATGCTCTGACCTGCCATAAGTGAACCGTTTTGTATATCTCCATCAACAACAGCTTTTCTAAGAGCTCCAACCCAGAAGTGTTCAACCTCATACTGAGCATTCTGTCTTGTGATTTCTCCACTTTCCAGCTTCTTCAGAAGCTCAAGCTGGAGAGTACCAAAACTATCCATTCCGCTGTTTTTCAGAGCTCTTACTGCTACAACTGGAAGAGATGAATCGTATTGAGGTGTTGCCATTGCCTCTCTGGCTCTTGCTCTTCTGAACTTTTCTTTAAATTTGTCGTGAGCCGGACTCTCTTCAGACATGGCAAATATTGTACCCATCTGGATACCTGCTGCTCCCATCATGAAAAGATGCGCCGCCATTTTACCGGTTGCAATACCACCGGCCACAAATATTGGGACTTCCGGAAAATTAAACAGAATCTGTTGCAGTAGGACAGTGGTTGAAACATGCCCAATATGACCGCCGGCTTCACTGCCTTCAAGAACAAGAGCATCTGTTCCGTAGCTGATCATTCTCTGAGCAATTGATTCTGTAGATGCAAAGCAGATTACCTTTGCTCCTGAAGATTTTGCCTTCTCAACTTCAGCTTTCCTTGGAAAACTGCCGGCAAAAACTATTATCGGGACACCGATTTTAGTAACAAGATCCAGATGCGCTTCATAAAAAGGCGCTATAGTGATCAGGTTTACTGCAAACCGAAGCCCGCTCTCCTTCATTATCTGAATCTCTTTCTCCAGTAATTCAGGAGGCATATTGCCCGCTGCAAGAACTCCAAGCCCTCCGGCTTTACTGACAGAAATAGCAAGATCTGAATTGCTGATCCATGTCATTGCACCGCAAATTACAGGAAATTCGACACCCAGAAAATCTTTACCCTTCTTCCAATGAATGTATTCTTTGAGATTTTTCATGGTGCCAATGTTAGCAGAAATGGGAAAAATTGTAAAACCGTCAGTTGTTCCTGGCAGCTACAGATGAATGGTATCTTTTTTCAATATCTTCCACCATCTCATCTGTGAGAGGCTGGTTTCTTTTTAGTTTAACAATCTGCCCGTTTCCCTTAATAGCAAAGAGAGGCATAAAGGCTCTTACATAATCCACAGGAGCTGATCTCTCGTGAGCCATAAATCTGACACTGCTCTTACTCTCTGTGCGGGCAGCTACATAGTCGTTGAGACCAAGAAGATCTATAATGTGCACATCTTTGTATTTCCAGCCAATAACTCCAACGCATACAGCTGCAAAGACAGGATTTTCTATATTCTCAGTATACTTATAGAGAGGAGCGTTCCGGGTTATTGAATCCATGTACTGGTAGAATATTTTATGTTCCTGATGTCTTATACATATAAAGTGTTCAATAAGCCATTTCTGCATTGAATCAAAGCTTTTACTGTATGGTTGTACTATCGTTGGCAGAGCAGGAGATACCGGAACAAACATTCTGTTGGTTTCAGTTCTGGTAGCTCTGTTGTGAGTAAGACTCCAGTGAATCAGTGGAATCTGTATGCTAAGTATAAGATAGGAAGCTATGAGTGCTATTTTTAATTTTGGTCTCATCTTTGATAAAATGAGAAAATATATAAAAGAGAAACTAATCAGAGGGATTATCTGGCTCAGGACTCTGTACTCAAAATGATCTCCTCCAATAAAGATAATGTAGTAGCAAACGTGAGCGGTGAAAGCGCCTGTAATAATCAATGGAATAAGCTGAGTTCTTTTTTTTATAAATGAACTGATGCTTTCAGTGGATAGAGAGCTCAGGTACTTTTTAAGAATAAAGAACAGCAGAGGAATCCATATTATAAGGAAATGCTCCATAATAAAAGACAGAATATATCGTAAACCTGCTTCGGGCCACATTGATACACTTTTCGCATAGTAGGTGTTGGGCAGCCATTCGCTGTAAGTGTAGTATCTCCAGAGAATATGAGTTATTACAAGAAGAAATGGAGAGGCAGGAATAAATCTTTTTATTAAAGGAACTTCTCTACTGCTTATTGCATAGTCAGCAATAACTACTGCTGTTGCGCAGACAAACAGAAGCCCATCCGGTCGCGTAAGTGCTGAAAGAGTAGCGGCAGAAGCAAACAGTGTTAATTTGCCTGGAGAAGAGTAATCTATTTTAAGTCCCGTAGTAAACCAGAGAAAGAGAAAAAAGTTAAACATTGCTGTTTCAAGACCTGAACTTGTCCATGTAAGGAAGACTCTGTTGGTAAGAAGAATCAGAGCACCAATGATCTGATATGTTAATGTTTTTTCTGACTGGTCATATTTTACGGTGTAATATTTTATAAGTCTGAGAAGCAGGAACATTGTTCCAAGTGAGAACAGAAGGGATATAACATTGGAGGACTCAGGGGGTGTAAAACCTGTGATTGTCCATATTATATCAAGAAGAAAAATCCACAGAAAGCCTGTGTAGCCTTCAACCGGAAGAAATGGAGGTCTGTTCCATACGTATCCAAAGCCATCCTGACTATTTGCAATGTATCTGAAAGCAATAAAGGCGTCATCTGTAATGAACCAGAAGAGGTGCCAGCCTGCAATGCATATTATGGCAGCTGATAGATATAGTATAGAGCTCTTTAAAGTGCTGTTTTCAGCAGATTTTCTAAGAAAAGTCATTATTTCCCGGTAACCTCCGGCTTCATAGCCATTTTACTTCCTTTAAGAATAAACTGACAAAAACATTTACCCATAACGAGAAAAGCTCTTATTCCATCTTTCCAGTTAATCTTTTTACCTTCGGCATAAGTTCTCCCCTGATAGGAGATTCCTATTTCATAAAACCTGATGTCTCTGATCTTTGAAAGTTTGAAAGTCATCTCCGGCTCAATACCGAACCGGTTTTCTTTAAGATCCAGATTTTTTATAAATTCAGATCTGAAGACTTTATAGCAGGTTTCCATATCTGTCAGATTAATATTAGTTATCATATTTGAGCATAAAGTGAGGAAGCGATTACCAAGAGAGTGCCAGAAATAGAGGACTCTTCGTGCTTCGGAGGACAGAAACCTGGAACCATAAACCACATCGGCCTTTCCATCAATTATTGGTTTTAGCAATTTGGGATATTCATAAGGATCGTACTCAAGATCTGCATCCTGAATCATGATTATATCCCCTGTAGCTTCTTCAAATCCTCTGCGGATGCTAAAGCCTTTACCGCGGTTGACATCATTTCTGAAAATTCTGATTTCCTGATTTTCTTCAACCAGCTTTGTGATTTTTTCTACAGTTGAATCGGAAGATTTGTCATCAATAATAAGTATCTCTTTTTCTACTTCAAGTTCTACCTTCATAACTGTTCTGACCAGTTCTTCAATTGTTTTCTCTTCATTATAAGCGGGAATAACTATACTCAGTTTCTTAAACATCCTAAGCTCCATGATTCTGGATAAAGTTTAAAGCATTCCTTATATCAAATCAATGTTTGAGTTGTACTACTGGTTTGTCAGCGGTGGCCCAGAGATTCATAAACATTTCAAAGGTGCCGGTTTCAATATTTTGTTCAGAAAACCCGTTTCCGGCGAGTATTTTGGCTACTTTATTTCTTGTATAGGTATCTTTATGATCTTCAATCTCCTCTTTGCTTACAATATTTATGAATGCAAAGAATCTTAATAATGGATCTGTCCATGCTGCAGGAGTTGTCATAATAAATCTCCCACCGGGTTTAAGAATCCGGAAGATATCTGAAAGGAGATTATCAAGATGAGTAAGCTCAATATGTTCAAATACTGCAAGCATAGTAACTGTATCAAAAGTGTTGTCTGTAAAAGGTAGGCTTTTCTCTTCTATATAATCCCAGGAAGATAGCTTCAGGTCAGGTTGTTTCAGCTGGTTTATTACTTCAGAAGTGAGGGATTTATCAAGACCATATCTTTCTTTAACAGAAACTGCCTTCAGAAACCATGGATAGGAACCGCATCCTATATCCAGAAGTTTGCCACCAAGTGACTCCTCCTTTATAAGAGAATTGACTTTATCAGCTCTCTTTTTTGCAAGAAAAGCTTCCAGAACTCCAGAGCCTCTGGTAACCTGTGTTTTCTTATTCATTTTTTCCTGAATCCTTATTTTTGAAATGAAGCACTAAAATTCTAATGTATAAACATAGTTATGGCAATAAGTAGTTTGAGTGAACTGATTCGGAAAACCGGAGACAGATACGGTATTTTGACACAAAGTGTATGTAGAAGTGACAAAAATTGTCGTTTTTTTCAGGTTAAACTTAGTTAAACCGTCTGAATTGAGTTGGCAGTGAACTTGCCTACTAAGAAACGAAATAAAATAATGGAGGAATTTAATGAACAAAAAAGGTTTTACATTAATCGAACTTTTAATCGTTATTGCAATCATCGGTATTATTGCAGCGATCGCTATTCCAAATATTCTTATGGCTTTAGGTAAAGCTAAACAGAAAGGAACTATGGCAGATGCTAAACAGATCTCAACTGGTATTGCAAGCTGGCTGACAGATAATGGCAAATTCGGTGGAGACATGAGTGGTTCTAAAACTGCTTCAGATCTGAATGGTTACACATTCTTTACTTTCCACATGAAAAAAGTTCCTGTAAATGATGGATGGGGAACACCAATTGAAATCCAGATGACAGATGGCGAAGACACTTTCTGGGTTGGTAGTCCTGGTAAAGGCGGTTCAGGCGCTCCTACATGGGCAACTGAAGGTTTCTATCCTGTAGAAGAACTTGACGACTTCAAAAACGATATCGTTTATGCTGACGGTACATTCTCATATGGTCCTCAGGTTAAAAAGTAATTAAATCTAGTTTAAAAATTTATCTAAAGCCGGTATTAATTACCGGCTTTTTTTATATATATCAAAATAATAAAACAGTTCTGTTGTATAATTAATTCATGTTTGTTTCATCAGAAAATAAGAGAGAACTGTTATTTTTTACCCTTCTTGCAATAAGCACTCTGCTATTTCTCTATTCACGGTTCATGAGTATTGCCGAACTTAATAGCGGTGTCTTTGTATATAACCATGACGATGCCTATATTCATCTGGATATTGCGAAGAATTTTGCAGAAAACGGCATCTGGGGAGTTAATGATGGGGAGTTCAGTTCTTCATCCTCTTCACTAGGCTGGACTATTCTTCTGGCTTCTTTCTTTAAGTTTTTTGGAACCAGCGAATCTGTGCCTCTGCTGTTGAATATGGTTCTTGCGGTTCTGTTTGTTCTTTTCCTTTTTAAGATATTCAGATTGTGGCAAATTTCTGAAATACCCGCGGCATTGGGAGCTCTGGCTATATGGTTTGCGGCACCCACAGACTTTCTTGTTTTCTCAGGTCTTGAGCATCTTCTGCATATAGTACTGACTCTTCTGTTTATTTTTTACTGGTGTGAAAAGCTAAAGGATGTTAAAAGAGATCAGAATTATATAGAACTTAAAGGTGTCATTCTGACAGCTCTTCTGCCTATGTCAAGATTTGAGGGGCTTTTTGCAGTTGCTGCTGTAATTCTTATACTGATATTTATGAAACAGTGGAGAGCTGGTGCAATCCTTATGTTTGCTGCATCTGCTCCAATACTTATATATGGGATTATTTCTCTGGGGAACGGCTGGTTTATTCTGCCAAACTCAGTATATCTTAAAGGGAGTTCTCCTGATCTGAGCCCCGTAGGTTTTATTCTCTTTCTGTATGAAGGTGTGAAACAGTTTGTATACAATATTCATCTTCTGGCGGGCATGGCAGGAGTAACAGCTCTTCTCATATACATAAGAAAGGACAAAGTTAAACCTGCTCTGGAAATATCCGGTGTTATTATTATCTTAACTACAGCAATGCATCTGCTTTTTGCTAAATCCGGTTATTTTAGCAGAATGTTGTTCAGAACCCGATACGACTCCTATCTCACAGTAATTGTGCTGTTTTTCATAATTGCAGCTATATCTCTGCTGCTTAATGGAAAGAAGATGTTGAAAAAAGATCTGGCTGCTTATGCTCTGTTACTGGTGATTCTTTTTCTGCCTTTTTTTGAAAGATCAGTGATAATTTCAGGAAAAACAGCAAGAGCTTCGGTTAATGTATATATGCAGCAGTATCAAATGGGGCTTTTTCTTAATAAGTTCTATAAAGGAGAATCTGTAGCAGTTAATGATATCGGACTGACTGGCTATATTGGCGATATATATGTAGTTGACCTTCTGGGACTGGCAAACAGAGATATAGGCGAAAGTTTTAAAAACGGAACATACTCTTCTTCAGAGGTTGAGAAGATTGTAGATCTGAATAAGTGCAATATTGTTGTGGTTTTTGATAAACTGTTCCAGTTTGCAGGTAGTAAAGACAAACTACCGGAAAAGTGGATAAAAGCCGGAGAGTGGCGGATTCCTTCCAATGTGATATGTGCCTCTGATACTGTCTCTTTTTATGCAGTGAACCGGGAATCCTTTGGCAAACTTGCAGATAGCCTCAGAGTATTCAGCAAAGATCTCCCGAAAGGAGTGATCTGGAGAGTGAAGGAAACTGTGTCGACAGGTGTGGAAAATGCAGAGTAGTAACCGCCTGAAAATATATTTCATTTGTTTTGTCATAATTGTAACCGGGGTTATTTATATTCCTTCTGTTACAGGAGAATATATATACGATTCTCAACAGATACCTGGTCTGGGAGTTAGCTACAGTGGTGCTTTACTGGATATAGCAGTTAGTGGTTATGCGGATCTTAGGGGGAATGTGCTGAGAAAAGGGCTGTACTACAGGCCTGTTACTTCTCTCTCTTTTGTTCTTTTTCAGGATTGGGGTGCAGAAGGGCAGCGATATGTGAATATAGTTCTCTTCTGGGGAAGTCTTATCTTTCTGATGCTTTTCCTTAACCTTATTATGGATGGCAATATTCTTATATATCCCTTTCTACTTGTTTTTGCCCTCTATCCCCTTCATGTGGATAATGTTCTTTGGGTTGTGGGAAGAGGAGATCTCCTTCTTATCTTCTTTTTCTTTGCTATGCTCTGGTGTATGGAGCTGGCTGGAAGATCAGGGAAGAGTATGCCCGCAGTAGCCGGGGTAATATGCTTTATTTTGGGTATTTTCTCAAAAGAGGCAATGGCACTTCTGTTACCCGCAATAGTTCTTAATGAGTACAGTAGAAGAGAACGTAATTATAAATCTCTCATAGTAGTGGGTGTTTTTACTCTCATTTTCTTTGTTGTTAAAGCTCAGGTTGTGGGAATGGCGTCGGGTGATTTAAAATGGCCATCTGATCTGATGGGTTTTATTCAAACCCTTTTGGGAACTTCAGGATTCTATTTTAAAACCGGGCTTCTACCTTTTAATCATCAGATCTTTGCAACATATAGTAGTCTTCATAATTCTGTTAATATGGTTGCAGGTCTTATACTACTTATGTTCCTGTTTGCAGGAGCCTGGTGGGGCTGGAAAAAGAACAGGAGGCTTCTTTTTGCTTTAGGGCTCATTGCCTTCATGATTCCTCATATGGTTGTGGTTTTTACATCCATTGAACCATTTAAGGCATCTTCCAGATATATGGCACTCCCATTTGCGGGCTTTCTCTTTTTCATAATTTTTCTGCTTGCCGGGAGGAAAAAGATATCTCTGGTATTCCCTGTTACTCTTATACTTGTTCTAGTTATGGGAGTTAGCTCTTTTTTGCATACAGAGGTATATAAAAGTGAATCCTCCTACTGGAACTACTATCTTAATCAGGAACCGGATAACAGCTTCTTTCTGGCAAAGAAAGTACATGCATTACTTATTGAAGAGAATGTTATTGAGGCCTCATCTATTCTGAACCGCCTGGAAAAAATAGAACTGGAAAGTGGCAGCCTCAGCTCCGGCATGATACAGATGCTAAGGCTGAAAGTGTTTGAGCGACAGTGTAACTATGCCGCAGTTAACATAATACTGAGGAAACTTGAGAAGAGTAATGATTCATTTGAAATATTAAGAGCTGCAGCTCTTTCAAAAGCAAGACTTCTCTGTTTCAAAGGGGATCTGAATGGAGCTCTTAAAAGCATGAAAACAGCAGTAAGTAGATTTGGCCCAAGAGATTTTGCAGATCTTATTATGAGAATATATATTGGAAATCTTGAGTGGGGTAAAGCTGCAACATTCCAGAGACGATACCTGCAGTATCTGGAGGCTTCAGATTTAAAACAGAATATAGCAGAGTTAAAGAGAGCTTTTACAGATTATCCGCTCTTTGAAAAAGCGATTTTCTTTGAAAGGATGCACAGCTATAAAAAGGCTGTTATGGTTCTGAATAATCTGGAGCAGAGTCCCGGAGTGGAGCTTCATAAGGTTTTCAGCTATTTAAGAATGGGAGATAAAGAGAGAGCTGAGAATTCAATTACTTTTCTGAGAGAGAGCACCAGGGGATTGAAGCTGCTTGTTGCATTCTTCTCAAATAAGATACCCATTCTGGCTGATGCCATAAGATACTGTGAAGAGTATATGGCACTTAAAGGAGATGATAAAGAGATGAGTGCTTATCTTGAATATCTGAGAGGACTGAAAAAGTAAGGCAGATGTTTAAGTTAACTCAGGGTACAGGTAAATTACTGATTCTTGTACTTGCTATCTACTATATATTGGGAACAACTGCTTTTATATCACTATATGAAGATGATCATATATTTTTTCTTACTCCCAGAGTTGATGAACTTACAAATCTTGAAAACAGCGAATCTATTATTAATAAAGGTATAACTGGTGAAGCTTTCTGGCAGGAGCCAGGTACTTTTATCTATCTGGCAATACTACATAAATGTGGTTTTGAAACTGTTGTTGAGAAGAAAGCTTTTCAGTTATATGTCTTAAACCCATTTATAATTCTTCTTCTGTTTTTTGCAGGAAACGTGATTTCTCCCGGAAAGGGAGTTCTGTATGCTTTTTTATATGGAATCTCTCCTCTGGGTATTTTCTTTGCTATGACACTTATGAAGACTACTGTATCCGTGTTCTTCTACCTTTTATGGCTTACTCTGGTTCTGCTGTTTATTAAGGAACCGGGAAAGCTTAAGTATGGAGTTATCTCTTCACTGGTGCTGTTTGCAGCTTTTAGTATCAGACAGAATATTTTAATACTTCTTCCTGTTGTGCTGGGATATATTCTGGTTGTAAACAGAAAGAGTAAAGAGAGATTGAAGATCAGGCAGAATGTTCTGATATCTCTTCTGTTAATAGTAATACTTGCAGGAGGAGCTATTGGTTTTGCTTCATATCTGAGAGATACTCCTATGGTTACTCTTACATATAATGGTAAGGTTAATTTCTACATCAGTAACAATGAAAATTATCTGAAAACAATGAATATATGGCCAGGGCCTGAGTGGACAAGACTTACAGTGGAACTGGATAGTGGCAGGTTTGATAGTCTGGAATATATAAGAGAAGATTTTACCGGGTGGCTGGGGATAATGGGAAGAAAGATTGTATGGGAATTCACCCCTTATAACTATTTCCGCATGTATTACTGGAACTATTTTACGGAGAAATTTTCATGGTTCAAAACAGCATGGATGTTTAATCTTTTGCTGATGGTTTTATCTTTAACTACTCTCTTTTTTATTGTCAGAATAGATGGGATCTATACTGTGCTTGGAGGGATATGGCTGCTTTTCCATGCTGTTAATGCTTTCTTTCTGCCAGGAATCGCCAGATATAATACTGTTATCCTTCCTTTAACAATAATTCTTGCTGTAAAAGGCGCAGAGCTGCTAATTGGTAACTGGAAGCGCTGTATTGTTGCCGGAGTTATCGCTATTCTGTTATTACTGAATACTATGCCCGGGGATTTCAATGGGGAATATATCAATTTTCTTGAAGCATATAGTAATGCCGTAGAAGGAAGCATGGAGCAGGTAATTGTACCTGAAGGCACCAGACACAGAAACGACTGGATGATGGCAAAAGCTATTAGTGAGTATAACAGGAAAGATTATGTTACAGCATGGAAAACTCTGAAACAGGTTCCTGATTTCTATCTATGTGGAATTCATGCATGCAGGGTTGCTGAGAGAACTCTTTTTGAACTGGGTCTCTATTTTGATTCAATGAAGATTAACAGTCTGGTAAATAAGGAGGAGTTTCTCAAAAGGAGAAGACATATTGTCGGCAGAGTAGTGGAAGATGCCCGGAATATGATCAGTAGTTACATACGGCATGGAGAGTTGATCTCTTATAAAAGATATTTAATCGCTGACTTCTATTATAAAGTAATCAGTAAATGGGATATTAATAAAGATAATAAGCGTGAACTTCTGATTCTGGCAATAGGAGTACTTAAAGGTGCTATTGATATTGAGAAGAACAGTGAGAAGATTGTCCGGTACAGAATGCTTATGGATAAACTCTCTGCCAGTCTGGCAACTATGAAGAGTGCGCTTTGATCTCCTTTACTGCTGCTTTAAAACTGTCAACAATACTTGTAAGCAGAGGCTTAAGAGAAGTAAAGTAGTCAAGGGTTATTTCCACAACCTCTTTTATATAGTTTTCGTCGGGATTCTGTTTGTTCAGGGAGCGGGTTTTTCTGAGATAAGTAAATATTGGTGCCTGTGACCACATTTCAACAAGTTCTCCATTATCCATATTCTGATATAGGGAATTTTTCAGTTTTTCTGCTTCTTCCATTATAGAGGTAAGGTCATTACTTATCTGATCTGCATTGTGAAGTTCTTCCAGTTTACTTATGAGTTTCTCTGTTTTGCTGAGGTATTTTCTAAAGAATGCATGTTTTGCATCCAGAAACTTAATCAGTTTAATCTCTTTCTGCTTTGTTCTGATTCTGGGAATTGTTTCGGTTACAGAGAAATCCACTGCAGGTCTCTTGTAGATATATTTTCTTATAAAATCTGTTAGTGGTATATGGGGAATTTCGGTAAAAACGCCTCCATCAGAAGAGTTGAATATTTCTGTATCCCTGAATTCTTCAGCCATTCTGGCGAGATAGTTTTTGTATAAGAGAAGTTTGTCTGAAGAAAGAGTTTTGTTGCCATAGACATCCGGCTCTTCTCTTACCTGGGCAATACCGCCTATTGAGAGGGTTTCCATTCTCTGAAGGTCTCCCAGCCTGTTGCGGTAATATTCCAGCCAGTTCTCTTCCCATGATGTGTGACGGCAATGGTTTCTCATATCTGTAAAGGCGAAATCCTGACCAATAAAAGTAACAGGGTTAAGACCCATATATACTGCCAGATTGAGAGCCATGCTTATAACAGATCCCCATGCATCTATTTGTCCTATTTCACCAATAGTGCTCTCAATCATGTTCATCAGAGGTTTTCCAAGGTTTGAGGTAAAGATTCTGCCCTCATAATCTTTGAAAATCTGTGAGGCTACACCAGTTTCAGCTATAACAAAGTTTTCAAACTCCTCTTCTGTATTCATGAGGTGAAGATAGTTTTTGTATGAAGGATCTATTGCAGCGGTAAAATGTGGTTGTATGCCGTTTTTAAGGAGAGGTTTCAGAGCTGTGTCAACGCAGATAATTATCCCGCGGTTATCGATTTTTTTCAGCTTACGGATATCTCTGTCCAGAGATGGACCAGCGGAAACTATAAAACCCGGAACTCCTTTGAAACGATCTTTGAGACTATTAACGGGTTTTGATTTAAAAATCCATGGGAGGTTTTTAAGAACATTGGTTCCAACCATAGAGCGTTCAGCAAGTCTTGTCTGAAAGTCGTAAAGTATGGCTTTTATTTCCTGTTCCAGAGATGCCCTTACATTCTGGTAATAGGTCTGATTGAATCTTACAAGAGAGCTAAGCTCAAGGAACTCCATCTTTTCGAAAGAGGATACTGCAATGAAATCAAGAATTGCTTCAGGAAGACCTGACAAATCGTAGTTCAGATAGAGTGATATGTTTTTGTTATTAAAGAGGTATTCCCAGTCAACAGTATTGAGTGAGGCTGCAAAAATCTCAGGGTCCGGCTCAATAATCAGAATTCTTGCGTATTCCTGAACCTTTTCTGCCAGAACAGTAATATGGTAACCAAGACCTATCCCCAAAACTACAAAATGGTCAGCGGTGGAGTCTATATCTGCAACTGACCTGACCGCTTCGTTTATAGGGTGAAATTTGGAATGTATATAATATTCGTTGTCGTCTGCGCGGTATTTCATAGTAAGAAGACCGGATTTTGATGGCTCAATCACAACTCTGCCGGAACTGTTCTTTACAAGTTCATCCGTTCCGGGCATCGATTTTTTAAGAAAATTCAGGTTCCTGTTTAATAGACTCATTATAGTTGGATTCTATTACAGCAATGTTTAATAGTCAAAAAAATAAGCGGTTCCGGGAGATTTGACTGTGGTTGTGTTTGCAGATAGAATAGGCTGTATGGAACTTATTGAGCTGAAAACAAAATATGAAGAATTAAAGAAGATGTCTGCTGATCTTCTTCGTTATCTGGAGCTGGATACAAAAAATGATCGCCTCCAGGAGATAGAAACCAGACTGGCAGAACCGGATATATGGGATAACCCTAAAGAATCTGCGGCACTACTTAAAGAAAAGAAGGTACTGGAAGCAGAAGTGAATACCGGTGAGAAACTCGAAAATGGTGTTGAAGAGCTGGAGACATATTTTGATTTGCTTGATGAGGACCCTGATATGATTGAGGATCTTGAGAAAGAACTCCTGGAGTTTGCCTCTTTTGTTGATGATATTGAAGTAAAAAATTACCTGGATGGAAAAAATGACAGCAGCAGTGCTTTTCTCTCAATTCATCCCGGAGCTGGAGGAACTGAGAGTCAGGACTGGGCTGAAATTCTTCTGAGAATGTTTCTCCGTTTTGGAGAACGTATGGGATATAAGAGTCAGATTGTAGAGATTCTGGCTGGTGAAGAGGCAGGAATTAAAAGTGTAACTGTAAGGTTTGATGGGGACTTTGCTTACGGTTATCTTAAGCAGGAATTAGGGGTTCACAGACTTGTGAGAATATCTCCTTTTGATTCAAATAAGAGGCGTCACACCTCTTTTGCTGCAGTTTTTGTTTATCCTGAGGTTGATGAAGATATTGAGATTGAAGTTGATCCAAAAGATCTCAGAGTTGATACATACAGAGCTTCAGGTGCAGGTGGTCAGCATGTAAATAAGACAGATTCAGCTATAAGAATCACTCACCTTCCTACTAACACTGTTGCTCAATGTCAGAGTGAAAGATCGCAGCACCAGAACAGGGACAGAGCGATGAAGCTGCTTAAGGCGAAACTTTACGATATTGAGTTGAAGAAACAGATGGCTGAAAAAGATAAACTGGAGAATGAAAAAGGAGAAATTGCCTGGGGTAACCAGATAAGATCTTATGTTCTGCATCCATATCAGAATATAAAAGATCACCGTACCGGAATTGATATTGGTAACAGCCAGAGAGTTCTGGATGGTGATATTTTCGAATTTATTAAAGCTGCTCTTAAACTGAAAAAGAAAAATTAAATATATGAACCGGAGTGAATCTCCGGTTATGGGGTAAGAAGTGGGACTCTGATGGGTGAGTTTCTCTCTTTTCCGGGGCAGGAAAATGCAGAATCTGTTTTTCCGGCTTCTATTATTTTCTGCTGTGGGGATATTTCTGGTTCTTGAAACCGACTGTAACGGCAGGCTGTTTCTCCTATTGTCGATAGTCACAGTTCTTCCGGGGTATCTTTTGTCTGGCAGAGGCTATAGTAGAGCTGCAGTCTATTCTATGTTTATAGGGCTAATGTTTTTGTCTGGTTATGCAGGGGATTTGTATTTCCGGGAGTATAACAGGGTTTCTGAATGGGAACCCCCGGATTGTTATATAGATATTGAAGGGGATGTTACAGGTTTTCCGGTTCTTAAAACTGATACAACTTCTATTATCATTGATGTAGAGCGTATTATGGTGTCACGTGAAGCACGTAAAGTGAACTGCAGGGTAATTATTGATGTGAAGGGTGATTTAAGGGAGGTTTTCCCAGGAGATAAAATAAGAATAAGCGCCAGACTTTATCAGATAAGAGGTTTTCGGAATTTTGGAACAGATGCTGGTTATAGATATGATTTCAGCAGAGGTGTTCACTATAGAGGTTTCAGCAAATCCTCTCTTCTTGTGGAAGTACTGAAAAGTAAAGACTCTTTCTTTCGCTACATAGGAGAAGCGAGAAACCGTCTGAGAGCAGAACTGGAAATGAGCTTTAGTGATTCTGAAAATAATCGTGCCTTTCTTGAAGCTCTGCTCCTCGGAGACAGAGGGAAATTGAGCAATAACCTTAAAGATGCACTTGTAGAAAAAGGGCTCTATCACTATGTAGCTGTTTCCGGTGCTCATATAGGAGCAATAATTTTTCTGGTGATAACGGGTGCAGGTTTTCTGGGAGTAAAAGGGAGAACTGCATCTCTTCTGACTCTTCTTCCGGTATCTTTCTTTGTGGTATTCAGTGGCAGTGGTATTCCTTCTTTGAGGGCTCTTCTTTTTTTCATACTTGTAGTTATTGCAAGATATTTCTCTCTGGATTTCAGTGGAGTAAATCTGGTTAGTTGTATAGGTTCACTGCTTCTTCTGAACAACCCTGCTCAGATATATAACCCCGGTTTTGTACTGACTTTTGTTATTACCATTGGTATTTTACAGGCCTGGAGTTCCTTTGGTTCACAGGAGGCAGGGTTCATCAGGAGATATTTAACAGTTATTATTCCTGTAGTTCTTCTCCTTCTGCCTTTATCTGTGTACTATTTCTGTCGCTTCTCTTTTTTAGGTGTTGTTATAGGAATTATTGTAGCTCCACTGGTCTTTTTAACTCTCTCAGCAGGTTTTATAGTAATCATAGCCCCTGTAACAGGCCCCTTTATCCTGCCTCTTCTACATTTTCTGACTGATGTATTTATGCTTTTTACTGAAATACCTTTGAGAGGAGAGTTTGTTGCCGGCATGAATGGGTTAACATGTCTGGTTGCAGTTGTGCCGGCTTTTCTGATTCTTCTGAAAGGAGAGATTCGTTTTGTCAGATATTCTGCACTGATTTTCTATTCCGCTGTTATTATTAGTATTTTTGTTCCTTATAATCCTGATAACACTGAAGTTACTTACCTTGATGTAGGGCAGGGGGATTGTGCAGTCTGTGTTTTTCCGGGAGGGGATTCTCTTCTTATTGATGGAGGAGGTTCTTCATTTTCTCAATTCAGAGTTGGCAGGTCTGTGGTACTGCCTTTTATTCTGAAGAAGAGAATCAGAATAAAGTGGGTTGCAGTATCTCATTATCATCCTGACCATTGCAGAGGAATTACAGAAATTCTTGGGGTTCTGAAACCAAAAGAGTTGTGGTTGTCGTCTACTGCTACTGAGGACAGGGAGTTTCAGATGCTTATGAAAGTATGCAGAAAGGATAATGTGACTGTAAAGTATATATACAGCGGGTTCAGACAATTTACCGGAAGTAGTGTTGTCGAGTGTCTGTGGCCTGAAAAATTCCATGAAGGTAAATTTACCAGTAATAATCTCTCTCAGGTTATCAGGATATCAGCAGGTAAAGTCAAGTTCCTTTTTACCGGAGATATTGAGAGAGAGGCTGAAGAACGCTTATCTTCGTTAAGTGGTAGTAACCTCAGGGCAGATGTACTTAAAGTCGCACATCATGGCTCTGCCACATCTTCAGGCGGGAACTTTCTGGACAGAACAGGTTGTGCTTTTGCGGTGATTTCATGTGGATACAGGAATCGTTTCGGCTTTCCCAGGCAGGAGGTGGTTGACAGATTAAAAGAGAGAGGAATCAGTTTTATGACTACAGCTTCTGTGGGAGCTGTCAGAATCGGGGTGGAAAACGAATCTTTCGTGGTGGACCGGGCAGAAAAGTAGTGTTCATTTCTGTTGCATTTTACATACTATTCGATTAATATGATTTATGGCTAAAAAACGAGTATTAGTAGTAGATGATGAGTCTTTTATCCGTGAACTTGTAAAAGATTTTCTTGAACTCGAAAACATTGAGTGTGATGAGGCCGTAAACTCTTCTGAGGCAACAGCTAAAGTGAAGCAGAATGAATATGGTCTGATATTCCTGGATAAGCATCTTGATAATGTTGATACTAAAACTGTAGTGGAAGCGTTAAGAAAAGAGAGTCCGGCTGTGCCAGTGCTTCTACTGACAGGTGATCACAACTGTTCCAGTGAATATCTTGAAGAAATAGGCGTCAATGGGGCAATATACAAGCCTTTTCAGGTAGACGATTTCCTAAAGACGGTATCAAAATTTATAGAGGAATGAATGAAAAAGTTTTTACTAAGTTTTTTTATTCTGATATCTTTCTGTCTCCACTCTTCGGAGATAATGAAACTGGCTGCAGTAAGGCCGGGGATGGAGGGTATTGGACGAACGGTTTTTAAGGGTACAAAAGTTGAAACTTTCAGTTTCAAAGTTCTGGGATTTATAGAAAAATTTGCAGCGGGTAAGGATCTTATAATAGTCGAAATTGACTCTCCGGTTCTCAACAACGGAGGTATTCTGCAGGGAATGAGTGGTAGTCCTCTCTATATTGACGGGAAAATTATCGGAGCAGTAGCTTATGGTTTCTCTTTTTCAAAGAAACCTATAGCAGGAGTTACGCCTATTGAGGATATTATTGCTACATCGGAGTATGGAGGAGGAGCCGGAAAGGTTGTTCTGCCTGGGAATCTCAAATTTGATTTCGATAAGAAAAATCTGGAAACCATAAGCAGCAGACTTAAAAGTTCTGTGATGAAGATGAGTAGTTTTTCTCCTGCAGAAGGAATAAATCCTATAAAACTCATGGGTACAGCTAAAGGAATGGGTAATGTTGCCATGAGTATGATGGAACCACTTTTCACTCCGGTTCAGAAGCTTAATGTCAGTAAACTTACTCAGAAGAACCGTTTGAATAAAAGGCCAAAAGGCAATTTTTTCTCTCTGAAACCAGCTGATGCTGTGTCAATATCACTTATAAAAGGTGATTTCGAATACGCCGCATCAGGTACAGTAAGTTATGTGGATGGTAAAAAAGTCTATGCTTTCGGCCATCCATTCTACAATCTTGGAAGTGTCAGTTTTCCTATGCATAGAGCAGAGGTAATTTCTGTTGTACCTTCTTATCAGAGTGGTTTCAAGCTTACAGCATCCGGTGAAATGATCGGAACTATGGTGCAGGACAGATTTTCTGCAATACATGGTGTTCTTGGTAAAACGCCTTATATGATTCCGGTAAAAATTTTTCTGAAAGACAGAAATAAAAAATATAATCTGGAGCTGGTGAATCATAAAATTCTGACGCCTTATCTTACAGCGGTATCAATGGCCAATATCTTCTCTTCAGAGTATTTTCAGATTGGGGAAAGCACTCTTAAGGTAAAAGGAAAGATTTTTATCGAAGGTGAAAAAAATATAATAATTGATGATATATACAGCGGACCTGCTTCGGTTGCAGAGTTTTCAAATCTTCTGGTAGCAATAAACTACTTTATTCTGAATAACAGAGAGAGAGTGGTAAAGATCCAGAAAGTGGACCTGCAGGTGGAAGTCATGGAAAAGGGACAGCATCTTGATCTTGAGAATGTCATCCTCAATAGAAATAGTTACAGAGCAGGTGAGATTATCAATGTTAAGATGGATTTCAGAAGCCATCTCGGAAAAACTGCTTCACAGACAATCGGAGTAAAGGCTCCAAATCTCAAAAACGGATCTGTTTTTTATGTAATGGTAGCCGACAAAGCTGAAACAGCAGCTTTTGACAGTAAGAATGTAAGGTCAAGTTATTTCCCCCGTAAGCTTAGTACACTTATCAGGGGGATTAATAATATAAGAAAGAACAGCAGGTTATACGTGAAGATAATCTCTCCTGCTAAAGGACTTTTTATAAAAGGCCATGAATATGCGAATATACCTGATAGTATGAACAACATGTTTCTTTTTAACAGCTCTTCAGCTGATAAAACATCTATCCGTTACTCAACACATGCTGAATATCAACTGGAAGTTCCGGCAGTAGTAAAAGGAAGAAAGCTATTCAAACTAGTGATTAAAGAGAGGTAAGATTAATGTTAAAACGTTTACTAATAATAAATTGTCTGCTTTTTGCAACAGGTGTTATGGTTCTGGATGCAGTTAAAGTCAGGAAAGTTAAGGTAGAGAGCTTTGAAGCTTTTCAGAAAGGCACTTTCAAAGGGACACTGGTTAACAGTGATGGTCAGTTGTCTCTGGGGCGGGATACGAAAGGTATTGCAGGACCTCTTGTAGAGTATTACCTTTCTATTGCAGCAAATGCCGGTAATATCTATATAGGAACAGGCCATAAAGCTGAAGTCTATAAGGTAGATACTCTTACAGGTAAAAACAGCTCTATAGCTAAATTTGATGAACCGGATGTTTATGCACTTACTGTTACTTCCGCAGGAACAGTCTATGCAGCGACCTCTCCAAATGGTAAAGTTTATAAGATTGACAGCAAAGGGAAAAAGAAGGTGTTCTTTGATCCTCAGGAAAAATTTATATGGGATCTTAAAGAGGACAGGCTGGGTAATATTATCTGCGCAACAGGTAATAATGGAACGGTATACCGCATCTCTCCCTCAGGTAAAGTCGCCAGACTTTTTGTATCAGAGGATCTGCATCTGATCTCTCTTTTTATAACATCTGATAATAGAATTCTTGTTGGTAGCGGAGACAAAGGTGTTATCTATAGTATCGAAAATACTAAGGTAAAAGTTCTCCATGACTCTCCTTTTGAGGAAATCAGGGGACTCTGTGAAGACGCAGAAGGTAATGTCTATGCAGGCGCAACAAAATCACTTGCAACATTCAGTGCAAAGAAAAAGAAAGAAGAACCTCTATTTAAGAACAAAGACAGTCAGAAAGTAAAAACCGGAAATGAGAAAGCCGCTCTATATAAAATTGCAAAAAGTGGTGTTGTTGAAAAAATCTGGGGTTCTGCAAAAGAGTATCTCTATTCCATAGCTTATGATAACAGAATTGATAAAGTTATCGTGGGAACAGGTAATAGTGGCAGGGTCTACTCTGTGGGTAAAGATGGTACTTATGATCAGATATATGAGAATGATTCCGCTCAGGTGTACAAACTGCTACCACATAAAGGCGCGATGATTCAGCTTGGGAATAATACAGCTTCCCTGAATATTATTGAAAAACGTCTGAAAACAAGAGGCACATATCTTTCAGAAGTTTTTGATCTGGGTGTTAAATCCAGTATAGGACACATATACTGGGAAAACAGACAGGGAAAAGCTGTTGTTTATATAAGAAGTGGGAACTCTGCTGTACCAGACAAAACGTGGTCTGAGTGGTCTCCTCCTTTTTCAGATCCCACAAAAGCGAATGCAGGAATTAAAGGTAAACGTTATGCCCAGATCAAGATAGCCCTTACTTCTTCCAATCTGACTGTTAAGCCGGCAGTGGCGGGTTTCTCCTTTTACTATCTGCAGGCTAATCTGAGACCGGTGGTTAAAATGATTAAGATTAATCCCGGCAAAAAAGTTATTCCGATATATCCAGGTATTAAAATTACTACTTCGGGTAAACTGAAAGTTAATCGTGGTGTAAAAATTCAGTGGGAAGCCTATGATCTTAATGACGACCCCCTCAGGTACTCTCTTTTTATAAGAAAGAAGGGGAATCGTAACTGGTTACCTGTTAAGAAAGACCTTAGTGTTAAAAGCTTCACTATTAAACCGGATCTTTATGATGATGGGGTCTATAACCTGAAAATTGTTGCTGACGATAGTGCAGTTAATCCCGCAAATATAGCAAAAACACATAAAAAAGAGTCCAGATATTTTGTGCTTGATTCCACTGCTCCTGTAATGAGAGGGTTCACGGCTCAGAGTGGACGTATAAAATTCACTGCTAAAGACGAAACTTCTATTGTAAAAGAGGTGAACTACTCTGTAGATGGTGAAAAGTGGTTTATTCTGTTCCCTGTGGATGGTATCTGTGATTCCAGTGTGGAGAACTTCAGTTTTAATCTTCCTGTCCGCCACAGAAAAGGTACAGTGTTTATAAGGCTGAGGGATGCAGAAAAGAATTTCAAAGTGTTTCAGAGATCAATATAATTAAATGTGGAGGATTCATGAGTGAATATAAGTTTGGATACTTTCTGAATCTGAAAAACGGTGAGCAGTATTCCGGTGGTATGATGGTAACAGATGCTGCTTCTGTTCCTGTGGAATTTAAATATACAGAACCAATAAAACCCACCAAAATACATCGTATAATATTTGGGCAGGTACTTGATAAATATATAAATGAAGAGGTTATAAAAAAGAGCCTCATGAAAGAACTCAAGAATCATCCCTCTCTTATTTTTGTAAAAGATGCTCAGCTACTTAAGGAGCCTTTTACAAGAGATGTGCCTGTAATAATGTTACAGAAAACAACTCTGGGAGCTCTTGGAGATGCCGGAGAATTTAAAAGGATAAGTGGTAATAACAGAGATCTTCTGGTTCAGCCTGTATCCTCAACCAGTCCTCTCAAAGTAACCTTTTCTACTATAGAACCTGATGTACAGGAGAGAGTGATTGCTATATTGAGAACAGTACTCATGACAGTTGATATCTTTGAGCCTTTCAGCAGGGTTGAAACAGCTTTAAAGGCGATATGTCAGGACAAAAACTAAAAGCTTCCCATAAAATTGCGGCATTTCTGGAGCGAATGCTGAGGGATATAAGAGTAAGAGACATGGAGGTGGCTATACCTGCTGTGTCTCAGGAAATTCCTTCAGAAATCAGAGCGTATGTTATAGATGAAAGCGTAGCTTTAAATTGTGATCTTGTTGAAATGGATACAGGATTTGGAAGTAGCGTACATTCTATGGGTGCACTTAGTGTCGATGAAATAACAGGCATAAGTCTTAAGAGTTTCACAACTGAAAGTGTAGATATTGAACTTAAGTCAATTACTGCAACTACTGTGGAGGATGAAAATCTCAGAATAGATGCAGTGGCTCTGGATTATTGTGATTCAGATAGTTTCAGGATTAAGTATAAAACCCGTGTCAGACCGATTGATTTTTCAGGGTTTTCAGCAACGGTGAACTGGCTTAACCCTCTTATATACAGCAAGGTAAAAGATAATCTTTTTCTAATAAGAAAACTTAAAGTCAGGCACTCTGCAGTAAATATGTCCTATGTAGGAGAGAAAACCCAGTTGAAATTCTGGAAGAAGGCGGTTATAACCACCAGAAAAGATCCTAAAAAACTTGAACTGAAAGGTTTCTTTTACGGGGTTCCTGTGGATTCAATAGAGAAACTGGCTTATGATGGAATGAGAGGAGTTCTGTTGTACTCATATACTCAGAACTACAGAAAGGGTGTTGTGAAGGTAAAAGATGTTGCAGTCTTTCATGATGTTGAAAAGAATGAGAGAGTTGTTATAATTGATTAAAGATGGTAGATAAAACAGTCGTTAATACAAGAAGAATTTCAGATCTGGAAAACGATGGTCATACTGGCTCCGGAATAAGTATAGTAGTTGCTGTAGTTAATGGAGTCGAAGCTGATTTTGGTAAAGTCTTTCGTTTTTCTGATAGCAGTATCTCTGTTGGAAGAGCCGGAGAAAACCTTTTAACACTTAATGATGCCAGAGTCAGTGGGCATCATTGTCTTATCGGAATTAACGAGGTTGATGATATGGGACAGATCTATATTGAGGATCTGGATTCTACAAATGGTACCTTTGTTAATGGAGAATCTGTGAAAAGGAGGATTCTGAAATCCGGTGATAAAATCTCTTTAGGGGAAACTGTTCTTAAATTTACAATAAATGATGAAGTTGAGGAGAAGTATCTCCAGAAACTGTTCAATCTGGCATCAATTGATTCTCTTACAGGACTTTTCAATAAACGGCATATGCTCAGGGAGCTTGAAACCCAGGCAAGAATTGCTGCAAGAAACGGACGAACCTTCTCCGTACTACTTCTTGATATTGATAAATTCAAACAGCTTAACGATACTTATGGACATGTTGCTGGAGATGAATATCTCCATAATCTGGCGGTGAATATTAATCTCAGTTTAAGAGAGCAGGATATTGCCGGAAGATTTGGAGGGGAAGAGTTTATAATAATTCTACCGGAAACAATGATTGAAGGCTCAGTGAGAGTTGCTGAAAGACTGAGAATTAATGTTGAGAACTCCGAGGTAATCAGTAACGGTAATAGTATCAAAACTACCATAAGTCTGGGAATTGCTCAGTATGGAGTTCATGACACAGCTGTCAGAGGTCTTCTGGAAAAAGCAGATGAGGCTCTTTATAAGGCGAAGAATGGTGGAAGAAACCAGGTCGTTGTGGCTGAATGAATCAGAATATTGTCAAAAAAGAACTACTTGGTAGTGGAGGTATGGCAGATGTTTTCCTGGCTTACCATAAAGGCCTTGATAAAAATGTAGCTGTCAAGATTCTCAAAAGAGATGTTCTGAAAGATATAGAGTATGTTAAGCGTTTTTTCAGAGAAGCCAGAATAACAGCTAACCTGAATCATCCCAATATCCTGAAAATTTTTGAAAGTAATGTACACAACGGGGAATATTATATAGTAACAGAATATATGGGTGGAGGAGACTTCAGCCTGATAGTAAATAACCATAAAGTAGGGCTTAAAATAAAACTCAAAATTATTTCAATGGTTCTTAAAGCATTGAATTTTGCTCACCAGAAGGGTGTTGTTCACAGAGATGTTAAACCTTCAAATATACTGCTGGGCAAAGATTATAGTGTCAGGCTGGGGGATTTTGGTATTGCAACAGCTCTCTGGGGGCAGGAATCTAAATTAACGGCTACCAACGAACTCATAGGAACTATGGACTATATTGCTCCTGAGCAGAGAGAAAGTGCCAAAAGAGTAGATGGACGTGCAGATATATACTCTATAGGTGTAATTTTATACTCTATGATAACAGGTAGAAAACCACAGGGGGCTTTTCTTAAACCTTCTGAAATTATTACATCTCTTCCTGATGCTCTGGATAATCTTATTATGAAATGTTTAAACCCAAGGCCTGCAGACAGATATAAGAGCTGTTTCAATCTGTATAAAGAGCTTGATGATATTATAGAAGCAAGTGGAGATGATGAAATCTTACTTACTGCAAGACCTTATCATATGAACCCGGTTACTGAGATAAGACAGACCACTGTAATTGACACTGTTGGACTGGATAAATTACTTAAGCTTCTGAGAACTGGTAGTATAAGTGAAAAGTCTGAAGCCAGAGAGATGTTGCTGGCAAGATATGCTTCCGCTGATAAAGAGAGAGTACTTGAACTTCTTGATAGTGAAGAGGGGTTCTGTCTTGAAACTATCATAGAACTTGTGGGTAAACTGGAATTAACATCTGCGGGGAAGAAGATTATGAGATTTCTGGATGACCCGGGGCTCATGAAAATGGCAGCCCGGGTTATTGGAGAGATAGGTTATATAGATGCTGAAGATAAACTGATAGAGATTCTGAAGCGTGGTGGCCCGTCAGGATCAGTTGCCATTGAACCTCTGGGTAGAATTAAATCTGAAAAATCGGTAAAGTTTATCCAGCCATATATGAATAGTGAGTTTGACTGGATTAAAGAGAGTGCTATAGATGCTCTCTTCAGAATCGGAGGGAAAAAGTCCGATACTATTCTCAGGAAATCAGCATCTAATGATTCCTCCGCTGATATAAGAGGAAAGATAAAAAGATTGATGCTGGAAGCCGGGCGTAAATTATAGGGAGATGGAGATGTCTAATAAAGATCTGTTTCATATCAAGCTGTTTCTTGGGTTCATTGTTGTTGTAATATCTACTATTATTCTGAAAGCACTTAAAACAGTTTTTCTTCCATTCTGCATATCTTTACTGCTCTACTTTATTTTTACAGGAATAAGGAAAAAACTTGTTAAGGTCGGAGTTCCCGGAACAGTAGCTACAATAATGCTGCTTTTGTGTATCGTAATGATATGCTGGGGCTTTGGAATGATGATATATAGTGGTGCCACTACTTTTATTGAAAAATTCCCTCAATACAGTTCAAAGATGAATGCACTGGCAGATTCTGTGCTGAAAGATCTTGATATTGAGATGTTCTCTGTTAAGGAGTATATTGATAAAATAGACTGGAGTTCCTTCATAAAAGATGCTACATCTGTAATCTCCGGTGGTTTTGGATCTTTTGCAATCTTCCTTGGTAACCTTATTCTGGTTCTGGTATTCCTGCTTTTTATGTTGTCCGGGGGATCTTCCGTACAGGATAGACTGAAAAATGCATTTAAGAGTGAAGATGCAGAAAGGTTTACTGATATTATAGGGAAAATAGAGTATCAGGTGCAGCATTACCTGTTGATAAAGACTTCAGTTAGTGCACTTACAGCCATTGTCTGTGGTATTGTCCTGGGTATTGCAGGGCTTGATATGGTTGTTTTTATCTCTTTTCTTATTTTTGTTCTTAACTTTATTCCTAATGCCGGTTCTATTATAGCAACTGCATTTCCGGTAATAATAGGGATACTACAGTTCGGTTTTTCTATAAAGGTAGCTATAATTGCAGGCGCTCTGATTGGTGTTCAGATGCTTATTGGAAATGTGGTGGAACCCAGAATTACTGGTGGAAGTCTTAACCTTTCTCCTATAGTTATTCTGAGTTCTCTTATTCTATGGGGCTGGGTATGGGGTATTGCGGGTATGATACTTGCCGTTCCACTTACATCTGCTGTGAAAATTATTGCTGCAAATATTCCGGCACTGAAACCAGTTTCTGATCTTATGGGAGCTGATTAATATATTATCTCTATTTTATTGCGACCGGTTAGATCTTCGATCTCTTTTTTCATCAGTAGAGTTGGGTTGATTCCTTTAAATCCGGTTTCAGCAAGACTGACGTTTTTACCATCCGGCATATATATAGCCAGTTTATAAGGCGTAGTTCCTTCATGCTTTTCAAGTAGTTTAAACAGTTTGTCTGAGAACTCATCTGTAAGATCTTTATGATCCATCTTTACAAATACTTTCCTGGCTTTTTTGTGGAGAAACTCTTCCAGAGGTGTTATATCTTCAAGGAAGATACTTGTTGCTTCTTCACCTTCAGGTAGTCGTCCTTCCAGAAAATAGGGGACATCACTCTGAACTATATCTCTGAAATTTTCCCAGCTCTTCTTAAATGCCAGAACCTTTATTCTTCCTGAAAGATCTTCAAAGAACATCTCCCCATAGAAATTACCGGTTTTGGATTTACGCTGCGAAATAGATGTAAAGGCTCCACCAATTTTAACTTTTTCTCCGGTAAATTCTCCAGACACAATATGGTTGATGTCTGTATTTGAGATTTTCTGGATCTCATTACTGAATCTCTCAATAGGGTTGTGGGTGAGATACATGCCGGCAATCTCTTTTTCTCCCTGTATGAGTTCGCTTTCAGACCATTCAGGATCATTAACGATTGCCGGATTGATTGTTATCTTGTTCAGAGCAAAGTCACTGCCAAAGAGAGATTTCTGGGCATCAACTTTCTTTTTTGCAATCATTACTGCCTGTTGAACAGAATCTTCAAGAGACGCAAAAAGTACACTTCTGTGAATACCAAAATCGTCCATTGAACCTGATTTGATAAGGCTTTCAACAACGCCTTTGTTAACTTTTGAAAGGTCTATTCTTGTAAGGAAATCAGAAAAATCCTTAAACTCTCCACCAGCCTCCCTGGCAGCAAGAATACTGGCAAGAGCAGCGTCACCACAACTTTTCAGGCCTTTCAGCCCGAATCTTATTGAAGATTTGGATTCAACTCTGAAATTTTCATAGCTTTTGTTTATTGATGGTGGAAGAATAGAGATATTCATCTTCCTGCTTTCAGAAATATACTGGATAACTTTTGAGGTTGTAGAGGTTTTAGCAGCCTCATTTGTCAGATGAGCTGACATAAAGTATACAGGGTAGTGGGCTTTCAGATATGCAGTGTGATATGCAAGAAACCCATATGCAGTTGAGTGGGATTTATTAAATCCATATCTTGCGAAAGTTTTTATCTGGGAGAATAGTTCAGCACATTTTTTCTTATTAAAGCCTTTTTTCTCAGCTCCTTCCATAAACTCTTTCTCTACTTCCACAAGTTTATGTTCAAGCTTCTTACCCATAATCTTTCTCATACCGTCAGCTTTACCAAGTGAGAAGCCGGCAATTGTAACAGATATGAGCATAACCTGTTCCTGATAAACAATAATACCGTAGGTATCGTTAAGGATCTCTTCAAGCTCTGGGAAAATATATGTTATTGGTACTTTACCCAGTTTTCTTTTAACAAACTCGTCAGCCATGCCGGATTCAAGTGGCCCTGGTCTGTAGAGAGCGTTAAGGGCGATCAGATCTTCTATTTTATCTGGTTTGGATCTCTTCAGAAAGTCTCTCATACCGGAACTTTCAAACTGGAAAATCCCGTCTGTTTCTCCGGCCTGGAAAACTTTGTAGGTCTTCTCGTCATCAAGAGGTGCTGTACTGAGATCTACCTCTATGCCTTCAATATCTTTTATCTGACTTAGAATATTCTTAATGATTGTAAGGGTCTTAAGACCCAGAATATCAAGCTTAAGAAGACCTATCTCTTCAACTTCCTCTTTCTCATACTGGGAAACAATATCGTCTCTTGTTTTATAGAGAGGCATAAACTCCGTAAGTTTTTTGGGAGCAATAACAACACCAGCAGCATGCATGGAGGTATGTCTTACATTGTTTTCAAGTTTCAGAGCAAAATCCATGAGCTTATCGGCATTTTCAACCTGTTTAATCTCTTTGATCAGCTCATCGTTGTTTTCAAGCTCCTCTTTCAGATCAACTTTTGGTCCTTCAGGAAGCATCTTGGCAAGCTTGTTGACGTTGGCAAGGGGAATTTCAAGAACCCTGCCTATATCTCTGACAGCCATTTTGGCTTTCATCTTACCAAAGGTTACAATCTGACAGACACTCTCTTCCCCGTATTTCTGTCTGATATATTCAATAACTTCAGCTCTTCTGTCCGGATCGAAATCCAGATCAATATCGGGCATGGAGATTCTTTCAGGATTAAGAAACCTTTCAAAAATCAGATCATAATCAAGAGGATCAACTGTGGTAATGGACATGCAGTAGGAAACCAGACTTCCAACAACAGAACCTCTGCCGGGGCCAACAGCAATACCCTCTTCATAGCAGAAACGGATAATGTCCCATACTATAAGAAAATATCCGGGAAATCCCATTTCCCTTATTTTATCTATTTCGTAAGTGAGGCGTTCTTCATAAGTTTCAAGAGATTTCTTCTTCCCATCAAGAGATGGTTTAAGTTTCTCAAATCCATCACGGCATATCTTTTCAAAATATCCGTCAATAGTCATACCGTCAGGTACATCAAACTCAGGATATGTGTACTCTCCGAGTACAAAATCAAAATTACATTTTGCAGCTATTTCATGAGTGTTTGTAATTGCTTCAGGAATATCTTTGAAAAGTTCGTTCATCTCTTCAAAAGATTTCAGATACATCTCCTCTGTCTGTTTTTTCATCGGGCGGTTGGGATCAGACAGTACATTATTTGTTTGCAGGCAGATGAGGATTTCCCTTGCATCAGCATCATCTTTATCAAGGTAGTGAACGTCGTTGGATGCTACAAGAGGTATTTCGAGATCTTTTGCCAGCTGTATAAGATCAGGCAGAACTTCAACCTGAATTGGCAGGCCGTGATTCTGAACTTCGATGTAGTAGTCTTCACCAAATTGATCTTTGTACCATTTTGCAGCTTCGTAAGCCTGTTCTTTCTGCCCTCTGAGCAGAAGCATGGGGATTTCTCCCTGAACGCAGGCTGACATTATAAGCAGGCCTTCCTTATGCTTTTCAAGAGATTCTTTATCTATTCTGGGTTTTCTGTAGAATCCTTCTGTATAAGAAAGGGTTATTAACTCTGACAGATTCTTATACCCGGTTTTATCTTTAACAAGAACCACCAGATGGTGATAGTTTACAATGTTTCTTGCTTTATCCGGCTTGTCAAATCTGGAATGAGGAGCAACATACAGCTCACTCCCTATCAGAGGCTTGATCTTATGCTTTTTTTGCAGTTTTATAGAAGTTTTACTGCCCCCAGAATATTGCCGTGATCTGTTAATGCCAGAGCCGGCATGTTGAGGTCAACAGCTTTTTTAACAAGTTTTATCTATCTGAAAGACAGGAGTCCAAGCAGACTGAATTCCGAGTGAACATGAAGATGTATAAAAGTATCCTTCATGGCTTTTCAGATCAGTCTATTCCCATTCAATTGTTCCGGGAGGTTTAGAGGTCAGATCATATGTAACTCTATTAATTCCGCTTACCTCATTAACAATTCTGTTTGCTACTTTCTTAAGGAATGGGAAAGGGGGTTCATACCAGTCAGCAGTCATGCCATCGATACTTTCCACCAGTCTGATAGCACAGACGTTCTCATATGTTCTGACATCACCCATAACTCCGACAGTTTTAACAGGAAGCAGTACTGTAAAATGCCTGCCATATATCATTGTAAATGCCAAAGTTATGTAACTCTTCAATCATAATGGCATCAGCTTCCTGCAGCTTCTTAACTTTTGGTTTGGTTATGTTACCAAGAATTCTTACAGCAAGCCCTGGTCCGGGGAAGGGGTGTCTGTTTAACGAATTTTTTCATCAAGTTCAAGCTCTCTTCCGATAGCTCTTACTTCATCTTTGAATAGTTCCCTGAAAGGTTCAACCAGCTGCCAGTTCATCTTCTCAGGAAGTCCTCCAACATTGTGATGACTTTTGATTGTAGCAGCAGGGCCTTTGGTTGACGCAGATTCTATTACATCAGGGTATAGTGTACCCTGAGCAAAAGAACTGTACTTTGCCGATCTGGTCTTCCACAGTACTGAAAATATCTATAAAAGTTTTGCCTATTATTTTTCTCTTTTTTTTCCGGCGAGCGAAACTCCTCTCAGGACGTGAGAGAAAAGTTGCAGATGCATCAATACCGGTAAACATTCAGATTCAGATCATTCCTGAATTTATCCATCAGGTCATTAAATTCATTTTTTCTCAGAAGCCCGGTGTCTACAAAAACAGGTACCAGCTGATCACCAATGGCTTTTCTAAGTAGCAGAGCAAGTACTGTAGAGTCAACCCCACCACTAAGACCAAGAATTACTTTATTTTTACCAACAGTTTTACGAATACGTTCAATTTCAGTCTTAATGAAATTACCCATATTCCAGTCGGCTTCCAGAGATGCTATATTGAAAAGGAAATTTGAAAAGAATTACATGACCTTCTTCAGAGTGTACAACTTCAGGATGGAACTGAACACCATATATTCCACGTTCTTCTGATTCGATAACAGCAAACATCACAGTTTGCAGTAGAAACCGGTAACTGTGAAATCTGTAGGCAGGTTGGATATTTTATCCCCATGACTCATCCATACTCTGGAGTTTGGAGATACATCTTTAAGAAGGGGAGAATCATTTTTAACCTGTAGTGAAGCAAGTCCGAATTCTCTCTCTTTAGCAGGTTTTGATATCCATGCCGGGACATGTGGCCGATTAACTGAAGTCCATAGCATATGCCCAGAACAGGAATACTCA
>CBDDBX010000023.1:0-82579 GCA_965225955.1 Candidatus Aminicenantia bacterium
ATTATACTTTCTTCCCTCAACATTACATTTGATCAGATAACTCAGGAAACCATGCAACTCAACACCACTATGGCTTGGACCAGTAAGGCAGCCTCCTCTGAGACAGCAACTTGGAATACCAAAATATCGTCCATACTCCTGAACCATAATATCCCCGGCAACCTTTGATGCACCAAAAATAGAGTGCTTTGACTGATCTATTCTGAAATCTTCCCTGATACCAGTATAGTACTCCTCATCGGCATACTCCCATCTTGTATCCAGTTCTTTCAGATTCAACTCATTTGGTGCATCACCATACACCTTGTTAGTTGACATATGAACAAAAGGAACTTCTGGATTGATGCGTCTTGTAGCTTCAAGAAGATTAAGTGTTCCTACAGCATTTACATCAAAATCGTCATAAGGTCTTGAAGCCGCCAGATCATGACTTGGCTGCGCTGCTGAGTGCACAATTGCATCAGGTCTCAACTCATTCATGAACTCGTAAACAGCTTCCCTGTCTCTTATGTCAAGTTCTCTATGTGTAAAGTTGTCATATTTTTCTTCGAGTCTTTTCTGATTCCACCTGGTATCTCCCTGAGGACCGAAGAAATCGGCTCTCATGTTATTATCAACACCATATACATCCCATCCCTCTTTTGCAAAGAATGAAACAACCTCACTACCAATCAGCCCACTAGAGCCTGTTACCAACATCTTTTTCATAATTAAGCACTCCTCCTGCTGAAAAATTTCTGTTTAACGAAAAGATAGATGAAATGAGAATTTGTAATCAGATATCTCTTCCACAATCTTCCGGGTTCTTTTATAAGCCGGAACAACCACTCTAATCCTGCATTCTGCATCCATGCCGGCGCCTGCGCAAGAACTCCCGCATGAAAATCGAAAGCTGCACCTACTGCCATCATTGCAGAATTTATCTTATCAACATGACTTCCTACCCATATCTCCTGACGCGGGCATCCTCTACCCACCAGAACAATATGAGCACCGGAATCATTTATCTTTTTTATATCAGCCTCATCTTCTTCCGGTGTAGCGTCTCTGAACCGATCCACATGAATCCCACAAAGTTCCACACCCGGATAATTTTCATCAATAAAAGCAGCAAGTTTATCAAGAGTGGATTCTGTACTTCCATAAAGATATACCCTGAGTTTCTGCTCACTGGCTTTTTTTAACACATGCAATGTAAGAGTAGGCCCATATACTCTATCTTTAAGATTACATTTATAGTAACTGTTAAGTGCCCACCTTACGGGTTGACCATCAGGAACAACCAGATCTATTTTGTCAACATTTGCCTTCACCTTCTGCTCTTTTACTGAGGTGATAAGCCCGTGTACTGCAAGAGCAGATACACCAAAGCTTCTGTTCTCTGAGGCACGTTCAATGATAATATCTGAAGCTGAATCGTAATCAACTATTGAATAACTGATTCCAAAAAGTTTCTCTTTACGCCATTCTTTCAATTTCCGGGCTCCTTAAATCTGGAGTAAATACCCATAAGCATATCATAATTCCTGTTAACTGTATATTCCTTAAGATACTCTTCTCTTGCAGCTATCCCCATTTTTTCACACTTATCAGAATCAAGCCACAGACTCTCTGCTTTAGCCGCAAGATCCTCAGAATTTCCAGCTTCAAAATGTAACCCTGTTACATTCTCTTTTACCAGCTCTTTCATTGCTCCCAGCTTTGAAACGATCACCGGTTTACCACAGGCATAAGCTTCAACAATAACCCGTCCAAAAGTTTCATAACATTCTGAGGGAAGAATCAGAAAACTACTTTTTTTCAATAGAGAGATTATCTGATCTCCATTTACCCGTCCCAGAAATTCTGCGCTATTAACAGAATTTCCTGCAACTCCCCTGAGTTCAGTTTCAAGTGGACCACTACCGGCAATCTTCAGTGGAACCTCAATATTGCCAAACGCTTTTAGTAAGGTTCTCACCCCTTTTTCTTCAGATAATCTGCCAATATACAGAGCATAGCTCCCGGCATCTTCTGAGAATCCCGGATCTGTATCAACAAAATTGGGTTTTACAAATATCCTGTCTGCCGGCAATCCACCTTCCACCAGTTTTATTTTCTCAAATTCTGTAAGAGCAATAAAAGCATCAACATTTTTAATCCAGGTTTTTCTGAATTTATGGAAACCGAGCATTAAAGCTGTTATAGCAGATGCACCAATACTACCGCGATAGCATTTTTTTAAGATTCCGGGATATTTGAAGGTTTTTCCGATACACAATTCACAAACCCCTCCATCTCTTGCAAGATACGAGTTCAAACAGAGTAGTCTGTAATTATGAAGGCTTTGAATTACTAATGCCCCGGCCTTTTTAGCTCCCTCAATAGCAGATGGGGAAATCAGGGGAAATGTATTATGAAAATGGACTACATCCACACTATTTTCTTTTATAAGCGTCTCAATAGCAACGGCTGACTCTCTGTTCCAGAAAGTCTTCTCAATTAACTTAAGACGACTGAGTTTTTCGACATCATCATTATGTAGAGTATAACTCAGCACAGTATGCCCTCTGCTACTGAGCATTTCTGTTTCTGCTTCAAAACAGGGATCTTCTCCTCCGGCAATCTGGTAGTAGTTATGAACCGTTAGGATATTCAAGCCAGCTCCTCACCTCTTCTTTTATCAATCCCCACTATACTAACAATCATCCCAAGGATTATCCAGAGGAATATTGCTGTAGGCGGAGATTCCAGAACATCAAAAAGCAGAGCAATACAGTGCCAGCATACAAGTGAACACAACAACCCGTAAAGATCTCTTTTTAACACTTCGTTCTTACATTTTCTCAAATAGAGCAGCCCCAGTAGAAAAATCCTGAGATTCAGAGCGAAAAACAGCAAAAAACCAAAAATACCGGTTTTAAAGAGAATTGCCAGTCCGTGATTATGTGGGGGAATTATCTCTGAACCGTGTCCCACAGTAGTTATATCCGGGGCTTTATATTTATTCCATAATTTGAAATCCGGCTGGGTTCCATATCCCCATCCCCAAACAGGTTTCTCCCCGATCTGACTGATTATCTGCTTCCATAACACCAGACGCCACTGAGCATTTACGCTGGGATTAGAATCCATATCTCCGGGAATAACTCCGGCCATTTCCTCTTTAATATCTCTTACTGTATATTTACCCATCATGGCATCTATTCCTACAACGGTAATCATTACAGCCGGAATAAGCAGGGCAAGCACTTTCATCTCTTTTTTTATCAGAAATCCCATAAATCCCAGAGCTATTACAAGAGCCAGCCAGCCAGCTCTCACCTGTAGCAGAACTACAGTAAGCATAAAAATATATATACCCAGAATATATAATCTTTTACTCAGTGTACTTCTTTTTGCATAACTCGCAATCAGGCATATTACAAAGAAACTACTATAGAGTACCAGATTAAACATTTTGGTTTCTTTAACAACATTACAGAGTACTGAATTCTCTACACCACAGCTATTGAAAAACTTTGCCATGGCGATTATAAATAATCCCACTGAAGCCGGGATTACATATCCGGTAAGCCATGCCAGATCGTCAATTTTCCTGAATATAAGGACCACTAAAGGCACAAACAGAACATATTGCCCAAAAACGATGTCTCTGAAAGCCAGGGTTCCGTTAGTGCTATATCCTGTACCCATATAGACTACGCCGGAAACCAGATACAGAATCAGAATATAGAAAATATCCTTAGGAATTGAACCAACACAGCTCCTGACAGATCTGCCAGCCTTTATAAGCGCAAACAGCACTAAAACACCAAGTACAAGTTCTGTCACATATATCGGAACAGGGCCTGCTTTGAAGCCGGTTATAGAGAAGGCTCTGCCCATCATCAAAGTTCCTGCCACAAGAATCCCCAGTAGCATGGATTCAGGTTCTTTACCTTTCCCGGATAAAAAAGATCTGCCGGTTAGTATTATTATCACTGTTACAGCAAGTATCCAGGCACTCCCTTCAATCAGGGCTGCCATAAACACCGCAGCTGCTATCAGTAACGAATCAATCAAAGTGTTTCTGAAGTTCATAACTTCACCTTCACACTATCCATTTTTGCCCTTACTCTGCCATAAGGCATCAACTTCACCTCTTGTTCACAAAATTTCCCATCATACTTCCCATATAATAACTTAACCCCATTTCCATTTCTGAGTTGCCTTTGCAACAGAGAAATGTTGTCTTCTGTCACTATCGACATAGACCTCATATTCTACTACAGCTTTTTCTCTGTATCCACCGGAAATAAGCTTTTCAGTTAACCTGAGTATATTGAGCACCGGTCTGAAGATCTTCACCCACCCGGGAGATTCTGCATAAAGCCTATCCTCTTCCTTCAGTGCATTTTCATTTCTACTCATATTACTTCCTGTCATAACAAAAGCAGCAAGATATCTGTTAAAACAAGCTGCTCTGTAACCGGCTTTCAATATTCTTACCACAAAATCCTCATCTCCTGCCGCACGGAACGCTGTATTAAAAAGAAAACCTTCATCAACTATTCTTCTGCGAAAAAACATAGTGCATGAGGCTACATAGAGATGTGATGCAGAGATATAACTCCACCGTGGCTGATAGCATTTTCTGTAAGACAGGAGTGAACCATCTGGTCTGGTTAGAACCATATTTCCAAAAATAATATCCACATCAGGATTATTTTCAAAAAAATCAGACACAGCCTCAAGAGTTCCCGGAAGATACTGCTCATCACAATTCAAATAGGCCATAATCTCCCCGTCAGCCATTTTCAAACCCTTATTAACAGCATCATACATACCATTATCCGGCTCAGAAACACCTTTAATACTATTTTCAGTCAACCACTCTGCTGTTCCATCTGCAGATCCGCCATCTATTACAATATGCTCGTATACAGCTCTTTTCTGATCTACAATTGAAGCATGACATTTTATCAGATACTCCAGCATGTTGTAACCTGGAGTTATAATCGATATTTTCATTTCTCCTCCTCCATTAAAGAAGAGGTATCTATAATTTCACTATTAAACATTATTTTAAATCTATCCGGCAGATACCACGCTAATCTGTAGAAAAAGCCTTTCAGATAATCACCCAGACCAGTATGCCCGGATATGGTATCTTCAAACTCTTTCATATATTCCTTCAAATATACGACACTCAACTGATTTTCAGATGTTCGGAAACCAGAAAGTGCAGCTCTTAGAATTCTCAGCTCGCTCCTCTCTGCAAAAGAGCTCCACAGGAAGAAATCCCCGGCATAGCTGAATTCACGAAACTTTTTCAGATCAAGATGCTCAAGCAGTTCTTTACTGAAAAAGACAGATTCCTGCTGGATAAATTTCAGGAACTTTCCATAAAGCCCTTTACTGATTAACTTCCTGTCATATCTGAAAGGAAGAGAATGATTAACAGGATTTCCAAGGGAGTTATATGTCACATTTATACCTGTAACCCAACTGAGCGCCTTTATGTTCTCAAAAGCCCTGTTAATAAGTTCAAATGCATGTGGTAAATAGTAATCATCTGAATTGATATAGGCAATAATATCACCGGTAACTTTTTCAAAGCCTTTGGCAACAGCATCATACATACCGTTATCCGGTTCAGAAACATAATCAAAAAAAACTTCCCTGCAACCAGTGAATTCACCATTTGCAACTTTCAATCTGTACTCTTCCAGTATCTCGGGGGTGCTATCTTCTGAGCCCCCATCTATTACAAGATATTCAATGGAAAATTCACCTTTCTGCAGCAAAACACTATCAAGTGTTTCCCTGATATACTCTGCAGAATTAAACGAAGGAGTTACTATAGATATTTTCATAATAATTTAAATCTCTTATAACCCGGTTATTTCCTGAAAAGTTCTTTTATTTTCCAGTAAAACCTGCGTAACACTGAAGGATAGTAAAACAACTTTCTCTGAACAATTTTATCATATTCAGTATTTACTGCAATCTCTGTCGGATGTTTCAGAGGAAAACTGAGTGCCCCGGCTTCTACCCCACCAATCAGGTCATGATCTTTTGTATGAGTTGCATCTTCATCGAAACCTATATTTTTAATAAGATTCTCTCCTGGAACCACTGTAAGAAACTTATTTACGATACATGCATAATTCCACTGGTAATCCCATATATCTACATCTGCCTTTCCATAGATTTTATCAAACTCCTCATGCCAGTATTTCACAGCACGGCTATCGGAAAGATAAGATTTCAGCCCACCACTACTTTTGATTTCAGGCCAGCTCTGTATATCAGGGTCAAATTTCTCCCATGCCCTTCTCCATGTCGCCCATCCCCAGCAGTGGTTAACTTCTGAAAAATAGTAGCTGTTTTTAATAGTATGCTTAAGATCACCTAAATGATTCTCTCCATTAATAACACCGATTTCTTTATTATCACGGTATCTTTCCAGCATCTCCTTACAAAATCGGAAAAATGTGGAGTCCGGTAGACAATCGTCTTCAAGAATTATGCCTGCTTCTTCATGTTCAAAGAACCAGTTAATAGCTGTAACCGGGCCGTATTTGCATCCAAGATTGCTCTTCTGGATCAATTTTTCCAGTTTACAGTTCCAGTTTATTCCCTTTTCAATAAGTTCAAGAGTTTTCCGACACTGTTCTGCATCTTTATCACTATCTTTTCTTGGAGCATCTACAGCTACATACAGTTTTGAAGGGGCTGCTTTTTTCAGCTCTTTAAGCATAAGCGCCACCTTGTCCGGCCTGTTAAAAGCTATCAGTAATACAGGAATATCAATACTCATTATTCTACTTCAATGTCAGATTATTCAGGTTTTCGTGCTTCTATATAGCATGATTCCCATACTCTATCCGGATTATCAATCAGCAGTCGGGAATCACTGCCTTTCATATATTCCGCCTCTTTAACATCCACAAAACCTATATTTTCAAGCATAAAGGTCAGGAGTTGTGCATCCCACACAGATTTATGCCCCCAGTTCTGTGTCAGGGAAGCCAGAGAACTTATTCCATTATCCCATCTTTTCCTGAACTCTTCTGTTCTGTTAATACCTGAAACATAATCGTCTACATACTTTTTCAGATCCGGCACAGATAACCGCAGTAATTTACCAGGCTTCAAAGTTCTGAACACCTCTTCAATAAGTTTTTTTGCATGAAAAGAGTACATATGCTCAATTGAATGTTCACAGAAAACCCCATCCCAGTAATTACTTTCACAATTCATTGGATAACGGAAATCCAGCATCCAGTTAATACCAAGTTTCTTTATTCTGTTTATACTCCAGGGAGTAATTTCGAAAAAATCAGCGTTTACCCAGCTTTGCTTTACAAGCAATCCACACCCAAGATTAAGCAATTTATTTTCATTATTTATATCCGGAGGTCTCTTATTTAATAATTTTCTTCCAATCAGGCTCTTCAATTCAAACTTAGTTATATCTTTCCAGCCGGATCTGTAGGTCATACTCATTATGGAGAAATCATTATCATAATCATCAAACCTGTATCTATGCTCAGTCATCACACACCTGTTTACCTATTTTTTAACTATTATAAGATATTCACTTTCCGTTCCTCTACCCCAGAAGTAATCTTTCACATTTTCAATATTACTCTGAATAAAACCGAAAAGTACTGAATGTAGCTCATTTTTTCTATAATCAACTGCAGATTTTATACCTGCTTTCCACAAAACCTTATTAATAAAAAAGAACAGATAACTAACAAACGAACTGGCTCCGGGGAATCCTGCATTACTTATTGCGATTGCATGACCACTTTCAAGTTCATAAAACTTTCTGATCACATCATCTGTTACCTGACTCTCTTCATACCCTCTTACCGGGCAATAATCTACTATCTCAACTTTATCGTTTCTTTTTATCTTCTTCTCAGAGTCCAGAAAGTTCAGAACATCCCTCTCTATCAGAACTTCCCCCCAGTTACTATCATTACGAACCGGCTGAGTCTGTAATTTATACATATGCTCTACCATTCGTCCCCAAAGACCGGAAGGCATAAAATTTGGTGTAACACTATTAGCAACCGGATGCCACTGATGAAAAATATATATATCATCACTATTGGCCCACTGTTCTTCTATGCCAACACTTTTCAGTCTGATATTAAGATCTTTATCCTCAAGTCCCCAGAAACAATATGTTTCATCAAAGCCATTGATTTGTTCCAGTATTTCTGTCTTAACTATACAGCATCCTCCAAAACCACCTTTACTAACCATAGGCAGTTTGCCTTTGTAGATATCAGTATTATTCCAGTCTGAAAACTTTTCAGGAAGAAAATGCCATCTGCAATACACTACCCTGTCTTCTGCTACCTGCTCTATAATATTCTGAATGAAAGATCCGGAGAATATCATATCTACATCTGTAGTCATAGTATAAGTTGTACGGGATTGCCGAATTCCAGGGTTAAGAGCCCTGGATCTGTTCCAGGGTAACCCTACACTGTTGGAATATATATATTCACAAAACTCATATTCATTTACCAGAGTTCTCATTTCAGAAGCAATTTCCTCTCTGCTCCCATAATCTACTATAATAACTTTAAACCCCTGGATTGTTTGCTTTTTCAGAGATTCCAGAGATCTTCTGACACGCTGAGGTTCCCTGTCTCTATAACCATAAACTATAGTTAAATCAGTTACATCAACCATTCCCGGCTCCACCTCTTTCAAATAATTTCTTTTTTATCTTTTCAGGAAGATCTTTTCTTATAAGCTTCCAATATACCAGAGATTTTAAAGCAAGCAACATATTCTCAACCAGAGACTGTTTTTTATACAACTCTTCACAACTTAAGTATAATCTGAAAACCCTGAACCCCAGACTGGTTGCCGAATTGCATATTCTGTACCATCTGCCTGCAACAATCTCCATAAAAATATCTTTTTTTAAACAACCGGAAGTTTCATTTTCCCTGATCAATCTGATTAGCCATTTCCCGGCATCCTCAACAAAATCCAGGCTATCGGTATATTGTTCACTGCTTATCTGTCTGTGTATATAGAACTCTTTGTCATCAAATGACACACCAATCCGGTTCAGTTCTCTCTTTCTTACTGCATCAGCGGCTTCTATCTGTTCCCCGGTCCGATCCAGGGTAATCTGTTTTTTGTGAAATCTGTATTTCAGTAGTATCTCTTCGACTTTACCAGTTTTATACTTCTGACCCAACCTGGCCCATAATTCATAATCCTGAGCAGTTACATAGCTCTCATCATATTCAACCTTTTCATCTATACAATCCCTGTCAATCATGATGGTTGAGTGAACAAATGGGTTTATAAACGGCATCTCCCCTCTAATATATTCATCTTCCGAAGGGTAATCAAATATCTTATCAGAACCATAAATACCAAAAATTTCTGCCCATGTTCCACATAGAGCCACTTCCGGGTTCCTCTTCAGGAACTCTATCTGTTTGGCAAACCTTTCTTTAAAAGCAATATCGTCGGCATCCATTCTGGCTATATATCTGCCTTCTGCAAGCTTTAATCCTATATTCAAAGATCTGGTAAGTCCAATATTTCTGTCATTTCGAACTATTTTTATTCTGGAATCATCATATGTTTCCAGTATCCCGGCTGAACTATCTGTAGAACAGTCATCAATAATAATGAATTCAAAATCCTCTACTGTCTGAGCCAGAATACTCCCAACAGCTTCATTCAGATAGTCTGCACCATTATAAACAGACATAATTACTGAAATCAGTGGCCTATTCATTAGTATTATTACCACCAGATTTTAAGATTTTATCAATAACTTTCCGCCTCAGCCATTTTACTTTAAAACGTACCTTATCCATACCTTTTAATCCACGATAACTATTCTGATTCTCGATAAAAACCTGCTGATATTGTTCGCAGCATTTCTCAAAAGAGTATAAATAACTATGCTCTTTTGCAATCTTCTGATACTCTTCAAGTCGTCCACAAACAAACAGAATCTTTTCTCTCAGTTTTTTATAATCAAAATCTTCATATACCTGAAAAACCTCATCACTTACATCCGCCAGTAGTTCTTTTGCAAAGAATAGTAACTCAGACATTGAGCCACTATTAAAACCCACAACAGGTAAACCGCAGGATATTGCCTCAAGCACAGAATTGGGACATGGAGGATTAAGGTGTGAATAGATATATACATCACTTGTCCGAAGAAGTTCTGCCAGTTCTGAAAGCTCTTTTGCTCCATGATATCTAACATAATCCCGATCAAGAAACTTTTCCAGATCCGGGTTTTTAACCGGACCTACAATATTCAACTCAAAATTAATTTCTGAACTTAATGTATCAAATGCTTTAATAACTGGTTCCAGCATATCAATATTGCGATAAGATCCCGTTGTAATGAATCTTATGCATTCACTATTATCAGTCTGCTTACGGGAAGGATAGAAGATCTCTTTATCCACCCCATTTATTATTGTTGTATATTTACTCTCTGGTATTTCACCAAACATCCTGAAGCACTGCTTTTTACTATACTCACTCTGAAAGATTACCGATGTAGCATATCTATTGTATATAATTTCCCATTCCCGGTTCATTTCAGCATATGCAGCACCATGCTTACCCTCATAATGCACACCATCAAGTCTCTGAATAACCGGAAGTTTCTGAGCTGCAACTCTTTCAACCCTACCAAGATCATAAGCAATAGGAAAAAACATACCTCCACAATTTTTATCATCAGAACTGTATCCGTAATTTTTCATATCAAGGTATTTTCTCAGGTTTCTCATAAAAGTAGCAGGTCCCCCCAGCATTGAGAACCTTTCAAAAGGAATAAACAGATCTTTATTACTCATTTCAAATCCAGAATATATTAAGAGGCAGAGCTACCATAAAAAGTACCAGCATATAAACAGAGAACAGTTTTATTCTTCTTCCCGGCATATTTAACCAATTAATAATGCAGTAGAAGGGAAACAGTGAATACCCAAGAATATACGTAAATTTTACAGTACTATTCTTACCGGTTTCAGGATCCATCCATACAAAAGCGATCAACATCAAAAGGCCGAGTACAAAAATACTCCCTGCCAGTTCAGCATACTCAGGTAACCGCTTTTTAAAAACAGATCTGATGCCCTTCATACTGTAATAGACCGGCAGACCAAAATAGAGTAGAGTAAATGGCAGAGCCAGAATAAAAACAAGTTTTTTCAGCCCGGTTTTCACATCCTCTCCCTTCCTGCCGGAGAAATATAACCAGTGATCCCCCCACATATCTCCATAAAGGCGTGGCCAGAAAGAGTTCCCCAGATTTAATACACCATAGAGAACACTCTTATATTCCAGCATGGTTTTCCGTGGAATATTACTTCTTAATACATATTTATTTTTTGTATAATCTTTTTTATAGCAATTCAGCAGAAGCTTTCTGTCTTCTCTTTTCTTTATTTTAAAAAAAATCTCTCTTCGGAAAAATTCCATATCAAATTCATCTACTGCTTCAATATCACTGAAAACGGCTTTTCTGTTAGGACTCTCAAAAAGTTTGTCAAATCTGAAATTCGAAAACATCCCTAAACGTCCTTCAATCCCCATTCTTTCCCCTAGTTTGCGATACTTGGCGTGATAGACATCAATCCACTGATTTTCAGGAGCATAGACTACTTTCTTTCCCAGAATCTCTGGTATGAAATTATTGAAATAGAATAGCCCGGACATAATAAAGACAAGAAGTACCCATATAAGAGACGGAATTCCGGGTGTTTTTTCGCTTCTTCTGAAATTCCTTATAACACCATATAAAAAAAGTAGAAACATGATACCCCAGGCTCCGCCGGCAATATGTCTTGTATTGGCCATCGCAGCAAGTAAAAGCCCGAATATAAATATGTCTGATATAGATTTAAATCCACTACTTCCTCCTCTTAATACCCATAAAGCAAAAAGAAGATTAGCAGTAAAAAAGAACAGATGATCAGCTCTTGGCATCACCATACTCAAATAAATATTGGGCACAGATATAAACATAAGAGCAGCCGTTACCTGCTTTAGCCTGTCAGTAACTATTACAGGTAATACCAGAAATACAAAACATGAATATATCAGAATAAAAAAGATATAATGGAACAGCTTCACAAATACCTGAGGTTCTGTTATGAAAAAACTGCTCCATATCTTATAGCTTTTACCTATCAGGTAATAGTATAAAGGCGGATTATACTCCAGCCCCGCCGGCATATCTGAACTCATGAAACCGGACTCTGCATTCAGTCTGAATGCATCCATATGTATCTTATAATCGTAGCCCCACTTTACAGGATGTGAATAGACGTTGAAAACCATTATCCCCGTTACAACAACAAGCAGAAGAGCAGGTATAAATTTTAAATATCTATTATTCATCTCACTATTTGGCTGTAATCATAAAAAGTCCTGCCATAACGAGCACACATCCAATACCCTGTGTCAGGTTTATTCTTTCACCCAGAACAAAGTAGTTTGCAATAATTACCATTATAGTAGCTCCGGCAGAAATAATGGCAGTAATGGTTGTTGAGTTTTGTGCAAGCCATGAAATCTTAAGAAGATTATTATTTATGAGCATAAAAGATAATCTTGCAATCATAGCTGAAATCATAGCAACAATAAAACGCCAGTGAAATGCTATTTCAATTATTTTTTTAATGCTGAACAGATCCCCTGATATAAGGTTTCTGTCACCTATAAGAAAAACAGAAATAGTAACAGTAATCCAATGCAGCAAAATCCATACAACCAACATAAACATAACAACTTTCTCCTTTAATTCCTGTTCATAAGTTTCTGACTTACTTTGAAAAGAAAAATTATCACTTTTCCGGGCAATAACGACGCCACCTGCTCAAGACACATATAAAGTCTGTCTCCGACACTATATTCCAGAAAACCTGCATATTTTTTCTTAGTATTTATAGTTGCTCTTAACTGTCGCCTTGTATTGATGCTTTTATTATTATTCTCATATTGATAATACTTATACAGATTAAGGTTAAGGTTGTAAAAACTGACACCTTTAAGATACCATCTGCACCACAACTCATAATCTTCTCCACATCTGTAAGCTTCACTTTCATCATATCCGCCAAACTTTTCAAACACCTCTTTTTTAACAAAGATTGTTGCATGAGCTATAGGACTGTATCTTTTTATTTCATCTCCGACACGTTCAGAATATTTCCGTACAAAAAACAACTCATCAGTATATCCGTCATAATAACCAAGCCCTGTACCAACTGCATCTGCTTCCGGATGCTCTTTCATAAAATCTGACTGAAGCGCCAACCTGTCAGGAAGAGATACATCATCCGCATCGTGCCGGGCAATATATTTCCCTTCAGCATGCTCTATTCCCCTGTTAAGACTTGGAGCAAGCCCAAGATTTTCACTATTAAAGATAAGTTTTATACGCGGATCCTGACTTGCCATATTATTAAGCAGTTCTATTGCCTCAGAATTATCCGGCTCATCAATAACAATTACAAACTCAAAATCACTGAATGTCTGTTCAAGTATTGACCTTAAAGACCTATCCAGAACAGGAACAGCTTCCCTGTACACTGACATAACAACAGAAATTTCGGGTTTCTTACTCATCTTCAGCTCTGGCGTCATTTTTATTCTTAAGCAACGCCAGCTCCTGAGTCAGTTGTTTTACATTATCAGATAATCTGGTAACAACAATAGAGAACTGTATCAGAATGAGAAAAACAACCAGCAATAGTATAAGAAAAAGAGCTGCTGGTGGATAGGCGATCCCAAGGAGTGCAGAAATTGATTCCAGCCCCTCCCGCCATAGAGACAATCCCAGAAAAATAACTCCAAGAAAAATCCATAACAGAGAGTACTCTTCCCGCATCTTCTTTTTTCTTACAAGGTTGAATATAAAAAAGAGAAACAGCAGACTACCTGCAATAGCAATATACTGAATAGTGTTATTATTAAAATGTCCAAACATGTCTAACGATTCCTGACGGCACACATTATTACTGCAAGCAGTACTTTAATCATATAATAGGTGGATTTGAAACCACTTATAGAAGAAGTGCCACCCTGCCGCTCTCTCATTTTAACAAAGACTTCTTTTATTGCAAAATTACGACATCCCAGTAATATAACCTCTTCCGGTTCCGGGAAATCTGTAGGGTAATTCTTTGCCAGTACTTTAACCACATCTCTACTATAAGCTCTGAAACCAGATGTATTATCTGTTACCTTCTGTCCTATTAACAGGGAATTAACTATTCTGAAGATCCTGATTCCGGTTCTTCTTAAAAAAGTCGATTTAAAACCAGCATCTTTTGCACAGAACCTTGAACCTATTACCATATCAGCTTCACCAGATTCCAGAGGAGATAAAATATCTTTTATCTCTTCCGCCCTGTGCTGTCCATCTCCATCAAATTTAATTACAATGTCGTAGTTATTCCTTTCAGCATAGATAAAGCCAGTTTGTACCGCTCCTCCAATTCCCAGATTACATGGCAGATCTATTACAGCAGCTTCACCAGTTGATCTGGCCAGAACCGAAGTATCATCATTTGAGCAATCATTTATTACAGCTATATCCCAGAGGAGGTTCTCTTTTTTTAAATCCTTAATAACAACTGAGATCACATCTGCTTCATTGAATGCTGGAACTACTATTAATACTCTTTTTTCTTTCTGAACCATATTTCCATTCCGGGTTATTCTTTAAAAGGTTAACAAAGTCAAAAGTAATTCTCATATATTATAAGCCCAAAGTCAAACTACACTACTTAAGGAGCTTTCAGTATAAACATTTATATTAATTTCCCGGCTATTTCAGAAGAGGAGCATATATTTTGTCCATATAATCTATAGCAAGCAAACTGTAGTCATAACGCTTCACTTTATTCAAACCATTTACTATTAATTTCTTTTTCATGCCTGCATCCTCATGAAGCTTAAGAGCAAATTCAGCCATTCCTGCTATATCCCCGGTATCAACAAGATAACCATCTTTACCATGCTCAATTACTTCCGGCGCCATACCTACCTTTGAAGAGATAACAGGTACACCTGCTGCCATACATTCCATAACTGCTCTTGGGCCACCCTCCAGGCGTGATGCGACTAAATACAGATCCAGCAGAGCATAGTAAGTATTAAGTTCACCACTATCAGACAGATAACGATGGATATACTTTATACCAGCTTTATCAAGCCGGTTTCTTACATATCCTCTTGCAGGTCCCGTAAGAACTACAAAAACAGGGTACTCCTTATTTATTATCTCTATTGAATCACAAAAGAGATCAGGCCCTTTTATTAATTTAGGCTCATTACCATCAGCCCACCCATTACCATCTTTTTGAAAAGATCCAACAACAAGATGTCCATCAGGTATATCAAATTCTTTTCTCAAACTGATTTTATCTGCTTCAGAAACTCTATTAAACCGGTTAACATCAATACCTATAGGAATCTTTACGATTCTTTCTTCAGGTACCCCGTTTCTTATGAGATGGGACTTTGTTATTTCACAGGATGTGTGCACAATATCTATATATTTCAAACTCTCTGCAAGTTTTCCCAGTAGTTCGGTTTCACTATCATCCCCATGAAAATAAGTCAGAACAATCTTGTTTCTGCTCCTGATTGAAGGGATGAAATCTACAGCATAACGTGTAGAGAAGTGAATTATATCTTTTCGACCTGCTTCTTTATAAGAAGAAGCCAGACAGAAACGCTTATCTTTTAATTCCCTGTGCAGAGAATTACCAATATCACAAATCACCCAGTCTGAACTATCATGAATATATTTTATGCAGGTTTTTTTGAAAAATGCCCCCAGCATTACGAATCCCTTCCAGTAAAAAATTTTCTTAAAAGCCCTTTATTTTCAGTCTTTATTTTTTTTCTGTTATTCAGCAGTTTTCGGAATATAGCTTCATACTCTGAATTCATCTTCTCAGATGTATATGGATAGTTTTTCATCCGGTTACTGTAACAGGAATAGCCATCAACCATCTCTTTTAAGGCTGATCTGAAATCATCCGGCCCGTGAAAACCCACACCAAAATCACGGCAATGTTCAGTTAACGCACCGCTTATTCTGTAAACCGGAGGGAGACCACAAAGACAACCTTCAACATGGTGCATGCCTCCGGGTTCATTCTGTGACCCTGTAAGATAGACATGATTCTTTGAAATTGCATCTGCAAGAGGTTTACCACTAAGTGCCCCCAGAACTCTCGAGTTATTAAAACTGAATCCTTCCGGCACATTACCAATGTAGGTAAATTCCAGTTCTACGCCTTCATATCCTGTACCAGCAAGTCCATCTACAATCTCATATATATCAAACCCCTTCATCCAGTTTGCACCCCAGTGGTGAGTAACAAGCTTTAAAGGTTCATTACCATTCCATTTTGTACAGGCAGTTCTATTAAATATGCTGTTATCTGCACCGTTTCTTACTACTGAAGAGTTGTTTTCATCAAATTTCTTATATTTGCAGAACAGTTCTCTCAACCAGTCACTTATAAATATTGTATGGTGGGCAACCTGATTGGCTTCCATCAACTGATCATTTACAAAATCTGTTTTTTTCCTCTCATCACACTCATTTACTCTGTGGACAACTACAGTATCAGGATACTTTTTCAGGTACTTCTTTATTTCTTTAACTGAAAAAGATGCAGAGAGAGAGTTCTCTCTTGGATCAGTCATAAGAATCATATCAATGTCTGATTCTTTCAGATCAAAAACAACATCCCACCCCTTTTTTTCAAGATACCGTGTAACAGATTTTGCAAACTGGTTACCACCACCCCAGGGTCCATCAGTTATTTTAAACCCAAGTGCCAGTTTCATTAATCCAGTTTCTCCATTTTCCACTTCTCCTCAACATGAATAACACTTCCTCTGTCAACGATACCTGCTTCAGAAGTAACAATAAAAGGAGAATCAGTTCTTACTCTGTCAAAGGTTTCCATTGAATCTGCATCTCTGATTGCAATATGAGGATAGTAGAGTCCCGGACTCAGATGATGCTCCTCCATTGAGGTGTAAATTCTGTACTTTCCGGCTTTAAGTCCTGTAAATCTGAATTTATTGTAATCATTACTTACAACTCTTATGAGATTTCTGGTCCACTGCTCATCAAGAACACTGAGAGTAACATATATTTCACCGATATTTTTTCTAACCTCAAAATCGCAGTAAAAATTAAGGTTATTGTGCATGGGAACTTCATTCAGTGGCACACTATTATCGTCACATATTCCGAACCCTGTTATTGCCATAAAGTCACTTCTGTAACCTTCAAGAGTTGATACCAGCCCACTTGCGACCTCATGACTACCTGAATGAGAACCCAGTCGTAACTCTCTGGTCAGGCGCTCATATTCTGCACAACCGCCATATGTTTCCCCATCATATACAAGTTCACCTTTATTAAGTACGATAACCCTGTTACAAAGCTTACTAACCTGTTCAAGACTATGACTCACAAAAATAATGGCATTGGCTTTCTTTCTGTACTCCGCCATCTGTCTCAGACTCTTATTTCTGAAACTGAGATCACCGACACTCAGCACCTCATCAACCAGCAGAATATCAGGTTCACAGAACATAGCAATAGAGAAGCCCAGCTTAACCTTCATACCAGAAGAATACGTTGCTACAGGAGCTTCCAGAAAATCTTCTATTTCGGAAAAATCAACTATCTGATCAAACTTCCTGTCAATCTCCTTCCTGCTCATTCCAAGAATGATTCCATTCAGATATATATTTTCTCTCCCTGTCATATGAGGGTGAAAACCTGCACCTACAGCAATAAGGGAGCTTATCCGGCCTCTCACCTCTATTCGCCCCATATCCGGGGTAAAGATTCCGGTTATCATCCTTAGAAGTGTACTCTTACCTGAACCATTTATACCAATGATTCCGAGAGTTTCTCCGGTTCTAAGCTCACAATTAACATCTTTAAGAGCCCAGAATTCAGATTTCCTGAGATAACTACTATCTGTATTGACGCCCATCATATTACGTGCAACATCCAGAGCTCCGTAAAACATACTACGCTTCAGATGCCTACAGAACTTTTTATGTAAACCTTCAACTTTAACAACTGTTTCTGACATTCCCTACACCTTCTGATTCCGGGCAATTACTTCATATCCCAGTGTGAAACCTGATAGCATTTTATTATTTTTGCAGAATTCAGATTCATCCCAGCTGAAAGATTTTTTCACCAGAGCTCTGACTACTCTGCCAGTTAACTTCTTAATAATATTTCTTTTGAATTTTCCACTACTATCCATCTGGAAATTCCATACTTTAAGCATATTTATCAATACAGCAGCAAAGCCACCCTGTTTCTGAATAGAGAGTACTTCGAATCCGGCACTCTCCAGTAGGTTTTTCAACCTGGTATCAGTATATCTGTGAAAATCATATGGATCAGCATGGACAGGAATCATAAAAGGAACTGTTATCAGTAGATATGAATCCTTTTTTAAAATACGCGCAGCTTCTTTCAGAACATCTGACGGAGTCTCAATATGTTCAAGTACTTCTGCCAGCACCCCTCCATCAAAAGAATCAGAATCTACAGGTACTTTTGATATCTCACAGAGGTAATCAGGTTCCGTACTTTCATCCAGATTAACATATTTCACATTCAGTCCACGCCCCTCAATACTGAAGAGTCCCCGTTTATTTGTTTTTTTCCCACCAAGATCTACAATATCCATTCCTTCTTTAAAGTATGAGATACCTGACAGGAAAAATTTATCAACAAAATACCTGCGAACCGTATACCAGCTATCATAAATTACTTTTTGTTTTACTTTGTCCATATTATCGATGAATTAATCAGATCATTTTTTCTATTACTTTATCCTCAGAAATGTAAAAGAGTCTCCAGGAAAGCATAAATACAAAAAAAGATATAACTGCAGCATACATAAAACCTGTCTGATCAGTGATTTTACCGTACAGAATCAAATCTCTCGGTGCTCCTACAAGATAAGTTAGAGGGTTCCATTTAATAATCGATTTCAGTAAAGGATGACTGACTTTTGACGAATAGACTACCGGAGTTACATACAGTAAGAGATTAATAAGCAGTTCTGTAATCTTTACTATTTCCTTGGTTATAACATTTGGAATTGCAAAAAGAAGTCCTACACCTGTAGCAAAAAAGAACAGTGGCAGAACCGCCAGAGGTAAATAAAACATCTCTACGGCAGGAGCAACATCAAAGAAATAAAGCACTATTAAGGTAAGAGAGAATGATAAAACGAAATTCGCAAGGTATTCTGCCGCCTGTTTTGTAATAAGTGCTTCATGAGGAAATTTCACCTGCATAATGAAATCCTTGGCAACTTCAAGGGTTTTCATTGCTGCATTAAAAAATCCCGGGAACATACCCCAGATAGCAGTACTTACCAGTACATAAGCGGGATAAGGAATATCTCCTGTATCCCCCGGCTTAAGAACCCCCGCAGCGTTCATCAGTACCCATTGAATTATACCCAGTAAAGGTGCAATAAGAATCCACCATATACCAAGAAATGACTGTTTGTATACTGCCAGAAAATCTCTTTTAAAAAGCTGGATAATCAGATCCCTTGATGAGATAATATTTTTAAACATTACCCCCCACAATCTGAAGAAACCAATTTTATGCCTATAGCCAGGCACATAAATATTTATCTGTTTATCTTCCATTTACTACCAAAAGACCATTATTGTACTATATCATCACTATTTTTCAAATTATTGCAGGTCAGCCTTACGGTTCGCATCAATCCGAACCATATATCTATCATAGAGTTCTTCTGTATAGAGTATACTTCCCTCAAAACTCAAATGTGAATTAAGTACTCCTTTCCCTCCGTCAAAAAAAAGCTCAGGTTTTGAGTTATCTATAGATTTAATTTCATACTGAGGTATAAACACAACGTTGGAATATTCTGCAGCTATTCCGCTAACCCCCTTATAGAAATCCTCTCTGTTTTTCACATACCTGAGAGTTGATATATATTCAGGGGTTTCAACAAGTAGTACCTTCACTCCATCTTTATTCAGAAGATCCAGAAGTTCAACAAAATATCTGAGCTTTTCTCTATTTTCATCGCTATTTATATAAAAATCACTCTCAGGATAATCTATATATCTCCCATCCCAGTTCTTCTCTATTTCCTGAACCCTCTTATTGGTTAGCAGAGTTTCTGTTCTGAAACTGCTGTTTGTATTTGTAGCATATCCTATTGGGGTATAAAGAGCTTTTCTGTTTCCTGTTCCTCTGATTTTTCCGTAAAGCCCCCAGAAGACACCTTCAGTTAAAGCAAATCTGTATTTATAGAGATTCACTTCCAGATTCCCTACCATTCCGGCATAAGATGCAGGATCAAGACTACTCTCCTCAATCATTATCCTGAGTCCTTCTGATCCTGTAAGTCTCGGAAGATCCTCAAAATCCGGTGCTTTAAGAAAAAATACAGGTACAGATACTATTGCAAACTCTGGTTTTTTAAACTTCTCCCTGTAAACCTTATAAAAGAAGTAGTTAAAACTATTGTAGTGGCCTCCTTTTGAATAGTTCATACAGGAATGGCCCTTTTTTCTTAAAACATCAGGAGAGATTGCAAAAGAGGTGTGGGAATCACCAAGTACAATTATGTCTGCAGATTCAACTCTGCAATAGTATTGCCTTAAATCAAAATGCTCATTAAGCAGAAGTACTATACGGGGAATCGCCAGAAAATCAAAAAGCAGAAAGATCACTACAAAAACGCTAAGCTTAATACCTGTTTTAATAAGAATTTTTCTATCTGCCATATTTTACACCACTATTCAGAACTGAAAATATATAAACTCTCCGCCTCTGAATTCGCCAAAAACAATCAGAACAAAAACAATCAGATAGTATGCCCCCCACCTTAACAAACGCTTCTGTTCTATATAATCTGAAATTTTAACCCTGCTGTTAATGTACTGGATCAACTCCATAGCTGCAATTGCCAGTACAATTACAAGAGCCCCAAATTTTCCAACACTTAGCATGTCAAAATAGAAATTATATCCATCAAACCTGAAAATATTCCTGACTATATATATTGCATCCTGAATAGAGTTTGCTCTGAAGAAGATCCATGTTAAACATACAGCATTGAATATGAATATAGTATTTATAAACTTTCTTAAAACCGGAACTTTTTTCAAAAACGTTCTCTTAACAACTCTCTTTCTGAACTTTTTTGTAAGGTGTGATAAAGCCAGATATAATCCATGAATCACCCCCCACAGTACAAATGTCCATTTGGCTCCATGCCATAAACCACCCAGAAACATGGTTACAGTCATTCCGATTACATATGCAGCATTATCCACTCTGAGCTTCATAAATCTGTCTCCTTTAACTTTACCAAGAACCAAATATGAAACCGGCAGAAACAGATAATCTCTCAACCATGTTGATAATGAAATATGCCACCTGTTCCAGAATTCAGGAAAAGATGTTGCAGAATACGGACGATCAAAGTTTTTCATAAGATCGATACCAAAAATTCTGGCTGCTCCAATTGCAATATCAGAGTAACCGGAAAAATCACAATAGATCTGAAAAGCAAAACAGTAAGTTGCAAAAATCAGAGGAACCCCTGTAAATTTATCTACATTATTATAGACTCCATCAACATACACGGCCAGTCTGTTTGCCAGAACAATTTTCTTAAAAAAGCCCCAGGCCATTAGCTGTAGTCCGCTTCTGATGCGGCTGTAATCCAGATGTTTATCTGCCTTTATCTGAGCCAGCATATTCCGGGATCTCTCAATAGGTCCGGCTACCAACTGGGGAAAGAAAGACACATAGAGGGCAAAATTCCCAAAATTACGATCAGATTTCTGTACTCCCCGATAGACATCAATAGAGTAACTCATTGTCTGAAAAGTATAGAAAGAAATACCTACCGGCAAAAGCACCCTCAATTCTGGTGCATCAAAAGGAATCGCGAGAAAATTCAGTACATCTCCCAGAGAACTGCTGAAGAAATTAAAATACTTAAAACTGAATAGTAACCCAAGATTTGAAAAGAGACTCAATATTAACCATTTACGCTTCTCTTTCAGATTTTCAATTCCATCCATTCTACCTGAAGCATAGTAATCAATAGCTGTTGACACAATAATCAGAACGATATATTCAGGCTTCCAGCACATATAAAAATAGTAACTGGCCGCCAGAAGTGCCCAGTTTCTGAATCGTTGCGGTATTATACCAAACAGCAATACTACAACAGGAAAGAAGATTAAAAATTCTATTGAATTAAAGAGCATAAATTACTTCACATAACAATTTCTGTAACTGAATTTCAGATAAAGGTATTTTAATTCTTTTGGCTCTGTGAGTCAATCATCCGGTATAATCATACTTTCCCGAAGCTTTTATAGCAGAAGAGTTATTTAAAACTTAAAGTATATGAAGGGCTGCTCAGTTCCAAAAAAACCAAACAGTAGTATTGAGAATAGCAGCAGATAATATATCCCCCATCTTACCGGAAGGGTTTTTCCCATAAACACATCACCTGTTCTCTCCCCTTTTCTGCTTACTATATGTACAAAAACTCCTATTATCAGAGTTCCAAGCCATATCCACAGGTCAAAGCCATCTATATTTACCAGTTTTGAAATACCTGTTTCACCGGAGCCAAAGATTCTGCCCACGATTTTAAAGGCTGTATCTACGTTATCTGCTCTGAAAAATATCCAGAGAAAAGATACCATGGAAAAAGTAAAAGCCACTCTGAAAGGTTTTACAATATCCTGCCACACAGTCCCTTTCACCCTCTTATTTAACTTCTTTCTCTTCTTTTTTGTAAGATAGGCACTAATCATATATAGAGAATGAAAAGCTCCCCAGAGAACAAAAGATATCCCTGCTCCATGCCACAGACCACAGCCAACCATAGTTACAGTAGTACCGGCTACATAAGCCCAGGTTTCATTCTTAATTCCCACTAACCTGTTCTTCCTGATCTTACCGGAAACGCTATAAGCTACAGGCAAAAAGATATAGTCCATAAGCCAGGAGGTAAGAGACATATGCCACTTTTTCCAGAACTCAGTAATATTCTTTGCAAAGTATGGAGCATTGAAATTTTCAGCCATCCTGAAGCCCATTATCTTACCAAGTCCAATTGCCATATCTGTATAACCAGAGAAATCAGCATAGAGCTGAATACTGAAAAGTATCGTACCTGCAATCAGTTCAAGTCCGCTGTAATTTTCCGGTTTACCAAATATTGAGTTAACAGCAACAGCTACTCTGTCTGCAATAACAATCTTTTTAAAAAAGCCCCATAAGATGAGCCTCAGACCAGAAACTACTCTGTTATAATCAAAATCATACTTACAGCCGAACTGGGCAATCAGTTTATCAGCTCTGTCAATTGGTCCTGCGGTAAAAGCTGGAAAAAACGAGATATAGAGAGCCAGTTTTCCAAAATGCTTCTCCGGTTTACATGTTCCACGATAGACATCTACAGCATACCCAATCATCTTGAATGTATAATATGAAATACCTGCAGGTATTATCCATTTGTAAAACACCGGATTGTAGCTAAAATCAAAAAGCCCCAGCATCTTCTTTAAAGATTCATTAAAAAAGTTAAGATATTTAAACAGAAAAAGAGGGGCGACACTAATCAGAATAGTAGCAATCAGCCAGATTCTCTTTCTGTTCCCATCTGTTTCTGATCCGATTTTCCTTACCAGAATATAATTCAGTGCAGTCACTCCGGCCAGCATTACACCATATTCAGGGTTCCAGCTTAAACAGAAATAGTAACTGGCACCAAGCAATACTCCCCATCTGAATCTATATGGAAGTAAAAAATATAGAACAACCGTTACAGTATAAAATAGAGTGAAGTTGACAGAATTAAATAACATTTAACCCTCTCAGTTTATCAACAAGTATTGATGTAAAAAGGATTGCTCCTTTAAGTTTAAGATGATGAGTATCGTAGTAATGATGATCTTCAAGTTCACGGATTTTCCATTTATAGAAGTTTATAAACTCAATATTCTTATATTTAGCACATTCATAACGCAACATTCTTCCAAACAGTTTTTCTCCATCATCAACGAATGTATTTCTTGTATTCTCAAACCAGACAGGACTAACCGGAGGTTGATAAATAACAATTTTTGCACTGGATTCCCCCAGTCTTTTTATAGCTTTTTTAAGCACTTTATAGCGTATTCCTCTCAGAACCATGGCTTTATACCAGGGATGCCCCTTTCTTATACTCTCAAGATCAGCACTTCTCTTAGGCTCCCTGTGATCATTAACCTCATAATAGCCTTTTTTCCCAATCCTGTGATCACCAGATGGCAGAGCATAATCTCTGTTACTGTAATTCTGTACTATCATTCGGAAAATCTTCTGATATGTGAATATAAAATCTCCCTTCAGAAGAGCAAACTGATCCGGCAGACTCATATTAAGAATAGCAGAATATGATATATACCCAGGTTCTATGGAACTATCATTAAGCTGAAAAATGCTGGCACTCAGGATAATAACTCTGTTATCTGTCAGGCATCTGTATTTCTGCAACAGATTACCTGAGGTTATCAGATCACCTGATCCGATAGCCACATTATAACACTCTCTTCCGGTCTTTTTCTTTACAACAGCAGGTATTATCTGCCTTTCTGCTCTTGAATCCCCCGCAACAATTATAGTATCAGCTGAAAGGTTCCCAAGGAAACTCCCGGCTTTCATCTCCATCTCTTCACTAAGAGGTAAATCATTAAACATAAGATTCACGGAGTACAGGAGCAGTATCGGAAACAGAAAAACTGAAAATTTTAAAGTAAACTTCTTCATCAGCGGATATACCAGGTAATTCAGGATGATTATACTACAGAACAGACTCTCTTAAAAACTACTACCCCTGATATAATATAAACCCGGCATAACAGTTACCAATGCTTCACAGGGGATGATTTTCAGAGAAGAATTCCCTCCCTGAGAATTATTGTGTATATAACTGATACGATTTACCCTGAAATACCTGATCAGTTCCTCATTGATGTACAGTTCTCTCTTTCCGTTCCTGATTCTGATATCTGCATAAGGAATAGTTCCAAGGTACATTACAGGTCTTTTACCTGCATAATAGGGAAGAAGCCATGAGTCAGGCCCTCCCCAGTAGGCAACGCCTTCGTTCTCACCAACATGTTCATTAATATACTGCCACACCTCTCCTTTAAGTAGTGAGGAAATTTCCGGTGATTTTACTACATCCTTTGTTTCCATTGATTTAAGGAGAACATGCTTCCACTCAATACTTCCGCCTGAACCTCCAGTCCAGCAGGTTACGATATTGAAAAGTACCATTACCACAACCATTGTGCCGGTGAATATATCCAGAAACCTGGCGGTAATAAACCGGTCATATATATACCCCCACAGAATAAGGCCGGCAACAGGCATAAAACTGAATAGTCTGTAATTATATGGCGAGAAATAGTATGTAAAATATGATAAAAGCAGAATGGAGGAGAACCAGAACACCATTCTTCCATACCTCTGACCTCTACCTGCCAGCAGGAGGACTCCAAAAGCTATAAAACCAACAATTCCAAAAGTGAAGAACTGTACACCAAATCCCGAAATGTTTGGCAAATCCGGTGAATACGCAGCTCCGGTATCTCTTAAACGATAAGGCATATACAGCAAATTCCTAAGTATCGTGCTATCTGGCAGTTTACTGTTAAATTCCCTGTCATCTCCTGAAAAGGTTACTGGAGGGTGATGCCCCACAAAAGGTTTTATATAATCATATTTATAGACAACAACTGCTGCTGCAGAAACTACGACAATAAGTATAAGGGGGATCTTTATAAGCTTCCACCTTATAGAAGTTTTCTCTTTAAAAATGGACAGAGTTACCAGAACAATTACAGAAGCTAGTACTGCAATAGAACTGGTACTGACATTTATATTGAAAATTGAACCACTCAGGCAGAGGTTTTTAATAAACCAGAAACCTCCGACCGGAAATATCAGAGAAATAAAGATTACACTCCATTTTCCGATTTCTTTCACCCCTGCTTTAATCAGAAATCTTCGGCCATATACAGCAAGAGTTACCAATATTCCCAATATTATCAGCTTAGGACCGGTTATCTTAATACCAGCAAGCAACCCCGCTGCCATAAAAGCCATTACAGCAGCTCCACGGCTTTTCTCCACCATCAGGTTATGCATACAGTAGAGAAATATAAACGTAAGAGAGGTAAATACAACATGATCCTGACAACTTATGCTACCTGCAAGTAGTGAGGGAATAAAGTAGATAATACAGGCATATCTTACAGCTGTACCGGTTCTGATTCTCATCCCTTTCATAATTCTGTAGGATGTAATCATCAACAGAATACTGAACAGGAACTGAGGGAGCTCAACAAATCTCTCTCCCAAACCTTTTAAAAACCAGAAGTGAAACAGCTTACTCCCCATAGGAAAAGCATTTATTCTCTCAACAGGAGATACCGTTTCGAGGGGTATTTCCCCCAGACGGTTCCATTCCATAACCGGGGGAAGATGGTAAGTAAAGACATCCCATACAAGTGGAGGTAAAAGATATATTTTCAAAAGGGTTACTGTAATATAGGATACAGTAATTACTACAACAAAGCGGTTCAGAAAACTCAATTCCCTCCATAATGTCCGAATTCCATTAAGCAGTCCACACCTGAATTTCCACTCTTTTTTTAATTTAACCACAATAAGCATGAGGCATGCAGAGAAAATAATATTAATTGAATAAACAGATACAGAACTGAGATTTTTTAACAGTACTCCGGCAATAAGTATTGTTAAAGAGATCTGATAGAAAAAGACGAGAGCAGTAGATATAATACTATCAGCTCCACCTCGTAATTTTAAGAAAGAGGTTGTAAATATTCCGGCAACCGCCAGAACAATACAATTAGTTACCAGAAAAAGAAACAGATCCGACACCAGGCCCGAACCTCCCTTAACATCTGTTCCGGCACTTCACAGTGCCCTGTATTATGAATACTTTAACCTGAAATCTTCATATGCTCTGGTAATGCCTTCTCTGAGCTCAGTTTCAGCTCTCCAGCCCAGATCATTGATTCTTTTGACATTCAATAATTTACGTGGTGTTCCGTCAGGTTTTGATGTATCCCACTCAATTTCCCCTTCAAACCCCACAACATCACGAATAGTTTCAGCCAGTTCTTTTATGGAGATATCTTCCCCAACCCCAATATTTATTACTTCGCCAATATCTTTATGGCTGTATTTTTCCATAAGAAAGATCACCGCATCAGCAAGGTCATCAGAGTACAGAAATTCTCTTTTAGGAGATCCTGTTCCCCACAAAGTTACCTTATTACCGCTCTCTTTTGCTTCATGAAACTTCCTTATAAGAGCAGGCAGCACATGAGAGGTCTCCAGATTATAATTGTCATTGGGACCGTACAGATTTGTAGGCATTACAGAAATAAAATCTGTTCCAAACTGCTCATTGTAGTAACGGCACATCTTAAGCCCTGCAATCTTGGCAATAGCATAAGCTTCATTTGTAGGTTCAAGAGGTGATGTTAGTAATGAATCTTCAGATATAGGTTGTGGAGCATGCTTTGGATAGATACAGGAGCTTCCCAGAAAAAGAAGCTTCTTCACACCATTTCTGTAAGCTGCATCTATTACATTTGTCTGAATTGCCAGATTATTAAAAATAAATTCTCCGGGATAAGTCTTATTAGCCCAGATTCCACCAACTTTTGCAGCTGCAAGAAATACATAATCTGGTTTTTCTTCACTAAAGAAGTTATTAACCTTCTCCTGATTCAGCAGGTCAAGAGCTTCTCTGTCTATTTTTATTATATTTGTATATCCTCTGGTTTCCAGTCTTCTGGTAATAGCTGAACCAACAAGTCCTTTATAACCAGCAACTACAATCTTATCTGATTTATTCATAACACTCACCTCTGTTTATGGTAAATACAATGTTACAGTAATTACCACCTATTTGCAATTACAACATCACCTGTAACACGGCATCAGATTACCGGCTCAGCACCTCGTCAAAATAACTTATAGTCTTTTTAAGTCCTTCTTCCAGCTCAACAACAGGTTCCCATGATAGCTGCTCTTTTGCCAGATCTATATCAGGTTTTCTTCTGACAGGATCATCCTGAGGCAACGGCTTACGTATGATCCTGGAATCTGATCCTGTAAGTTCTATAACCTTCTCAGCAAGCTGAAGTATTGTCATCTCTGCAGGATTCCCCAGATTAACCGGTCCGGTGAAACCACTATCACTATTCATCATCTTAATAAGCCCTCTTACCAGATCTTCTACGAAACAGAAGGAACGGGTCTGGGAGCCATCACCGTACACAGTAATATCTTCCCCTTTAAGAGCCTGTACTATGAAGTTACTAACAACCCGTCCATCATCCGGATGCATTCTGGGGCCATATGTATTAAATATTCTTACAACTTTTATATCTACACTATTTTGCCTGTGATAATCAAAAAAGAGAGTCTCTGCGCACCTTTTTCCCTCATCATAACAGGAACGTATTCCAATGGGATTTACATTGCCCCAGTAATCTTCTTTCTGGGGATGTACTATAGGATCTCCGTATATTTCGCTTGTAGAAGCCTGAAGTATCCTGGCCTTAACTCTTTTAGCAAGTCCAAGCATATTTATAGCACCCATGATACTGGTTTTTATAGTTTTAACAGGATTATACTGATAATGAACAGGAGATGCCGGACATGCCAGATTATATACTTCATCTACTTCCAGAAGTATCGGTTCAACAATATCGTGTCTTATTAATTCGAAATAGTGGTTATCCATTAGATGGGCAACATTCTCTTTGGAGCCAGTGAAAAAGTTATCAAGACATACAACTTCATTTCCTTCATTAAGTAGCACTTCACACAGATGTGAACCAATGAATCCGCTGCCTCCGGTAACCAGTACTCTTTTTTTCATTATTCACCTTCGCAAATTGAATTAAGAACAGAACAGATATTCTCCTGATCACTCTTATCCAGATATGGATGAAAAGGTATACTGAACACTCTGTCTGCTACAAATTCTGTTACAGGGAAATCTCCTTTTTTATGCCCCAGATCTTTAAATACCTGCTGGAGATGCAGAGGAATCGGATAGTATATAGCAACCGGCAACTTCTTCTCTCCCAGTATTTTTACTACCTCATCTCTCTTTTCACTTAAAATTGAGTACTGAGCCCATGCAGATACATTATCAGCTCTTACCGCAGGAGCCACAAATCCTTTACCAAGAAGCTCTTTATAAATTTCTGCTTTTTCCTGCCTTAACTCAATCTCATCATCAAAGATTTCCATTTTTGCAAGTAACACAGCTGCCTGCATTGAATCCAGTCTTCCGGTTACTCCAACTCTCACATTATCATATTTATTATCACCAAAACCATGAATTCTTATAGAAGTCATTCTCTTATGAAGTTCTGGGTTATTGGTAAAAATCATACCCCCATCTCCATAAGCTCCCAGAGGTTTAGCGGGGAAAAAACTCGTTGCAGCAACATCACCACGACTACCAGCTTTTGTTCCTTTAATGGAAGCTCCAAAACTCTGTGCTGCATCTTCCAGAACAAAAAGACTGTGTTTTTTTCCTATCTCTTCTATTGCATCATAATCTGCCATCTGCCCGAAAATATCCACAGGAATTATACCAGCAGGTTTCAGCTTACCTTCAGCCTTTACTCTTGCAATGGCTTCTTCCAGTTTTGCCGGATCAATATTATATGTATCTTCTTCTATATCAACAAATACCGGAGTCGCACCCAGTAATTTTATAACTTCAGCAGTAGCAATAAAAGTAAAAGGGGTTGTAAAAACAGCATCTCCCGGTCCTACTTCATATGCAAGCAGAGCTATAAGAAGTGCATCCGTTCCACTGGCTACACCAAGTGCATGCTTTACACCACAATATTCTGCCAGACGATTTTCAAGTTCTGTAATCTCCGGTCCCATGACATATCGACCGTGATCAAGGACTGCAATTAACTTCTCTTCAACAATTTTTCTGATTCTATCCTGTTGTGTTTTTAAATCTATAAACTGCACGTGGCCTCCTGTACTTCAGCAAAAGCTGTAGATATAAATCACTTTATAACAAAATAGTACAGATTTATCAATTGATGAAGAGAGACTTAATCACACATACCTGAAAAAACTGTATAAAACAGTACTCACTTTTAGTTTTATTATATTAAAAAAACGGGAAATAACTGACCCGTATTAATCGTTTTACAGTTTAAGTAAATTTCTTCAGAATCCTGTCCACAATAGATTCAGCTGTAAAACCAAGAATTTCCTTTACTTTTTTAAGAGGAGCAGAAATCCCAAATTCATTCTGATTAATAAAAAGAGCATCTTTACCAACCAGCTCACTCCATCCCTGAGACGACCCTGCTTCTATCACAACTTTTGGGATACCCGGTTTAAATATACTGTTTATGTAATTTTCACCGCTCTTTCTGAGTAGTTCCACTGAAGGAACACTAATCACCTCAGTACGCAGCTTCAGTTCCATCTTCACATCCACAGCAAGCTCAACTTCAGAACCTGTAGCAAAAATCTGCAATTCCGGTGCTTCCTCTTCTGCCACTACATAAGCACCTTTATGTAGTCCTTCTGCACCTCTCCTGCTTCCTCTGTCAATGCTTTTTACATTTTGCCTTGTAAGAATTAGTGCTGTTGGTCCTTCTTTGTTATTAAGGGCAGCTACCCACGCCTCTTTTACCTCTGCCCCATCTGCGGGCCTTATTACAGTAAGTCCGGGAATACCTCTTAAAGCAGCAATATGTTCAACCGGCTGATGAGTAGGACCATCCTCTCCCAGAAAAACAGAATCGTGTGTAAAGATATAGATTACCTGTAATTTCATAAGAGCTGCCAGTCTTATTGCGGGCTTCATATAATCTGAGAATACAAGAAATGTACTACCGTAAGGAATCAATCCTTCTGTTCTGGCAAGCCCATTCAGAATTGCTCCCATAGCATGTTCCCTTATACCAAAATGGATATTACTACCGGATCTGCACCCACTACTGAAAGCATCTCTTCCATTAATATAGCTATTACATGAAGGAGCCAGATCAGCAGATCCGCCAATTAAACCCGGCAGGAACTTATCTATCTGATTAAGCACCTCACCGGAAGCTTTCCTGGTAGCCATTGTTCCTGACAAATCCATAGTCCCCAGCACATTAGTAAGTCCGGCTTTTTCTCTTAAAGCTGAAAGATCAGATTCATATATTGCTTCTTCAGCTTTTCTTTTACCTTCACTTCTGAAATAGTTAAGAATATCATCAGGAATCTCAAAAGCATCTGAACTCCATCCAATTTTTTTTCTGAAACCACTCACCTCATCACTACTCAGAGGGCTACCGTGTACTGAGGCACTGTTCTCTTTGCCCGGTGCATCTTTACCTATAACAGTCTTTGCAATAATAAAAACCGGTTTATCCTTCTCTTTTTCCGCTTCACTATATACCTTCTTAATTGCTTCAATATCGTATCCATCAACTTCAAGAACTCTCCAGCCATATGACTCAAATCTCATCCCCACATTCTCAGTAAATGCCAGTTCCGTGCTCCCTTCAATTGTGATCTTATTGTCGAGATACACACAGATCAGATTATCCAGCTTCAGATGCCCTGCAAGTGAAGCAGCTTCTGATGCTACTCCTTCCATTAAATCCCCATCACTACAAACCACATAAACTGAGTAGTTCAGATCTGAAACCCTGCTCTGTGAATATTTCTGTCCGATAGCCATTCCAACAGCACTGGATATTCCCTGACCCAGAGGCCCGGTTGTAACTTCAACTCCTGGTGTATGTCCAAATTCAGGGTGTCCCGGAGTTTTATATCCGGGCTGTCTGAAATGCTTCAGATCACCTTCACTAAAATCGTATCCATATAGATACAGAAGTGAATATAGTAACGCTGATCCATGCCCTGCTGAAAGGATGAATCTGTCACGATTAACCCAGTCCGGTTCAGATGGATTGAATCTGAGAAAATAGTGCCACAGAGTATAAACCACCGCCGCATCTCCAAGAGGTAATCCAGGATGCCCTGAATTTGCCTTCTGTACCATATCCAGAGCCAGAACTCTCACTGCATCTATAGCTTTGTTGTCATTGATCATTAATAACCTCCCTTAAACTATCTTCTTCAAGACAGTCACCAATTAAATATAATAGAATGAAAAGGCAGGCTATCAACAGATCTCTTATAAAAGCGGTTACATTCAGAGCATTAATCCAGGAAGAGTTCTCCCGAGAAACTGTTAAAGAGTTCCCTGTTTTCCCCTTCCAGAATAACAGCACCATTCTCATCAACCCCGCGAAATACTGCTCTCTGCTTCACACCGCTACGATGAAAAGAGATCTCACTACCCAATAGAAGAGCGGTTTTTTTCCGGTAATCCTGAATAATAATTTCGGTTTCCCCCCGCAGCATTCTTTCGATCTCCATATCCAGATACTCCCCAAGCACTGCTGTTATCTCTTTGATGTCTACCTGTCTCCCGGACTCCAGTGCAAGTGAAGTTGCACAATCTCTTAAATCCGGCGGAAAATTTTCTCTTGCATGCCCAACATTCAGCCCTATTCCAATTACAGAGATAAGAGAATCTGAAGTAATCGTGTTCTCTATCAGAATTCCCGCAATCTTTTTCCCGTTTACAAGAATATCATTAGGCCACTTAATAACAATCTCTTCATCAGCAAGTTTATTATCAATACAGTTATAAACAGCGATACCAGTTATCAGAGATAGTAAATTAAGAGATGATTGAAGTTTGAATTTATAACCAAAGGATATGTAAAGCCCCATTCCGGGAACAGATAGCCAGTGACGTGTATCCCTGCCTCTTCCCCGGGTCTGTGAACGGGCTGAAACCGCAACCGGCCTGTTTTCTTCAATCAGACCGGAATTGTTCTTAAGATAATTATTGGTGGATTCACACTCATCAAACTCAATAGAGTAGAATCTGTCTGTGAACCCACGATCTATAACAGTCAGCTCAGATCTCCGAGAGTTTTCCTTATTTTGTCACTCTTTTCAACCTGTTCCTGAAGATTGTTTTTAAAATTATTAACTACATGAGCAGGAGCTTTGCTTACAAAATTCTCATTAGCAAGTTTTGCTTTGAGACTTTCGATCTGCTTAGTTGATTTTTCCAGCTCTTTATTAAGTCTCACAATCTCATTCTCAAGATCTGCTTCACTATTAAAAGGCAGAAGGATTTCCCAGTTCGCAAGAACTCCTCTGAATCCTTTCTTAAGGCCATCAAAGGTTTCAACAATAGTTGTTTCAGAACTCTTTACAAGGAAATTGTAATATTTAAGCAATCCCTCAACACTACCTTTTTCAGAATCCAGCTCAGATCTCAGGAATACAGGAATCTTCTTATTTGGTTCAATGCCATTTTCAGAACGGGTTTTTCTTGTTTCTGAAATGATTTTTTTAAGTAACTCCACTTTCTGATAATCTTCTGTGAAAACATGTGAAGCTTCAGAAACAGGAAATTTTGTCTGGAGCAGATACTCCTTTTCCATTCCCATTTTCTGATATATTTCTTCAGTAATATAAGGCATAAAAGGATGCAGTAACTGAAGGCATCTGAAAAGAGTGTACTTCAATACCTTTCTTGTATTGAGATTATCACTGTCTTTCTTTGAGAACTCAAGATACCAGTCACAATAGTCGTGCCAGAAGAAGTGATAAATCAGATCAGCAGCTTCATTTATCTTATAGTTATCTATCAGGTCATTCACCTTATCAACAGTTGAATTCAACAGGTGAAGTATCCATTTATCAGCACTTGAGATAGCTGTCAGATCTATATTCAGATCTTCATCACCCTTCATATTCATAAGCATATATCGTGAAGCATTCCAGATCTTATTTGCAAAACCACGGTAGCCTTTAATTCTGCTTACTGAAAGTGATACATCCATTCCGGGCACTGACTGAACTGCCAGAGTAAATCTGAGAGCATCAGCTCCATACTCCTCAATTATATCCAGAGGATCGATTGAGTTGTTTTTGGTTTTACTCATCTTCTGGCCTTTCTCATCACGAACAAGACCATTTATATAAACTTCCCTGAAAGGAATATCTTTACCAAAATGCATTCCCATCATTATCATTCTGGCAACCCAGAAGAAGATAATATCAAAACCTGTAGCCATTACTGATGTAGGATAGTATTTCTTATAATCTGTATCATCATCACTACCCCAGCCAAGAGTAGAAAAAGGCCAGAGAGCTGAAGAAAACCAGGTATCCAGAACATCAGGATCCTGAGTAAACTCAGTTGCTCCGCATTCACAGGCAACAGGCATCTTTTCTTCAACATGAAGTTTTGAACATACATTACAGGTATAAGCAGGAATACGGTGTCCCCACCAGAGCTGACGTGAAATACACCAGTCCTGAATATTATACATCCAGTTGAAGTATACTTTTTTCCATTTATCAGGTACAAAAGAGATATCTCCGTTTTCAACTACATCGATTGCTGGTTTTGCAATCTCTTCTGTTTTCAGGAACCACTGTTTGGAGACATTTGGTTCTACAACAGTTTCACATCTCTGACAGTGACCTACATTATGGCTATGCTCTTCTATTTTTTCTATCAGCCCAAGTTCTTTGAGATCTTCAACTACAGCTGTACGACAGGCAAAACGATCCATACCATTGTATTTATCAGCTACCGGACCACACATTTTTGCTTTCTCATCAATTACAACAATACTTTCCAGATTGTGCCTGAGAGCCATTTCATAATCATTCGGATCGTGGGCTGGTGTTATTTTAACAGCACCGGTTCCGAATTCGGGATCAACATGCTCATCTGCAATTACTACTATCTTCCTGTCTGTCAGAGGCAGAATCAGCTCTTTCCCGATCATATCTTTGTAACGCTCATCTTCAGGATGAACAGCTACAGCAGTATCACCAAGCATTGTTTCCGGTCTTGTTGTTGCAACAGTGATTCCCTTTGCTTCATCTTCAGCAAGAGGATAACGCATATATGTAAGAGTTCCACCAACCTCTTTGTGATCTACTTCAAGATCTGAAAGAACAGTTGTACATGAAGGACATCTGTTAACCATGTAGGTTCCAGGATAGATTTTACCCTCTTTATAGAGCTGAACAAATACCTTTGTTACAATATCTATCATATCTTCACTGAGAGTGAATTTCATTCTGCTCCAGTCAAGTGAGAGTCCCAGTTTCTTCAGCTGGGTAACAATTCTGTCCTGAGAATGCTCTTTCCATTCCCACACTTTCTCAAGAAACTTCTCACGCCCCAGATCATCTTTAGTCTGACCTGTCTCTTTTTTCAGGTTTCTCTCAACCACCATCTGCGTAGCAATTCCGGCGTGATCTACACCAGGGAGCCACAGTACATTATAGCCCTGCATCTTTTTCCGACGGGCAATAATGTCGGGAATAGTAAATGTTAAGGCATGCCCCATATGAAGCGAGCCGGTTACATTCGCTGGTGGTAGTATCATTGAAAACGGAATACCGTCATCACTGTTGTCAGCCTGGAAGAGCTTGCTGCCCATCCATGTATCATACCAGCTGTCTTCAGCTGATATATGATTATAAGATTTTTCCATTAAAGTTTTGTCCACAATTAAACTCCAGATTTATAATAAAGTAAACTAATATCTATAACTAACAGATACAACAGATGTTTAACTATCTATTGTATCCTGTATCTCTTTTCTGAGAGATGCAATTTCTTCCTTTACGATTTTCTCAGCAATAACAGGAACGACTTCCCAGACCACCTGATGGACAGACTCTGCAATCCTCTCTTCTACACGACGGATAATTTCGTTTTTATCCTCTTTTGTAAAAATAGATGCAACATCTGCTTTGGGTTCCTCTGCAACAGGTTCTTCTGTTTTTACTTCAGCTACAGGTTCCTCAGGGACGTCAATTACATCTGCAGGTGGTTCAATTACTTCTGTTTCAGGTTCCCTGTAATCTACCTGAACCTCTTCAGCAGACACATTCTGTTCAGGTTCGATCTGCGGTAACTCCGCTTCACCTGTCTCTTCTTCTGCATCTGCTGTTATCTCAGGTACCTGAACTTCCGGTGTATCATCCATAGAATCGAAAGCTGCAAATTCATTTACACTTTCCGGTTCAGCCTGAGATTCAAATGACGGCATCTCGAAATCATCATCAATGCTAACGCCGGATGCATCTTCAGGTTCTCCAAAAACCGGATCTGTCTTTACTTCAGCTTCCGGTACTACATCTTCTTTTTCTTCTGGTATCTCTACTGGGATTTGTTCAGGTTCTTCGGTGTCTTCTTTGTCAAAACCACTCTTTTCTGCATCAAAGGATGGAATTTCTATATTATCTTCAGCAGCTGCTTCATCCTGTTCTTCAGGCCAGCGATCTTCTATTTCAGGAATTATCGCTTCTTCTTTTTCAACAGGTTCATCTGAAGCTACATCACCAATAAAGCCATTATCCTCAATAAGTGCATCATTTCCACTGGCTACAGACTCTTCGAGTCCACTATCGTGTCTGAATTCTGAAGCATCAGCAACAAAAGTTTCCGAACTGTCACTAATAACATCTTCAGGTACAAAATCTGTCTGATATGCTGCTACCTGAGCTGTTTCAGAATCTTTTGGAGGCAGTGAATCTGCAACAAAAGTGTCCTGTTCAAAAACCGGCATTGTTTCTCCACCAGTTACTGGTGCAGCCATATCTGAATCATCAGCGAAAGGATTCATAATATCCTCTTCTTCCTGATTCTCTTCACCAATTGCAGTTAATTGATCTCCACTTGCACCTTTCTGGGTAACCTCTTCAGACGGTAGCACTTCATCTTCAACACCGTTCTCTTCAAAATCAGTGATAAAGCCTCCGGCATCCATAACTCCATCATCATCCAGTTCTTTTTTAATATCCGAAAAGTTGATCTCATCCCCATTTTCCCCACCAGCAATCTCTTCCGGCATATCTTCAGGAAACTCTGCCGGCGCGTCTTCAGGTAGTGGAGGAAGATTGTGTTCTTTTGACTCTGAAACGATTTTCTCTATCATCTGTACAAGAGCACTTGAATCAAAAGGTTTAGTAATAATCTCATGATAATCAAGCTCTGATAACCTGGACTCATCAACAGGGTCAAAAGCCCCTTTCAGAATAATAACTTTAGAATGAGCTAGTGCGGGATTATCATTAACAAACCGGCAGACCCCATATCCGTCAAAGGAGGGCAGATTTATATCGACAAGGACGACAGCCGGCTTTAGTTCCAGGAGGACATCCTGTAACCCCTCTCCACTTTCAAAACTCTTTAGTTCAATATTTCCGTGATCTGTGAAGAGCCATTCTACTATTTTCCGAATTGTATTGCTTCTGTCTGCAAGCACAACATGATTGATGCTCATTTTGCCTCCTTTGTTTATTGTATAGTACAATCTAAAAAGTATATTGATTTTATAATTACATCTTTGGGAAGTCAATGTCAAGATAAGCGACACCACATAAAAGTTGACAAAAAAATAATAATAATGTAAGAATTTATATAAATGCGAAATAAAAAGAAAAATAGAACATATTCTGTATTAATAGTGTCTGACGCCACATCTACAAATAAAGAGTTCAGTATATCGTCAAAACTTATAAAAAACTCAATATTTGCAGTTTCAGTACTGCTGCTTTTTTTCGGTTTTGTTATTTTTGATTATCTGACAATTTCATTTGATAAAGAGAAGATGAAACAGCTTCAGAATAAAAACGAAACCCAGGCAGCACTTATTACAGATCTCAGTTCTAAAATGAGTAGCCTGAATCAGAGCCTTCAGGAACTCAATTCATTTAAGAAAAAAATTCTTGTTGCTACAGGCCTGACTTCTCCTTATGCTCTTAAAGAAGTTGGAAGAGGGGGTCCTGCTACATCAGCAATAATAAACCAGCAGCTTTCAGAAGTACCTGCTACAGCTAACTCGACAATTCAAAACAACAATATAACTGCTATGGCAGACAACTATCTTAAAGAAACCAAAGAGATAGGTAAAACCTTCAGAAATGTTGAAAAAGTCATTGATGTCCAGAAGATAAGACTTGCCTCTATTCCTTCTATATGGCCAACTTCAGGCTATATATCAGATAGTTACGGAATGAGAACTCATCCAATAACAGGTAAACGTGAATTCCACCCGGGTCTTGATATTGCAACACAGCTTGGCAACCCGATTATTGCACCGGCAAACGGAGTTGTTCTCCAGGCTGAGTTTCAAAGATACATGGGAAACATGATACTTATTGATCATGGTTTTGGATACACGACAAGATATGGTCATCTTGCCAATTTCAATGTCAAAGAAGGCGATCCGGTAACCAGAGGGCAGGTTATAGGATATGTTGGTAACACAGGCAGAAGTACTGCACCTCACCTTCATTATGAAGTCAGAATTCACGGAGTTCACAAGAATCCATTTAACTTTATCTGGGATTAAGCTCCCGATTCCCCTGGCTTATGAGTAAACTCAGACGCAAACTGGAACATCTGAATCCCGGAATTATCACTGAAAAGAATTCAGATTCTGTATCTGCACCGCTTACAAACAGGGAAAAGCTTGAAAGACTGGTAAATAGTAAACTCAAAAATAAATCCATCATCAAAGAGCCTTCCAGTGAGCCAACACACGCTGTACCGGAAGAGCCCTTTACTGTTTACAACTACTTTTATCATAAAACAGAAGTCTTTGGTGCTGTACAACTACAATCCTGGTACAAAACCAGCTCTGTAACTCCGTCAATTATTGGAAACACACCGGAATTATCGTCAATATCTCCTGGAGAATACCTTTTCTTTGATACTGAAACCACAGGTCTTTCAGGAGGCACTGGTACTCTCCCGTTTATGTATGGTTTTGGATGGCTGGAAGACGAAGGTTTTTCTGTAGCTATATATATGCTGAATGATCCATCTGAAGAAGAGCTTTTTCTTACAGAAATCGAAAACTTCTTAAAACAACACAAATTCAAAGCTCTTGTTACATATAACGGTAAGTCATTTGACCTTCCACTAACCGAAACAAGACTACTGCTCCACAGGAAGAGATCAGTGTTAACAGACCTGGAGCACCTTGATCTTCTATACCCCGCAAGAACAATTTGGAAGAATACTTACGAATCCAGAAAACTGGGGTACCTTGGAGACATTCTTCTGGGGATATCAAGAGAAGACGATGTTGATGGAAGCATGATCCCTTCTATATATAACAGTTATATAAGAACAGGCAATTTTAACCTGATTAAAGACGTAATAGAGCATAATGCACTTGACCTTGTAGGACTCAATGCCCTGATGTTGCTGGTCACCATCTATGTTGAATCAGAAGGTGAAGATACTGCACACCATGGCGAGAGGCTTGGAGTAGCTATTATACTGGAACAGGCAGGTCATATCGATGCTGCTGAAAAAGTATACAGAAAGCTTATAGATTTCTTTCCTGAAGATGAAATAACCAGAATTGCAGTGAGGCGGCTGGCTGACCTTAAAAAAAGACAGAAGCTCTTTCCTGAAGCTAAAGAGCTCTGGTCATCTCTGGCAGGAGAAATAGACAAGACTTCAGTCAGAGAGCTTGCTATTCATTACGAGCACCGTGAGAAGAATCCCCACAAGGCTCTCTACATAATTGAATCAGTTATAGATACTCTGGAGCTTACTCCAAAACAGATGGAAGACATGCAGAAGCGTATGTTAAGATTGAAGAATAAAATCTCCAACAACTCAGCTTCATCTGATTCAACAAAAAGTTAATTTTATATCTATTCCTATTAAACTCTCTACATCAGTGTTTTCAGGCTTTCATTACAGAAAAATTAACTTCATCCTAACTAAAACTCTTGACAGACCCGGAAGAATATTGTATAAATTAGACCAGCAGCCAGCTAAAAAGGAGTGTGATAAATCGTGGCTTACGTTGAAGTAAATCCTGGTGAATCTTTTGATAGCGCATTAAGAAGATTCAAGAGAAAAGTACAGCAGGAAGCTATCATTAAAGACGTTAAGAAACATACTGTTTACCTGAAACCAGGTGAAAAGAAACGCCTTAAAATAGCTCAGGCTCAGAAAAGAATGCGTAAACGTATCAGAAGAGATTATTCTGATTTTTAGATAAGATATTAGATCGGGGTGTGGCTCAGTCTGGCTAGAGTATCGGTTTTGGGAACCGAGGGTCGCAGGTTCGAATCCTGCCACCCCGATTTTTTTAAATAACATGCACCCGTAGCTCAATGGATAGAGCAACTGACTTCTAATCAGTAGGTTGGGCGTTCGAGTCGCTCCGGGTGCGTTTTTCCTTCCCCCCTCTTTACAACTCACCAAAAACGATATATTCTGAGTATTTTAATATACGGAGGATTATATGACCAGCAATTTCCTTAAAGAGAGAACTGAAGTAGCTTCTTTCATGACAAGATTATATACAAAAGATCTCACTACCTGTTCAGGTGGAAATATAAGTATGAAAATTGACGACAATCTTGTTGCCATAACCCCTTCCCAGGTTGATAAGGGCAACCTCACTCCTGATGATATAGGAATAGTGGAACTTAACGGAACCAACCACACCCCCTCTCTCAAATTAAGCATGGAAACCGGAATGCATCTGGAAGTATACAAAACCAGACCTGACATTTCGGCTATTGTCCATGCGCATCCTGTTACAGCAACCAGTTTCACGGCATCTGACAAAAAAATCTGCACTGAATTAACCGGAGAAACATGGGCGCTGCTTCAGGAACCTGTATTTGCTCCTTACGCCCTGATGGGAAGTCAGCAGCTTGCTGTAAATGTTGCTGAAGCCGCAGGTAAAGGCGATATAGTTATGATGGAGAATCATGGTATTCTAACTGTAGGCACTTCACTTTTTGCCGCTTATAACCGTCTCGAAGTACTTGAATCCGCTGCAAGAATAACATTGATAACTCATCTTCTGAATACCCCAGTCCCACTTAACACTGATAAGCAGCAGGCAATTAACGAACTATTTAAACATTAACCGGATTTTATATCTGAATTCTATAGAAGAACGCAGGCATCAATAAACACGATGCCTGTAGAAACGGGTGTAACAGCGAACTCAGAGTCTCTTTTCTCTCATACTATCAGCAGTTGTAAGAATACGTCTGTAATTTGCAGCAACCCCTTCAACCTTACTTCTGGTAACTTCAGAAAGCACGATATCCTCTCCAATATAATCAGCAAAGATATCATCAAGCTTGAGTTGCTTTTTCATCAGTATTTCGTCTACATCAGCCCGTTTATGAGTAAACCCAAGCACTTTCCTCAACATAAGTTCATCCCTGATACCACCAAAAATCAGATATATTGTATAAAAACTAAGAGCATAGTCTTCTCTAAAACTTTTTTCTATTTTTATTTCAGGGCTATCAAGATAGTCAACAATTCTTAATAAGAGTTCTTTCTGTGTCAAAATCATAATCAGCTTCCCCTTCACATAATATAATTTCAAACACTACATATGTCCACAGCCAACCTCCCGGATATTCACTTTCAGGCACCTCATAAAATATCCGATATAAGACTTTAAAATTCTAAACTATGATATAATCCTGAATCCGGGAATAAAATGTTTACTCTTAATATCCAGACTATAGTTGTTGCAATTTACTTTCTGATCATTACTCTTGCCGGCTGGTTCACCAGGAAGCTTTCAAAAAGCAGTTCAGACTATCTGATTGCCGGCAGAAATCTTGGACTAACCTTATGCACCGTCTCAATTGTAGGCGAGTGGCTGGGGGGCATGAGCACTGTAGGGACAGCCGAAAAGGCCTATACCAGCGGACTTTTCCCAATATGGTACAATTTCTCAACCGCTCTCGGAATGCTTCTCTTTGGCAAATTCATTGCAGTAGAGTATCGTAAAAGAGAGGTGCACACTGTAGGAGAGATGCTGGAAAAAATGTATAGCCGGAGAACAAGGCTCATCATTTCATTATGTTTTATTGCGGCATTTGTTATTCTTGGATATATTCAACTACAGACAATTGGAAGTATTGCAGCCCAGATTCTCAGAATAGATTTCAATACAGCAATAATTATATCCGGCATTATTGTTACAATATATGTCTATCTTGGTGGCATGAAATCCATTGCCCTGACCAATCTTATTCACGTAATAATGCTTTATATTACACTGGCAATAATTTTTACAATCATTATGATGAAAACCGGTGGTCCCACAGGACTTGCAGAAAAGCTTACCAGCACACTTTCGCCGGAAGAAGCATCTGCTTTTCTTAATCCTTTTTCAAAAGGACCAGGTCAGGTTCTGGCATGGGTGATAGGCGGGATTCTGGCTGGCTTTGCTTCCCAGGCATCAATTCAGCCGGTTTTTGCTGCAAGGAATATTGAAACAGCAAAGAAATCAGCCTATCTGAGTGCACTTTTTATTGCTCCCGTTGGGATAGTTATAGCTACAGCATCACTGGCAGTTAAAGCGGGGATTGCAGGTAGCATGCCACCTACAGCAAAAGAGACACTACCTTTCCTTCTAATGAGACCGGATCTGTTTCCACCCTGGATCAGCGGAGTAGCAATTGCAGGCATTCTGGCTGCAATATTATCAACAATTGCTCCGGTTATGTTTTCTGTAAGCACAATAATAACAAAAGATCTATACAACCTGCTTACAGGAGAAAGAAGAAAGGACAGCCAGTTACTGAAAGTATCCAGAACCTCTGTTCTTGTCATAGGAGCCATAACAATTCCAATGGCACTGTTCTTTAAAGGCGGAATACTTGATACAGCGTACATCACCTACGCAATTCGCGGCTCTGCTGCTCTGGCAATTATTACTGCATTAAGATTTACAAAAAAAGGACAGTCACTACTCTCTTCCACTGCAGTTATATATGCAACAATCCTCTCAACAATTGCAGCTATACTTCTACCGGTATTTAAGCAGGAACTTTTTTCATTAACCGGAATCACCATAGATAAGGTATACGGTTCAATTGGGACTTTTATAATATCCTCTCTAATAATAACCATAGTAGAGAAGAGGAGAAAGGCAGCTTAAAAAAGCTGCCTTCTCAGTTTCAGCCGGCTACAAGAGCCAGCTGTAATTTATCGGAAGCGTCAACTTCGGACTATTTTTTATCCATATCTTCGTATTCAGCGTCGATAACTTCGCCTTCTTCAGCATCTGTTTTTGTCTGTGATGCTGAATCCTGCTGAGCATTTTCCTCAGCTGGAGCTTCTTCACCTTCAGGTGGAGCAGCATTTTTATAAAGCTCTGTAGAAAGTTTCTGACTTAACTCATTGATCTTCTCAATTTCAGCTGAAATACGATCATTGTCATCACTTTCAGAAGCCTCTTTGGCATCTTTTACTGCCTTCTCAACTTCTGCAGTCATATCTTCTGGTAGCTTATCTTTATTTTCACTAACAAGCTTTTCTAGACCATAAGCAAGCTGGTCCAGTTTGTTTTTGTTCTCTACAGCCTCTTTTTTCTTCTTATCTTCTTCTCTGTTTTTCTCAGCATCTTTTACCATCTGATCAATCTCTTCTTCTGAAAGACCACTTGATGATGTAATAGTAATTGCCTGCTGTTTCTTGGTACCCAGATCCTGAGCAGTAACATTCAGAATACCATTCGCATCTATATCAAAGGTAACTTCAACCTGAGGAACTCCTCTTGGTGCTGGTGGAATTCCTGTAAGAGTGAATTTGCCAAGAGTTCTGTTATCTTTAGCCATCTCTCTTTCACCCTGCAGAACATGAATTTCAACACTTGCCTGATTATCATCAGCAGTTGTGAATGTTTCAGTTTTCTTTGTAGGGATTGTAGTATTCTTTTCAATGAGTTTATGACAGATTGAACCAAGAGTTTCAATACCAAGTGAAAGAGGTGTAACATCAAGAAGAAGAATATCTTTTGCTTCTCCCCCAAGAACACCACCCTGAATCGCTGCGCCTGAAGCAACAACTTCGTCAGGATTAACACCTTTACCAGGCTCTTTTCCAAAATACTCCTTAACCATCTGCTGAACAAGAGGAATTCTTGTTGAACCACCAACAAGGATAACTTCTTTAATATCAGATACAGATACGCCTGCATCTTTAACAGCAATCTTACAAGGCTCAAGTGAACGTTTGATGGTATCACCTACAAGCTGTTCAAACTTTGATCTTGAAAGTTTCATAACAAGGTGCTTCGGACCTGAAGCATCTGCAGTGATAAAAGGCAGATTTATTTCAGTTTCAACTGTTGTTGAAAGTTCAATCTTAGCTTTTTCTGCTGATTCTTTAAGTCTCTGAAGAGCCATCTTATCTGCTGAAAGATCAATGCCCTGATCTTTTTTGAACTCTTCAATAATCCAGTTAATAAGTAACTGGTCAATATTATCACCACCAAGGTGAGTATCACCATTGGTTGATTTAACTTCTACAACATTTTCGCCAATTTCAAGAATAGATACATCAAATGTACCACCACCGAAGTCATAAACAGCAATAAGCTGATCCTGCTTCTTATCCATACCATAAGCGAGTGCCGCTGCGGTAGGTTCATTAATAATACGTTTAACATCAAGACCGGCGATTTTACCAGCATCCTTGGTAGCCTGTCTCTGTGCATCATTAAAATACGCAGGAACAGTAATAACTGCTTCAGTAACAGTTTCACCAAGATAATCTTCTGCAGCCTCTTTCAGCTTCTGCAGAACAAGAGCTGAAATTTCAGGTGCTGAATACTCTTTATCTCCAACACTTACTCTTGCACCATCTTTCGGACCCTTAACTACTTTATAAGGAACCATTTTGATCTCTTCAGCAACTTCTGAGTATCTGCGACCCATGAAGCGCTTGATTGAATATATTGTGTTCTCAGGATTTGTAACTGCCTGACGTTTCGCAACCTGACCAACCAGACGCTCACCATCTGCAGTGAATCCTACTACTGAAGGAGTTGTTCTTCCGCCTTCAGCATTCTGAATTACTTTTGCTTCACCTTTCTCCATAACTGAAACACAGGAGTTGGTTGTTCCTAAGTCGATACCTATTATTTTACCCATAAAATATCCTCCTCGATAAATAACTGATTCTACTATTATACTCAAATTAAACCCCATGTCAACAAGTGACTAAAACTTTATAAAATAAATGTGAGTCATTCACTATCAAGTTTCACAAAAAAGAATACAAAGAACACTAGCTGCTAACTTAAGGCTTATTGGACTTTCTAAGACCACCCCGCCTGGAGTACCAGGCACCCCTCCTTATTACAGCCATATTTACGAATTATAATCTCAGAATTTTGCCCATAATTTATAAGTCGCCAGAACAATTTGTGATGGAAAGGAGGGGATTTTTGCTATTCAGCAGCAATTTGTGCAGCTATCTTATCAGGTGAACAGCAATTTTTAAACTTACTCCTTATGAATCAGCAGTAACTGTTTAAGACAAACAGAAATCCCCTCCTTTACGCACACAACTGTATTGGCGAATCACCTTATTTAAAAATCAGATGGAAAACTCATAGTTCGTAAAACATCAAAAATCAAGGAGGGGGGGCAGCAAACTGAGAGCTTTAGCGAATCAGTGTAGCTGGCGGGGTGGTCCCGAAAAGTACTATAACATTTAGAATAAAATCTGATTGAGCAAAAAATGCTTAAGCTAGTGGCGTTCCTGCCTGCCTATATTTGTCTTTGTTCTTTGTGCCCTTATAAGCACGGATTGATTAATGATTACAATATCTTAGTGAGCTATTCAGCAGTATTTCCACGGTTTTTTCTGTACTCGGAGGGGGTGACGCCAGTGAATTTTCTGAAGGCTCTGTTAAATGATGGTTTTGAGTTGAACCCTGCATCATAAGCTATATCAAGAATTGACTGATCTTTAAACTCTGCATTTACAAGCTTATCTTTTGCCTCATTAATTCTCCAGGAATTTACAAGATCTGTAAAACTTACACCAAGACACTCATTTACTACAAAGGAGAGCTGGTGAGTAGTGATCTTCAACTTCCCTGCAAAGCTCTTGAGAGAGAGTTCAGGATCTCTGTATATATATTTATTTCGCATCATTTCTTCTATTTTATCTGCCAGTTCACGATCTGCAGGAGCTATATCAACCACACTTACACTCTCTTCCTGAGAGGAACTGTTTCTGGAGTTAATTTCCACAAGTACCGATTTCTTTTTCCTTACTCCCCAGATAACAAGAGCTGCAAGAAAAAGAGCTGCAAAAATTCCAATTACTACAACTTTTGTATCAGTACCTTTAACGGTAAACCTGAAACTATCACCAAACTGATTAAGAACACCATCACTGTTTCGTGCTCTTACTTTGAACACATACTCTCCCACAGGAAGTCCTCTGTATTCAACAAACCTCTTCTGCCTCATACCCAGCACATTCCAGGTTTTATCATAGCCTTCCAGTTTATAATAAAAACGATTCTTTTCAGGAGCCACAAAAGAAGTTGCTGTAAACCTGAACCCCACAATATCAAGCTTATAGAATTCAGGCAGAACTTCAGGTCTGACAGATGTACGATTAACCTGCACTTCCTCAACAATTACCGGGGAGGGAAGTTTATTAAGCTTAATATCTTCCACTTCTACAACAGAAACACCTTTCTTGGTAGCAAACCAGAGGCCTTTACGTGGAATAATTGCTATTGAGTTCTTTGGAGCCCAGCTGCATTCAGAACTTTTCATCCCCTGAGATACTCCATAAACAATACTTCTTACCCCATCCCCCTCAGCAGCACTAACCAGATCACTTCTCTTCACCCTGATAGCACCATTATCACTACTTACCCATAAGTAGCCCAGTCTATCTTCCACAATCTGATACATAGTAAGACTATCTACATTAAGAAAACCTCTTTTCATAACAGGTTTACCACCTTTCATGAAGCCAATCTTATTAAGAGAGGTTCCCATCCAGACAACTCCCTCCTTATCTTCATAAAGACAGGAAATTCCCGGAGTTTTATGACTGGCAACCAGCTTGTCTCCTTTGTATATTTCCAGAAGCCCCATACCTGCTATATATAATTTTCTATCTGACGAATAACATATGTCTTCAATCTGGCTACCTGCTATAGCAGATTTTTCACACACCGGCCTGAATTTTTTACCATCAAATCTGATTACCCCATCATTATCCACGACAAAAACTTCACCATCTTCTCCGCAAACAACAATATGAGCCACATTTCCACGTACACCTTTCCGAGTACTGAAACTTTTCACTTTACCATCTTTAAGTCTCAGTAATCCTTCACCAATAGTTCCGAACCACAATGCATCGTCACTACCTTGTGCTATTGCAGCAACAACAACCCTGAACCTGCCACCATTTTGCACAGGTGTATATTTACCACCTTCATATAGAAAAACCCCTCCATGACCTGAAGCCATGTAGATCTTACCAGCCTTATCCTGAAACAGAGCATTAACTACCATTCCTCCGGCAACATTTTCAATATTCCTGAATACTCCGTCTGTCAGAAGCTTCAGGCCTCCTCCATCGGTTCCAACCCAGAGATTATGCTCTCTGTCTTCAAATATTGACAGTATGTAATTATTAAAAAGATATTTACCTATATCTATATTTCCAGCAAAATCTGCCCTTATGCGATTAAGACCATTAATTGTCCCAACCCAAAGATAACCTTCCACAGATTCACAGATTGCAACAATATCATTCCGGTTCAGGCCTTCTGATTCAGTAACCGTTCTGAAAACTCCATTACGATATCTCAGTAACCCACGGCTGGTTCCAATCCACATATCCCCATTAATATCTTCATGCAGTGAACGTATCAGCGCACCATTCATATCCCCGGGAAGCAATACTCTTTCAAATCCACCTTCTCCCAGTTTGTAAATACCATCAGTGTAAGTAGATACCCAGATTACACCTTTATTGTCCTCAATAATTCCATTAACAGATATCAGAGCTCCATTACTGCTTATTGTCTGCTTTAAGATCCGTTCCCCGGCAATTTTATAAGCCCCATCACTGGTTCCAAACCAGAGATTCCCGAATGAATCCTGAAGAATCGATCCAACAGATATGCCCGGCTCATCACTGCCTCCGAAAATACGTTCAAAATTTCTGTTCTTATACTTAATAAGACCTGTTGATGTACCAACCCACAGATTTCCGCTATTATCTACATAGAGTGCGTTTATAGCTCCCTTTATTCCCTGAACTTCAGAATTCTCAAAAAGCTCGAATCTTACTCCGTCAAATCGGGCCAGTCCTTTTTTGGTTCCTACCCAGATATAACCATCAGGTGTCTGAACAATATCTGTAACAGAATCTGAGGGTAAGCCGGAATATGTACCCCATTCAGTAATAAGAGCATTTTTCTGTCTGTTTTCTATAGGGAAACCGTTTAAATCTGAAGAGAGAGAAAAAAGTATGCAAAGGTAACCAATCATTACAGTAAACAACCCTGCCATGCGCCTGTAACTCTTCATCACTAAACTACTTCTTTAGCCCTCATTATCTATTATTGTACAGTCTATTATATATGCTTACATCCTTTAACTGCAAGCAACTTTACCCCATAATTCCGTCATTAAAGCATATATGCAGCTACAGACAGTGTCCTTCATATTGAAGAAACAGCTTTTTTACTTTAAAATATGATATTTTACTGAATATGGAGTGAGCAAATTGTCTGGATCAAAAATAAAAATTAATAAATTTAATCGAACAGAATACAAGAAAACTCTGGATCTGATCAGAGCCAACAATCTATGCACAGTGTGTATTGAAGCTAACTGTCCCAACCGCTATGAATGTTTTTCTCAAAAAACCGCCACATTCATGATTCTTGGGGAAGTGTGCTCCCGCAACTGCAAGTACTGTAATGTTACAGGAGGCACTCCAAAACCTGTTGATCCTTCAGAACCAGTCAGAATAGCAGAAACAGTTAAAACCATGGATCTTAGTTTTGCTGTCATAACCTGCGTTACAAGAGATGACCTAAGGGACGGAGGAGCCGGGCACTTTGTTAATGTAGTCAATGCAATCAGAGAGAAGCAGGATTGTGGCATTGAGCTTCTTATTTCTGACCTCAACGGAAACTGGGGAGCTCTGAAACAGATTCTTGATGTAAAACCGGAAATACTGAACCATAACATAGAAGTTGTCAGAGACATCTTCCCTTTACTAAGACCTATGGGGAATTATGAACAATCCCTGGAACTTTTAAGAGAAGCAAAAAAGATTTCACCGGAACAGGTTACAAAATCCGGCTTGATGGTAGGGTTAGGTGAAACTCATCAGCAGATTTCTGATACACTAACTGACCTTCTTGAAACAGGTTGTGAAATAGTAACAATAGGTCAGTATCTTCAGCCTTCAAAAGAACATGCTCCTGTAGTAAAATATTATACAGATGAGGAGTTTGAAAATTTGAAAAAAGTAGCTCTGGAAATGGGATTCAGTAAAGTTGAATCCGGCAAACTGGTGAGAAGTTCGTATCACGCCGGAGAAACAGCCAGAGCTCCGGGAGAATAACTTGATACCCAAAACAGTACTGTTTCTGCTTGTTATACTATTTACTTTTAATATTTCTGCCTGTGCAGCTGCTGAAAAGAAACTGAAATACAAAGTATTAAACAGATATCCTCACGACACTACAGCCTTTACTCAGGGCCTCTTCTATCACAAAGGCCATCTATACGAAAGTACTGGTCAGCACGGCCACTCAAGTATGAGAAAGGTCGAGATAAAAACAGGCAGAGTTCTACAGATAATATCCCTTCCTGATATTACTTTTGGTGAGGGAGCTACGATATCAGGTCAGCGTATATACCAACTAACATGGCACTCGGGTATTGCTCTTATCTACGAATCTGATTCTCTATCCCCTGCAGGAAGTATAAAATATCCTGAGAGATTTGAAGGCTGGGGAATAACATCCTATAAAAACAACCTCTATATAAGTGACGGAAGCAACAGGTTACGCATCATAGAGCCTTCCGGTTTCTCTATCAGACGCTATCTGAAAGTTACAAGATCAGGCAATCCTTTATACTATATAAATGAACTTGAAGCAGTTGGTAACCACATCTATGCAAACATATGGCAAAGCACCGAGATTGTAAAGATTAACCCTCAGTCCGGTAAAGTAACTGCTTCTGTGGATCTAAAAGCTCTTGTACCTTCTATTCACAAAGGACACCCTGACAACGTTCTGAATGGTATTGCATGGAATTCTGCAAAAGGGACTTTTTATATAACAGGCAAAAAATGGAACACTCTTTATGAAATAGAGATATCAGACTAGAACTATCATCAGCCTTCAATTATAGCCAAAGCATCCTCAGCCATCTCTTCAGGCACAAAAACTGCGACTTCAGCAAGACCATTAAGAGTTATGTTCATAATAACTCCGATAGATTCATATCTCAGCAAACAGGGAATTTCCGCTGACTCAAGCCGGGTTTTAATTAACTCAGCTTCCACCATATTACTTACAACATAAACTTTAGTAAAACCTTCTGACATACTAATAGATATCTACTGTTTCTGTTTTTTTTCAACTTTATAGTAATCCAGCACCTTCTTGGCAAGTATAGCTGCATTATCCGGCTCCAGTACTATCATTGCGTTCAGCACTTCTCCAGCCTTTTCTCCAGGCAAACGTCTCATAAGCCGGGCTACCTGAACCGGATCTTTTTTATACAGATCAAGAATCAATCTGGCTGCCTGCTCTGCGTCTACAGTTTCATAAGTTTCAATTATCTGTTTATCAAAACTCAGGTCATCAATCTTTTTCTGCAGAGCCTTCTCTCTGTTTTCTATCTCTTTAAGTCCTTTCTGATTATCTTTGTTCTTTTTTTCCAGATCTTTTTCAAAAAGCACAAGACGCCTCTCCCTCTCATCCTGCTTCTGCTTCTGTTTCACAAGTACATCTTTCTCTTTTTTCAGAGCATCAATCATTTTTTTCAGATCCTGATTCTTATCAGGTGCAAAAGCGTCTGCTCTTTTCTCCAGAGAAACAAGTAACCCAAGGGTTATAATAATCGAACTAACAAAAAATGCCCATTTTTTATTCATGTTTCGCACCTTCTCTTATACTTTTACCAATAAACAGTTCATCAAGGAAAGCCTGCTCCTCTTTCTCCATCGCTTTCTTATGTTCAGCTTTCTTTTTCTCTTTCAACTTTCTTATTATCTCTGCGTCTTTTCTTTTATTCTGCCACTCTTTCAGCTTTTCTGCTGCTTCCCGTCTCAGTTTTACAACTACTTCATCCTGTTTTCTTATCAGAACTTTAAGCTGCCCTCCAGCCATTTCCATCAACATATATTCATCCGGCTTTATAACTGAACCGGCCTCTCTCTGCACACCTGCATATACCATCTCTCTTTTTTTTATGAGAGCTTCAAGCTTCTCCATTCCTTCGTTCAGAATACGGAGTGCTTCTCTGTACTCATTCTTTGCAATATCTTCAAGCATCTCTCTGTATTTGAGAGCTGTTTCAAGCTTAAAAACAAATTTCTTCATTTGAGAGCTTCTGCCATCATTCCTTTAATGCCTGAAAAATCAACTTTTTCATAGACACCCTGTCTTAAAAAGTTATTTATTCCTCCAATCTTATCAACCGCTTCATCTATACCAGGATTTGCTCCTTTCGAATAGGCTCCGATATTTATAAGATCTTCCACATCCTTATAAACTGCCATCAACTCTCTCATTTTCCCATTAAAAAGCTGATGATCATCATCAACAATTTCACTCATAAGTCGCGATACACTGCCCAGAGTATCAATCGCAGGATAGTGATTCCGGTGAGCAATATCTCTTGAAAGAACAATATGCCCGTCCAGAATAGATCTTGCATGATCAGCAACTGGTTCAGTAACATCATCACCTTCCACCAGTACCGTATATATACCTGTAATACTTCCCTTATCTGTGAAATTACCTGCTCTTTCAAGCAGCTTGGGCATCAATGCAAAAACAGAGGGGGTATAACCTTTTGTTGAAGGAGGTTCACCAGCTGACAATCCCACTTCTCTCTGAGCCATAGCCATTCTGGTTAAAGAATCCATCATAAGCAGCACATTGTTACCTTTATCTGAGAAGTATTCTGCAATTGCAGTTGCAGTAAAGCATGCAAGAATTTTCAGCAAAGGAGACTCATCAGAAGTAGCTGCAACAACAACAGATCTCTTAAGCCCCTCTTCCCCCAGACTCTTTTCTATGAATTCCTTAAGTTCCCTGCCTCTTTCTCCTACAAGGCAGATAACATTAATATCTGCAGAAGTATTACGGGCAATCATCCCCATAAGAGTACTTTTCCCCACGCCACTACCTGCAAATATACCAACTCTCTGTCCTGTTCCAAGAGTGATCATCCCATCAATAGCTTTAACTCCTGTTCCCATAACAGCGCCGATATTCTCTCTTGCCATAGCATTTGTCGGATCTCTGTATATATCTATAAACTCTCCACCTTCAATTGGAGGACCTCCATCAATAGGTTCTCCCATTCCGTTGAGAACTCTCCCCAGCGCTCTCTCATCAAACCTGAGAGAGGGATATTTCCCTGTAGAATATATCTTCTGCCCTGTAGTAAGGCCTCTGAGTTCTCCCAGAGGCATTGATATTACCTTAGAACCGTTGAAGCCGATAACCTGAAAAGGAACATCTCCACCAGGGCCTTCAACTTTAAGAACTTCACCTATTGAGGCAGCCGGACCATCTGATTCAACTGTAAGACCCGCAACTCTTGAGATTCTGCCAAATACACGCATTGGCTCCATCTCTTTTAGTTTAGCCAGTCCTAAATCCAGTTTATCAAACATTCATCAACTCTTCTTTTATCACTTCCATCAGGTGTCCCGGCTCTGTAGACACATCACCAAGTTCACTCTCTATTCTGGCACCGCCCCTTTCAACAGTTCCATCCATTTCTATATTTACAGATGTGCAGTCCGCAAATACCTGCTTCAACTTTTCTGCATCAATTTTTGAACCATCTTCAGGATTCAGAGATACCTTCACATTTAAAGCTCCGCTTATCTTCTGGAACCCTTTTTCTATCATAGAGATAATTCGATCAGGTTCCCTGTCAAAGGTTTCACCGATTACCTTACCTGCTATAACAAAAACCAGCTCCATAAGTTTCTCTCTGGTTTCATTAATAACACTGTTTTTAGCTGTCATAAGCTCCTGAACAGAACTTCCCAGCTGATTAATATATTCTGCAGCAGCACTATCCACTCTTGCACTGAACTCAGATTCAAGTTGAGTTCTTATTGCCTGCTCCTGCCTGCTTTTCAACACATTCGCTTCCAGCTCTTTCTCTTTGTAGTGCTGCTGAGCCTCAAGAATTATTCTGTTTGCTTCTGCTTTAGCTGATGCTACGGGATCATTTCCTCCCGCATCAATAATTTCCGATCTCTGTATTGCGTCTTTTCTCTCTTCAATTATATTAGCAAGCTCTGAAACAGAGGGTATAGTAAATGTCTGAAGCATCTGACCATCTGTTTTTTCTGTTTTTAATACCTCAGACAACATATTCATCACCTCCGGCACCACCAATAACAATAACGCCTTCTTCTTCAAGGCCTCTGACAATCTCAACAATCTCATGCTGAGATTTTTCCACATCTTTTACTCTTATTGGACCAAGATACTCCATCTCTTCCTTGAGCATCTCCACAGCTCTCTGTGACATATTCTTAAAGAACTTACTCTTAAGCTCATCATTACTCCCCTTAAGAGATACTGCAAGGGATTTTTTATCTGTTCTCTTGAGTATTTCCGCAATACCCTGATCATCAATTAACAGAATATCTTCAAATACAAACATCAGATCCCTGATAGAAGCTGCAAGTTCAGGATCTCTGGACTCAATCTGCTCCAGAACATTTCTGGAGGCTCTTCTGTCCATTCTGTTAAACAGTTCCGCAACAGCTTTAACACCACCATACTCTTCAAGGCTATATGAACCAATGGCTTCCAGTTTCTGATCAAGAACCCCGGATATCTTTTTAATAATTTCCGGTGAAATTTCTTCAAGATTCGCCATTCTTACAACAATTTCTGATCTCATATCTTCAGGTAGGGATGAGATAAGTTCCGCCGCCTGAGATGCGCTGAGATGAGCCAGTATCAGAGCTATAGTCTGAGGATGCTCATTCTGTATAAATTTTGAAAGCTGCTGGGGATTAACTTTTTCAAGAGATGAGAACCCGGCTGATTTTTCAAGTATTTTAACCAGTCTGTCAATAATACGTCTTGCCTCTTCTGCTCCAAGAGATTTGATAAGGACTTTCTTGGCATAATCGATGCCCCCCATTGTGAGATATTTTTTAGCAACTGTCAGATTATAAAAATCCTCAGAAACACCATCCGCAACTTCAGGTGGAACTGCACCGAGCATCGAAATTTCTCTTGAAACTTCCTGCACTTCTTCTTCATCAAGTCGCTTAAATACTTCAGCAGTAACTTCTTCTCCAAGTACAAGTAGCAGAATTGCCGCTTTCTGAGCCCCTGTCATACTCTCTTTATCGATCATACTATCACTCCTCAACCAGATATGTTCTTATAAGAGAAGCAGTTCCATCAGGGTTCTCTTCAGCAAACTCTCTTATTTTATCCTTAATAATTTCCATTTTCTTATCTTCTTTTGAAAGTTTATATTTAGATCTCAGCTCTCTCTCAATCTCTTCTTCATCTTTGGCATCTTCAATAGCTGCCTGCTGCCCTTTATCAAGGATACCACCTTCTCCCTGCAGTAGAGCTGATGCTTCACCAGCTTCAGTGGCAGATTTAACAACAGAGTACATTTTATTAAAGAGAGGTTTAAGAATCATGAAGAATACCAGCAGAAGCCCTAAAGCATAAGAACCATATTTAATAAGCATATTTCTCATATCTGTGCTCTTCTGCTGCTCATAGTAGAACATATCTTCTGTTTCCCCGGATTTGTCAAAAGGAATATTGGCGACTTCAACAATGTCACCACGCCCTTCATTGTATCCAACTGCAGCTTTTACAATTCTTGTTATAGCATCCAGTTCCTGCTGGGTTCTTGGTTTATATGTCTTCTGAAGTTCTCCATCCACTACTGCAACCTCTGCAGCATTATCAACAACAACAGCAACAGATATTTTGCTTATTTCCCCTACAGACTTAACCTGATGAGTAGTTTTTTTTGTTACTTCGTAATTAGTTGTGGATTTCTTGGATTCAGCCTTCGCTGCAGTTCCGCCGGCAGCATTAATATTACCAGCCTGCGCAACATTTGAATTTACCCCAGGCACTCCGCCGGGCTTGCTGCCTGTAGACTTTGAACTCTCTTTCTGTTCAGATATTTTTACTGTTTCGTTCGGATCTACAGCCTCTTCTTTTGTTTCAACTTTATTAAAATCGAGAGCAAGGCTTACATCAGCTCTTACCCTTCCACTTCCTACAATAGGTTCCAGCTGACTTTTAATCTTTTTCTCAAGAGCATTCTCTCTCTTTTTCTGATAACTCAGCTTACTTGTATTAACCTCTTCAAGGCGTCCACTTCCTGAACCTACCGGCCTTGACAATAGTCGCCCGTTTATATCTACTACAGCAATATTATCGGGATTCAGTCCTTCCACAGACTGAGCTGTAAGATGAACTATTGCCGGTATAAGTCCATTTTCATAATTAACTAACGCACCAGGTTTTAATCTTAATACAATAGATGCTTTTGCTGGTTCCTGCTTTTCTATAAATACGGATCTTTTAGGTAATGTTATGTGTATCTTGGCGGAGGATACTTCATTAAGCGAAGAAATACTTCTGGCCAGCTCTCCCTCCTTTGCACGGAGGTAGTTGATATTCTGGACAAAATCTGTAGTTGACAGGGAGTTCTGGTCAAAGATCTCATAACCGACACCACCTCCCGCAGGCAGGCCCTGTTTAGCCATCTCAATTCTTAACTCCGGCACCTGTGTTTCAGGAACTTCTATAATGCTGCCATTAGCTGAAATCTTATATGGAATTTTTCTCTCTTTCAGCTTTTCAATGATAGTACCTGAATCTGACTGTGACAGATTACTGAATAGCACGCCATAAGTCAGAGTGTTTGCAATATTGACTATAAGCATCACAATTACTACAGAAATTACTGCACTGATTCCCAGAAAAAGTCTCTGGGAAACTGTTAGTTTAGTCCAGAAATTTTTAACTTGAGACAGTGGATCTTTTTTTTCTTCCGCCATATTTTACTTCCTAAGCCTGTGTTCTCATTATCTCCTGATATGAGCTCATAAGTTTTGATCTTATTTCCATCATCAGTTTAAAAGACACATCTGCCTTCTCCATTGTAATCAAAGTACTGTGAAGACTTGTCTCTTTTCCACTGATGTAGTTATTAATAGCCTTTTCTCCATCCATAATATTATTATTCACTGATCCTACAGCTTTCTCTATTATATCAGCAAATTTACCATCTTTGGGCTCTGGATTTAAAACTTTATTTTTAAACTCAATATCTTTGAGCAGTCCGCTTACTCTTCCAATTTCAATACTCATAATTATCTCCCTATTTCAAAAGCCTTTGCAATCATATTTTTTACTGAAAGAATAACTGAGATATTAGCTTCATAAGATCTTGCAGCTTCCTGTATATTGACCATTTCTGAAATCACATTAACATTTGGATAATTCACATAGCCATCTGGATCTGCATCCGGATGGTTGGGCTCATACTTTCTGAGAAGTGGTGAAGGATCTTCAACAACCTCAGAAACTTCAACTCCAGTTCTGTCAGAATCTGCTCCTTTAAGAGCATTCTGAAAACTATTTCCCATATCCATAGAGTTAAATACAACATCTTTTCTTCTATAAGGGCCTCCTTCAGGAGTTCTTGTGGTATTAACGTTGGCTATATTTGAACTGAGCACTTCTATTCTCAGCATCTGCGCCTTCATACCTGAAGAGTTAACATCCATTACTTTATCAAGTCTCATTTCTATTTACCTCCAGATCTTATGGCTTCTTTAAGTCCACTAAGTTTTTTGGATATAAGCTGAATACCAATATTGTATCTGATATTGTTCTTGGTAAGCTTCATCATTTCATCATCTACATTTACATTATTCCCATCTGGCCTTGCAACGGCCTGACTTTGATGAATCATCAGGCCTTCACTACCTGACCCTATCTGCATGTGGCGGATATTTGATCTCTTTAACTCAAGACCACCCATAGAATCCTCCATTACTTCAGCGAATTCCAGAGCCTTATAACCTGGAGTATCAACATTAGCAATGTTTGAACCCAGCACCTCAGTTACCTTGACTCTTTTATCAAGATCCTGCGCCAGACCATTAATTGTTCCATAGTTTATAAGCATTATAACCTCCACCCTACTACTGCAATTTTTCTGCCAGCTTCAGAAAATGCCTGAAACACTCTCTGTTCCTTTATTTTCGGGGGTTCAGGTTTTGTTGGTATTTTTTTTACAGTTCCATTTATGTCGGAACTTTGACAGTTGCTGTCAATTGGTAGGATTTCTTCTCTGAAGTGACCGGGTCCTTCCGGTCCTGTCAGAATTTTGCAGGAATTACTTACCCTTCGCTTTCTTCGCCCTTAATTTTCTGATATTCGGAAACGAGTTGTCCCTTCATCTCCATCATCTGACGATAAGCCATATCTGCCCTTTCCAGTTCACTCATTGTGTTCTGTAGAACAGATTTATCAACTTTTTTATCGTCCTTTTCCTTATCATCAGATGTTTTTTTGTCTTCCAGAGCTTCGGAAAGAGCTTTACTGAAGTCAGAAGATTTCTTTTTATCAGGTTTTTGTTGAGGCGGTTTACTGGTAACAATTCCTGCCAGCTGTCTCCTGATTTCATCAATCTTAATATCACTCATCTTCTTTCCTCTTATATCGGAAATATAATCCGACTACTGAAACATAGCAAGTACATTGCCATATCAGTCAAAAGCTACAATCTAATAATAGCAGTATTTCAGGAAAAATACCCGAAATCCGGAGGGGAAAAAATTTCTTCTCTGAAGGAAAAAATGACACAAACATCTATGAATAGCAAAAAAACACAGCTTATCTGCAGAATCGCCTGTGTGTTTGTCTGTTTCTTAACCCTGAGCTTGTCGAAGGGTGTTCTTTGTATAAAAAAAAAGGGAAGTCATTGCTGACTTCCCTTTATATTTTAAGATTTACTTAAATCTAACTTATGATGTTTTAGATTCTGTAATCAGTCCAACCATTTCAACCTGGGCTTCTCTGATTTCGTCCATTACATCAACAACAGTGCCATACTCGACTTCGACGTCTGCTTTCATGAGAACCTTACGTTCTTTAAACTCTTTTGAGTCAAAAATTTCCTCAATAGCAGGTCCCAGCTTATCAAGCTGAGTTTCAATGCTACCATTAGCAGGGTCTACAACTACCAGAGGCTGATCTCCACCCTCAAGTACAACCTTGCCATCTTTGGTTACATTAACTGTTATTAAAGTACCAGGTTCCGGCTGATCAGAAGAATTCGTAGCTTCAGGTATAGCAACGTTAGCACCTTTCTTAACCATAGGTGTAACAACCATAAAGATAATCAAGAGCACGAGAAGAATGTCGCACAGAGGTACAACATTAGGTTCAGACCTCGCAGTCTTGTGATCTGAAGCTCCACCGCCAGCCATTATCAGGCTCCTTTTTTATATTTCAGTTTGATAAAGTGGTCAAGAAGAGTTGATGAAGCGTTAGCCATTTCACCGGTGAATACTTCAACTTTAGCAAGAAGAGTGTTGAAGAACATAACCGCAACAACCGCAACGATAATACCGAAACCAGTTGTAAGAAGCGCTTCCGCGATACCAGCAGCAACTGTACCAATACCACCTGAACCAGAAACTGACATAGCCTGGAACGCATTAATGATACCGAAAACTGTACCAAAGAGACCAACGAATGGACCAGTTGAACCGATTGTAGCCATGAAGCCCAGTCCTCTTTTGAATTCCTGAACGCCTTTAATTGTAGCTACTTCGATAGCTCTTTTTGCTGACTCAACCTGCTCACTGTAAGGAGCGTTTGAATCTGACTGGAACTGCAGTTCAGTAAGACCAGCACTCAGAACCTTAGCAAGGTGGCTGTTTTTGAATCTTTTATCTGAAGCAAGTTTGATGCATTCATCAACTTTGTTATCTCTCAGAAGTTTGCTGATAAGACCAAGCAGAACTTTTGACTGTGATTTAGCTTTTGCATATACGAAGAGTCTTTCAACCCCGCAACCAACTGAATAAACTGACATAATAATAAGAGTGAAAACAACAAATTTAGCAATAAAACCCATCGCTTCCCACATTTCATGTAAATCAAATGACATAATAAACCTCCGTTTAAAATTATAATAATAAATAAAAAAAAATTACCTTGACAGGCTAAATGTTACATTAACTGTAAATTTAACAGGTTTTGGTACACCATTAATAATAAATGGTTCATACACCCACTGTTTTACAGCAGCAACCGCAGCATTGTTGAGAAGAGGGTGGCCTGAAACAACACGTACTGTACGTACTCTACCATAAATATCTGTTGTTGCTTCAACCAGAACATTACCTCTGATTCTCGCTTTCAAAGCTACATTTGGATACTGAGGTGCAACTTTTTTGATGAGCTTCGGTCTCTTCACGCTTGATACACGTACAACGTTAGTATCTTCGCCACCAGCCATACCACCGATGATACCACCGACAACACCACCTTCAACGCCGCCTTCGACGCCACCTTCAATACCACCTTCGATACCGAAATCGCTTATTTCTTCTTCTTCAATTTCTTCAGGAACTTCAATTGGGGCTACCAAACGTCCGGCCATAACCGGTCTTTTGACCTCCTTCTTTTTTTCCTTCCGCTTTTTAGTATGCTTGCTGCTTTTTTTCTTCGCAGCAGGCGGTGGCGGAGGAGGAGGAGGGGGCGGGGGCGCAGTCATAAATACATTTATAACCTTAACCTCCGGCAACTCTGAATCGGCATTCATGAGTGGTACAATAAGAAATGATGCCAGAAAAAGTCCGTGAAGTATAACTGAAGCAGGGATCGTAAGCCACACTTTAGTAGCTTTCCGTTTTCCACCGGATTGAATCATCGAATCCTCAAACTTCATTATTAACCTCCATTAAATATATAAATAAAACTTATATAACAAAATCGACCAAATTTCAAGCCTCTAAAAAGCTCTTTACTTCTTTTTGGTCTCCATAAAAGAGTCCTTCCATATCATCAACCATGCACAGGACTGGTAAATTGAAGAGTATGTACCAACAATTACACCAACAATAAGTGTCTGTGAAAATGTGTGTATTACTTCTCCACCAAGGAAAAAGAGAGCCAGAACTGTAATAAGTGTTGTACCTGAAGTAACAATAGTTCTGCTCAGTGTCTGGTTGATACTCTTATCAAGAATATTCTCAACAGAATCTTTTCTCATCTCTTTCACATTATCTCTGACTCTGTCAAAAATAACGATAGTATCATTCAGTGAGTAACCAACAATAGTAAGTAGTGCTGCAACAACTGTCAGTGAAACTTCAATCTGAAAGAACAGAATAAAAGAGAGGGCAATCATAATATCGTGGAACAGAGTAATAACAGCAGAAAAACCATATACGACTTTAAATCTGATTGCGATATAGATCAGCATACCAAGAAGCGCCCATATTGTAGCCTGAGCTGCTTTACCTCTAAGATCTTTACCTACCTGAGGACCAACATACTCAGTACTTAGAAAAGTAAAATCTCCTGTAAAGGTATTTTCTTTAAGAATACTTTTTACTCTTTTTTTGAGATCTGCATTTTCCACTTCAGAAAAATCTTTAAAAAGACCAAATGCAGTAGCATTTCTGATAGACAGAATTGTTGCAGCTGAAGTTGCCGCATCTTCTTCTGAAATACCTTTTTCCATAAGAAGGTTCTGAATTTTATGCTCAGAAGATCTGTTAATATCTATTTTCCCATCTTTAACAGCTGCTTTTGCAGATTCACTGCTAAGAGCATCATTGATATCTTTAGCAATCTGTTTATGACGTTCTTCATTCTTAAGGCTTTCATATTTGCCTTTAAGGCCAACAGCTTTGATAAAGAATTTATTTTCATCTTTACCAACTCTCTGAATAATTGACTGCCCCAGACCAACATCCCCCAGTTTTGTTCTTAACTGAGTTTCTGTTGTTGTATCTTTAAAACTTACTTCCACCATAGTACCACCGGTAAAATCAATACCCAGATTGAAACCTTTGGTAATGAAAGTAAAAATACCGCCCGCAATTATCAGGCCGGATAGAACAAAAGCGATGAATCTTCTGCTCATAAATTTAAAATCAGGTTCTTTTTTGAATAGTCTCATCATTCTGCTCCTGCTTATATACTGATCTTATCCAGATTTTTCTTTTTGCCATACATGAGATCAAAGATTACTCTTGAAACAAATACAGCAGTGAACATACTGGCAATAGTACCCAGAATAAGAGTTACAGAGAACCCTTTAATAGGACCGGTTCCGAACTGGAACAGGAATATCGCAGCAATAACAGTTGTAAGGTTAGCATCAAAAATAGTTACAAAAGCTTTACTGAATCCTTCGTCTATAGCCTTAAGAGGTGCTCTGCCAACTCTGAGTTCTTCCTTGATTCTCTCGAATACCAGAACATTAGCATCAACAGCCATACCTATGGTAAGAATAATACCCGCAATACCCGGGAGAGTAAGAGTTGCACCAAGACTTGCCAGAAGTCCGATAAGGATAACAATATTGAACAAAAGTGCAACAACTGAGTTAACACCGGCTGTTTTATAGTAGACAAGCATGAACAGCATTACCAGCACCAGACCGGTTAGAGCTGCATAAACACCTTTACGGATTGAATCGGCACCAAGTGATGGTCCAATTGTTCGCTCTTCAAGAATTTTGATATCTGCCGGTAGAGCACCTGCTTTAAGAACAAGTACCATATCCTGTACTTCCTCTCTGGTGTATGCGCCCTGCAGAATACCATCATATGAAATCACATCATTAATTGTTGCTACACTTTCAATTTTCTTATCCAGAACAATTGAGAGTCTCTTACCTCTGTTTTCGGAAGTAAAACGTTCAAATTTCTTAGCTCCCTGAGATTTGAATGAGAAACCAACTGCGTGACCACCATATGCATCTCTTGCACTTTTAGCATTTTTGAGGTCATTACCGGTTACTACTGAAGATGATTTCAGTACATAATAACCGCCCTCTTTCATACGTCTTTTATTTACACCAAGAACTTCCAGATCAGGAGGAAGTACATTGTTGTATCTTTCCATAGCTTCCTGTCTTGAATTGAATGGCCCTTCGACAACATATCTGAACTCAAGCATTGCTGTACTTTTAATAAGACCTTTAACTCTCTCAGGATCATCAACACCTGGAAGCTGCACAAGAATCTTATTGCCAGTCAGACCTTCTCTCTGAATAACAGGGTCAGCAACACCAAACTCATCGACTCTGTTCCAGATTGTTTCTTTAGCCTGATCAACAGCCTGTTCTTTCATATGCATTTCAACATTTGGTTTTAATCTCACAACACACTTTGTACCAGTGAAACTGTAAGTCCAGTCACCAAACTCATCATCCAGAATATCTTTTATCTTTCCTTCGTCATCCATAAGGATACCGGACATTTCAATCTTGTTGTTGTCCTGACGAAGAACCTGTTCAAATTTAATACCGGATTCTTTCAACAGATCTCTTAACTGATTCGCATTCTGATCAGTCTGAACTCGAACTGCATCTTCTGTTTGTACTTCGAGAATGAGATGCATACCACCTTTAAGGTCAAGACCAAGATTGATCTTTTCCAGTGGAACAGCCATCCAGACTGAAACAGCTATAACAGCTGCAATCAGTATCATTCTCCAGCCTAAGGGTTTATTCATTTTCAATCCTCCCGGAATATGTTCTACTATATTTTCCTATCTGTTATTTCTTCTCTGTAGTATCAGCATCCAGTAAGCCGCTTATTGAGCTTTTAGCAACAAACATATGGGTATTATTACTGATCTCAAGTTCTACTCTGTCATCCATTACCCGTTTTACTTTTCCGTAAATACCGCCAGCGGTTACAACTTTATCTCCGCTATTCAGTTCGTTAACCATTTTCTGCAGCTGCTTCTGTTTCTTCTGCTGAGGTCTTATCATCAGAAAATACATTATGGCAAAAATTATTACCATAGGAACCAACATACCAAGTCCGCCTGCAGGGGACGCTCCAGCTGTTTGACCGTAAAGATACATACTATTCTCCTTTTTTATTGAAAGAGTGCAAAAATTTTGCTTTAAAACTCATGAACTCATTTAACGATATAGAATACCGTATTTGCCGCATAAAATCAAGGTAGAAATGGATGTTATGAATGGTGTTCAGAACAGCGGAACTTATCTCTCCGGCTACGTATAGGTGCCTTAGGTAAGCTCTTGAAAAGTTGCGACAGGTATAACAATCACAGTTTTCATCCAGTGGTCTTTTATCAAATTTATAGCGGCTGTTTTTAATGGAAACTTTACCTTGTGATGTAAAAAGAGTCCCTCTTCTGGCATTTCTGGAAGGCATTACACAATCGAACATATCTATTCCCTGTTCAACTGCATACAGTATCTCTTCAGGTGTACCTGACCCCATTAAATAACGGGGTTTGTTTTCAGGAAGCAGAGGAACTGTACATCCCACAATCCTGTCAAAATCCTCTCCAGGCTCACCTACACTGAGTCCTCCCACAGCATATCCGTCATAATCCATATCGATGAGTGTTGATGCCGAAACTTTTCTAAGATCCTCGTGCAGTCCACCCTGTACAATTGCAAACTGAAAATTGGGACTGTTTTTCTTAAGAAAATACTCTCTTGCTCTCTCTGCCCAGTGATGAGTCAGTTCCATTGCAGCTTCATCCTCTTCTCTGGAAGCAGGATATCCGGCAAAATTGTCAAGAACCATCTGAATATCTGAATCAAGAGTACATTCAACATCCACAACATCTTCAGGGCTGAAAAAGATGTTGCTGCCATCTATATGAGATTTAAAGTTAACTCCTTTTCTGGTTAACTTAACATTATTTTTCAGTGAAAAAATCTGAAAGCCGCCACTGTCAGTCAGAATCGGGCGATCCCAGCCTATAAATTTATGTAAGCCACCAAACTCTTTTATTACATTCATACCGGGACGTAGAAACAGATGGTAAGTGTTTCCCAGTATTATCTGAGCTTTTGCTTCACGCAGATGCTCCATAGTGAGAGCTTTAACACTACCACATGTGCCTACAGGCATAAATATAGGAGTTTCGATGACTCCCATTTTAGTATGAACTTTTCCAAGCCTTGCTTTCGACCCGGTATCTTTACTTAACAATTCAAAAAACATTCAGTATCAGCTCCTTTAACCTCTGATTCCATTGTAATCTATAATAAAATTTCTGTTTTCTCTGTTTTCAATACAATCTGCTACAAGATGAGCCACACTTTCCGGCATTACAGGCCGGCTTCCGGCAGCTTCAAACTCAGCGCCCTTAACAGTAGAAGGTGAAACAAAACTAAAAAAATGCTCCTTCCACTCCAGGCGCATCGATTCAATATACAGAAGGAGAGAATTTTTTGCCACCCCATAAGAAAGAATTTTTTTGTATCCTTTAATCTCTCCTATATGTTCAAACCCAATATTAACTACTCCTTCAAATTTTCCGGTTCCGAGCATGAAACCTGTAATTTCCACTGCAGTAAGAAAATTCCCCTGAAAATCTGCAATAAAATCTTCTGTTTTAAGATCACGGCTCTGTTTCCATGTTAAAGGGCCGTAGTTATTCACAAGGTAACTGCACTTTTTGAGTAGTTCCCTGTTGGCATTAATAAAATTTCTGACAGAAGAGACAGATGAGAAGTCTCCTTTTATACCGATCTGACCTTCACAATCATCAGGCTTTGTAGAAAAACCCTGAGCCACAACCCCGATACCTCTGGATCGCAACTCTTTAACAACAGCCTGTCCAACAAGGCCGGTGGCTCCTGTAACAAGTGCCACCTTACTATATTTATCTAAAAATCCTGTATCCATTCAGCTGAGACCAGCTCCTTTTTTAAATAGCTCCAGAGTATTGTACATCAGCATCGCCACTGTAGTCTGCCCGGTTCCGCCAGGCACAGGCGTATAAGATGCAGATTTTTCATAAGCTGAAGGATGGATATCTCCTGCAATAGCATACCCTTTAGCTTCAAATTTCTTCTTCTGCTCTTCAGAACAGTACTTCTCTGCATCTTCAGCAGTTTCAATATAGTTAATACCTACATCAACAAGCACTGCCTCTTCCTTAACCATTTCAGGTTTAACAAATCCAGGCACACCAATTGCAGCAACAACAACATCTGCCTGTTTAAGCTTCTCTTCAAGATTTTTTGTTCTGGAATGACAAATAGTTACTGTAGCATTAAGATTTGTCAGCATTGCAGCTACGGGTTTACCTACTATAAAACTTCTCCCAAGAACTACAATATCTTTACCTGCCACATCTATTCCGTAATGTTCAAGTATTTTTATTACTCCAAAAGGCGTACAAGGATATACACAGGCTCTTTTGAGCATTATATTCCCAAGGCTTTCCGGTAGAACGCAATCAGCATCCTTTGATGGAGACAAATGCGACAGTACATACTCTGCATTCATACCATCCGGCAGAGGAAGCTGAACAAGTACACCACTTACACTCTCATCGGCATTCAGCTTTTCCAAAGCATCAATTACATCTTTTTCTGTAGCCTCTTCCCCCAGATCAACCAGTTCATATTTGATCCCGAGTTTAGCTGCCACCTTCTCATTCGATTTTATATAGACTCTTGAAGCTGAATCGTTTCCTGCTATAAGTACAGAAAGACCAGGCACCTTACCCTCTTTCTCCTTAATTTCAGAAACCGCCGTTTTGAGTTCACTCTTTATCTTTTTGCCAACCTCTTTTCCATCAAGTATTTTCACCTTCGCCCTCCTTAACATTAACTATTTTACCAGATAAAAAAAAAGGCAGGAAAAAACTTCCTGCCTTTGATACTATTTTAAACTATTTTTATTAATCTTTAAGAAGATGTGTAATAAGACCACTTCTCAGTTTAGGTTCAAACCATGTAGATTTTGGTGGCATGGTTTTACCTGAATCAGCAACATCAAAAAGCTGTTCAATTGTTGTTGGGTAGAGTGAGAAAGCCAGGTAGCATTCGCCACTGTCAACACGTTTTTCCAGCTCTTCAGTACCTCTGATACCACCGACGAAATCGATATCGTTACTGGTTCTTGGATTCTCAATACCAAAGATCGGATTCAGAACGTTATCCTGAAGAATAGAAGCATCAAGACGTTTAACCGCATCTTCTTTATTATAGCTTCCATCTTTTACTTTCAGCATATACCATTTTTTATCCATGTACATTGAGAAAGCAAGGTTACTTTCTGGAGCTTTCTTATCTGTTTCCGAGATTTCGAAATTTTCTTCAATTTTTTTGAAAAGCTCTTCTTTTGTATTACCATTCATGGTTTTCAGAACTCTGTTATATGCAAGAATCTTCATCTGATTATCAGGGAAGATAACTGAAAGGAAGAAGTTGTACTCTTCATTACCAGTATGATCTGCATTAGCTTTCTGGCGTTTTATTTTAACATTTGTACCTGAAGCGGATCTGTGGTGACCATCAGCAACATAGAGATAATCAACACTTTTAAAAGCTTCTCTGATTTCGCTGTTAAGATCTTCATCTTCAATTACCCAGAAGATATGTCTTACACCATCACCTGAATCAAAATCGTACTCAGGAGCTTTATCCATTGCTTTCGCAAAAAGAGCATCAATATCGTCTCTGTGTCTGAAAGTCAGGAATACAGGACCAGTATTTGCATCAAGAGTTTCAATATGACGCATTCTGTCTTTCTCTTTCTCTTCTCTTGTGAATTCGTGTTTTTTAATAACATCGTCTTCATAGTCCTGAGCTGAAGCACCAGCTACAAGACCGATCTGTTCGTGAGCACCCCAGACCTGTTTATATACATAGAAATGTTTCTCTTCATCCTGAACAAGAGTACCCTCTTCAATGAAGCGTTTGAAATTTTCGCTGGCTTTATTATAAACAGCATCGGAATACAGATTCACACCATCTTCCAGATCAATTTCCGGTTTAACAATGTGTAGAAAGGAGTAGTCATTTCCTGCAGCCAGCTCTTTGGCTTCTCTGGAATTAATTACATCATAAGGTGGTGAAGCTACCTTCTCCGCCAGGTTTTTTGCGGGTCTCAGCCCTTTGAAAGGTTCAATTCTTGCCATATATATCCTCCTGATTCACTTTTTGCGATTAATTAACGGTTGTTAACTCAACCTGTATACTATAATCATAATTCCCGGCTGTCAACAAACAGCCGGAAAGCTTCTATTTACTTATATCTTCAAGGTTCTGAAAGTTCAGAACTTCAGGTCTCACATCAAAAGATCTGGCTGTTCTCTTAACAAGACCCGCCAGTACCTTACCTGCACCAATTTCAGCAAATTTTGCCATCTTGTTTTCCTGTAGCATCTTAACCATTGTTGAGTGCCACAGTACAGGTCTGGTTACCTGTTTTTTGAGAGATTCCCTTGCCTGAGCACCAGTTGTAATCTCTTCAACAGCAACATTGTTGATTACAGGGTATTTCAGATCTTTAAAATCTATATTGTCCAGATCCACAGCCAGACGATCTTCAGCAGGCTGCATCATTTCTGAATGAAAAGGAGCAGAAACAGGCAGGAATACATTCTTTGACGCACCAATACCTTCAACTGCTTTCTCAACAGCTTCTTTTTCACCTGAGATAACCACCTGAGCTTCGCTATTCCAGTTTGCAAGACAAACAGTGCCTTCAACTTCAGCGCATACAGCTTTAATTTTCTCAATATCAGCACCAATAACAGCAGCCATAGCACCCTTACCCACAGGAACAGCTTCCTGCATATATGTGCCTCTTTTATTTACCAGTAGTACTGCATCCTCAAAACTCATAGCACCTGCACAAAGCAGAGCAATATTCACCAAGACTGTGTCCTGCTGCAATCGCAGGCTCTTTTCCCAGCAGATTATATAGAATATAGGATACTGTAAGAAGAGCTGGCTGAGTATTATGTGTCAGTTTAAGCTGATCTTCCGGTCCTTCAAAACATATGTCTGATAATTTATAACCAAGTACTTCGTCTGCAAGATCAAAAGTTTTTTTACCGAACTCACTCTTTTCGTAGAGGTCTTTACCCATACCTACAACCTGAGAGCCCTGTCCGGGGAATAAAAATGCAAAATCTTTCATAAAATCCTCCCGTTAAGGAGGCGATTATAACAGATGCGTTTCTTTATATCAAACCCCTGCAACTCCCACCAGCAGAGGCTGTAGGTAAGTTTACTCTTTTTTTCTCTTTTTTTTATTTCAAAATAGCTCTACCAGACATTAAAGTCTTTTTTTTATCAGAATAGAAGCTCTTTTTTTCCGTTTTTATAAAAAGAATCTTCTGTTCTGGACATTCTGTGTACAACTGACGAGTCAGAATCCCGGCTAATACCCCGGAACAGATAACACACCACAGGTTTTCATCTTATTTTCATCTTTCTCAGGTATTTTTGTTTTGCGGGCAGATACACTCTGAAAAGATGTTCTGCAGGGAGGTCAAATGAAACAGAGATTAAAAACCAGACACAGCATACTGATAGCAGTCCTTATACTGTTTTCAGGAGTTGCTCTTACAGCTGCACTTATAAGTATGGGCGAAGCAGAGGAAGAAGAGAATCCGATAGACAGTAAGCTTGTTGTACCAGTAAAGAAGATTGTCAACAGAAGAGTAAGAATGGACATATCCATAATGGGTCATCTTGAAGCTTCTGAAAAAATAGAAATCCATTCAGAAGTCTCCGGCATTCTGAAAAGAAACAACCGTAAATTTCTGGAAGGAGTTAAATTCAGAAAAGGCGAAACTATTCTTCAGATAGACCCTGGACAGCAGCTTCAATCACTAATTGCAGACCGGACTGCTCTGCTTAACAAGTTGTTACAGCTGATGCCGGACCTGAAAAACGACTATCCCGATAATTTCAGTAACTGGAAAAAGTATATCATCAACTTCAATCCCACATCTCCTCTCCAGCCTCTTCCTGCAGTATCCAACCGTCAGGAAAAGTTCTTTCTCACTACTAACGGAATCTATCAGAGCTACTACAGAACATCTTCAAGTGAAGTTCTTCTTAAAAAATTTAAAATAAAAGCCCCATTCAACGGTATGGTAATAGAGAGTAATGTAAGAACCGGCTCCCTGATACAGGCAGGACAGAAGCTGGGGGAGTTCATAACTACAGACGCCTTCTACCTTAAAGCTTCAGTATCTCAGAAGGATGCGGTTTTCATAAACCCGGGGCAGAAAGTAAATATCAGTTCTGAAGCTCTCGCAAATAAAGTTATCGGTACAGTTGAGAGAATTAACAATCCAATAGACAGCTCAACCCAGCAGATAAGTGTCTACATAATGATAAAGACTCCGGGACTCAGACAGGGAATGTTTGCAGAAGGAGTAATTGAAACAGATAACTGGGTAAGAGGAGTCAGAATTCCAGGGCACCTGGTAAGTAAAGATAGCAGAGTAGATATAGTAAAAGACAGTAAAATCTGCAAGCTGCCTGTAGATGTAGTAATAAAAGAGCGGGATAACCTGATAGTTACCGGTCTGAATGATGGCTCTCTTCTTTCGCTCAAAAATGAGCCCGTCAGTACTGGCACTGAAGTCGATGCAGTAATCAGGTGACAATCAAATGAATAAGATTATCAGATATTTCATCAAGTACCCTGTTGCGGGCAGAACACTTGTTATATTCACAGTAATAGCAGGGTTGCTTGCTCTGAAGAGTATAAAATCCACACCTTCACCTCAGATTAATCCCAACATTATTGAAATATCAGCATCATACCCGGGAGCTTCACCAGAAGAGATGGAGCGGGGCATACTCCTTAAAATAGAGAAGAGTCTTAAAGGAGTAAACGGCATATCCAAAACAGTAGCTACAGCTTCAGAAGACAGCTGCTCCGTATCTGTTCATGTTACCTCAACATTCAATATGCAGGAGGTTCTGGAAAACGTAAAAAATAAGGTAAATGGTATTATTTTTCCAGCAGGAATGGAGCCGATCAATATACATAAGAGTGAGTTCAGGGATGAAGCCATATTTTTTGCAATCACAGGAAAGGTTAGTTTAAAACAACTTAAAAAAACAGCAAGAAAAATCGAATCAGATTTCAGAGCTGCTGATACTGTATCCCTGATAGGTATGTCGGGATTCCCTGATGAAGAGATTGAAATAAGTTTCCGGGAAAAGGATATGAGACGTTACAACCTTACCTTTAGTGAAGTGCATCGGAAAGTTCTTGCTTCAAACCTTGATCTTACAGGTGGATACATTAGAGGCAATCGTGAGAACCTCATGATAAGAACCAAGCAGAAAAGGTATCATGCACGAGCTCTTTCAGATATTGTTATCCGGGCAGATAAGAGTGGAAGAATACTGCGTCTTGGAGATATTGCAGATCTTCAGGACAAATGGGCAGAAACTCCAAACGCAACATATGTAAATGGTCTCCCCGCAATACTTTTCACTATTTCAAACAATAAGCACGAAGATGTACTGAAAATCTCGGACTACATAAAATCATATGTAAAAGAGTTCAACAGAACCAGTACAGATATAAAAGCAGTAATCCTTTTCAGTATGGCAAGCGAAATTGAAGTTATGCAGAAGATTCTTCTGAACAACGGAATTGCAGGTTTTCTGCTGGTTATATTTATTCTCAGCCTTTTTCTCAATATCAGACTTGCCTTCTGGGTAGGCATGGCAATCCCTATATCAATTCTTGGTATGTTCATAATAGGTAACTCAACAGGCATGACAATGAATTTCATCTCACTTTTCGGAATGATTCTTGTTCTCGGGATACTGGTTGATGATGGAGTTGTTATTGGAGAAAGCATATTTACCCACTACAAAAAAGGCATGTCCCCTGTAGAAGCAGCAGTAACAGGAACAACTACTGTTTTTCCTGCAGTTTTTTCAGGGGTTGCCACTACTATTATTGCTTTTTCGATTTTCTTCTTTCTGGATGGCATGTTCGGCCAGTTCTTTGTTGAACTATCAATTGCCGTAATAGGCTCCCTTACTGTATCCCTTATTGAGTCTGCTCTGATTCTTCCTGCACATCTGGCCCACTCTCAGGCCCTGAACCCGGCTAACAGGAACAGACGGGATTCAGGTTTTCAGAAACTCTTTAATAAGCTGAGACTGAAATTTTTCGCTCCTCTTCTCAAATTCTCCATTAAAAACGGAATAGTTGCCTTAACAATATGCTTCACACTGTTTCTGATATCTCTTGGCGCAGTTATGGGAGGTATTCTGAGAGTAGGTGAAACCGGTGCCGGAAATTCAGATTACACAACAGTTACTCTTGAGATGCCTTCCGGTACACCTCAGCATATAACAGAAAAGTATCTCAAAAAACTGGAGGAATCTTTTATTAAAGCCGGAAACTTCTACGACAAACAGCGCTCAGACCAGAAACACACAATTCTCAACACAAACTATTCAATCGATAGCTTCAACTCAGGAACAGTTTCAGCCACTCTCATCAGCAGAGCCTTGAGAGAAGTTACTACCAGCAAATTCCTGAATAAAGTAAGAGAAATTAACGGCCCTATCCCTGAAGCCAGAAAAGTCAACTACTCTGTGGAAACCTATTTTGGTAAACCAGTATCCATATCTCTTCAAAGCAGTGATCTGGATGAGCTGGAAGCTGCGCGTATAATGCTCACAGAAAATCTGAACAGAATACCTGAACTGAAAAATGTTTCTGACAATTATCAGACAGGAGAGAGAGAAGTTAAAATTACTCTGAAAAACAGAGCCTTCCTTCTGGGCCTTGATCTGTCAGAAGTTATGAATCAGGTTAGGCAGGGATTCTTTGGTATGGAGGTTCAGAGAATAAACCGGGGAACAGACGAGATAAAAATCCAGATAAGATATAGGAAATCTGACCGGTCCACCATTGGAAATCTTGAAGAGATGAGAATAAGAACATCTGACAACAGAGAGTATCCAATTAAAGAGATTGCCAACATGACATATGAACGTAACCTCACCTCCATTAACCATATCAACTCAAGGCGGGAAATCACCGTTGAGGCAGATGTCAGAGACAGACACGTAGCTCTTAATAAGGTAAAAGAAAAAATAGAGTACTCAATTCTTGACAAAATAAGAGAGTTATACCCCTCCATCTCATTCAGAGCCGGAGGTCAGGATGAAGAGATGGCAAAAACTATGGGATCCATAAAAAAAGTTGCCCCTACTATAGCAACTCTCCTCTTCCTTATAATAGTATTTACCTTCCGTTCACTACTTCAGGGAGTCATGGTATTCACCCTGATTCCTCTTGGCTTTATTGGAGTTGCTTCAGGTCACCTTATTCACGATCTCCCTTTATCCATGCCATCCTATCTTGGTATCGTTGCCTTAATAGGCGTAATGGTTAACAACGCTATCGTTATGATAGATACTTTTAACAGATTCCTGAGATCAGGCATAGCTGTACCGGCAGCTCTGTTCAGAGCAGCTATGACGAGATTCCGCCCGATTATACTTACATCCATTACAACAATTGTAGGACTTGCACCACTTATAATGTCAAAGGAACCAGCTGCACAGGCTCTGCCTCCAATGGCAGTTTCCATGGCTTATGGTCTGCTTTTCTCTACACTTCTTACTCTTTTTGGTCTTCCCTCTCTACTTATAACAGTTAACACGATGAAGGTACGCTTTTTATCTATTCTGAAACAGAGAGATATTACCCGGGAATCAGTAGAGCCTGCAATTAAAGAACTAATCCACTCAGAACAATATGGAGAATAGATAGTGAATACAAATAAAATAATACCTTTTTTCATTTTTATGTTTATAGCCACTTGTGTAAGCGGAGAGACAGTACTTACTCTTCCTGAAATCCTCACCAGGAGCCTGCAGAAGAATTACAGTATTAAAATAATAAAAAACAGTGAGAAAAGTATCAGAAGAGGTAATACCTGGGGGGAAGCCGGAAGGCATCCGGTAATCTCCATGTCAGCCACCTACTCTGATAACTGGCTCAAAAGTGGCTCAGATCCTACAGCTTTAACAAGAGATGTAACATCTTCCATAGATCTTAACTGGACACTTTTTGACGGTTTCAGAATCCTTATAAGAAAAGAGCAGTTTGATCTTATGGATCGCCAGGCAGAAGTAGAAACTGCAAGGGTTATAGAAAAAACCATAAAAGACATTCTTATACAGTATTATGCTCTTCTTCTTGAACAGGAGAAACTACTTGTAAACAGAAAATTAACTACTCTTGCCAGAGATACACATCAAAGAGAACTAGACAAAAAAAAGTTTGGCAGCTCCTCTGAATTCCAGATTCTGGAAGCAAAGAAATCTATGCTTGGTTTCAGAAACAGGGAGCTGAAACAGCAGACAGCTCTCAATAATGCCAGGCGAAACCTTCTGTTTCTCATGGGCGAAGCCGGTAGAGAAGATTATAAATTCGAAGGAATCTTTAAAGCTCTTCCCAGAGAGTATCAGCCGGACAAACTACTTAAAGAGACTATCATCAACAACAGAACCATTAATAGTATGAATCTGGGCAATAAAATACTACGTGAAAACAGAGATCTTGCTGACTGCAGCTGGTTTCCAACAATAAATCTCTCCGGTGGAATAAAGAAAACCCACCCTCTGAAACATACAAATCAGCCCATGCCTCCTGTTAAGAACAGAAATTACTACCTGAATCTTGGAGTTAATTTCAAAATCTTTGATGGAGGCAGAAGAAAGGTTGCATCTGCAAAAGCCCGGCTTGCAGAAAAAGCCGGAAAACTCCGACTGGCTGAACTTAAACTTTCCATACAAAACCAGCTAAGGACCTTTATAGATAATTATCAGATAAGTAAAGAGGGGCTCAGACTTGCTGAAGAGGAGCTGAAAGCAGCAGCTCTGAGCCTTACTCTTTCAAAAGAGAAGTACCGTACAGGTTCAATCAACTCCTTTCAGTACAGAGATGTACAGCTTAAATATCTTCAGGCCAGTAACAGAAAGCTTGAAGCTGTTTTCTCGATGATAACAGCGGAAGTGGAGATTATGCATATTGCGGGTAAACTTTCCTCATCTGTTAATATAGTATCTTCAGCACAGCAAGCTAAAGACAACAGAAGGGATGTTGTAAAGACACCGGGAAAAGATGCTTTAAAATAAAAAATAACAGAAATATAATAGAAACAATGCGCATACTTATTATTGAAGATGAAAAGAAGCTGGCAGCAACTATAAAAAAAGGCCTCATATCAGAAGGATTTGCAGCAGATATGGCATTTTCAGGTGAAGACGGCCTTGAGCAGGCATCATATAACAGTTACGACTGTATCATACTGGACCTGATGCTTCCCGGTATAGATGGTCATGAAACCTGCAGAGCACTCAGACGGGACAACATCTCCTGCCCGATTCTTATGTTAACTGCAATAGATGAAGTGGATAATAAGATACAGGGGCTTAATGAAGGCGCCGACGATTACCTGACCAAACCCTTTCATTTTGGGGAACTCACTGCACGGATAAGAGCACTTACACGAAGAGAAGAGTCATTTAAAACATCTGTTATAAAAAAATTTGGTATTGAACTTAACCTTCAGAATCATACAGCCAGAAGAGGAGACATCATTACTCAACTGACACCAAAAGAGATGGGGATTCTTGAATATTTCATGAAGAACCCCGGCATTGTTCTGACCAGATTCCAGATTGGAGAAAAAGTATGGGATTCAGAGTTTGATCATCGTAGCAACGTTATAGACTCATATATAAAGCTATTAAGAAAAAAGATCGATTCAGAATTTGACATAAAACTCATAAAAACCAGAAGAGGAGCAGGTTATATATTTACTGATGAAACTATCTAAACTATCTCTTAAAAACAGGCTTATACTGATATTCTCCCTTACCTTTACAATATTTTTCAGTACATATACCAAGATTCAGATTGACAGTCTTCACGATACAATGAAGCATACAATTGAAGAAGATATGGAGTCTCTTGCTACTTTTCTTTCAGCAATGGTGGAAACAGAAGTTAGCGGAGAAGATAATACAAAAGCAGATATAAAAAAATACATAAAAAATAAACTCATACCTATTCTTTCGCAACTGAGAGATGAGATGTTTGGAGCATCCGGGCTCCTTGTTCTCATTATGGATGACAACCGGAATATTCTGACCTCCTCAGAACATCTTGCTCCATGGAGTACAAAAGAGTGGAGTACACTTAAAATAGGAAAGCCTCAATTTTACTCTCAGGAATTTGAAGGTATAGAGTACCTTTCAGGACGTTTTCTATACAGCATTGCCGGTAAATATACCATCGGAATGGAACTGGCTCTGGATATTCAGGAACCGGAAGAGTTCAGAAGCCTCTCTTCCAATATTATGTGGGGGTTGATTATAGGAATTGGAATCTCAGTATTTATATCCGTTCTTTTAACTCCCATCACCTTTAGCCATATCAGAAGAATGACAGAAGACACCTCAGAAATCAGTGCCAAAAACCTTGACAGAAGAATTGAACTCCCGGAATCCAGAGATGAGTTACACAACCTTGGTAAAGTAATAAACAGCATGCTCGATCGCATAGCAACAGCTTTTGAATCCCAGAAGAGGTTTGTTGCTGATGCGTCACACGAATTAAAAACTCCCCTCACAATAATGCAGGCAGAACTTGAGCTTGCTCTCAGGAATGCTGAAACAGAAGAACTCAGGGAGAGTATTATTTCAGTTCTTAATGAGATAGAGCATATGACGGGTCTGACTTCCCAGCTTCTTGCTCTTGTTAAACTGGACAGCACAGTAATAAACAGAACAGATGAAGAGTTTATGCTTGACGAACTTGTTTCTGATTCTGTTCGTTCAGTCTCTCCCATTACCACAGGAAGAGATATAGAGATAGTTTGTAATATTGAGAGTGGTCTGGTTATTAAAGCTGCATTTAACAGTATTAAAAGACTGCTTCTGAATATCCTTGATAATGCTATCAAATATTCAGCTTCCGGCAGTACAATTAAACTGGATCTCCACTCTTCAGAAGATAATTCTGTAAATCTTATAATAGAAGATCAGGGTTATGGTATGGACAGCAAGGTTCTGGAGAATATTTTCAAACCTTTTTACAGAGCCCCGTCTACAAGAACTGAAGTCAGCGGTACAGGTCTTGGTCTGCCTATAGTAAAAAAAATTGTCGACATGCATAACGGCGAAATTTCAATAAGCAGCACTCCGGGAAAGGGAACCAGAGTTTCAGTCAGGTTAAAAAAAGTAATTGATTCAATACAGTAGTGATAAGCAGGGGCCCGGATGAAGACCGTGACCCCTGGGTTTTAGAACTTATATGGTGTAACGAACAATTTAATTACTTCACAATCCCTCTTCAGATATTAACCTTCTTTACATTATCTTCACGACCTTCATCAGGGTACCAGTGCCAGGGATCAATTATTATCTCTCCTCTGGTATCTTCCGGCACCTCAAGTTTATAAGTGACTGTCCCGGGATTTACCGACAGAACACCTAGTTTTACTACCTCACCTGATATTTTGCGTACAGCAACCTCCATATTAAAAGGAAGATCCTGCTTTACTGTTTTTCCAAGCCCCTCTTCCAGCCATCTGGCTGAAGAAACTGACATTTCCAGTTTCCCTTCTTTAATACCAGCATTTTTCAGAGCAAGACGATACATAACTCTTTTTTCAAACCAGTCAGAAAGACACTGCTTCAACTCAGCAGGCACAAAGGCTTTCAGGTCGCTGTAAAAATCTTCTGAAGTAAGAAAACCTTTTTCTCTGATCCCTGAGTTCCCATGTATCCAGAACCTGAGCCATCGATTAAATTTATCTACTCCCATCTGCATAGCTATGGAGTGTAAAGCAAGTCCCCCTTTGTCCCTTCCTACATACTCTGCATTATCAGATCTGAGAAGAGCAGGTTCCACAATAGCTTCAACCCCTCTTCCTTCAAGATAATTACTACAACTCTGATCCAGCCACTTAATTGCTCCGGTATCCGGATCCAGGTCAGCCATGTAGAGTAGAGAAAAGTACTCAGGCAATGAAGCTGTAAAAATATCCGCCCCCTGCACGTCAGCAATCCTCAGGTCAGCTCTTATCCATTGAGATGCCAGCTCTTTCATCAGAGTCCTGTGCAGATATTCCCTGCCTCTGAGTTCACGCATATCTGCAGCCCAGCCATTCTTTTCAGAAATAGTAATAACATTATGAAATGTATAAAAAGCGTCATCATACAGTGTTTTTTCAGCTACAATAAGATTTGAATATGGATACTTTCCCAACCTTTCTGAAAGCCATCTGAAAGCTTCTGCTAAAGCCTCCTGATAATAGACGATATTATAACCATGCTTTTTATCGTAGTAGATAGAAACAGGAGTTCCCTCTACTTCAAACTCATGATTTTCATACCTTGCGGACAATATTTTAAAATCCATCCGCCCTTCAGAATCTGATTGGAAATTATAATAATTCCGGTTATTTTTGTTCCACTTTTTAACTAGTTTCCCGGGAGCTATTGCTGTCTGTTCCCTACTGGTACTCACAGTAATATCCCACTTAACACCATCAGACTGATCTGAACTCACCCTGTTACCCAGAGCCAGAGAATTGTCAATTCCACTCATTCTGCTTTTTAGTTTTTCAAGTCCGGTTTCCATTCTGTCTTTATTGTCATCAAGTTCACGACTCTCATCATAACCAAAATGTGGTAACAGATCGACTCCCAGAAATGTTCCATTATAGACAAGATCTCCCTGAGGGTCCGACTGGTGGAATCCTTTATACTGGAGACTTGCACTGATTTGCACAGTAACCACCTCTCCGGCTTTAACAGGAGTTCCGGTTTTATATACTATATACCTGAGATCTTCATTCACTTCTGCAGGTTTTAGTTCTATGCCCTGTACACTGAAGGATCTGATTTCCAGAAACTTTTTCAGACTAAGATAGATTCTGTCTGAATTCTCAGTCCCACTGTTTATGATACTGAGTTCTGCCTGATAGTCTGCCCTTCTTTCAGATGGGTAGAGATCAAGATTCAGCTTCAGATCTGTAATTTTGTAATGCTGCTTCCCTGAAATTCCTGCAAGTTTCTTCTCATAAGCAGAAGCTTCTGCTGCTTTCTGGTCAGTAGTCTTAAACCCCGCAAGTTCATACACATTGTAATAAAAGACATTGTGGCTATATAAGAGTCCTCCCAGCATAACAACAATTGACAAACCGTATTTCCAGTTAAATCGCCCGGCTGCCACCTGAACTCTTTCACTAAAAGGCCTTTTTATACCTCTATTCCATAAAAGAAGAAACAGAACAGCCATCAAACCAGATAAAAACAGCCACATCAGAGAACACCACAGATGAGCAACATCAAACATACCAAAGCCATTCATCTCCGAATATCCTTCTATTCCGGGAACCAGAGGAAACATAAAACGGATCTCTTCCATCAGCTGAAATTCTGCTGACACAAGTATAAAAATAAAGACACTAACCCCAAGCACATGCCCTGATCTTCTGTTATTAAAAAGAGTCCCAAAGAAAAAAGCCATTGCCACAAGAAACAGGTAAGTAACCCATCCGAACCGGGTTCCCATAAGATCCTGGGCATAAAGCCCCCATTCTATATCATGAAAACCTTTTGAAAGCTGGGTAATCACTCCTGCCAGCAGAAGCATCCCTGAAATAATCAGTGCTACCACTGACATAGCAATATATCTTGCTGATATATGAACCCACGAAGGCGTTGGGGTTGCATCAATAATTCTCCAGCTTCCATCTTTTCTGTCTCTGAAAAGTAGCTCTCCAGCCCAGACCATAACCAGAACAGCCATATAAACCGACATGGAGAATCTGCTGAATGTCATATTGGAAGTTATCGGCAGGTGAACTGTTGTTAAAAAATACTTTTCTGCCCAGAAAAAATTGTAACCGAGAAAAATGAGAAAAAGAAACCCCATAGTCATTTTAAAAGCAAAAGGTTTTACAACAGTTCTCAGCTCCATAACAGAGATTCTGAATGCTTTTTTTATCAGCTCCCACCTGGAAAAGTCCCTGTTAACCTCTCCAATACGGTACTCATCTGACGCGACAGTTTTGTTCTCTTTCCGAACTACAACTTTTTTACTCTTTGTAGTTATGAAATATTTAAAAGAGAATCTGAACCAGGCTGCAGTAACAAGCCCTGCTGCAATAAGCCCCCACACAATTCTGTTCAGTATAAGCTCTCTGCTGAAAACCAGATACTCACTGTTTCTGCTTATTACACTCATGCCATTTATAATATCCTTTACCGCAGTGTAACCACATGGATCCAGTAACATGAGAATTGTTTTATATACAGAACTATCCCATAAAAGCTCAGACATCATGAAGAGCATTATGAGCCCAAGTACAGCAGCATAAGCTGCAGATGCTTTTCTGAAAAAAACCACAAAAGATACTGAAACACTGGTTATAAGAAAAAGATTGGGAATCGTAAGAAAAGCAAAGCCATGAAAGATCTGCCCCAATGGAACAGGACCATACTGATCAGGTGTGCCTATTCCCAGAAAAGGCGGTAACAGCATACCAATTGTAAAAGATGTAGTCAGTACAATGTTTATCAGAAAAGCACTGAGAAATCTTCCTGCAAAAAATTTCTTCTCATCAGCAAGACCTGAGTAAGTTGTTTCAGCTGTTTTTGAATCCAGATCCTTCATCAGGGTTGTGGCCGCCACAATTGCTGTAATAATAAATATAAGCATCCCCATTCCTGCATGAATCTGATACATTATTACCGGTGCATTCCTGAAGGTTCCTGCATTAGCATAAGTATTGTAAGCTCCTATAGTAAACCAGAGCCCCTGAAACAACCCCATAGCTATAAAAAGATATGTAAATGGAGTTTTGAAACGATTGACAAATTCGAATCTTACTATTTTTGAGACCATTACCCCTGCTCCTACGAAACCTGTTTCATGCTGACTGAGGGGTTAATAGCTGCAAAATAGGCATCTTCCAGATCGTTATTTTTCATAACAAAAGTGTCGTCCGGCTTATGTGTACTGAACACATCCACCTTCATTCGCCCCTGCTTAATATGGGAGGTAAGAACAGTATATTTATCCTGATAATATTTCAATTCACTTCTGTTTATCTCTTTTTCCCACACTTTACCATTAATGGAATTTATGATATTTGCCGGTGTATCTCTTGTGATAACTCTGCCATCTCCGATAATAGCTACATCATCACAAAGTGTAGTAACATCTTCAACAATATGGGTTGACAGAATAACTATTGCGTTTTCTCCCAATTCGCTAAGTAAATTATAAAATCTCTTTCTTTCAGCAGGATCAAGCCCCGCAGTAGGTTCATCGACAATAATAAGATCAGGATCACCAATCAGAGCCTGAGCAATTCCAAACCTCTGCCTCATACCCCCTGAATATGTTCCCAGCTTCTTCTTTCTTACATCGTACAGATTTACTCTATGTAGCAGCCCTTTTACCAGCTCCTTTCTCTCTTTTCTCCTGGCAACCCCTTTAATATCTGCCATATATGTCAGCATATCCTCAGCTGAAATATTTTCATATACTCCAAACTCCTGAGGCAGATACCCAAGTCTACGTCTCACTTCTCCTGGATTTTCGGTTACATCGATTCCATCAAGGAATATTTCTCCTTCATCTGCATCCTGAAGAGTCGCAATAGTTCTCATAAGTGTCGATTTTCCGGCACCATTCTGCCCAAGTAAGCCAAACATTCCTTTTGGAATAACGAGGTCAACATTTTTTCAGTGCCTGCACTCCGTTTTTATAAGTTTTAGATACATTTCTTACAATTAATTCCATGACATCTCCTTATGTTTTAATGAAGAGCCGCCCAGCAGCCCCCTTTTACGCCTTATCTATCAATTTTTTCCCATAAAATACTATCAAACAGCACTTTCGGTTATGATCTTTGCAACCGACCATTTCAGTACAGCGTCCTTTTTTAACTCCCAACAAGATAACCAGAACCAGATGTAGTAAGATAAACCGGACTGTTTTTATAACTCTCTGCTAAACATTAACTACCAGATTTGCACCGTACTTTTCCATCACACTCCCTTAACGGACTTATCTATGCAAACAAATAAAGTACGCAGTACGCTATTGTACAATCAACAATTATTTCATGTCAATAAATAATTAACTTTTTTTATTAATTCTGAAGATATCAGAATTTCCATGTTTCAGGCGGAGTTTCTATAGTAGATACAGAGATTCAGTTACAGAATCTCTGTATATTTTTCAGTAAAACAGAAGGATTTATTGTCTTTCAAGATATCTGGAAGTAAAATATTCCTCTTTAACTCTGTTATTTAAAACAATTTTATCTATTTTCAGAACAGAATGACGTCCATTCTGCTTATTATAGATCACCATGTCTGTGATTTTGTAGTAACCTCTCTTCTCATCCATAAGTTTAAACATCCCTGACAATCAGCTCCCTGTGTAAAGAACCGGCAGGATCGTAATAGATAACCTTCTTCAGAATATTATCTTTCACTGAATAAAAGGATATCTTTTTCGAAAATCCATAGTCATCCACAATATCCTCATTAACCGGTACAATTTCCACAACCAGGCAATCCACACCGGATAATTTTACCCGCTCCAGATACCTGTATCTGAAATCCTCTATCAGAGGAAAACTCATCTCTCCATAAGAGAACTCTGAACCCATAAAGTTCTTTGATTTCTCACTACTTATTATTCTCCGGGTTTTTCTTAATGCCGGCATAAAAAGCCATCTGTCATCATCCCTACGCTCATAGTCATAAGTAAGAAATCCTGTTCCTTTTACTTCAGATGGAGCAAGAAACCTGATAAGCTTCTTCTCAGTATCACCAGAACTATTAAGCCTGGTAATTGATGCCAGCATCCGCACACGCTTACGTCCCTTATTATCGTATATAATCATCGTTGACATCCCTTCAGATCCTGGAAGTTTTGTCATTTTCTGCCATTTTCTTACAACTGCTGAAGGAGGAACATCCTCACCCTTAAGTGCAAAGAACGCTAATAAAGCGGTAACAAACAGTACTGTTTTTTTCATCTTATCTCCTCTTCTAAAAACTCAGTTTAATTTCAGCAAAAACTGAATTAACAATCTTTTCAAGGGTCCCGTAGTTTGTCTTACTGTTTCCATAAAAGAGCCTGGCTCCCAATGAGACAGCAAGAGAATCCGC
>CBDDBX010000024.1:0-29057 GCA_965225955.1 Candidatus Aminicenantia bacterium
AATCTGGCTTCCAATAAGCATATTATGGCAAGGTTTCCGGCTATATGCAGTAATAAGCTGAATGTTAAGGGAGCTTTCTCTTCATTCTCCCTGTTGTATAGTAATAAGAGCTGGGATGACCAGTTTACAGGTAATCTGATAACAGAGATGAAAAACAGAATAGTAGAATGTTATAAGAACAGAACTGAAGAGGCAATACTGTCTGAGCAGAAGTATCTGGGGGTTCCTTCAGATATGTCGAAGCTTATAAGAGTGAAACCGGATAAGATGAAGGAGTGTAAATACCGCAGGTTTCCCGGAGAAGAGGGTATCTGGTTCAGGAAACTTCTCAGAGAATTCAGAAATGACGGTGTAGAGGTTCTTCTTGTTATTCTGCCTGATTACTATGGAACCTGGGTTACAAACTGCGAAAAGAGGCTTATGGTGGAAGAGATGAGAAGAATTACCGGAGAGTATAGTAATGTATATCTTTATAACTATAATGTACCTGAACTTTTTCCCATAAAGAACTGTAAGTTTTTCCGGGATGGAGGTTTTGGTAATCCAAACTCCCACCTTTCAGCCCGGGGTGCAGAATATCTGTTTGAAAATCTGCTTAAAAAAGACCTGAAGAGGATCTATCATGAAGAGAAAAGCAGATAATGATCTTCATCTGTTACTCTTATTGTTAATGTCACTGATTTGGTTTATACTGCGATATTATGAGTTACAAAATAAGAGATTACAGTAGTTGTGATTTAAGTGGCGTTGTCGAAGTTTTTAACCACTATGTGAAAAGCAGCTTTGCTGCTTATCCCGAAAAACCTGTGGAAGAAAGCTACTTTAAATCTTTTTTTGAAAATACAAAGGGACTCCCTGCGCTGGTTGCAGAGAGTTCAGCTGGAGAAATTATAGGCTTTGGTGCCCTTTCGTGGCACCATAGAGCTGTAAGTTTCAGAAGATCTGCGAATCTTACATACTTTCTTAAAGAGGAGTGGTTGAGAAAAGGGATCGGGTCAGCTATTCTGAGCACTCTTTTCAAAGAAGGAAGAGAGGCGGGAATAGAGATTGTGCTGGCCAGCATATCTTCTCTTAATGAGATAAGTATTGGGTTTCATAAAAAACACGGCTTCAATGAATGTGGACTTTTCAGGGGAATTGGAAGGAAGTTCGGGCAGGATTTTGATGTCCTCTGGATGCAGAAGAGCCTTTAAAATTCTTTTACAGACAACATTGCCGGCTTACTGAAAGTTGAAGTCAGGTATACATTTGTGTTTCCTTGCTAACTTTTTGCGAAATGAATTTTTACAAATTCATATGGTTTGTTCAAAATATTGTGCATCAACATGTTTGCTTTTGCGGGATAATATTGTAAAATTGAACGAAAACGTTTGGAACAAAACGAAAAGTTAGGAGGAAAAATGAAAAGATTTCTTGTTATCCTGACTTCTCTGCTTCTTGTGTTTTCTCTATGTGCTGAGAAAATCGGAAGAACTTATATCAAGGGAAGTGAGGAGAGTGTTGATTTAACATCAGGTTCAGGCGGACAGGGGGTAGCAGCCCAGAGGTCTCTGTTTATTCAGGCAACCAGAGACGGACGGCTGGCACTGGCTACAGAAGTCAGGCTGGGAGAGGCTGTTCACAGTCGTTATACTCAGATGTATAAAGGTATTGAGGTTTTGGCGGTTCGGTGATATTCCACAAAAGAGATGGTGCAGTAAGAGATATTACTGGTGAATATTATAAATCAATTCCTGAAATGGGAATTGTACCTCTTATGAGTTCAGATCAGGCTCTGGATATCTGTCACGACTCTCTCAGTAAGAGTAAAGCTTTTGCTGCAGAAGGCAGAGGTATTCAGCAGAAAGGAATGGAAGTAAAAGAGTCTTCACACGATCTGATCATCTACCCTGTAAATGGTAAGTTCAGGCTTGCATACAGAATGGTTGTAAACAGAGGACACGGATTCAGCAGAACTTTTATTGTTGACTCTTCCAACGGTAAAGTACTTACTCAGTTCTCAAATACTACAAGAGCCGAAACATCAGTAATTTCTGTAGGTACAGGACTTCACGGTAATAAGTGCAAACTGATGACTCTTCATGATGACGCAGCCGGAAAATACTATCTCTACAGTACAAAAACAGATTACAGACCTGTACAGCAGATTACCTTTGATGTATCAACATGGGATGGTAAGTACTACTATGTAGGAAGTGCAACTACTGACAGTTTTAATGATGCAGCTCTTTCAGATGTTCACTACTACATGGGGCTTGTATATGACTACTACTATGCAGTACATGGAAGAAGAGGTATTGATGGTAATGATATGACTATCAGAGCAAATGTTCACTATCCCGACAAATATGGTGATAATGCTTTCTGGAGTGGTCAGACAAACCAGATGTACTTCCTTGATCCAGGTTCATATGGCTGGAATACTTCAGCTGCTCTGGATGTTATTGCTCACGAATATTCACACGGTGTTACAAGTTTTACTTCAAGATTACTTTATCTGTCACAGTCTGGTGCTCTTAATGAATCTTTCTCAGATATCATGGGAACAGCTGTTGAGTATTACTACCACCCTGCAGGTGGAGGAGTTCTTAAATCTGACGGATATATTGGAGAAGATATGATTACTTCATTCCTTGATAAAGGAATCCGTAATCTGGCTAATCCAAATGATGGAAGATCAAAATTACCAGCTCACCTTTCACAGTACATGGTTCTCCCTGAAACTGAAGCCGGTGACTGGGGTGGCGTGCATATTAATGCAACAATCTATGGTCATGCATACTTTATTCTTGGTAATGGCGGAGTTAATCCGGTATCAAATATCTCAGTAACCGGTATCGGAATGGATAAAGCTACAAAGATCTACTACAATGCTTTTGTTAACTATCTTACAAGACATTCACAGTTTATTGATGCAGCGAATGCTGTAGTTGCATCAACAGTTGAACTCTACGGAAAAGATGGTCAGGAGTATGCTTCAATGAAGAAATCACTTGAAGCAATTGGATATAAGTTCAACTAGGAGCTGTATAATATGAAAAAGTTTTTTACAATTTTATTGAGTATTATGGTTGCTTTCACTTTCCTTAGCGGAGCTGAAGGTAGCGATGCAGAGAAGAAGAGTGGTAAGGGAATCTATATCTTTGGTGGTTACAACTTCGGTTTCGGCACAAACAATATAGATGTTAAATACACTTCAAATATCTATAAGGAAAATGTCAATCAGGAGATTAACTACAAGCTGAAAACCGGTAACAGTTTTAATATCGGTGCTGGTTATAAACTGTCCCGTAAATTTGCTCTTGAGCTGGGGTTTGAAGTAGTTTCAAAGGATTATGATAACCACGTGAAAATTGGTGTTCCACATCCTCTTATGTTTGATAATCCAAGGGTTTATGATGGAAAGATCAATAATCTGAGTGCATCTTCTTCAGTTATAACTCTGAATGGTGTTTACAGTATTTTCAGTAATAAAAAGTTTGAAGTAAATGTATTTGGTGGAGTTTCTGTTTTTCTGGCAAAAGCTGAACTTCTGAGCAATGTTGAATACACTGAGAGTAATTATCCGTACTCAACTGTAGATTTTAAATTCTACAAAAAAGAAGTTAAAAAGACTATTTTCGGTTTCAATGGCGGACTTAGGGTACACTATAAACTGAGTAAGAAGTTTGATGTTTTTGTTAAAGGTGCTTACTACTACGGTAAGAAAGAGTTTGATCCTGGTAACAGCAGTCTTACTCCTGAACTCGATTTCAGTGGTATGAGAGTTGGTGCAGGTATCAGATATTTCATTAAATAGAGTTCATTATAATTGGGAGGTCCTTTTGGGGCCTCTTTTCTCCATCTTCACGTTCTGAAATCCCTTCAGAGCAAGTCCCTCAGATTTCACTTTGCTTTATGCATGTTAAATTAAACCAGTTTCGGAATAGAAAAGTTACGAAGAGCTTGACTTTTTATTGACATGCATATATATTCTTGTTTGTGAATAAATATGCGGTGATGAAATGAAAGAAGACATAAGGAAAAAAAGACAGAGAATAATTCTTGAGATAGTTAAAGAATCAAGTATTGAAAGCCAGAATCAGTTGATGGAAGCCCTTGAAAAGAAGGGATGCAGTTGTACTCAGGCTACTCTTTCCAGAGATCTCAAAAGCCTCAGAATTGCAAAAGTTGCTGATGGAAGAGGCGGATACATCCTTATGTTACCAGATGAAAATGTAACCGGTATTAATGAGAATATGGTTATTGGTTTCAAGTCACTGGAGTTCAGCGGGGAGTTTGCAGTTATTAAAACGATGCCTGCTTTTGCACCAGGCATTGCCTCAGCAATAGATCTGATGAATGCTGATGAAATAATATCCACAATCTCCGGTGACGATACTGTTCTTGTAATTCCCAGAGATGGTTTTGATCGACGAAGTGTCAGGGATGCTCTGGCAAGGATCATCCCTGATTTGAGGTAACTCTCAAACAGCAAGTCTGCTTCAGCAGACATCTATAATTTCAGTCAATTAAAACAACAGGAGAAGTACATTGAAAAAAAATAGTAAAATTATACTTGCATATAGTGGTGGTCTTGATACGTCAGTGATCTGCATGTGGCTTAAAAACAGAGGCTATGAAGTTATCTGTTATGTAGCTGATGTGGGACAGAAAGAGAATTTTAAGGAAGTTGAGGCGAAAGCATACAGAACAGGAGCTTCTAAGGTCTATGTAGAAGATCTGAGAGAGGAGTTTGTAAAAGATTATATCTTTCCCGCAATGTGTGGTAATGCCCTTTATGAAGGGACTTATCTTCTGGGTACTGCAATTGCAAGACCCCTGATTGCTAAGAAGCAGGTGGAAACCGGAAAGAGAGAAGGCACAAGTATATTTGCCCATGGGGCTACTGGTAAAGGTAATGACCAGGTAAGATTTGAATATGGTTATTACAGTCTCTGCCCTTCAGCAGTAGTTATATCTCCATGGAAAGACAGAGATTTCCTTAATGAGTTTAAAGGAAGAGAAGATATGCTCAATTATGCAGAAAAACACGGCATTCCTGTTAAAGCTTCAAAAGAACGGCCTTACAGTGAAGACGATAATCTATTGCACGTCAGCCATGAAGCAGGAATTCTTGAAGACCCTTCTATACAGTGCCCTTCTGAAGTCTACTCTATGTCCCTTTCACCTAAAGAGGCACCGGACAGAGAAACAGATATCTCCTTAACTTTCAGAGACGGAGTGCCTGTATCTTTATTAAACATAAGTGATAATGTAGAGAAACAGGGAGCTCTTGAGATCTTTCTGTACCTCAATGAACTGGGATATAAGAATGGTATTGGAAGAATAGATATTGTTGAGAACAGGTATGTCGGGATAAAGTCCAGAGGTATATATGAGACTCCGGGAGGCACAATTCTATGGAAAGCTCACCGGGATCTTGAAGGTATTGCCATGGATAAAGAGGTGATGCATATCAGGGATTCTCTAATACCTAAATTCTCTCAACTTATATACAACGGTATGTGGTTTTCGCCGGAGATGGATTTTCTTATGAGCGCTTTCAGGAAGAGTCAGAAAGGGCTTAACGGAACTGTCACTATGTCCTTATACAAGGGTAATGTTGACGTAACAGGAAGAACATCACCGGTTTCTCTTTACAATATGGAGATGTCAAGTATGGAAGTTGAAGGTGGTTATAATGCTATCGATTGTCAGGGATTCATCAATATAAATGCTATAAGATTGAAAGCTCATAATTCAGTAATGGGGAGGGGAGAATGAGTTCTAAGTTGTGGAGTCTGGAAAATAAGTTTAATCGTGATATTGATGGTTATCTGGCAGGAGAAGACCGTAAGTTTGATACCAGGCTTCTTAAATATGACTGTGAAGCCAGCTCAGTACATGCAGATATGCTTCAGCTACTTGATATTCTTACAGAAGAAGAGGCGGGGGCTATTAAAAAAGAGCTGAATAATATTAACAGTTTACATGAAAAGGGGAAATTTCAGATTTCCCCTGAAGATGAGGATTGCCATTCAGCCATTGAGAAACACCTTACAGATAAACTGGGAGATACCGGCAGGAAAATACATGCATTAAGGTCAAGAAATGATCAGGTTCTTACAGCCCTCAGATTATATATGAAAGATCAACTTGAAGCTCTTAAGGTACTTCTGAGAGACCTCATAGATGAGATTACAGGGTTCTCAGAAGCTTATGGTAAAACTGAAATTCCTGGATATACTCATACAAGGAAAGCAATGCCTTCATCTGTGGCTATCTGGTCAGAAGCCTGGAGAGATTCAATGATAGATAATCTTTTTCTGGTTAACGCTGTCTTCCATATTATCAATCAGTCTCCTCTCGGAACCGGAGCCGGATATGGAGTACCTTATGAGAATCACCGGGAGTATACTGCAGAAAAACTTGGTTTTGGAAAAGTGCAGGATAATCCGGTGTACACTCAGAACAGCAGACATAAATTTGAAGGAATGGCACTTACAGCTATGAGCAATATTATGCTGGATTTAAACAGACTGGCTTCAGATCTGATCTTTTTTACGGCTTCTGAAACTGCTTTTTTTATATTGCCGGAATTTTTCTGTACTGGTAGTTCCATTATGCCTCAGAAAACCAACCCGGATGTTCTTGAATTGATGAGGGGGAACTACCAGCAGGTTGTCGGAAGTGAAGATGTTGTCAGGAGTACCGGAGTTAATCTGATCTCCGGGTATCACAGAGATATGCAGATTACTAAAGGGCATCTTATGAAGAGTTTTGATATTACTTCAGCATCTCTTCGTATGGGAGTAGAACTGTTTAGTAATCTTGGGGTTTCAGAGGAGGGAGCTGCAACCAGCATGACAAGAGAGCTATATGCAGCAGAAGATGCACTTAAACTTGTAAAAGAGGGGGTACCTTTCAGAGATGCGTATCATTTGATAAAAAAAGAGTATTTTGCAACTCAGTGCCGGAAACATGGAAAGTATAAGTGATTATGTTTTTAGATTGAATCTTTACTGTGTATAGAGTTTGTGGCGAAAATTTGAGTTGAAAGAATGTGAAACTTAAGAAAATAGAATTTAATGGTTGACTTCTTACTTTGGATGAAAGTAAAATATAACTGGGTTGAATGTTTAAAATTATTTACACGTTTGATGAATGAGGTAGATTGAGTCTTGTAATATTTCAGTCATTTTGATTATACCGGGAAATATAGTGCTATGCAGCTCATTGATTTATCAGTAGTAAACAATTTTGTAGAGGTGAATATGAATCAATTGGTTTACATTGTTAATATTATTGAAGAGAGGTTTATGAAAATATCTAATTGTATAGTTTGACAGAAAGAGTCTGCCGGATGTTCTGTAAAATATCTGGGGCCTTTTATCGGACTTCATACTGATTGTTGAAGATGTGTGATTTTTCTTATAAACAGATTATATTGTTAATGAATCTCTGAAGATTCGGGTTACATTGAAAATTTTTGTTACCCTCATTACCCCAGATGAATTATGTGGCTTTTCTGCCTGAAGAATAAAGATTGCCTTTGTTTACCGCCTTCAGGCAGAAAAGCTGCTTTTTAGTCAGACTTTTCCTGCAAAACTGTTTCTTTATACAGCTTTGATATTTCAAAGATGTCTCATGAAACATATTATTGTTATACTTCTGCTTTCTCTGATGAGTATGGGGTGTTGCTATAATCAGAAGAGAGAGGCTTTGGGTGAGAGAACTATTATTAGTTGTAGTGAGCTCAGGAGAGCAGGGTTTACAGAGCTAACAGATAAGAGTCTGAAAATCTTCTGTAATGGTGATTTCATATACATCTGTAGTAGAAATGATTGCTGTGTGGCAAAATTCAACTTTAATGGTGAGCTTTTAAGGAACTACAGGGAAAAGGGGAATACCAGAGGTAAGTTTCTGAAACCGGAAATAGTTTTTGGATATCGTGGAGGAGTCTGCTTTTTTGACAAAGAGAGGAAGAAGATTCTGTTTTTTGACTCTTTTCTTAACTTCCTCAAAGAAGAAGGTGATTCATACAGACGTCTTCTGCTGATTGGTAATTATGGCTGGAACTACAATTATGTAATAGATAATGCAAATAAAAATATGGTTATAGAGTGGAGAGACAGGAGCAGAAACCGGAATTTCCGGTAGACTTCTGTTTCTTCTGTGCCCGGGATTGAATGTGCCTCAACCCCAGGATTTATGCAGCCCTTCTGCAGGTTAAGATCTGCATGGGGCTGCTCCTGTTCAATATGGAAAAGAGAATTCTGTAAGAAGCTTAGCAAGATAACGTCCCATAAAATAGGGAAGATCGGCTGCCATTTTTATTATAAGAAGAAGAAACAGAGGAACAATTATTAAAACTATTCTGATATTTCTGGAGCTTTCCACATAGTATTAAAAAGGTAACGCAGAGTCTTTATACATATAATAACGTATCCGGCAGGGCCAGAAATATGGGAATAATCAGTGGAATAAAAACTATAATGGCTGAAATAAACTTAGATACCTTTGCTACCCTTGCAAAAGAGGTAATAAAGAGTACGCAAGACCATATGAGGCATATAATCTTAATTATTCCTATAACATAGAATGCAGTTTCTATAACATAAGGGGTAAGAAATGGAAAAAGATCTCTATCCAGAAAAATTACTCCTTCAATCCAGAGAGCAGCAGGTACTATGAGAGGTACACAGGACCAGCACATTGCAGTTCTGATTTCAGCAGAAGTAGCCTTGCCACCCAGTAGCTTTCCAATAAGTTTGTATATGTAGCTTCCTGTTATAATTAAAAGGTAGCCCATTACTGTACCCAGTATAAAAGTAGTAAAAATAGACGACATATCGGGTGGAGTATCAAAGAAGAGGGTACTTACAGTGAAACCAAACAGAATGGAGAAGAACCTCTTCAGGCTCCCGGGTTTTCTTTTCAGAATCTCCTCAACAGTTTCTGAAGGTTTAAACCACATAGAGAAAAAAGGATTCAGTTTCTTACTCTCTTCACTCATTAATCTCTCCTGTTGTATTTTAATTATATCTTTCCGTTCTTTTATGTCAAATTCGAATGCATAAAGTTTGGCTGAGTTTCTTTTTGAAAAAAGACGAAATAATAAAAAAAGTAGTGGAAATCGGGGCAAACTATATCAATATAATCGGAGTAGTTTTAAACACCTGGGAAGGGAGGATTTATGGACAAAGAGAGTCACAAAGACCTTAAAGAACGTACAGTAGCTTCGATAATTTCCAGAGTAGACCGATATCTCAACAGAGAAGAGAGAGAGCAGGAAGATGAACCCGAACTCTTTCCTCTGGAAGAGGAGTATATAATAAGAGAAAAAAAGTAATAATAAGTAAAACAATTCTCTGACAGCATCTGTTGAATTCTGCTAAAACCCTCTTATAATAGTAGTTATAAGCGTGGTGTATAAAAAATTTAAGTTGGGAGAATTGTTATGTTTAAAAAAATCAGAAGGGAATTTGCGACTCCTTTTCTATTCTGTGACACCAGTGAAGATAAGGAGGGGGCTCCTGATATAAACTGGATAAGCGAACAGAAAAAGAGAGAAGAAGAAGCCTGGGACAGTCATGTTATGCTGAATGACCCCGATTTCATCGAAATTGAGTTTATAAGGGATGATGATGCGCAGGGGGACGGTACCTAAAAATATATAAAATTTTTATAAAATATCTCTGAAACGCCTCTATATGCAGTTCTGTATATTGTTGAAAAGGCAGATTAAATGAGAAAAGGTCGGAAATTTGCAAAAAAATATATACATGGGGACGGTACCTAAAAAAATATAAAATTTTTATAAAATATCTCTGGAACTCCTCTATATGTAGCTCTGTATGTTGTTGAAAAGGCAGATTAAGTGAGGAACAGGGCGGAAATCCTCAAAAAAAAGTATATATTTTTAGGTACCGTCCCCCATGAGAGATGAGAGCTGTCAACCGACAGCTCTCTGTTATACTGAATTATTGTTTACATCCACATTGGGACATATCTTCTCTTTTTTTTCTTATCTTTTTTATCGGTTTTGGGCTCCGGTTTATATGGTATTCCATTTTCTAGCCATTCGGGTGCTTTTGCGCCTTTAAGATAGTGGTCGAAGAACTCTTTTAGTTTTATCTGAACATCAAGTCTGTTTGGTTTTTTTCTCATTCCATGACCTTCACCTCTGTAAGATAAGAAGACAACTGGTTTTTTGAGGTATCTGAGAATACTGTAAAAACCGAAGGAGTGCTCCCATAGTACAACTTTATCTGCTGTTCCATGGAAGAGGAGAAGAGGTGTATCCATGGTTTTTGCACTGTAAACAGCTGACTCTCTGAGATACATTTCTGTGTTGTCAACAGGGCTGCAACCAAGACGTCCCTGACTTACCATGTAGTAGTCCTGTTCATTACTTCCATCTCTTACTATATCCACATTGAATCCCTGAGTGAGGTTACTTACACCTGCACCTGCAGCAATTGCTGAGAAGGGGTTCTTCTGTGTTGATATATACATTCCTGCATGGCCTCCGAAACTGAATCCCTGATAACCTATTTTATCTGTTTTGTATCCCAGTTCTCTGACTCTTTTAACTCCGGCAGATATAGATTCAAGCATATCTGAATGTGGTGTTCCAATATTGAAATGGATGTCCGGCTGGAAGAAGAGATAGCCTTCAGAAATGTACTGCATTTCTGCAACAACTGCCCCTGAGATTCTTGGAGAAGCGTAGTTAAACAGCTCATCTGATAGTTTTTCATAGGTGTATACTATCATCGGAACACTGGTTCCTTTTTTATATCCTGCTGGAATACTCAAAATACCCTGAAGCTGAACACCGTCATCGTTTTTGTAGTTAACCAGTATGCGATGTCCCCATCTGTAGTTTCTGTCCTGAGGGTTGGTTCTTGTTAATTTCTTCAGTTTATTTAAACTCATATTTGTCAGGTAGTGTTCAGGATAGTTTCTGTAATCACCTTTTCTGATAATAACAGCAGAGGATTTGCCGGCTCTGTTCATGCTGAAGGCTCTCCACCTTGATGTTGAGTATGAAGATTTACCAAATATAAGTTTCTTCAATGCTCCACTTTTCAGTCTGTAGTAACCTGCTTCTTTATTTTTCTTATTAAAGGCAGTCAGAATCAGAGATTTGTTAAAATTCAGATATCTTTCTGAAATATCTTTGTCAGACCTGGTGTTTGTGCTTTCAATTCTGAATTTCACCGGAGTATTACCACGGGTTTTCTCTGTCAGATTAACTGGTGAAGTTGAACCGTCAAAGAATACCTTTATCAGATCATATCTGCTGTTCAGAATAATAGATTTTCTGTCAGCTCCCCATCCACCTACTCCATAAGACGGTACATTACCATACATATCGTACTCTTTGTTGGTGAAAGACAGGTTGAACTTACCGGTAATATTAACCATTTTACCTTTTGCAAAGTTGTAGCAGTGGTAGTTGTCTTTATGCCACAGAATCAGGTGCTTACCGTCAGGAGAGATATAAGGCCAGCTGTATGTACCTTTAATAATAAGAGTCTTCTTACCATTAGTAAGGTCAACTCTGTAGAGGTCCAGTTTTCTGTTATCCCAGTCTGAAATCCAGCTGCGATTATCACTGCCTACAGCCCACCTGTCTGTGTCTTTACTTCTGTAGAGTCTCTGGATGCTCTTGTCGGTTAACTGAATAAGTTTGTTTGAGCCTGTAAAATAAACAGCTCTGAAAAGCTCTTTTTTTCTGCTGGCTTCAAACATCTGCTGGGATACAAGCTTCTTGTCTTTCCAGTGCCATACATTAACTGTTGGCTTCTCATCTTTTTTACTCTTTTTCTTATCCTCTTTTTTCTCAGATTTCCTCTTTTTAAGGGTAAGGAAGATTCGCTTATTGTCCTGACTCCATTCAGTTTTCCATCTGTTGCCTTTTGTTTCAACAGCAGGGCGTAGTTTTTTTGAAAGTCCAGCCATTTTTTTTGCCGGGAATGATTTTACAGCAGGAGAAGGTTTATTAATATCCTTTATTGTCAGGAGAGATATTTCAGATGGATCTTTTTTCTTTTCCTGTTTGTATTTCCAGACTGCAAGGGCAGTTCTGTTACTGTTCCATGCTGGAATTGAGTAGTTGAAATTGCCTGTATCAAGAGCCTTTGTTGATAGAGATCTTAGGTTGTATGCGTATATTCCGTTACCTCTCTTGTCTTCTGTTTCAATCAGGTAGATAAGGTTATCTGATTTCTTATCTGTAAGATACTCTTTTACATCTCCGATATAGTGTTCTTTTCTGGTGTCCAGGTTGAAGATCAGCAGGCTTTTCTTATGAAAAGTAACCAGATAGCTGTGGCCTTTAATGAAACTATATGATGCTTTGGATTCCCATTTCCAGGTTTTACCGGATTTAAGGTGCTTTAGTTCGATGAACTTTTTCTTTTTCTTCTTTTTGCCTTCCTCAATTGAGTATGCTATCCACTGGGAGTTATCTGAGAAACGGGGTTTTGATCCGTTTTTGATACTGTACTCTTTTGATGACTTACTGCTTCTAATGTAAAGTACATCTGTTTCTGCGCCTTTACCATATATTGATGCAGGCTTTTTTGTGATCTTTTTGTCAGAACTCTTCTTCTCTTCTTTTTTGCTTTTCTGTTTGTCCTCTTTTTTTTCGTTCAGCTTATAGAGAACTGTGTACCATCCTCCATCATCAGAAATAGTAGTGCGGCTGTATCTCCAGAGTTTCATGTCCTCAATTGAGATAGCCTTCTTCTTAGTTTCTGATGCTGAAAAAACGGTAGCGGTAACAGATAGAAATAAAATCAGTACTGCTGTTAGACTTCTGTTAAATTTCTTCATACCTATCCTTCTTAAATTGAATTTGCCGTGGTAACAAAATAACCATTAATCCGGCCATTTTAATATGACGGATAGAGTATTGATTTAGTTCACAGTTTTTTATAGAAGATGATGTAACTTTTTTATGCTAAACTGAGTATAAAATTCTTACTATTCATATTTACAAGGAGGAAAAGATGAGAATAGTTGCTTTTTTTGCACTGATTCTATTTACATTTGCAGTTGGTGCTCAGGAAAATATCAGCTTTCAGAAACCATCAAAAGAGATTCTGGAACTGGTAGATGTTGAGAGAGCTCCATCAGTATACATGGATGAGAAAAAGCAGAATATGCTTCTCTTATATAGAAATGCTTTTAAGACTATTGAAGTGCTTTCAAAAAAAGAGATGAGACTGGGTGGTCTGCGTATTGATCCAGCAACAAACATGGGGAGCAGAACCTCATATTTTAATAATATTAAACTGAAAAGAGTAAAGAAGGGCACGATTGTACAGGTAAAAGGCCTGCCTTCAAATCCAAAACTATCTTCTTTCAGCTGGTCACCTGATCAGATGAAGATGGCATTTACCCACACAACAGCTACAGGAGCTGAATTATGGGTAATGGATATTAAAAGTGCTACAGCAGGAAAGCTGACAGATGCAAATCTCAATGGCAACATGGGCAGGATTGCTGTCTGGTCTGCTGATAGTAAATCTCTTCTGGTGAAGATGGTATCTTCGGAAAGAAAACCTCTTATTGATACAAAGAGTGCTGTTCCTACAGGTCCTACTGTTTCTGTGAATTCAGGAAAAAAAGCAAGAAACAGAACTTATCAGGATCTTCTGAAAAACAAGAGTGATGAGCACAATTTTGAGCAGCTTGCTCTTAGCGAAATCTACAGAGTTGAACTTAATGGTAATAAAACAAAGTGGATGAAAAGCAATATGTATCGTTCACTGAGTTTTTCACCAGATGGAAACTATGTGATGGTTAAAACTGTTGCAAAACCTTTCTCATACCTGGTGCCTTACTACAGATTTCCAGCTGAAACAACTGTTTACACAAAAGAGGGCAAAAAGGTTGAAACCGTTCTGATTGAGAAACTTGTTGAGAATCTTCCTAAAGGGTTCATGGCAGTAAGAACCGGAAGAAGAGGAATTACATGGAGAGGCGATAAACCTGCAACTCTTATTTATGTAGAAGCTCTTGATGGAGGAAATCCTGCAAACAAAGCTGAATACAGAGATGAGGTTTTTGAACTTAATGCTCCATTTAAAGGCAAAGGAAAGAGTCTTATAAAAGTTACTAACCGTTTCTCAGGAATTACCTGGGCTACAGATAAGATTGCTGTTGCCGGAGATTACTGGTGGAATACACGTAACACAAAGAGTTACGTTTTCAATCCATCAAATCCAAAACAGAAGCCTGTTGTGCTTTTTGATTACAACTACCAGAACAGGTATAAAGACCCAGGTAGCTTTGTAACAGAGAAAAACAGATTCGGAAGATCTGTTATATCTGTTAAAAAAGGCAATGCATATCTTCTTGGTGCAGGTTACACTCCTAAAGGTCAGTTTCCTTTCCTTGACAGAATAAATCTTAAAACCCGTAAAACAAGAAGGCTATATAAATCAGTTTATAAAAATAAGCTTGAGAGACTCGTGGACTTTGATGCAAAAAGATCAACTCTTCTTGTTCGTATCGAATCAAAGAGCGAATATCCAAACTACTTCTTTAGAAAGCTTGGGAAGAAGAAGCTTAAACAGCTGACAGCTTTTAAGAACCCTTTTAAGAGTATTCAGAATGTTCATAAAGAGGTTATCAAATACAAACGTTATGATGGTCTTGAACTTTCAGGTACTCTCTATCTGCCTGTTGGTTATGATATGAAGAAGAAAGAGAGAGTTCCTCTGATTATCTGGGCTTACCCAAGAGAGTATAAGAATAAGGCTACTGCTTCACAGAGTACCGGTAACCCTAACAGATTTACCTATCCATACTACGGTTCCCCTGTATACTGGATAGCAAAAGGTTATGCTGTTCTGGATGGAGCTGCATTCCCTATTGTTGGTGAAGGTAAAGAAGAGCCTAATGATACTTTCAGAAAACAGCTGGTTGGTAATGCTAAAGCTGCAATAGATGCTGTATACAACATGGGTTATATTGATAAAAACAGAGTAGCCTGCGGTGGTCACAGTTACGGTGCATTCATGGTTGCTAACCTTCTGTCACACTCAAACCTCTTTGCAGCGGGTATTGCCAGAAGTGGTGCTTACAACAGAACACTGACTCCTTTTGGATTCCAGAGTGAAGAGCGTAGTTACTGGGAAGCTCCTGAGGTTTACTATAAGATGTCTCCTTTTATGCATGCAGATAAGATGAAAACCCCTATGCTTCTTATTCATGGTGAAGCTGACAATAACTCAGGTACTTATCCTATGCAGAGTAAGAGATACTTTAATGCTCTCAAAGGCCTTGGTGCTACTGTAAGACTTGTAATGCTTCCTAAAGAGAGTCACGGTTACAAAGCTAAAGAGAATATTCTCCACCTTCTGTGGGAACAGGATCAGTGGCTCGAAAAGTATGTTAAAAACCGTAAAGTAAAAAAATAGACAAATTCAATACAATTAGCCCGGTGAAAACCGGGCATCCCCTCCAATAATTACAAGTAGATATTAATAAGAGGTTAACTAATCTGTCTCTACTAATTTTATTCTGAATTACATATAATATATTTAATTAATAACTTCAGGAGAAGATAATGGAACCACGTATCATTGAAATCCCGGAGAAGAAACTTGTTGGCAAGTGCCTCCGAATGACACTGGCAATGGACAGAACATACGAACTCTGGAGTAGCTTCATGCCTTTAAGAAAAAATATTGTCAATAAGGTGGGAGTTGGCTTCTACTCTATGCAGGTTTATGATGAAGGTCAGAATTTTGACAACTTCACTCCTCTGTCTGAGTTCACAAAATGGGCTGTAGTTGAGGTTGAGAGTTTTGACAATATACCGGAAGGTCTGGAAAAGTATACTCTAAGTGGTGGTAAGTATGCAGTATTTATCCATAAAGGATTGCCTGCTGACTTTCCCGAAACAGCCAGTTATATTTTTACAGAGTGGCTACCTGCTTCTGGATTCAGACTGGATAACAGAGAGCATTTTGAGTATCTCTCAGAGAACTACAATCCAACAGATCCTGAATCTGAAGAAGAGGTATGGATTCCTCTGATATCTTAAGTTTCGGTTTTATATATGCTGATAATTATTTGAAGGAAGAGTTGCGTATTTTGAATCTTTAATTCAAAAAATTTCAGTATAAGCAAACCTGTAATATATTGTTGAAGATCTGAGGTAGAGCCGGAGTAAGGCTCTTTATCATTTAAAAATAGTAAACCAAACAATAAAAACCATATAAAAGAGGCGCAACCCCGCATCTCTTTTTTAGATCTTTCTATAACGCAGATATAGTAATGTTTTAACTTATATTATCCGGGTTAAATTATGAGCTAATATTTAATCCGGGTATAAAGTTGTGGATGCTTAATTTAAGGTGCTTTGTGAATTTGTGAAGAGAGGAACTCAGAAGAGTCCTGCCTTAACAGGACTCCTCTGATTAAGCTACTCTTTGTCTCTTGGTAGCTTTCTCAAGATAACGATTAATAAGCTGGCAGCCAGCAGGGCAGTTGTCAGCGAATTAAGAAAATCTATCATTCCCACCTCCATGATGAACTATAGTAAAGCGTCGCTCTAATCATGTGGTTAGTGCGGTTCTGTCCCCACTCTGAAGGATTCGCAGAACCGGAATATGATGTTTAAAACAGATACCATCTATACCAAGACGTAAAAAAGTTAAATTTTCAGAAATTAATATAGTTATCATCTATTCTGAAAACATCCCTTCTGAAGACAAACAGGCTTTCTTTTCCTGCAATAACATAACTTTTTCAACCAACAGGATTTTTTTAGAGGCAAACAGAATTCTCTTTATTCCTGTTAAATGCAATTATGAAATTGTAGGGTCTTCGAATGAAGGCGTAGCCGTAATAATGTCGAAGATGGGTAACGCGAAGCGTTCTCCTTTTTGTGGTCGTCCTCTTTTACATCACCACAATTTTCCATCCAGTTATAAAGACTATATGAGCTCCACCAACCTTGATTTTCATCTCTTCATAATGGTACTCTTAGAAAATAGTACTCTTAATTTACTTCATGAGGATATGATGATTGAATACGATAAGTTCCAGAAAGCTCTAAAGCATCTTCAGCTTCAATTTGAAAACTATAGCACTCTAGATCCCAACCACCCGGATCTTATAAAGGAAGCTGTAGCAGAGTCAGTTATTCAGAGGTTTGAAACCTGTTATGACTGTATGTGGAAAGTTCTTAAAAGATACCTTATTGAAGAGCAGGGCTTACCTGAAGTTCCCAATAGTCCCAAGCCGGTATTCAGACTTGCATCTGAAAACAAATTATTACCATCGCCAATTGAGAGATGGCTGGAATATGCGATGAGTAGAATTGGAACTGCTCACGACTATAGTGGAGAGAAAGCTCTGGGTTGTCTGAAACTGATGGCGTATTTTGTTAAGGATGCGATCTCTCTTTATGAAACCATGAGTAGAGAAAAATGGGTTTAAAAAAGCTTGATATAACTGGTGAGCAGAAAGCTCTTCTACTGACTCTGATTGATGAGTTTTTACCTGAAACAGAAGTCTGGATTTACGGTTCAAGAATAGATGGTACAGCAAAGCCATATTCAGATCTTGATATGGTGGTATTTACCAGCCCGGAGCAGAGAGTAGAAGTAATGGAGCTGAGAGAGGCATTTGAGGAGAGTAATCTGCCATTCAGAGTGGATCTTTTCGTATGGTCAGAAATACCTGAGCAATTTAGAAAAAACATAAAAACTAATCATGTTGTTCTTGACCAGAAACAACAGAAATAGTTGCGCGCTTCTACATAGATAAATAGAAAAAAATACACAGAAAAACTCTGTGAACCTGTATAATCTGGATGCTATCATTTCTGTAGGTTACCGGGTTAGCTCCAAAAGAGTAGGAAGAAGTTAGATAAGTATGTTTTGATTTGAAGATCTAATGGCAGATAGGGGTACCTGTGGTTTTTAAATAAATGGGTGAGGTAGGTATGTTTAACAAGAAAAGTCTATATGGTGGAAATCGCAGATCAATCAGATTGAAAGAATACGATTATTCAAAAGCAGGACTATATTTTATAACAATATGTTGTCAGAACGGAGAGCATCTATTTGGTGAAATCACTGAAGGTAAAGTGCTCCTCAACAAAGCAGGAAAAATGGTGGATAGAATGTGGAATGAAATTCCGTCAGATTTTTCAAATGCAGTTTTGCATGAATATGTAATCATGCCCAATCATCTGCATGGAATAATTGAAATCCAGGGCGAAGGGGCGGATTCTATATCCGCCCTCGTTAAGATTTCCCGGTTGAGGGCAGAAATGGATTCTGCCCGTACGAGGGAATGTAATATTGGTTTGTCCCGTATAATTCAATCGTTTAAGAGGCATTCGACAATAGAATACATAAAAATGGTGAAGAGGGTGTTCTGCCTTCTTTTGACAGGCGTATCTGGCAGAGAAATTATTGGGATCGCATTATTCGTAGTGAAAAAGAACTGGAAAAATTATCAGAATACATCAGAAACAATCCATTAAACTGGGACACAGACAGTTTAAATGTGTGAGTATGTGGTAACAACAATTTGGATTGGGGATTCGGGATTGTATTATTTTTGATTTAGTTTTCTCTTTTTACTATCCTTTTTTATGGAAAATGTCAGTATATAACTAAGAGGTAGATCATGGATTTTGATGTAAAAGAGAATCAGGAAGATTTTTTTAATGAACTTAACGATTTCTATGAGAAGAGAATGCTGGCTGAGTTTAATCGTGGTGCTGACTGGTGGACTTCAACAGCTGGCTTATTCACAATAAATTATATGGCAGTAGGTCTCTGGTTATATGGCCTCTATATGGATAACGGTTTCAAACCTTATCTGGTTGTTACCGGAGTTCTTCTGGTATTTATAAGTGGCTATCTGTCACGAATGAAAAACAGAGAGGATTTTGAGAAGAGGAAAGTTGGTATCTTCAGGCTATATGAAGAGAGAAGTGAAGTTAAAAAGAGATTTTTTGTTGAGGAGTTTCTTACTGCTGGTGGCAGAAACTATTTAAATACAGATGATCTGAACAGTATATATAATCTTCTCAAAAGGAAGCTATCTATAAGTAACGGAATAGTAAAGCTGCTTTTTATTCCTCTTCTACTGGGAAAATTTGGAGAGATCTTTTTTAGCGAAGAGTTTGTTAATGAAGTGCAGTTCAATGTTTTCAATACCGGGTTCACCTACAATGATCTACTGATCTATCCATTTGCGATTGCAGTAACAGTGCTGCTTATTTCTGCACCTTTCAGAAAAGAGGATGGCTACTCTTTTTTAAAGGATCTCATTAAAGATATAAGAAAGGATCTGAAAAGAGAGAAGCAGGATTAAACACAAACTACTCTGTTAACATAGATTGCAGAACTCTTGCATAATAACTCCCAATTTATTAAATTTAATATTTAAGAGAATTAAAGGAGAGAGTTGTTATGAAGATGCACGGTAAAACCATTAAAACCTTTCTTATTGACGGAACTCCCAATGGTCGTATGACTTGTGAATTGTCAAATAGAACTATAAAAATTTTGAAAATCCCAGGCAGCATGTTGACGAAATCGCTTAAAAGAGAAGAATTACAGGGTGCCGGTGTATATTTGCTTATAGGTGATTCTGATAATAATTCAGGTTCAGTTTATATTGGTGAATCAGAATGCCTTTATAAGAGGCTGGATAATCATTTGAACTCTCTGAAAAATAAAAACAACAGTAAAGATGAGGTTTATGAAGCCTGGAATGAGGTGATTGTTCTGGTAAGTAGCGAGTTAAATAAAGCTCATATAAGATATATTGAGAAAGAGCTTATAAATATTGCAAAAACTGCTGCCAGGTATGATCTTATAAATAAACAGGAGAATGGAGTCCGTAATCTGTCTGAACCTGAAGAATCACAGATGCAGGAGTTTATTGAATATTCAAAATTACTGGTAAGTTTTCTGGGTTATGATATTTTTGAACTACCAATTAGTAAAGAGTTCTCTAAAAGAGATATTGATTCAAATACTTATGAAATAACCAATAGCAGAGGGGCTGATGCCAGAGGCTTTTTCATGGGCACAGAACTTACTGTTTTTAAAGGATCTGTTGTTGCTGGGGAAGTTGTTGAGTCATTCAAAAAAACAAACTGGATGAAAATGAGAGATACGATGATTGAAAAAGGAGTAATCTCAAAAAAAGGTGAGAAGCTGGTTTTTACTAAAGATTATGCCTTTAAGAGCCCGTCCGCTGCAGCAGCAATAGTAATGGGTAGAAGTGCCAACGGGCTTATTGAGTGGAAACGTAATGGTAAAAAACTGAAAGATGTCGGGCGCGGAAATTGATAGTTTTTAATAGATAAAATTTCTTGTTTGTTATAAAATCTGAGTAAGTTTTAAGGGGGAAAGTGAGTCTGGCATATACGCTAGGTTTAGGTTCTAGTGCCGGGAGTAAGTGAAGTGGAGAACTCAGGCGCGTCAGACTCAAAATCTGACGAAGTTTCCAAAATTTGTTACCACGGCTAAGCGGGGAAACCTGACAATCATTGTCAGGAACTATCACGGACTGTTACTGACTAACACTTTTATGTGGAAATAGATTGATATTTGCTTTAAAATTAGAAAATCAATAAAATAATTGGTATTATTTCGAAAAACAGTTAAATTGCTTTGAATAGAGAAGAATGCTGAGAGGGGAATATGACAGATTTAATACCCAGACATGGGGGATATCGTAATTTAAAAGTTTCCAGATAGCAAGGTTAATCTATGATGTAACGGTTCGATTTACCGAACTTTATGTTGACAGGTTCAGCAGAACCAAAGATCAGATGGTGCAGGCTGCAAGAAGTGGTGTACAGAATATTGCTGAAGGTTCTCTGGCATCTGCAACTTCAAAAAAAACTGAACTGAAATTAACTCAGGTAGCAAGGGCAAGTCTTGAAGAGTTATTACTGGATTATGAAGACTATTTGAGACATAACCAATTAGAACAGTTGAAATCTTCCCATCCTATCCTTGTGAGAACTATTCAGGAGTTTAGAATGTGGCTTGCAGGTGAATTAAAGCGAAAGTCTTTTAACTGTCAGTCCGTGTTAGTTAGTGGAAGTCCAAAATTAATAACTCCATGGCTCGTGGCAAATGGCGTTCTATCTTTGTTGAATCTTGCAACTTATCTCCTTGAAAAGCAGGTGGAAACTCTTGCGAGGGAGTTCACTATTCATGGAGGGTTTTCTGAAAAAATGTATAAAGTGAGAAGTGAGTACAGAAACAGGAAGAAATAGGGGCTGGAAAGAAAACTCGATGAGATTGGAGCTGTCGGAGGATAGTCTGTTTCATTTCAGGATAATCCCTGTATAATGTTGGGGATGATTTTGCATAAAAAAGGGATTTTCGGTAGATACTACTCTTTTGATCTGGAAGAGGCGGAGCTTGATGTTTTGCTGAAGATTTTTCTGAAAGAGGGGTGGAGATGTGTTAAAAAGAAACAGGACACTCTTCCTCTTAATAGTGTCTATTCATACTCATTTGTTAAAAAGAGAAGAACTATTAGTGTTCTGGGTGATACCGGAGTTGTTAATATTGTTGTTAACAGAGTGGCTTTCAGGGAACTGAAAAGCTATTTTATATCTGCAATTAATGAGTATGTGGAGAAAGATCCCGGATTTAACTGTAGAAGAACTTTGAAACTTGCTGGTTTAAAGAGGAAATAGAAGTTATGCTGGTTGATAAAACTCCTTTTTTTTCCGGTGAATTCAGTTTTATCTTTTCAGATGATGATGAACTGAACTCTTTTGTAGATCAACTGGAGAATAGAGGCTGGAAGCTTGTCAAATCAGAGGCAGATAAGTCTTCTGAAATATGCTCTGTATATATCTATGAAAAAGATAAAGCTTTTCTTGAAATCACCCTTGATAAGCTTGGAGTGTACAGGCTTACAATCCCTGAATCAGTTATTTCAGATCTCATGCCCTCTATTCTTAAATCAATTGAGGATCTTAAATTGAAAATTCCACTTTTTTCTCATAAAAAAAGTTTGAGGTTTCTAAAAAAATATCAAAAGGTTAAATACTAACCGTAATTCTTCTTTTTTTATTGTAGAGTTTGTGAATAATATGATAGTTGTATGTATTTTTATTGATATCTATTGGGCTTTTCGCATTAAAAAGATGTGCTATGTTCTCCATTTTGAGAATTCTCTGTGTTGTTCTGCGCTTTAATTTTCACTTTAACTTATAAAAAAATAAATTTAGTATTGATTTGTTTGGTGCAATGTGCTAATTTAAGTGCAGGGTTACTGTTTTTGACATAAATACTGTGGCCGGAATGTTGTGGTTGATTTTCTGATTTGATTAACTGTCTTTATTTGAGTTTTACCGGAGCTTAATTAAGACTTCTTAAGTTAATCTCATCTATTCACCAGTAATCATTCTGCCTGTTTGAAAATCTGTTTAGTTTAAACGAGGTATTTATGAGTTTTGTAAGAGTTATTATGTGTTTGTATTTCAGATGGTTTTCAGGTGAGTCTACTTCTCCCTTAAATCTCATAAACAACAAAATTTCAGCCTTTCTGCCTGGAGCTATGTCCTTACACTTACACGATCCGGGCAGAAAGGTCCCCTCTTACATCTCTTAATGGTTAATCCAACAAATAAACAATATCCGGTAAACCCGGGAAGGAGGAATTATGAAGAAACTATTTGTATCACTTTTGGTTGCGGTTATGTTAATGGGCCCGTTCCTGGCTGTTCCAGCAGAAGCAAGAGCAAGAGATTGCATGGAAGAATGGAACGCCTGCATGAAGATTATCAAAGATCGTGCCGGATGCACTCTGCTTTGGAACTATTGCCATACTCATAACTGGTAGGAAGTTTTGAAGAAATGCAGTTTTAAACTGCTTTTATAAGTTTTAGAAAAAGTAAACCGGGTCCGGTCTGGCAGATCGGATCCTCATTTGGTGATGTGATGAAAACTAGTTTTTTTATAGCTTTACTCTTTTTCTGTTCTCTGGCAGGCACAGGTGAAGAGAGAATAGTTGATTTTAATATAGAGTGTAAAGATGGTGTTCTTGTCAGTAGAGATGCTTTGCAGGATGGGAAGTACTATTTTATAGCCATTTTTCCAGATAAGTGCTTTCCATGTAATAAAAGCAGATATCTTCTGGATAGACTTGCCAGGCTTCCGGGACTTACAGCTTATGGGGTATTTCTGAATCGGGAGCACTATGTCAATTTCCATGATACCGGACTGGTGAAATTCAAAACCTGGTATCCCGTGGATTGTACGAATTTTATCAAAGGGATAAATGTTGATCCCTGTCAGGATCACATTCTACTAACCTGCGGTTCACGTATTCTTTTTAAAAAATCAGGAGCAATTCATTTTGAGGATTACAAAAAAATGAAAGAAATATTCAGGAGTCATAATGAGAATAGCAATTCTACTGATAATTAGTTTATGCATAACTGTTGGAATTCAGGCTCAGAAGTTTAGCCTGGAAACTGAACGTATTATTGGAAATGATAATGATGATGATTACACCTTTCTTAAGGTTGCTGATATAAAATTCAGTTCTGATGGAGGATTACTTGTTGCTGACCGAAGCAGAATGGCTGTTTCAAAGTATAATTCCCGGGGAAAATTTATTCGCAGAGTCGGTAGACCTGGAAAAGGACCTCAGGAGTATGTATCTATTACTTCAATCTGTGTTGGAAATAATAGTGTGTATGTAAATGATGCTATGCAGAACCAACTCCATTCATATAACGGTAATCTTGACTATAAAGGTTTTTTGAAGGTGGATGGAGAGCCTGAGTCTATTTTATCTGTATTTGAGGATGACTCCTTTATGGGGATCAGTAATTTTGGTAATAATAAGAAGATAAGGCGGTTTATAAAACTTGATCGTAAAGGGAAGTTGCGTTATAGCTTTTTTAACAAGTGCTGGTGGGGAGACTTCAGAATGGATAATAAGAAGGATCAGTTTGTAAAAGCTATGGGACTGGCTTATGTGAAAGGAAGCTGTAAGGGGAACCGGGTCTTTTTTGGATTTGCTGATTCAGATAATCCTACAGAGATGTTTGTATATTCAACTACCGGAAAACCAATGCTGACAATGAGGTACAAGTTCAAAAATGATATGTATAAGCTGGATCATTCCAGACTTACTTTCCAGGGAATGAAGAAGTTTGCTGAAAAACTGAAAAAACGCGAAGCCATATATGAGGTGAAATTCAGTGCCGGTTTTATGTATAAAGATCTCTATATAGCTTTTATAAGATATGAAGAAGTCTATGTTGGTGGTAATCAGACCAGATACAATATGTTTCTGATTTTTGATAAAAACGGTAAGCTTATTCATGAAGAGGACCTGTGTAATGGATTGGTGTTCTACGATATGAATGAGGAGGGGTATCTGGTTGCAGCAGATCCTGATGCAGATGTAGTAACAGTTCAGGTTCATAAGTTATATATTAACTAAATCACGTTTGAGAATACCAGAAGTTGTATCCAGTCATACCTGTATTCAGCTTGATTCTCTATTTGCAGGTTTGATAATATCAGAGTCATAAAAAGGGATCGCATGGAGTTTGTTATGAGAAGATATATGAGTAAAGTAGTAGTTTTAATAATTATATCCATTTTAATATGGGGATGCGGGAAAGAAGATCTGACATCAGGGAAGACAGAGAACAAAGAAGTGGCTGGTAGTTCAGGGAAAAGTCAGACTCCTTCTGTCTATAAACTGAAACATTGCAAAACCATAGGTAATAATGAGGAAGAGAAGTACGTTTTTATAAAAATAAGAGATGTTAAATTTGATAAAGACAAAAATCTTTATGTAGCTGACTCTAAAGGCCACTTCCTGGCTAAATATAACCTGAGTGGTAAACACATGGTCAGAACAGGAACATCAGGACAGGGACCTAAAGAGTTTCTGGGCTTACAGAGTGTAGTTGTAACAGGTGACAGGATATATGCACACGATGTACAGAATCACAGAATTTCTATCTATAACAGGGAACTGGAGTATCTGAAAGCGAGAAAGGTGAATATTAACATAGGTCGCCTTATACATATGGATGAGAATGGCACAGGTATTACTACTAACCATGGTTCTTATGGAAGTGGTTTGGGAAGAGTGGCTATGCTCAACAGAAAAGGGGAACTGTACAGAAGCTGTTTTAACAGGCACTGGTTTGGTGAGTATGTAGATGGTAATAAGAGGGATGATTATATAAAGAGTAAGTCAACATCTGTAACAGCGGTTTATGAGGATAAGAGTGATAAAATTCTGATTGGCTTCAGAGAATCCAGAAACCCTACAGAGATATTTATATTGAACAGAGCCGGCTCTATAGAGAAGATGTTCAGTTATAAAGGTGGGAAGAAATATGGACTGCCGGAACTCTACTACGATCCGGATCTGGCCAGGAAAGTTTATACATCAGGTAACCCGGCTGATGCAGAATCAAACGATATAAGACTGGACTCTCTTTTAATATACAGGAATATGTATTTTGTTTTTCTTAAATATCAGAATACTGGTATATATCACACAATAACTCATAAACATCTGTTTCTTGTTTTTAATAAAGATGGAAAACTTATATCAGAAACGGAGTTAAAGAATGATCTTACTTTTTTCGATATCTCAGAAGATGGGTATTTAGCTGCTGCTGATGTAGAGGCAGAGGTGCCTGTAGTTCAGGTTCATAAGCTTGTTTATTGAGTTAAGATGGCTGTTTGTATTCTTTGAAAGCTGGCTTTTTTTTCCTCTTATACCGTGCTATTCTGAAGATAAATCTGATATCAGAATCGAACTACAGACGGAGGAATTAAATGAAAAGTGTCTTAGTATTAATTGCAATTGTTATCCTTTTAAACCCGTCTCTCTATTCAGCGGAAAATAGTGAGAAAGAGTTAAAAGAGCTATTCAGTAAAAGAGGTGTTGAGGGAACTATTCTGATTACATCCCTGAAAGGAGATAAGATCTACTCTTATAATAAGAAGAGAGCTGCAGAGAGATTCATACCAGCTTCAACCTTTAAAATTCCAAACAGTATTATTGCACTTGAAACCGGTGCAGTGAAGAGTGAAACAGAGCTTATTAAATGGAACGGTAAGAAACACGGGTACAACCAGTGGAATAGAGATCATACTCTTGAAACTGCGCTACCTGTATCCTGTGTCTGGTTCTATCAGGAACTGGCCCGTCGTGTTGGAACAGAAAATTATAAGAAGATACTTAAAAAGATAGCTTATGGAAATATGAATCCCGGTCCTGTAGTTGATACTTTCTGGCTAACAGGAGACCTGAGAATAAGTGCTGAAGAGCAGATTAAATTTCTGAAAAAGTTTTACCATAATAAGCTTCCTTTCAGTAAAAAACATATGGATATTGTAAAAAAGATTCTTATCGTTAAAAAAGGGGATAACTTTATTATCAGAGCTAAAACCGGCTGGGCAGTTTTTCCTGAAAAACAGTATGGCTGGTATGTGGGATATGTTGAGAAAAAGGATAATGTGTGGTTTTTTGCTCTAAATATAGATTTCAATAAAAGCAGTGATAACAGATACAGAAAAGAGATTGTTATGGAAGCTCTCGGAAAGCTGGGGATAATAAATTAAAGGTGATTGTAAACAGTTACTCCAAATGATATTATCTTTTCAGGGTTTATAAATGTAAATAGTTGAGGCTCGTTGGGCCTCTTCCCTCAGGAAGAGATTAATTGGAGAGAGTAGCATATGATGCATATTATTGACACAGCCAGAGTTCTGGATAAGAATAGTCTTGTAAGTGAACTTGAATCCTTCTACTATAATCGTATTAAAGTAAAAAAAGAGAGTAAAGCCGCAGGGAAAGTCTTTTTCATAAGCTCCTGGCTATCCGGTGTACTGGCACTGGCAGGTTTTACTATGATATTTGTAGCATCTGAACACATGGAGCTACTTCTATTAACCTCATGTCTTATCCTTATGGTAAGCCACTTTCTGAAAGTAAAGGGAGAGATTGCCTGCTGGTTAAATGAGAACCCGGTAAAGGGAGTTAATATCTTCAATTTCAGGATTAAGAGAGTTAAGGTAGACAGAAAGAAGCTAATCGATGAGTTTCTTATAACTGAAGAGCATAATTACTACAACAGAACAGATATCGGAGTAATCCTTAAAGTAATGGATAAGAGAATAATAGACCAGAGATGGCTGGGTTATATCTGGATCGGATTACTGGCTATATATGTAGTAATGATCTACAGTGAGGTTTCTCTTCTACAGACAAGCCTGGTAACTCTTATGGAATTCCATGTAGATGTAAGAGGGGTAATTGCCTTGCTTTTCCTGAGTATATTTGTAATGGATCTGATTCGGATTCATAAAGTAAGATCCAGAGAGATGTTATACCTTCGTACACTGCTTAATGGTGTCAGAAGAGGTTTGAAAAAGGGGTTTATCATTCGCTGAGTTGCCTCCTGAAAACAGCTTAAAGACTTCATATTTCCTGTGAATATTCAGTAAGCGGGAAATTGTTAGATACAAATTATTTTTTTTCACCTTCTCCTTATTTACAGACCTGATCTATAGGGGTATAGTATGCCGTAAAATTTTAATTGACATGATCTGCTCAGATATTAAGCAGACAGTAAGGATGAAAAAATGAAAAGAACCAAAGTAGCAATTATCGGGTGCGGGAATCTGGGATCTTCAATTCTCAGAGGGCTTCTTGATGAAGAGTCTTTTCCTGCAGAAGATATATTTGCCACAGAAAGAGATGTTAAAAATCTCAAAGCTTATGAAGGAAGCGGAATAAATATTACTGAGGACAATCGTCTGGCAATAAGGGAGTCAGAAGTAATTATTATGGCTCTCAAACCCTACAATATACTGAAAATAATGGAAGAGCTGAAAGATGAGTTTACCGAAGCAAAGCACACTCTTATTTCAGTTGCCACAGGAGTGACCCTGGGTGAGATAAGAGGAGCAATCGACAAGAATATTCCTGTGTTCAGAGTTATGCCAAATACTGCTGCAGATGTTAAAGCTTCAGTAACAAGTTACTGCACAGACAGTAAAGACTCAGAAGCTGTTGAAGCTGTAGAGTATATCTTCGGACTGGTAGGTTCAACTATAAGGCTTAATGAAGAACTTATGGAAGCAGCCACTGTTCTGGGAGCATGCGGACTTGCATATGTCATGAGATTTATCAGAGCTATGATTCAGGGAGGGATTCAGATCGGTCTTAGTAGTAAGGTTGCCAGTGATATGGTTAATCAGGCTGTTAAGGGAGCAGCAACCCTTCTTATAGAGAGGAATGAACATCCTGAGTTTGAGATAGATAAGGTTACAACACCAAAAGGCTGCACAATCAAAGGCCTTAATGAGATGGCTCATAATGGTTTCAGTTCGGCTCTTATAAGAGGTATTGTAGCTTCTTATGAAGAGATAAAATAATACTTAAAAAGAGGTAACTCAGAGACAAATCCCTCTTCTACTGATTTGTGCTGGTGAGGGTGGATAAAGTATCCACCCGTACCGTTTTTTAGTAGCTTCTACATACATTTCGCATTAAAAATTTTTTTTTCTTGACATTCTTTCGTGGCGGGAGTACTATATCGGCGGATAGCGATATGTTAAAGAAGATAGAAAAAATTCTGAAGGCTCTAAGTGATAAGAACAGGCTGGCTATTGTTAATATGCTGGTTGTAAAACCACTCTGTGTCTGCGAAATAAAAGCAGCACTTCCAATTTCCCAGTCAACAGTTTCAGGGCATCTGAAGATTCTGAAAGATGCAGAAATTATAACAGATATAAAAGACGGCCTCTGGGTTGATTACAGTCTTAACAGGGAAAATCCCGATATTTCAGAAGTTCTGAAAGTAGTAACTGAATTGATGGAGAGAGATCAGGAGCTTGCTGACGCAAGAAGTCAGGCAGCTGGACTTGATAGAAACTCTATATGTAAAAAGTAAAAAAATTTACCGACAGTATATCGGTATATGGAGATATATAGATGAAAGATCTGTTGAATGGTTTTAAAGGTTTTTTAATTCTACTGGCTCTGTTTCTGGGGTGTTT
>CBDDBX010000025.1:0-50985 GCA_965225955.1 Candidatus Aminicenantia bacterium
TGAAGGAAACACCTGGGGAATTCTTGGAATATATGAGAATATCACCGGTAGAAAGCATAGTGAATTAAAATTAAAGGAGTACACCAGCAACCTTGAAAAACTTAATGAAGAACTGAAAGATAAGAACAGGGAACTTGATGAGTTTGTTTTCATAGCTTCCCATGACCTTCAGGAACCTCTTCGGAAAGTTATTGCCTTTTCAGAGTTGCTGAAAAAAGATGCAGGAGAGAATCTTTCTGAACTTGCCAGAAGAGATATGGATTTCATATCTGAATCTGTAAACAGAATGTCCAGACTTCTGACTGACCTTCTTCGCTATTCAAGGTCAAACAGTAAAGAGCTCTCTATAATAAAAGTTCCTTTCGAAAATATAGTACGTGAAGCAATGGATAATCTTTCAACTGTAATTGAAGAGAGAGAAGCAGTTATTGAATACGGAGATCTTCCCAGAGTATACTGCGACAGTACCTTCATGATACAGGTTATTCAGAATATATTATCCAACAGCATAAAATATTCACGTCAGACACCTCACATTAAACTTACAGTTATAAGAGATGGAGGTTTCTATAAATTTACAGTTACAGACAATGGAATTGGAATAAAAAGAGAATATCTTGAGCACATATTCTCTCCCTTTCGAAGACTTCATGGTAAGAGGGAGTTTGAAGGTTCCGGTATAGGACTTTCAATATGCAGAAAAATTGTGAGAAGACATGGAGGAGATATCTACGCCGAATCTTCAGGTGAGAATGGCTCCTCATTCATTTTCACGATACCAGCACAAAAGGAGTAACAATGGATATCAGAAAACAAAGACCTGCAGTAATTCTTCTTGTTGAAGATGATCCCGGAGATCAGGAACTTACCCGTCGGGCACTAAGTGAATCTAAAGTCAGTAATGAGCTCAGAATTGTTGAAGATGGAGAGGAAGCACTGGACTATCTTATGAACAGGAACAGATATTCAGATCCAGCTTCAGCTCCAAAACCGGACATCATTCTACTTGATCTCAATCTTCCCAAAATCAATGGACTTGAGGTACTTGAAAGAATAAATAAAGAAGAGTCTCTTAAAAAAATTACAGTCGTTGTACTCACCACCTCAAGAGAGGAGCGGGATATTGTTGAGTCATATAATCTTGGTAGTAGTTCTTATATAATCAAACCGGTAAGCTTTGATAAATTTACTGAAACAATCCTGAAACTCGAAGAGTACTGGCTTCAGCTTGTAGTTCTGCCTCAATCATGAAGATATGGAGTCCATATGATAAAGCCTGAAAATCAGACGCTCAATTTTGCAGTTATCGATGACGACTATCTTGATATAGAACTTCTCGGAAGGTATCTTTATGAGATTTTCTCTTCAGATTACTCACTGGAAAAGTTCTCCACCTGGGAAGAGGCTGAAGAGAATCTGGAAAACTGCGATCTTCTTTTTATAGATTACTATCTTGGATGCAGGGATGCAAAAGAGATAATCGGTTATATAAAGGAAAAATATCCCACTCTCCCGATAATAGTACTTACCGGAAGAGGAGATGAGAACATTGCTGTAGATGTAATGAAAACCGGGGCAGACGATTATATGAACAAGAATGAGCTTTCAGCACCATTTCTTAAGAGAACCATAGAGTACACATTATCCCGCCGGAAGATGCAGAAAGAGCAGATACGTCTTGAATATGCCCTGAAACAGTCCCAGAAACTCGAAGCTCTGGGAACTCTTGCAGGAGGAATTGCCCACGATTTTAACAATATGTTTGCCGCAGTTACGGGCTATCTGGACCTTCTTAAATTAAGAACTGAAGATAGCAGATCCCTGAAATATTTAACCGCACTTATTCAGGTTACCGATAATATGTCAGATCTCATTAAAAGACTTCTCACCTTCAGTCAGGGTAATTTTACAGATAAGATCGATGTAGACATTACAGATATCGTAAAAGATGTTTTGATGATTCTTGAACATACCGCTACCAAATCGGTAACCATTGAATCAACTCTACCTTCTGAACCCCAAATGATTCACTGTAACAAAACAATGATACAGCAGACAATACTGAATGTATGTCTTAACGGAATTGAATCTATGGAAACAGGTGGTAATCTCAATATAGAATGCAGAAAAGAGATTATAGACAGCAACACTGAAACACCCGGCCTTGAGGAGGGTATTTATACAGTAATCTCAGTAACAGATACCGGTACAGGAATTGATGAGGAGCACCAGACAAGAATCTTTGAACCATTCTTCACTACCAAATCTCTTGGCAGTAAGAAAGGAACAGGCCTTGGGCTGGCTCTCTCCTGGCAGAGCATAAAAGAGCACGGAGGACTGATCTCTTTCAGTTCAGAGCTAAATAAAGGCTCCACCTTCAACATCTACCTTCCTGTTACAGAACAGAGTCATGCAGAAGAGTCACCTGAAGAGCCTCTTCCCATGTCTGACAGAGGTGAAACAGTTCTGGTAGTAGACGATGAGAAGTATGTACGGGACAGCCTCACAGAGATGCTGAACTACCTTGGCTACAATCCTGTTTCAGTTTCCAGTGGAATCAGATGTATTGAATATATTAAAAATAACAGATCCGGGCTTCCTCTTATTATACTTGATATATCCATGCCGGTAATGAGCGGTATAGAGTGCATTTCCCTGATTGAAGATATTTCACCGGAAACACGAATACTCATCTGTAGTGGTCACAATTCATACGAGATAACTGATAAGATAGCTCACAGACACATATCCTTTATCCAGAAGCCGGTTCATATAAACACTCTGGCTAATGAGATAAGAAAACTACTGGATAGCTAGAAGTGTTATGCAAGTGTATTATTAAGTTACACAAAGAACAGTGACAAACAGGGGCACTCACAGGTGCGAATAAAAATAGCCGGGTATCTTTAACAAATTGTATTAGCCCCTGATATAAGAAACGCAATACATTATTTAATCGCTCTCCTGCCAGAGCGTTTCAGCAGGAGTAGTGATCCTGCGAACAGGGGTTATTGCTGAGATGGGCTACGCACCAGCGTTATTATAATAAAACCAAAACTGGTGTCTGTCCGTGACAGTCAGTGCGAGTCAGCTTTAACCCTTAGCTTACCTAAGGGTGTTCTATGTGTATCTTTTACCGGAATTACCTAAACAATTCTGGCTACTTTGAGCATATTTGTTGCTCCTTTTGTAGGAGTTTTACCTGAAACAACCACTACCAGATCACCGGATTTGAGTAGCCCCTGATCTTTTAAGAGAACCTCTCCCATACCTATCATCTCGTCAGTATCAGTTGTATGCTCTATTTTAAAGGGGTGTATTCCCCAGTATGAAGACATTCTTGCAACAGCACCAGCCTGGGATGTAAAAGCAAAAACAGGGCAGTGAGGTCTGTATTTTGAAAGTTTCAGAGCTGTATTTCCGGTAAAACTGTAAACCAGAATATGGGCTGCATTAAGATCACGTGCTATTTCAGCTGCACTTTTGACTATACTCTCTGTATGGTCTATCTTTCTGAGACATCTCTGCATATCATAATCATACAGACTTGAGTTCTCTGTGGTCCGGGCAATCTTCCTCATTATTTCAACAGCTTTAACCGGATATTCACCGACTGCTGTCTCCCCTGACAACATAACAGCATCCGAACCATCAAGAATAGCATTTGAAACATCTGATGCTTCAGCTCTTGTAGGCCTTGGGTTTGATATCATGGACTCCAGCATCTGAGTAGCAGTAATTGTCATCAGAGACTTAAGGTTAGCCTTTTTGAGGAGCTCCTTCTGGAGTATAGGAACCTTTTCCGGCTCAACTTCAACCCCAAGATCTCCACGGGCAACCATAATTCCGTCAAAAGAGTCCAGAATAGAGTCGATATTCTTAAGAGCTACGGGTCTCTCAATTTTGGCAATTACAGTTACATCTCTTTTACTGGCTTTTATCATCTTCCTTAGTTCATATGCATCGTCTCCGGACTCTACAAAACTGAGGGCTACGATATCCACACCACACTTGAGGCCAAATTCCAGATCTTTACGATCCTTATCTGTAAAAACCGGAATAGATACAGAAGCATCAGGCAGATTCATGCCCTTTCTGGGCTTTGCTGTTCCCGGAACCTTAACCTTACATCTGACTCTGCGGTTTTCGCTGGAGATGACTTTAAGTTCAATATACCCATCATCAATAAGAATACGATGATTTCTATCTACATACTGTGGAAGAGTAACAAAATCTGTATAGAGATCTACTTCTTCACTCTTCTCCACACCAATAATAACTTCACTGTTTTTTTCAAGCTTTACCGGACTGTCAAGAGCAGCAAGTCTTATCTTAGGCCCTGAAAGATCCTGAAGGATTGCTACAGGAATTCCCTCTTTATCTGAGACCTCTCTGACAGTTCTGATTGCCTGTTCATGGTCTTCGTAACTACCGTGTGAGAAGTTTATCCGGGCTACAGTCATACCGTTACGAATAAGTTTTGCTATAGTAGCCGGATCTTTTGAAGCCGGACCTATTGTAGCAACCACCTTTGTTCTTGCACTGAGATTTTTCATAAGAGAAGCTTTACTCATTTAATCCTCCGGTTCTTATATTACATGGGTTTTATTAATATTTGTTTAATATTACTGAGGGATTAATTCAACCGGAACTATGATGTCCCGGCTTTACAGCTCACAAAACCAGCCCCTGTGAAGAGAAAATACCTGATTGCTTCCAGAATATAAAACTCCCCACCTCTGATCAGGGTGGTTACAGCTACAATTATCAATGGACCGGCAACCAGCATTATTGATGGAAGTACTGAGTCCGACTTTCGTGATTCAAAACAGATAAGAGATCCGAGGATAAAAAATTCCACAACTCCCAGCTGAAATTCAAAAACCTGTTTTGAGAGAAGAAAATAGAAAACAACACCTGCACAGAGTAGCAGCTCCGGCACCCTCTCGCTCTTCTTCTCCATAAGAACTTTAAGAATATATACTGCAATAATAGCTGCTGACAGACCGTATATTACATAAGTGAGGAGCTGACGCCCCCCCAGATTACCCAGCCAGGCAGCAGTTTTGAAACGAAATATCTCTGCTGCCAGTAGTGCTGCAAAAAAAATTATAGAAAAGGGATACTTCTTCAACTTTTCTATTCCTCTGAAGAGGGCTTGAAACCAACTGCTTCAAGAACTTTCCCTTTAAGTTCTTCAAAGAGCTCTTTATCCTCTTCAAGGGATTTTCTTACTGTCTCTTTACCCTGTCCCAGTTTTTTATCTCCATAAGAGTACCAGGCACCAGTTTTTGAGACTATTTTATTTTCAACACAGAGATCTATTACATCTCCCTCTCTGGAGAATCCCTGTCCGAAAAGCAGGTCCACTTCAGCCTGTTTAAAGGGCGGAGCCACCTTATTTTTAACTATTTTCAATCTTACTCTGCCACCTACGATATCGGTACCACTCTTAAGAGTCAGAACCTTACGGACTTCAAGTCTCATGGAACTGTAGAACTTAAGTGCACGACCACCGGTTGTTGTTTCAGGATTACCTACAAACATTCCGATCTTCTCTCTTAACTGGTTGAGGAAGATAAAAGTTATCTGTGATCTTGCAACAATAGCTGTGATTTTTCTCAAAGCCTGACTCATAAGTCTGGCCTGTAATCCCATATGACTGTCTCCCATCTCACCTTCAAGTTCAGCCTTTGGTACAAGTGCTGCAACACTATCCACTACGATAATATCAACACCACCGGATCTTACCAGAATCTCTGCTATTTCCAGAGCCTGCTCACCATAATCCGGCTGTGCAACATAGAGTTCTTCGATATTAACACCCAGCTTCTGTGCATAAGTTGGATCCAGTGCATGTTCTGCATCTATGAATGCAGCAGAGCCACCGGCTTTCTGAGCTTCAGCAATTGCCTGAAGTGCTATTGTGGTTTTACCTGAAGATTCAGGACCATAGATCTCAATTACTCTTCCTCTTGGGAAACCACCTACTCCAGTGAGAATATCAAGAGAAAGACAACCCGAAGATATTGCAGGAACATTTATTCTGTCGTTCCCACCCAGTTTCATAATCGAGCCTTTACCAAACTGTTTTTCAATCTGTGATACAGCGCTTTTAATCGCTACGGATTTTTGATCATTATTATCTGTTTTCATATTTACCTCCGGTTTAACACTTTTTTCAACTCTGGCTGATATACTCTACTTTCTCGTAGTCGTCATCACTTTTGTTGTAGGTTTTCACCATCTCAGTTAATGACTTTAACATATTGAGGAGATCCATTTCAATCTCTTTTCTTTTGAAACTGAGGAGCCGGATCGACTCATTAAGTTCATCTCTGCGAAGCATCGCTCTTTTTACAATTTCTTCGCCTTTGAGTTCAGCCTCTTTAAGTATAAGCTCCCCTTCTCTGTGAGCATTTTCCTTTATCTCTTTTGAGAACTTCTGGGCTGAAACAAGAGTATCTCTTATTACCTCTTCTCTCTTTTCATGTTTATTGAGCTGCTGCTTCAGATCCTTTACTTCACTGTCCAGCTGCATACTCTTTCTTATCTCATCCCCAAGGGTTGTTGAGATAAGGTGAAGGAAGTTCTGTACCTCCTCTTTTGAGAAGCCCTTTTTCTCAATTAAAAATTCCTGATTCAGTATATCCTGTGGAGTTATCTTCATTGATAATACCCTCCCACTGCAGCATTATGTGCATCTCTTATCATCTGTATTCCTGCCTGCCGTAAAGTTTCAACAAGGAAATTATCAATAAAGGTCAGAGCCAGAATAATTACGATTGGTGATAAATCTATTCCACCGGCTACAGTAAACGGCAGGTACTTATAGACCAGTTTGAATACAGGGTCTGTTAATTTCCTGAGTATCATCTGCAGAGTATATATACCCTGAGGCATCTGCACTCCTCTCAGCCATGAGAGAAGAGATCTTACGATTATAATTATCAGGTATATGTGAATTACACTACTCAACAGTTCAGCTGTGGCACGAAGAAAATTACCCAGAGCCATCACCGTCTCCTTCCAAAAAGAGCCGTTCCAAGTCTTACCATTGTTGCACCCTCTTCAATAGCAACTTCATAATCCCCGCTCATTCCCATGGAAAGGTGTTTAATATCAAAATTAGGAAGCCCTCTGCTGTTAAGATCATCTTTCAGATCCCTCATACTTACAAAATATGGTCTTGTATCATCGGGATCTTCAGAAAATGGAGGGATACACATTAACCCGGTAACCTTAACTCTGTCCAGAGCAGCCATATACTCCGTAGCTTTATCAAGGCTGGCAATTGTAAAACCTGATTTGGTTTTCTCATCTCCAATGTTGATCTCTATAAAAACCTCAATAGGATCAGAGCATCTCTTATGTATATGTTCAAGAGTCTTTACACCATCCACAGACTGGATAAAATCAAAGCTACCCAGAATGCGGTTTATTTTATTTTTCTGAAGTTTACCAATAAAGTGCCAGTCAATATTGAGATCTGCAAGATCAGCCTGATGCTGCTCTGCTTCCTGGGTTCTGTTCTCCCCAAAAATTGTAACTCCTGCCTCATAAGCCTCCCGTACTATTTCGGAAGGCTGTGTTTTACTCACTCCCACAAGAGTTATATCAGAGAGATTACGTCTGCTTCTTTCGCAGGCCCCCTCAATATTTTCCATAATTTTCAGATAATTTTCCTTTATGCTCATCTATCTTCTCCGAAAGATTTCATACCACCAAAGCAGTAAGCTGAAAACTCTTATCAACGGCTGATACTGTTCCCGGTTTTACTGAACCGCAGCAGACACAGCTACGACAAACACGATAACCGGAGCTTCTGTTTCCGGCATCCTCACAATTAATGTAACAATCTGAAAGATATAATACGCTTCCGTTTTTTTCAATTTCTGAACAGGAATATTTTATATATGAATAAGTCAACTTTCCTTTTCCTCATCCAGTAAGTGGATAACGTACCCGGTAATAACATTCCCGGAATTGTATTTCATAAATATATTATATATTATCTTCTGTTAATTTAAAAGCTGATGCAAACATCATAAAACGAAATCTTTACCTGTAATTTTTGAGGTCTCTGTTGATTTCCCGGTTCACATCTCTGTCTTTGATGGTCTGCTTTTTCTCATAGAGTCTTTTACCCTTAACAACTGCGATTTCCATCTTAATATAGCCTTTGGGATTAAAGTACATACGCAGAGGAACTATAGTTACCCCTTTGACCTTAATCTTACGATCAAGTTTCATAATCTCCGCTTTATGAAGAAGAAGTTTACGCTTTCTCCGGGGTTCATGGTTGTTATAACTGGAATTCATATATTCGCTTATATGGGTATTCATTAAAAATGCTTCCATCTCTCTGATTTCAACATAAGAGTCTTTGAGGTTAACCCGGCCTTCTCTTATAGACTTTACTTCACTTCCAACCAGAGATACACCTGCTTCATACTTATTGAGAATCTCATAATCATGCCAGGCTTTTCTGTTTACCGCTATACTATTGTCTGTTGTTTTCTTCTTTTTCCCTTTTCCAGCCATTTGTCTATTATAACATATTTGCCTAAGGAGGGGGGCAGCAAACTGTAAGTCTTAGCGAATCAGTGTAGCTGGCGGGGTGGTCCTGGAAAGTCCTGTAACATTTAGAATAAAATCTGATTGTGCAAAAAAGCTTAAACTAGTGGCATTCGTGCCATTCTTGTTTGTCATTGTCTGTCAAGGCGAAGACTGGTTCTTTGTGTATTTTAAGGCAGACTCGCACAGAATCCGCAAAGCTCTCTTTTTACAACCGCCTGAGGTGAACGAGTTCTATTTTACGTTCTCCCATATCCCTTACTTCAAAAAGAATACCATCTTTTTCGATTCGGGCACCTTTGGTGGGGAATTTACCAAAATGATAAATAAGGTAACCTGAAATTGTCGTATAATCCTTCTTCTCTGTAAGTTCAATCCCTATATCACGACTTATCTGATCCACAGGGACCCTGCCTCTTAACAGAAAACCTGCTTTATCAACCTGACGGATATCCGGTGAACCCAATTCAATATTACCCGCCATATCCCCGACAATATCTTCCAGAGTCACAACTCCTGCAGTACAGCCATACTCATCAAGTACTACAGCAAGTTCCCTGTTACTTCTTCTCAACTCCTGGATCACATAATTAAGAGATGTATATTCAGTAACTTTAAGAGGCTCTGCAACTACATCGGTTACCTTTCCTTTCATGAACTGTCGGTTCTCAAGGAGTTTTTTAAATACTTTCTTTCTGTCAACCACACCTGTTATATGATCCATGCTGTCTTTATATACAGGCACAGACTCAACATCACTTTCAGTAAAAAGGTCGTAGAGTTCTTCCATGGAGGCATCAGATTTAATTGCCTTTACAGACATTCTGGGTACCATTACAGTTCTGATATCTCTCCCAGCTATTTCCAGAATGGAGTTAACCATATTGAGAGTTTCAGGGTGATACTTAAGGCTTTTCACTTCGGAATTCAGATAGTTTCTCAACTCATCCAGAGTAATTTCCTTATCTTCATCCCTTAAGTTGTCAAAAATCATTCCTGACAGAAAGGAGAAAAATTTGACCAGAGGATAGAAAAGGTAGTTAAAAAATCTTATTGGATAAGCATAGAGTGAAGCCAGTTTACTACTATATCTGAAAGCGTAGGATTTTGGGATAATTTCTGAAAAAACAAGGATAATAATAGTTGTAATAGCTGTTGAATAGAGGAGAGTCAGCTCTTCATCCTGCACAAGATATCTGTCAACAAGAATAGCTGAAATAGATGCTGCTCCGATATTTACTATATTGTTGCCAATGAGAATGGTTGAGAAAAACTCATCCGGTGCTTCGAGGATTCTTTTCAGGATTCCGGCTTTCCTGTCTTTCTTTCTTACGTTATTACTTAACTTTATCTTATCCAGGGATAACAGAGAGGTTTCTGCAGAGGAAAAGAATGCGCTCATAAGAACAAAGAGCACAAATATTGCCAGGTAGACAAGTAACATTATTCAGGATCTTCATCCTGCTGATTCAGATGGTAAGCAATCTTGTAAATTGATGCCCCAAGACACTCATTCTGAAGAATCACATCAGAATCTGCAGGTAATCTCAGTATCCGGGGAGTGAAATTAACAACCCCTTTAATACCACAGCGAATCAGTATATCAAGCATATCCTGTGCCGCATCTTCAGGTACAGCAAGTATAGCTATTGTAACGGAAGGATGCGATTCCAGAAACTCCTCAAGCCTATCTACATGATAAATATTACATTTACATTCAGAATCCACAGCAGGTTTATCAAGGAGCTCTTCTTTAACATCAAACAGACCTACAACATTTATATTTCTTATTCTGAAAAACCTGTATTCAGAGAGAGCACAACCAAGTCTTCCGGCTCCCACGACAATGACATCTGCTCCTTTATCTGCAGTCAGAATCTTCTGAAGTTCATCAAAAAGCTTCTTTATGTTGTAACCTCTCTTCTGTTTACCAATAGATATGCCAAGATAGAAAAAATCCTGTCTTATCTGATTGCAGGAGATCCCTGTTATTTCTTCAAGAACCTGTGATGAGATATAGGAGTCCTGTGGTTTATCAAGTTTCAGCAGTGCTTCATAATAAAGAGATATTCTCCTTATAACTCTAATACTTACGTTCTTTTTCATAGCAACCTCATTAAGAACAGGAAAATCCTGTCACGATATAATACCCAACAATCCCACCTTCGTCAAGCTGGGATTGTATTACGGGCTTACAGACAGCTTTTCAGCCTTATCTGTTCATTATTTCTTCTATTTCGGAAATTTCTTTTGGAATTGGTTTACCAAGTACTCTGTAACCATTATCGGTAATCAGAATATCGTCTTCAATTCTGATTCCACCAAACCCTTTCATCTCTTCAACCTTATCAAAATTTATAAATTCTGAGCAGATTCCTTCTTTACGCCACTTATCGATAAGAGCAGGAATAAAGTAGATACCAGGCTCAACAGTAATAACAAAACCCTTCTCAAGTTTTCTCGCAAGACGCAGATAGGCAAGGCCAAACTGGTCACTTCTGGAAACAGTTTCATCATAACCTACATAGTTCTCACCCATGCCTTCCATATCATGCACATCAAGACCAATCATATGACCAAGACCGTGAGGATAGAAGAGTGCATGAGCACCGGCTTTAACAGCATCATCCACATTACCCTTCATCAAACCAAGCTCTTTAAGACCTTCAGCAATAATTGCTGAGGTTTTAAGATGAAGTTCCTTATTTGTAACTCCGGGTTTTATTGCACCAATTGATTCGTACTGTGATTTCAGAACAACACTGTAAACCTGTTTCTGAAGATCAGTAAACTTACCGCTTACAGGAAAAGTTCTTGTAATATCTGAGGCGTAGTACTCCGGTGATTCAACACCTGAATCCACGAGTAGCAGTTCACCTGCTTTCATTTTATTACCGTGATAGTGGTTATGGAGAGTTTCTCCTCTTACCGAAACAATTGGAGGGAATGAGTAGTGGCTGTCATATGAACCCCATACTCCCTGCATGATTCCAACAATTTCACTCTCAAGCATTCCTGGCTTCAGGTTCTTAAGTACTGCCTGATACATTTCCCAGGAGATATCAAGAGCTTTTTCCATCTCAACGATCTCTTCATCTGTTTTAACAGATCTCTGTTTAACTACTGCTTTTGTAAGTTCTGCAGATACATAATCCTTTACTTTTTCACGTCTAAGCCCCAGCAGATCTTCAAACCAGTTCAGATGTTCACCACGATATGGAGCAAGAAAATGTACTTTTCTACCCTGTGAAATTGCTGTTTTCAGTGTTTCTGCAAGGGCACCGGAATTACCGGTATTTTCAACACCAGCCCCGGCAGCCAGTTCACTTACTGTAGCCTGAGGCCCCATCCATATAATATCATCAACAGTAAAATCTTCACCGTAAATATAATCCTTTCCATTGTCTATATCCACAATTCCTGTAAACCCTGGTTTATCAAGGCCAAAGTAGTACAGAAAGTTACTATCCTGTCTGAAGTGCAGAATATTTGCAGGATAGTTCATAGGACTATCCACATTTCCCGGGAAAACAACAATACCGGAGCTCATAAGCTTTCTTAAAGCATCTCTCCGCTCAGTGTAAGTCTCTTTTGAAAACATAGTTATCTCTCCTTGTAAGTATATTCAATCTTACAAAAAAGAGATTTTAAAATCAATTCTATTACACAAAGAACACAGACTCACACCGACTGACACGGACTGACACAGGTGTTTTCAATAACTGTACTTTTACCCACTTAATTTTTTCCACTGAATCCGGATCTGCCTCAAAATCACCTTAACTTAACGTGTATTAAAAAAAGTCCGTTAAAAAATGAGTAAAAACAATATTACAAAAATTTTTTACGATTTTTTTAACATTTTTTGTTCTTTATTTGCGTGCATTCGTGGTTCAAAAATTTTAAGAGTTTTGAGGCAGCCTCATCCACTTTATCCACCCCACACTCAAATTCTATGTTTTATTGATTGCCTACCTGTGATAGGTAATGCCTTTGATTATGGTGAATCCCCTGTATATCTGTTCCAGAAGAAAAACCCTGAAAAGATCGTGGGGGAAAGTCATATCTGAAAATGAGAGAGTAAGATTGAACCGTTTTTTTATGCTATCTGATAAACCCGCAAAGCCACCTATAACAAATACGATACGACCTGAATGATAAGAGATTTTCTCATTTATCAGATTAGCAAACTTTTCAGAGCTCAGTTTTTTGCCCTTCTCATCAAGACCAATAATAAAATCACTACCACTAAAGGATTCTGCCATGAGGCGACCCTCTTCATCCTTCATTTTACGCACATCTTTTATACCGGTCTCTTTTATAACTCTTATTTTCACATCAGCATAATAACCGATTCTTTTAAGATACTCTTTTTCAAGAACTTTAAGCTCTTTGAACTTAAGTTCTCCAATACAGATAATTTCTATTTTTTTCATTTTTTATTAAGAATATTGTAGAGGGTTTTTCTTGATACCCCCATCTTTTCTGCTGCCAGACTCTTGTTTCTGTATTTACCAACCATATATTCTGCATACTCTTCAGTTAACTCTCTCATAGTAGGCTCTTTTCTGTAGAAAGTGCTGACAAAACCCTTTTTACCAGTCAGGAATTTCATTACATCTTCATCGGTTACAGCGCTTTTCATAACTCCGCATCCATGTACAAAATTACCTATCTCCCTTATATTCCCGGGCCATGTATAATTCTGAAGCAGTTCACTGCATCTGTCTGAAATACTGAGTTCAATGTCAGCATCTTCAGCAAAATGCCTGACAAAAGGCAGAATCTCTTCTCTTCTGTCTCTTAATGGAGGGATATGAATCTGGTATACTGAAATACGGTAATAGAGATCCCGCCGGAACAGCCCTTTCTCTACAAGAGCTTCAATATTATCAGTTGCAGAAAAAACAAACCGCGCTTCTACATCTACCTCTTTCAGGCCACCTACAGGATAATATTTTTTCCTCTCAATAACTCTGAGAAAACGACTCTGAATTGCAGGATCAAGGAGATCAATCTGATTAATAAAAAGAACACCATCTCCAGCTGAAGCCCAGCGTCCTTCATAACTTCTGTCTGCTCCGGTAAATGCACCTTTCTCATAACCAAACCATTCACTTTCCAGAAGCGACGGAGTAACATCACCACAGTTAAGGTTTATAAATGCAGAGGATTCTCCGCAAACACTTAGATACTCAGCCCAGAAATCTTTACCTGTGCCGGTTTCACCACTGAACAGTACAATGGTGTCAAGTTTTGCTATCTTTTCAACTTTTCTCCTGATATCCTCCGATTGAGGGGATATCAGGGGAATCAACTTATCAGAACTGATATTTTTTGGCATCCATCCAGAGTTTTTCCAGAGAGAATTTATCCCTGTGTTCAGGCAGGAATATGTGCACAATAAAATTCACATAATCCAACAGTACCCAGTCGGCCTTTTCTGTACCCTCAAAGTTGAAAAATTTACGTCTCTGATCTTTTTTAAGGCCTCTTTTTATCTCATCTGCCAGAGCTTTGTTCTGTCTTGTTGAGCCACCTGAGCAGATTATCATGTAATCAGTTACATCACTGATCTCTTTCAGTTCCAGTACTACTATATTTTCAGCTTTCTTCTCAAAAAGAATTTTTATAACAGTCTTAACCTCTTCATCAAGGCTACTGCTTTCTATCTTTTCAAGAACTTCTTTATACTCTTCAGCGTTCATATAACTTTCTCTCCTTTATTATCTCTTCCACACCGTCTGTTACCATTCCTTCAGTATTGCATCTGTCAGCCAGAAGGGATCTTACATCTGTTGAACTATAATCGATTTTATCAGACTCATAAGAAAAAAGTAACACACCCGGTGCATCAGCATCTGTTTTACAATCCGTCACAGGTATACCAATATCTTTCATCAGTTTTTCTATCTCTTCCCTGTGCCCGGTTTTTCTCAGAACCACAATAAAAACCACTTCATCAAGAAGCTCTCTGTATCGTCTCCAGCTTCTTATTTTAAGAAACCCTTCACTACCGGATATAAAATAGAACTTCTCATTTTCACTCTGCTCTTTCAGAAATCTTACTGTTTCCAGAGACCACGACAATCCCGGTCTCTTCATCTCCACATCTGAAGGTTCAAGTCCCGGATAGTCTTTCAGAGCTCTATTAAGCATCTCCCATCTGAGATCTTTATCCACACGACAATCTGTCTGTTTATGTGGAGGGTTTGCAGAAAGCATATAGAGTACCCTGTCAAGACTGAAATGTTTTAATACTCTGGTGCCAAGATCAATATGTCCTGAATGGACAGGATTAAATGTTCCCCCAAGGAGACCGGTTTTAAGAAGACTCATTATAGTATCTGAACAGCTCTTTTTTAAACTTAATCAGATTGAGCTCCTTTGCAGCAGATATCTCAACATAGGTTATTCCGTTTTCGCTGCAGTATCTGCTCAGGGCATCCCGATTCTCTTCTGCTTCTTCATTAAGCAGATCGATCTTATTGCCCACTACAAAAAATTTCTTACTACCCAGTACACTATTGTGTGATTTAACCTCGTTTCGCAGAATCTTAAAAGTTTCCAGAGGAGGCATTTCTGTATATGGTGATAGGTCAACTACATATACAAGGAGTCGGTTTCTCTCAATATGTCTGAGGAAAGCAGTCCCCATTCCTTCCCCTTTATGAGCACCTTCGATAATACCGGGAATATCAGCCAGAACGAGACTGTTATACTCATCATAAACAACTCCGAGATTTGGAACAAGAGTGGTGAATGCGTAATCCGCAATTTTGGGTTTTGCGCCACTTACTCTTGATATCAGAGTGGATTTACCTGCATTGGGGAATCCTACCAGCCCTGCATAAGCGATGAGTTTAAGTTCAAGAACAACTTTGATAACTTCACCGGGTTTACCTCTGGAGGCTCTTGTAGGTGTACGGTTAACTGAGGATTTAAATTTTGCATTACCTTTGCCGGGAGCACCACCCGCAGCAATAACAAATTCCATTCCCGGTTCAGTAAAATCAAATATGATTCTCTCTTCGGGAAAAGTTTTGATCAGAGTTCCCGCAGGAACTTCCAGTATTTCACTGGTACCGGATCTGCCGGTTTTGTTCCGGCTACTGCCATTCAGTCCTTTTTCCGACTGAACGATACTTCTGAATTTGAAGTCCACAAGAGAGTGACAGTTTTCACTGCTTCGGAGTACTATATCTGCTCCGACACCACCATCACCACCGTCAGGACCACCTTTGGGGATAAATTTTTCTCTTCGGAAACTTGCACAGCCATCACCGCCCTTTCCTGCTTTAAATGTAACAACTGCGCGATCTACAAACATAAGGCCTGCTCCTTTTTAAATATTGCTATCGTTAAAATCGACAGACCTGCTCTACCGTTTCCTTTTTAGTTAGCTACAACGTCAACAAATTTTTTGTTGCGTCTGTCAGCGAACTTAACTACACCGTCAATCAGTGAGAAGAGAGTATCATCCTTACCAATACCTACATTGTTACCAGGATGAATTCTTGTTCCTCTCTGACGAACAATGATTCCACCAGCGTTGATCTGTTCACCGCCGAATTTTTTTACACCCAGTCTCTTTGAAATACTATCACGACCGTTTTTGGCACTACCACCTGATTTCTTATGAGCCATTATTTTCTCCTGATTCGAATGTTTTCTTAATTAGTTAACTGAGATTTTCTCAATCTTAATTCTGTGAAGGTTCTGTCTGTGTCCTTTGGTTCTTTTGTACTGTTTCTTAGATTTTTTCTTGAACACAATAACTTTTGGAGCTTTGAACTGCTCAACCACTTTAGCTTCCACCTTCGCGTTTTCTACATAAGGCATTCCAACATGAAGCTCTTTATCGTTAACAAGCATAACGCTGTCAAAAGTTACTTCACCGTTTTCTGAGATATTCTTTTTATTGATGAGCTCCACTTCCAGAACATCGCCCTGCTCTACTCTGTACTGTTTTCCACCTGTCTCAAGTATTGCAAACATCTTCATTCTCCTATTCTAAAATACTGTGATTTATAACACATTTCCTGCTGATTGTCAATTTGCATATATTACATGCTAAACACGGATTTCCGATTATAGCATACTTTTGCAGTCTGGCAATACTGAGTCTGAATTTTATCAGATTTTAAAGACCTCCATCTTATTTTTCAGAATTTCTGAATCCTCTGCAAACTGCTCTGAAGTTCTTGCAACTTCTTCTACAGCAACTGTTGACTCAGTTACTGCTGCAGAAATAATCTGAGTATTATTATTGATATTCTCTACTGTTATATTTTCCTGATTTACTGCAGTTGCAATAGAAATCATCAACTCCTGAACTTCATCACCGCTCTGAATTATCTCTTCCAGAATTTTCAGAGACTCTCTTCCAAGAGCTGTGCCTTTGGCCACCTCTTCTTCAGCATCAGTCATAGCCTTATCAGCATCCCTTGCCTCATCCTGAAGTACTCTTATTATTTCTGCAATTTCCCTTGTAGCTTTACCTGTTCTTTCTGCCAGTTTTCTGACTTCATCAGCAACAACTGCAAAACCTCTTCCTGCCTCTCCGGCTCTTGCAGCTTCAATAGCCGCATTAAGAGCAAGAAGATTGGTCTGATCTGCAACATCATTAATTACATCAATTATACTTCCTATTTTCTCTGAAGATGCTCCAAGATTATCTATATTTCTGGCAAGAACTCCTGTCTGATTTGCAATACTTTTTAATGAATCTATAGATCTCTGGATTGTTTTGCCACCTGTTCTTGTTAATTCAGAAGATTTTTCTGTAGAACTATTAGCATTCTCCACAGCTTCTGCAATATCTGCTGAAGTTGAAGCAAGCTGTTTTACAGCAACAGCGATTTCCTCTGTCTGCTCTTTTTGTGACTCAGCAGTATTTGCCAGCTCTTCTGATGTAGATGATAGTTGCATTGAAGCAGCACTTACGGAAGCAGTATTTGTAAACACATCTTTTATAAGCTCCTGGATTCTACTAAGAAAATCGTTTACACAACCCCCTACCTCTCCGATTTCATCTTTCGATATATCCGGCAACCTTACTGTGAGATCAGCATTATCTACAGCCAGTTCAAGAGTTTCCTTCATCTCCACAAGGGGTTTTGCCATCGCACCAGCAGTGAATCTGGCAAAGAAAGCAATTGCAATAATGAACCCCACCATTATAATAAGCATTCTGTTAAGGAGGTCATAAGCCGACTCTATAGCCTCCTCTTCATCGATATCACACAAAATTCCCCAATGTATCCCTTCAACATCCAGAGGTGCATATGCAGACAACACCCTTACCCCTCTGTAATCTTCTACAATAAGCTCTCCGGTTTCTCCTTTAAGTGCCCTCTCTATTGTTTCGGAACTTACGTCCATTGTACCGATTACACTTCCCATATTTTCAATTCTTCTTATATCTTCAGCACTGCTGCCTTTCTGTTTAAGTAGTTTCATTAATCCATTCCTGTCTTCAATCCAGAAACGTGATTCTGTCCTGAGCTTATGATCAGATCCCACAAGATAACACTCACCACTTCTTCCCAGACCTGCAGCTTTCCAGGCTTTATTATTGGTCATAATCTTATTGATTCTGCTGATTGGCAACTGAAACGCAAGGATTCCTTTCTTCACGCCGTTCTCAAAAACCGGTTTTGCAAGAAACGCTGCTTCTGCTCCATATGAAGGGTTGTACGGCATAAAATCTTCAACAATAACACTCTTTTTATCTGTTATTTCTGCAGCTTTCCTGACTGCGGTTGCCAGATTACTGTCCTTGTATGGACCATCAAAAAGAGATGTAACATAATCTACTTCTTTATAGACTGAGTAGATAATTACTCCGGTTTTATGATCGATAATAAAGATATCGTAATATTTAAACTCTTTAAGATACTCCCTTATTATAGGATGGTATCTCTTATGCACTTCACTGTATCGTGAGTTATCCGGCGCCTTATCAAGCATCTCTTTTGAGCCGACACTGTTGGGGTTATCAGTAATATATCTTTTCTGCAGAAGCAGGGAGGCACCTCTTTTACTGAGACACTCATCAACATTAAGAGGTTTATCTATGAATTTGTTCAGTCTGGGCAGATACTCCGAGCTGTAGAAACGTCTTACTGCATTACCAGCGTCTGCAACAAGATTACTGTTATTACCTGCTTCCTCCTCTATCATCCTGTAAGCTTCTGAAAACTTAGATGTTGCCTGAACAACAGTACGGCTTGAAGCAAAGGTTCTCATCTGACTCATAACACTTTCCAGATACTCTGTAACATGTGCTTTTTTATTATTCCTCACAGCATCCAGTTTATGAAAACTCTCTTTAATATCCGCCTCTTTCAGCCCTGTAAAAGCCAGATATTCATAACAGAGCAGTGGTATAAGCGCTACAATAAGAAAGAGAAAAGTTAATTTACCGGACATCTTAAGGTTATTCCATCTGTTTTTCATTTTTAATATCTCCCAAATACAAATTTCTTTGTTACAACTGTTTTTAACTCTGCTATTCTCATTAATTTAATAGCTCCAGGATTTCAACAGAATTTTATATCCGGTGATATTTTTAAGTCTAAATTGTAAACATTCCCACTCTTTTTCTAAGATCTTCTGCATCTTTAACAAATTGCTCAGCTGTTCCTGCCACCTCAACAACTGAGTTCCCTGAACGATTTACAGCTTCAAGAATCTGGTCACCATTACTGCTTATAATCTCTATTGCTACATTCTCCTGTGTAATTGAGGTGGCAATCTCTCCCATAGCATCCTGAATATTTGCTCCTCTTTCTATGATCTGCTGAAGCAGTTTCAGAGATTCCTGCCCTGATTCAGAGCCCTTCCTTACTTCAACTGAAGCTTTTTTCATTGCTCTGTTTGTACTCCATGCTTCATTCTGAAGCTGTTTTATTATTACAGAAATCTCTCTTGTCGATGCTGCTGTTCTTACAGCCAGTTTCCTCACCTCTTCAGCAACAACAGCAAAACCTCTCCCTGCATAACCTGCGCCTGCAGCTTCTATTGCAGCATTAAGAGCAAGAAGGTTGGTCTGATCTGCAACCCCATCTATTACATCAACGATTTTCCCTATCTTTCCGGCAGAGTCACTTAGATTGTCAATATTACCGGACAGCTCTTCAGTCTGAGTTGCGATACCTCTGAGAGCATCAATGGATTTCTGAATTGTCTGTCCTCCGCTTACTGTTAGTTCTGATGCTTCAACTGAAGCTTTTCTTGTTTTTTCAACAGCCACAGATATCTCCCGGGAAGTGGAGTACAGCTCTTTTACAGATTTAACTATTTCCCCGGTTTTCTCTTTCTGGGATCTTGCTGAAGATGCCAGATTTTCCGATGTTTCAGACAGTTTATTTGAAGAGATACCTACCTCACTACTGTTCCGGTGCACCTCTTTCATAAGCTCCTGCATTCTCTCCATAAATGCATTAATGCTTCTTCCCACATCCCCCACCTCATCTCTGTAGAGTGCAGGTAACCTCACTGTAAGGTCAGCATTCTCTACAGCTTTTCCAAGAGTTCCCTTCATCTTAACAAGAGGTTTTGAAATTGTCTGGGCCACATATCTTGCACCCCATACGATGAGGCCAGAAAACAGAATGATCAGACCTCCCATTCTAAGTAGGAGACTATACGATGAACTTACAGCTTCACTCTTGCTCTGTTCAACAATTAATCCCCATCTCAAACCGGATATATCGAGTTTTGTATAAGCCGCAAAGACCTCATCACCTTTGTAATTCCTTGTGCAGATAACCCCGGTTTCTCCTGCAACTGCTTTTTCCACACCTTCACCATCAGCCATGAAATATCCGATCTTTCTTTTATTCTCCGGTATCTTCTTTAAAATATCCAGGGGAGTATCTTTCTTATTAGTTTCCTTTCTTAATCTCTCCCTCTCTTCAACTACTTCTCTCAGATCTGTTCTGATAGTTCTGTCCCTGCCTACCAGATAACAGTCCCCACTATCTCCAAGACCATACTCTTTCCACCTGCCATTACTTGTCATAATCTCATTGATTCTATCTACAGGCATCTGAAATATAAGAATTCCGATCTTATTATCCCTTCTGTCAAGTACAGGAACAGATATAAAAGCTGCCTGTTTACCTAAAGAGGGTGCATAAGCCTCAAAATCCACTATTACAGCTTCTCTCTTCTCAGACTCTGCTGCAAGTTTAAAAGCCTTCCCCAGATTAGTATTTTTATATGGACCATCCAGAAGAGAGGTACAGTAATCCACTTTCTTGTAGACTGAATATATTATGACTCCTGTTTCAGGATCCACCAGCATAATATCATCATATCCAAACTGAATTTTGTAGCTTCTGAAAAAAGGATGGTACTGCTCATGAGCTGTAGTATATGTTGTTTCGTCATATGCTCCGTCCAGTCTCTCCTTTTCAGTGGGAGAGTTTGAATTAAGAACCATGTATTTAGCCTGTAACGCAACTGAGTTATCCCTTCGGGGACAGCGCATTTCTGCACTCATCTCTTCTCCCGGGTTCTTCTTCAGAAGAGGAAGAAACTCAGATTTGTAATAGCCCTTTATACTTCTGCTATAACTCTCTTTACGATGCTCATCCACCTCATACTCTTCTGCTGCAAGCTCCCAACCCTCTTTGAGCTGTCTCATTCCCTGAACAATCATACGGCTTTCAGAAAAAGCCATAATCTGATTAATTACATTATCAATCGCACCTCTTACCTGATCTCTTTTAATATTCCGTACGGCCTCCAGTTTTCTGATTTCTGCCTCTTCCATTGAAGAGAAAACATCATCAAATGCCATTCCTGCAAATGTTACTAATGGTATAAGCGATACCACCAGAATAACCAGAAGAAGTTTTCCGGTCATGTTAAGATCTTTCCACCATTTTTTCATAGACTACTCCCTGTGACTACATTACAACCTTTGATACAACCTTAGTTGATAGACATTATTCAGCTGGTCAGAGCCATCTTACCAGGCTGAAATCCTGTCTGTGAGGAAGTAAAGAATTGTCTGCATATATTCTGAAGCCGTAGTTGAAACTACCTGCTTTTCTTAGTTCCATACCAAGTTTAAATACTGCCCTTGTACCTTCACCCTGCTCTTTCAGCATCTTTATGGATTTAAAAGAGTTGAGCTTCCCGTCTCTTCCGGTACGGGCAAAAACCATCTCCACATTTACATCGTCAACAGAGAGGTTCTTCAGATCCAGTTCCAGTTCAATATCGTGCCTCTCTCCAAGAGTAAGCTGCTTATGTAGAGTATCCGGCAGGTCAAACCTTAAGACTTCAATTTTATTCCAGTTATGTCTGACTCTCTTTTTCCAGTCCTTAATCTCTTTTGCCATAGCATAACTGTTCTCCCTGATCCGGCTGGTACGTTTCCAGAGGGATGAATAGAATCGGTTTTTATAGTCATCCAGCATTCTTCCTGTGGTAAATTCCGGTACAATTTCCCCCAGAGATATCTTTATTTTGTTTATCCAGTCAGAAGGTATCCCCTCTTCATCACGATTATAGAAAGAGGGTACTATCTCATTCTCAATAATTGAGTATATAAGTTCTGCATCCAGTTCATTCTGGAACTCCTGATTTTCATAAGATTTCTGTTCAGGCAGAGCCCATCCTCCACCTTCACGATAACCTTCCACCCACCATCCATCCAGAACACTGAAATGGAGAGCTCCATTCATTATAGCTTTCATACCACTGGTGCCTGAAGCTTCAAGAGGCCTTGTAGGAGTATTGAGCCATACATCAACCCCTTTAACCATCTGTTTTGCCATTCTTATATCGTAATTCTCAAGGAACAGTATCTTTCCCTGAAACTCTTCTCTTTTTGAAATATCGATGATTCTTTTAATAAGATGCTGCCCTTCTACATCCCGGGGATGCGCTTTACCGGCAAATACAAATCTTACGGGATACCCTGGATTGTTTACTATCGCAGCCAGTCTGTCGAGATCCCTGAAAAGCAGGTGGGCTCTCTTATATGTTGCAAAACGCCTGGCAAATCCAATTGTAAGAGCCTCAGGATCAATAGTTTTTGTAATTGACATAATCTTCTGAGGGGATTCTCTTAATGCTCCCATCTGTTTCTCTACTGTTTTTTTCAGATAATCTGCAAATTGCTTTTTAAGTTCGGTTCTTATATTCCATATTTTTCCGCTATCAATAGCTTGTACCGTTCCCCGGATATCTTTACCACCAGTTCCATTACATGCATCATCTCCAGGCTCCTCTCCCAGAAGCCGGCACCACTCTGAAGAGGCCCAGGTTCTCATATGAACACCATTGGTAACATAGCCTATATGGGACTCATCTTTCATATACCCGGGCCACATTGGCTGAAACATATCTTTTGAGACTTCACCATGCAGGTAACTGACTCCATTCACTTCCTGGGATATATTTACTGCCAGAGCACTCATTGAGAAGAGATCCGATTCCTCAAACAGCCCACTGTTTCCGAGTTGCATCAACTCCTCCCAGGATATCTGCAGGCTTTCTGCAAAATGTGCAAGATAGACACGCATAAGCTCTTCAGTAAAAACATCGTGTCCTGCAGGAACCGGAGTATGAGTTGTAAACAGAGTAGAACCTCTTATAATTTCGAGAGCCTCTCCATATGAAAGCTTCCTCATATTCTTGAGTCTTTTTAGCCTCTCAAGACCGATAAACGCTGCATGCCCTTCATTACAGTGATAGAGATCGGGATTTATTCCCAGAATATCCAGAGCTCTTATTCCTCCTATTCCAAGAACAATCTCCTGCTTAATACGGTTCTCACTGTCTCCTCCATAAAGCTGATGGGTTATATATCTGTCTTCATCTGAATTATCACTAAGATCAGTATCCAGAAGGATCAAAGTTATACGTCCCACCTCAACTTTCCAGAGCCTTACTTTAAGCTGCCTTCCCGGAAGAGAAACAGATATAGTTATAAACTCATCATTTTCGTCTTTAAAAGGAGTTATCGGTAATTCTGCAAACTGCTGATAATCGTATTCAGCCTCCTGTTCACCACTTACAGTAAGTCTCTGCCTGAAATAGCCATACCTGTAAAGCAAACCTACTCCCACCATTCTGGTATTGGTATCACTGGCCTCTTTAAGATAGTCTCCTGCCAGAATCCCCAGACCACCGGAAAAGATCTTAAGTGAGTCGTGTAACCCGAACTCCATACTGAAGTAAGCGATAAGTGGATCAGCATCAGAAGTACTGCAGCTCATATACTCCTCAAATCTCTTCTCTACATCTTTCAGGTTTTCCAGATACTTCTGATTTCTTGCAAACCGTTTAAGTTTGTCATAAGAGATCTCTTCAAGAAAAACCACCGGATTTTCAGCGCAACACTCCCACAACTCCTCATCCAGATCTCTGAATAGTCTGACAGCCCTGCAGTTCCAGCTCCACCAGAGATTTTTTGATAATTGCAGCAGAAAATTCAGTTCCTGAGGCACTGATGATCTGACAAAAGCGTTCATCCATATGGGATGTGTATCAAAAGCAGGAATAGTTACATCAGCAGTATCTCCGGTTCCAAGAGCTACTGAACTCTCCTCTTTCCTTTTACCCAGCTTATCTATAACAATTCCGTATGCACTGTAGTAGTATTTAATCAGATTATTCCAGAGAGCAATACGGGATATATAGAAAGCCTTTTCCCTCATATATTCTGCTGTTTTTCCATCTCTTGAAGAGATATTCCGTATTGCCGCCTCAATCTGCTCAGCCACATCATCCTCTTCACCATCATCTCTTGGGATAACCTCCAGAGCAGAGTCGTGATCTATTGATGCACTCTGAACCCATAGTCCGAAACCAGTAAGAGTGGTTGTTACTGTAGGCACATGAAATGCCAGACTCTCCAGTGGTGTATATCCCCAGGGTTCGTAATAGGAAGGGAACACAGTCATGTCAAAACCGATTAGAAGATCAAAATAGGTTTTATTGAATATTCCATCCTGACCATTCAGATATACCGGTACAAATATAACTTTTACTCTGTCCTCAGTACCATTACCCAGACCCGCTTCACTGATCTTCCTATATACCGAATCGTACTCTGCATCATGAAGTCCGTGAGTAAGATAGGTTCCTGCTCCTCCGAACTCCACCTCTTCTCCATCAAGCTTCCTTCTCAAAACCGGATCAAAGCCGTAGTTGTGAGCCGGAACCAGCACAAATGCAAGAACATCTTTATCCAGACTACCGGATTGATTGAGTTTTCCCAGAGCATCTATATAGACATCCAGACCTTTATTTTTGAACTCATACCTGCCACTTGTGCATATAAGAAGAGTGTCATCGGAAAACCGGTGGTTTAAAAGAGCTTCACCAACCTCAAAGAGTCTTTCCCGGGCCTCTTCCCTCCTTTTATCAAAAATATCCTGTGACGGAACAAAGCTGTCTTCAAAACCATTTGGAGTAACAAGGTCTACCTCTTTATCCAGAAACCAGGCACACTCTACAGCAGTAATATTACTTACAGTAGAAAAACAGTCCGCATTCTCTGCAGATAGTTTTTCCAGAGAGTGTTTTGCCACAACATTAAATTCTCTGGCCTTTGATGCAGGATTATACTTCTTAAGATCTCCATAAAGAGGTTGTCCATTACCTGCAATAGATCTCCCAAGTACTGTAGCATGACTTGTAAAGGCTGTACCTACAAAAGGAGAGTTATTTTTAAGAAAAAGAACACCGGAGCCAGTCATCCATTCATGAAAATGTGCTATTACTTTTTCATCACCACTCAGGTTAAAACGGCAGTAACTATCTATAACCTGCCCTGCAGCATAACCAAAAAGAGTCGGTTCAATATAGTCCCACTGACCGGATATAGAGTCCAGACCAAACTCTTCCCACAATGATGCAAAAATCTTATCTTTACTTGAAAAAAGAGAGGTAAAATCGATAAGAACTGCAAGAGGAGATGAGGTAATATTCCATCGTCCGACTCTTATTTTGAGTCCTTTACTCTTAACCACCTCTTTCCAGCCGGAGAGTATATTATAGTCTTCAATAAATTCTGTATTATCCTCACCACCGGAGTTAACATCCGGCCCGATCATAATAAGCCGATCCTCCATTTTCTCTTTGAGGCACACAGATTTTGTAGACAGAACAGTGTGTATTCCCCCTACTTTATTGCAAACTTCCCAACTTACTTCAAAAAGATAATCCGGTAATTCCTGTCTGAAAACCATATTACTCTCCTTATATTAAAAGCTTACCTTTTAATACCTGATCTCTCTGGATCTGTTCTCCTCATCAACTCTTATAGTAAAGTCACTAAGTACATTCATATAATTTACAAAGGCTTCGTAAGGAGTTGAGTAGGGATTGAAATATTTGTGCACATCACCGTCTGAGAAAAACTTAGTACACATATAGTAGAAATGGTCACTGGTCTGTAGTTTAATCCAGTCATCCAGTAACTTCCTGTCTCCTTTCTTCTTCACCTTTTCTCTCAGTTTATAGAGCTGGTTATAAGACTCATCCTGCAGCTCATTACCAAGCCAGGCTGTAAGATCTCTCTCATTATCAGCCCATGATATAGGATGTGGAACATCGACACTTCCTACAGGCTGATGAGTTGCCACAACCTCTGAAGGAGTCATAAAACTGAAATCTGTCTCATTTATTGCTATACCGGGGAAATGTGTCATGAAATCGAATATTCCTGTCTCTTCCCACTGGTGCTCCCCAAAAGTTTCGTAATCCATAAAGAGATTTATAATCTCCTCATTTGCCGGTACACTTCTTAACCAGTTAATATATTTTTCTGAAGTCAGAGGCCACTCTCCCCAGGCTCTCTCAGAAAATCTGAAAGCAATATCGTCACTCAGTTTATAGTTTTTAAGCAACAGTTTAAGCTTTGGAGCTTCTGCATTGCAGTAGACAAAGTTGGGACTTTTCCACCCAAGGATTCTGTCAGCACCTTCTGTCAGCATAGTTCTGAATCCCATATCCAGAACCTTTTTGCCGATTTCATTTGAGTAGATCAGCTCAGTGTTTCTGAAAACCGAAGGTTCTACACCAAAATACTCCATCAGAATATCTGAGTGCATTTTAACCTGTTCTGTAAACTCTTCACTACTTGTGAGACTTGAAAGGGAGTGTGAGAAGGTCTCCCCAAGTAATTCAACATTACCTGTAGCCACAAGTTCCTGAAAACTTTTCAGTACCTCCGGCTCATATCTGGCAAACTGTTCAAGAGCTGTTCCGGAAATTGAGAAGCTGACCTTGAACTTCTCTCCATATTTTTTTATAAGATTCATAAGAACTCTGTTGGCAGGAAGGTAACACTTTTCCGCCACTTTTTTCAGAATTCTGCTGTTCTCTTCTTCATCAAAATAGTTATGATCTTCTCCAATATCAAAAAATCTATACCTCTTCAGCCTGAACGGCTGGTGAACCTGAAAATAGAAACAGACTGTTCTCATTATTTTTCCTCCGGTAATACGCCTTTTCAACCTGTCATACTCATATAGACCTGATTAACCTTGTGGGCGGCATTACCCCATTTAAGTTTTATTACTTCTGATCTTCCATATCGCCTGAACATTTCCGCCAGACCTCTGTATTTTATTAATCCATAGATTGCATCTGCCAGAGCATCGACATCCCAGAAATCCACCTTAAATGCATGATTCAGGACTTCAGAAACTCCTGACTGCCGGGATATAATGACAGGTACATCTGCCATCATGGCTTCCAGAGGAGCAATACCAAATGGCTCTGAAACTGAAGGCATTACATAGGCATCACTAAGCGCATACATATGCTCTACATCACGACCTTTAAGAAAACCTGTAAAGTGGAATCTGGATGCAATCCCCATAGCAGCGACTTTCTTTATCATGCTGTTGAGCATATCTCCGCTTCCCGCCATTACAAATCTTACATTGGACTCCTTCTGAAGAATTTTTCCTGCAGCTTCAATGAAGTAGTCCGGCCCTTTCTGAAAAGTGACTCTTCCCAGAAAAGTTACAACCTTCTCTTTCACATTTTTTCTTACCATGCTTCGGTTCAGTTTCTGTGAGCTGTCAACCCCATTATGGACTACCGTTACCTTATCCCTGTTCTGGCCATATTTTGATACAATTATATTTCTGGTATATTCACTTACAGCTATAATGTGATCAGCCTCAATCATACCTGAGCGTTCAATCTCAAAAACATCCCGGTTAATATTGTCACCACTGCGGTCAAACTCCGTAGCATGAACATGAATTACAAGAGGTTTACCAGAAACTTTTGCAGCAGCAACTCCCGCAGGATATGTGAGCCAGTCGTGAGCATGAATCACATCGTGTTCCACCTGCCCCGATATCTCTGCTCCCGTAAGGGCATAACGTCCCACCTCTTCCATAAGATTTGAGCCATAATTCCCGGAAAAACTGAAAGTATCTGTAAACATTGCGTCCCGGAGAGTGCCATTACTATATCTGTGCTCATCTACAGAAAGATTTTCATAATTCTCCGGTGAAACATAAGGAAGGAGATTTACTCCACCTTCATAAAAAATCACCTTCTTCCAGATATCACTCTCTTCAAACCAGTTTATTCTTTGGCTTACCTCTACTCCTTCAGCCCCTATCAGAGTAGCCATATCTTCAGGCTCATCCCCATATAGTCTTGGTACAACAAATGCTATCTCTGTTCCACTTTCAGCAAGTCCTCTTGTAAGTCCCGCGCAGGCAGTACCCAGCCCACCGGAAATATGGGGAGGGAACTCCCACCCGAACATCAATACCTTCATTTCTTTTTCCCTTCCGTTTTCAGCATATATCTCATTCTAAGCAGTTCAGATACACTCCAGGCCTGGGATACTGCTCCTGCGGCTCTGCTAGGCAGATTACCTTCATAGATCTCTGATACTGTTCCTATTCCCTCAAGCCACATCTCCTCTTCAAAACCGCTGTATATATCTTCAACCTCTTTTAAAGCATCACTTCCCATGCACTTTATAAGCCCTTCACAGTAATGACTTAACAGCCAGGGCCATACAGTTCCCTGATGATATGCTCTGTCCCTGCTCTTCTGATCTCCTTCATAAAGTCCTATATAGTGTTCTTCATCTGCAGCCAGAGTTCTTAAACCTCTTGGAGTAAGCAGAAAATTTCTTACATAACTTAGTATCGATTCCTTCATACCGGATTCAAGGGGAGAATATGTCATGGAGGTGGCGATAACCTGATTAGGTCTTATTTCCCAGTTTGCCACACTATTTTCAACCCCATCAGCCAGATAACCTTTCTCACTATTCCAGAAAAGTGTTTTAAACGAACTTCCTGCTCTCTCTTTCAGAGGTTCCCACTCTTTTACGAATCTACTATTACCTTCAGCCTCAGCCAGCTCCAGAGCAAAACTTATGTTATTGAACCATAAGGCATTGATTTCAACAGTCATTCCTCTTCTGGGAGTAACCGGTATTCCATCAATTACTGCATCCATCCAGGTTAATGCCTGCCCCTCTGCTCCCTGCTGAATCAGTCCTGTTTCATTCATTCCTATATTGAAAGAGGTGCCATCCCTGAATGCCACAAGTACAGCTTCCAGAGGAGCAAAGTATTTATCATAAAACTCTTTTGCATCTTTCCTCTGCTTCTTCAGATAAAGGTAGTACTGCTGAAGTGACCAGCAGAACCATAATGGTGCATCTACAGATGTGGAAGGTCCACCCTCCATATTTGGAAAGAGTCCCCCCTTCATCATACCGATCATAGTATCTGTTACTGCTTCAAATCTGTCAGAATCACCTCTGGCAATAGTTAGTCCCGGAAGAGCGATGAAAGTGTCCCTTCCCCATACTCCAAACCAGGGAAAACCTGCTCTTACTCTGCAACTACCGGAGCCATTAATGAAAAACTGCTCAGCAGATCTTTCAAGACTCCGGAATAGTTCTCAGGCTCTTCTCTTGCTTCCAGTTCTCCCGTAAAACGTCTGGCTAAACCTTTAACAGGTAAATCATCAATTCCTGCAGAAAATATTACTGTCTCTTCAGGTTTCAGAGAAACTTCAAAATAGCCAGGTACAAAGAGATCTTCCTGATAACCATACCCTCTCTCCATTTCCCGTGGATATTCAGCATTGTAATACCAGTCAGGAGCATGAATATAATCATTTTTCCTGGACAACTGTATCTGGAGTTCAGGATACTGTCCGTAAAGTCTTACAGCTATCCCCTTTTCAATAGCTTTGTATCTGGTTGAACACTCCATGTTTGATCTGTTAAGATGGTGAAGATTTCTAAAGGTCAGATATGGGCGGAGTGTTAGTTTCACACTCTTTCTTCCCTTACCATAAACACCTATTCTCATGTGCATCCGGCGAAGCCGGCTATCTACAAGAAACTCTCTTACAACTTCAAAGTCACCGCATTCAGATGCAATTGTTGATACCGGTGATACAGAAAAATTTCTGTTAAAACCTGCAGATCCCGGCGTTCCGGTACCCGGGTAATAGTACCCTCCGATATTCCAGGATTTCCCTTCCCTTTCTGCAACAATTTCAAGGTTAGACAGTAATGAATGGAACTCACCATCAATACCACTATCTTCATAAATAAAGAGGCCATGGTATTTTCTCGTATGCAGGCAGTGAACGGAACTGTTGCATATAACTCCAGCATAACCTGTTTCCAGAAATTCCCTTTTAAGGGAATCCTCTTTTATCATACAGCTCTTGTTTAATTTCAAATATGCCATAATTTTTCCCTACACAATACTCCCCTTAATTCAAAAAGCTTTGATAAAGAAATTATTCAGATTTATCAAAAAAAAAGAGCTAAAAATTTTCTCAATATTCCAGAAACGCCGTTATAAGTAGTAAAATCAAAACTTTAATTTTATTAACAGAAACAAACCGGAGAATTACACAAATAACCCCCTTCCACAGTGACAGGATTGAGAAACCGGTTCCAGCTTGACATACACCGACTGACACGGACTGACACCTGTAGCCCTGATTATTATAAGGGACACGATTTTTAGGGGTCTGCAAACGAATAATGAGCTTGCAAACTCTTATAAAGAGATGAGGCAAAGCCCTTTGCCTACTTATAATCCCGCATAATGTTTAGTGCTTCCACTTCGTTACCGGCACTAAAAGCGGGATGTTGCAGATGGGTCTTCGTCAATGTGAGAGCGAAGCGGTAAACATTGCTTCACGAAGATGGGTGACGCGTAAGCGTTAACCTTATTGCGAGGAACGAGGGGGAGGTGGTTGTTGAGATTTAAATCACTGGCTTAACAGTACGATCGTTGGTTATTTTTAAGACTGGCTTAACAATAAAACGGGAGCATACAACACATTCATAAAGTGACAAGCTGCGTTCCTCGCTTGCTTCCATCTTCGCTATTAGTCACTATTCGCAAGCTCATTGTTCCTGCGAAGACCCCTACAAATCGTGTTTCTCTTATCGGGTTTTCTGTATCAATCCTTGTTTGTCGAGACGTAGCCGGTTTTTCCCCTCTCAGCCTCTTTTTTGATTTAAGAGCGGGTTATCCCCGCTCTTCTATTTTGATAGATTACTATTTTTTTATTCAGGTTTTAATCTGCTTTTAAATGGCAGGAAAGTCATAAAATCTGCATGATGCACAACATAAGCTTCTACAGATCTCTTTATTTTGTCACCTTCCCCTGCATGGGCTGCAATAATATGACACACTTCTGCAGGAACACCACACTGTTCAGCCAGGGATACACCTGAGAATGGGTGTCTCAGATATTTACCGTAATTCCCCTGAACAGCTTTACCATCTTTCTTAACATATTCCAGCAGTTTGCCAACATCCGCCAGTATTGCCCCTGAAATAAGCACATCCATATCCAGAGGTAGTTCATCTCCGAAAAATTCTTTGATTTTCAAACCACTCTCTTTTGCAATATGAACAACAGCTCTTTTGTGCTCCATAAAACTGACCTTCACATCTTCAACAAGAAGAGTGAAAGGAATTGTTCTAAGATCTTCTGGTGTCATAACACTCTTTTCCAGGGCAAGTGCCCAGGTTTTTTCAGTTTTTTCCCTAAGTTCCTGATCTTCAATCCAATCCAGTTCAGGCCACAGTTCTCTTGCTTGATTACTCACAATATATTCCTCCGTAAATCAAATTAATTTGCTTAACACAGGCACTATTTCCAGTAATTAAGTGATAACTCTCCGTTATGGTATAAACCGTAACTACGATGACTTATCCAGTCACCACAGTTCATATAAACACCTTCTTCAGAATCTCTTATTTCCGGAAAATGAATATGCCCCAGAAGTACATAATCAAAACCTTCATCAAATCTTGAACAGGCAAACTGATAATACTCTTCCCTCCAGTCGTTAACTGGCTTTGCCATTACTTTTCTGCTGGTTCCCGAGGTTTTTGCTGCCATCCACATTCCCATATCAGCTGGAATGAGGTTTTTGAAAAGAGCTTTTGAAACCCTGTTTCTTATAACCTTTTTTAATACCCTGTAACCTCTGTCACTTGCAGCATAGCCATCCCCATGGCCCAGGAAAAAGCGTTTATCCTCAATAACAGTGCTATGTTCTGAATCCCTGCAATTCAGCCCTACCTGTTGTTCAAGAAAAGATCCTATATGAAAATCGTGATTTCCCGTTATGAATGTAACCTCTACTCCTTTTTCCACAAGAAGCTTTAATTGAGTCAGAGTGTCAAACCAGTATTTAGGAATAACGTGGTTCCATTCAAACCAGAAATCGAATATGTCACCAAGCAGCCATAAAGAGTCACCTTCGCTGCCTACAAATCTAAGAAAACTGTTAAAAGCATCTCTTTTTTGTCGTTCATCTTCATCTACATTGAACCCCAGATGGAGATCCGAAACAAAAAAGTGCTTTCCCATCCGATTATTCTATCACAGGGATTTTTGATTTGGAATGCAGAAATATATATACCTTCAGGAAGCCCGCAGCGTCTCTGAAGGAAGGAAGTACCCAAGGAACGAGGGGGAGGTGGTTATTAAGATTTTAATCACTGACTTAACAACACAACCATTGTTTATTTTAAGACTGTCTTAACAATAAAACGGGAGCATACTTCGTTATGGCAAACCATAACTTCGATGCTCCCCTACAAATCGTGTTGCTAACAATAATCAGGATTATTTGTATCCATGGTGTGAGTCTGTTTTTGATTCTTAATCAATCTGGTTCTTTGTGTGGCTTAATAGCAAACTCGTCCACAGGGTCAATGTGTTTTTCTGCTATCAATAAACATTTATGTTTTTATTTTCTGCCTTATGTTATACTCCGACATTATGGATAGATACGGAATAATTTTCGACCTTGACGGTACCCTTTTGTACACTATGCCGGGAATCTCTGAAGCGATGAACATGCTGCTCACTGATCTGGATCTGCCTCATCATACCACTGATCAATACAACTATTTTGTTGGTGATGGAATAGATAATCTTATAATAAGAGCAATCGGAGTCCACAGGTCATCTGAACACAACATTCCGTATCTTGTGAGTGAATTTTCTGAGTATTATAAGCAGACATGGCCCGGAGGTTCTAAACCGTACAGGGGAATCGCTGAACTTCTTGACAGACTTGAGGAGTTAAATATTCCAAAATCCATCCTCTCCAACAAGAATCATAGTTTCACAACAGTAATGGTTGAAGAGCTCCTTGGGAAATGGAATTTTGAAGTTGTTATGGGAAAAACCAGCGACTTCCCTCTCAAGCCTGACCCTGCAGCTCCACTTCATATTGCAGAAAAGATGAGAATCATCCCCAGACAAAGCTATTTTATCGGAGACTCCTCTACAGATATAAGAACCGCAAGAAATACCGGAATGAAAGGAATCGGTGTTGATTGGGGTTACAGACTTCGTAAAGAGCTTGAAGCCAACAATGCAGATTTCATTGTCAGCTCCCCTTCTGAAATTCCTGATATAGTAGTTAAATAACTACTACTCTGATTATTAAGAGTTAATCTGCTGTAGTATATCTTCCTGGTCATCTGAAGATCTCAGCTTAATAAAGATTTCAGGCCACTTCTCCTGGGCATCCAGTATGAAATCGATAACTTCCCTTACTGCTCCTCTGCCACCATATCTTTTGGCAATATAATGGGAAATTCTCTTAATAAGAGGATGAGCATCTCCTACAGCTGCAGAGAAGCCAACCATACCCATTACTTCAGCATCACCAATATCATCACCAATGTAGCAGACCTCTTCTTTTGAAAGATCATATTTTTCAAGTAATTCGAGAAAAGGCTCTGTTTTATTTATTTTTCCCTCATAGTAGTCGTTTATATTAAGTTCTTCGGCTCTCTTCCGGGAAGCTTCTGAAACCTTACCGGTAATTATTGCAGTTCTGATTCCAGCTAGTCTCAGAAAAACAACACCTGCTCCATCTTTTACATCAAAAGATTTCAGAACCTGACCATCAGGTAACATAAAGAACCTTCCGTCTGAAAGTGTTCCGTCCACATCCATTATTACCAATTTGATTTTTTTAGCTAACTCTTTCTGATCCATCATATCATCTCTGTACGCCATAAATCGTGAAGATGTACTATCCCACACACCCTGCTTTTCTCATCTGTTACAACAAGTGAGGTTATGCGGTTATCTTCCATAATTTTCAGCGCTTCTGTTGCAAGTTTCTCCCTGTTTACTAGTTTGGGAGCACCATTCAGACTGTCAGCAGCCTTGCCGTGCTCCAGATCTTTCCCTGCCAGAACCATTCTTCTGACATCACCATCAGTAACTACTCCTGCGGGAGTACGATCATCATTAATAATTACAGCCATTCCCAGTCTCTTCTCATCAATTACAGTAATTACTCTTTTTATAGAGTCATCTGGTTTGACAAGAGGAATATCTGAACCACTGTGCATAACCATACCAACAGTAAGCAGTCTCTTTCCCAGTGAACCGCCGGGATGAAAAACCCTGAAATCTTCTGCACTGAACTCTCTCTTTTCCATCAGAGCCACCGCAAGAGCGTCTCCCATAGCAAGAGCAAGTGTAGTAGATGTAGTGGGAACCATATCAAAAGGACAGGCCTCTTTTTCCACACTGCAGTCAAGTACAACTTCACTGAGTTCAGCCAGTGTGGATGAGATATTCCCTACCAGACATATCATGGGAATTCCAATACGTTTTATATATTCAAGAAGTCTGAGGACTTCAAAAGTTTTTCCACTGGAAGAGAGAGCAATAAGTGAATCTCCATCTTTTATCATCCCCAGATCTCCGTGCAGAGCTTCTGAAGGGTGTAAAAATACTGAAGAGCAGCCCACAGAAGATAGGGTTGCCGCTATTTTTCTTCCTATCAGACCTGATTTACCCATTCCTGTAACTATAACTCTCCCTTCAGTCTTTTCAAGGATTGTTACAGCTCTTTCGAAATTTTCGTCTATTTTCTCAACAGCAGCACTGAGTGAGGAAGCCTCAATCTCAAGTACCTGTTTACCAATTTCGATAATATTCATAGATCAATATTATACAGCTTTTTAAGCCGGATTAACAGAGGTTCCACCATTTTAATGTTCATGGAATTGGTACCATCTGAGAGAGCTTTTTCTGGTTCCGGGTGAACTTCCATAAAGACACCTGACGCTCCGCTCACAACTCCTGCAGAAGCCATCAGTGGAATAAATTCAGGATTCCCACCTGATCCACCGCCTTCAGCAGAGGGACGCTGCACTGAGTGTGTGGCATCAATTACTACCGGATAACCCGCTTCTTTCATAATCTGGATATTTCTGAAATCCACAACAAGATTCCTGTATCCGAAAGTAGTTCCTCTTTCGGTAAAAGCGATGGAATCTCCTCCACCTGCTTTAACTTTTTCAGCTGCATGCAGCATATCCTCAGCAGCCATGAACTGAGCCTTCTTAATATTAACAGGTAATCCGGTTTTTCCCGCTTCCATAAGCAGATCTGTCTGTCTTGCCAGAAATGCCGGTATCTGAACAGCTGACAGTACATCTGCAACCTTCTCAGCCTGATGTGCTTCGTGAATATCTGAAATAACCGGCAGATCAAGCTCTTTTTTAATATTCCCCAGAATTCTGAGGCCCTCTTCAAGCCCCGGGCCCCGATAGGATTTAACAGATGTTCTGTTTGCTTTATCAAAGGAAGCCTTGAATATCAGATTCACCTGCTGCCTTTCACATATATCTTTAAGTGCAGAGGCTATCCTGAATGTAGTCTCTTCACTTTCAATAACACAGGGTCCCATAATAAAAAAGAGTTCCCTGTTATCTAAAAGTTCTTTAACCGACTTTTTAGTACTCATTAATCTTCTCCTTCAACCTCATCCCTCAGATCTGCGACATCTTCAAGAGTCATAAGAATTTCTCTCTGATTTCTGCTGTTAGGTGCAGATACTACACCAGTGGACTGTAGTTGATCCATAAGACGTCCGGCTCTCGCATAACCTACACTCATTTTTCTCTGCAGAAATGATGTAGAAGCACTGCCTGTATTTATAACTGTTTCCGCTGCCTGAAAGAACATTTCATCCAGGCCGTCTTTTCCGTTTCCTTTGGTATCTCCCTGAGTCACAGGTTTGACAACTTCTGTATTGAAAGACTGTTTTTCGTTCTTTGCAAGGAACTTCACTACTCTGTGTGCCTCCTCTTCTGAAACAAATGCACAGTGAACTCTAATCAGTGATGCAGTTTTAGGTGGCAGGAACAGCATATCCCCTCTTCCAAGAAGTTTCTCAGCTCCCACAACGTCAATAATTGTTCTGGAGTCGAATTTTGAAGGTACAGCAAGAGCCATTCTTGAAGGGAAGTTGTTCTTAATTGTACCAGTAATTACATCTGTTGAGGGTCTCTGGGTTGCAAGAATCAGATGTATACCTACAGCTCTGGCTTTCTGCGCTATTCTTGCTACAGATTCTTCAACCTCTTTTGAAGATACCATAATAAGATCAGCAAACTCATCAATCACAATAACAATGTACTGCATCTTATCTGTATCTTTTATTCCTTCAGGCAACTCTTCGTCAGAATGCCTTAATAGTTCTATTTTCCTGTTATACTGATCTATATTTCTTACCTGGATTGCTGCCAGTTTTTTATATCTCTGCTCCATTTCAAAAACTGCCCAGTCCAGAGAGTTCTTAGCGTGCTTCATATTTACAACAACCGGAGTCAGCAGATGTGGAAGTGAGTTATATGCAACAAGTTCGACACATTTGGGATCAATAAGGATGAATTTCACATCTTCAGGTGGAGATTTAAAGATGATACTGAGAATAATCGTATGTATAGCCACACTCTTACCTGCTCCCGTGGCACCCGCAACAATAAGATGCGGCATCTCTTTCAGGTCTGTAACACAGATCTCACCATTCTTTGTTTTTCCCAGAGCAATAGACAGAGGAGATTTAGCTCTTCTGTACTCTTCAGATTCAATGATCTCTCTGAGATAGATCATCTCTCTCTTATCATTAGGAATTTCTATACCGATGGCTTTCTTTCCAAGCACTCGTTCTATTCTTACATATTGAGCTTTAACAACAAGTGCCAGATCTTCTGCAAGATTTACTACATCTTTAACTTTAACCCCTGCATCAGGTACAAACTCGTAGGTGGTTACAACCGGACCAGGCGTATATTCACTTATAGAGCCCTTTATTCTGAACTCTTCAAGTCTGTATGCCAGCTCCTGTCTCTTCTCTTCCAGAAGATCGATATCTATTCCCTCTTTTTCACCAGGAGCATCCAGATAGGTTACCGGAGGAGCCTGATAGGTAAGATCCCTGCTTCCACTTCCTCAAGTTCAGGGAACAGAGTACTCTCTCTGACAATTTTCTTATCTTCCTGTTTTGAGTTTGCAGACTCTTTTGTGTCAACAGCTTTCTCTTTTTTTGTTTTCTTAACCCGGGGTTTCTTTTCCGGTTTTATATTGTACTTTGTCTCTATCTTTTTAACTCTCTTTCTTGACTGATAACCAGCCATCAGATCTGAAAATTTCCTTCCCGCTACCTTGAATAACTTCAACAGAATAATTCCAAGTTTTACGGCAGCATTTTTAAGAGAGAATCTTGCAATAAGAGTAAATGAGAGAAACATAAGTATCATAAACAACATCATTGCAAAGACTGAACCGATCTCAGTTGACAGAAAATAGTTCAGAAAATATCCGATTATTCCACCACAGGATCGTATCTGTAAATCACCGGAATCAGGTAATACATTACTCAAAAAAGATGAACTGGAAATAAGAAGAAGAGCAAAGCCGGAACTTTTGGTAATAATTGACTCTATTTTGCAGTTCATGAAAAAATATGCTGCAAGAAAAAGTGTATATACAACTACAGTATAAGAAGAAATACCTATAAGATTTAGTGATACAGCTGAAATTTCAGCTCCAATTCTGCCACAGAAATTGGATAAAGCTTCTGCGTTGGCAGGGTTAAAAAAGAAAGTTCTGTCTCCGGGGCTGTAACTTATAATACTGAACAGAAAGAAGAGGGAGAAAAATAGTAAGAAGATCCCTGTTACCTCATTTTTAAGAGATAAATGATCGTTTTTTACAGAACCTTTTTTTGAGCTGCTCATTAGTTTTAAGTATAGATTTGCAGCTACATTTTGTCAAGATGTACGGGCTCTGTAGAGAGCTGCGAAAAAAGTATGCAAACAGTAGTCTCTGTATTGGCTTTTCTCTAACATGGAGGTTCTGAACTGGTGGACACAATGGACTTCATTGACTTTGTGGACATTGCCTCTGAATAATAACCAGGAACTCTAAGAAGTAAGTGATTTGAATTTGAACCAATTGTGGACAAATGTATAGCATAAAAACAAACCGTAACAACAGCTATCTTTATTTTACACTGCGTCCACCGGGTCCACTTAGTCCACGATGTCCACATTGTTAAAAACCCGGAAGGGCTTCTGAATTATCTCTTCTGATTAAGTTGATCTGCCAGTTTCAGGGCTTCAATCATGCTGCCGGCATTTGCGCATCCTTTCCCTGCTATTTCAAAAGCAGTACCATGATCCGGGGAGGTTCTTATAAAAGGTAAGCCCAGAGTCATATTTACGCCTTTATGCATATTGAGTAGTTTGAATGGAATCAAACCCTGATCATGATATAGAGAAACCACAACAGCATCATCTCTCTCCAGAGCTTTCAGGAATATTGTATCCGGCGGTTCAGGGCCTTCAATACTCATCTCTTCTGCAAGCTTCCTGACAACGGGCAAGAGAATCTCACGCTCTTCAGAACCAAGAATTCCGTTCTCTCCTGCATGGGGATTAAGACCTGCCAGAATAAAATGGTAATCTGTACCAAAATTCTGCCTCAGACTATCTGCTACGAAACGAATAAAGTTCTTTACATCTTCTTCTTTTATTTTACTGAATATATCTGAAAGAGGGAGATGGATTGTATAAAGAACAACTCTTAATTTCTCAGACCAGAAGAACATCGCATACTTATCAGTTTCACCTCTATAAGCCAGATAGGTAGTATGTCCACTAAAAGTCACTCCGGTTTTCTGCCAGTTTTCTTTTGAAATAGGAGCTGTTACCAAAGCTTTTGAATGACCTCTCTGAATAAGGTCAACAGATTTTCTGACAAACTCAAAGGATCTGTGAAATTCACTTTTATATTTTGAAATATCGAAAAACTGCAGACGCTTTCTTCCTATATTCTCTTCTTCTGTAATGATATCAAAATCGGGAACAGGAAAAACTGAAGCTTTACAGAAAGCTTCGAAATCGCCAACAACAATTACTGGGGATACAGTTGAATATTCTTCTATGGACCGGACAACTATTTCCGGCCCAATTCCTTTGTAATCTCCGGATGAGATGATCAGCGATCTATTCTTCGCCTTCACCGTCACCTTCTGTCCAGTCAGGATTTTTGTACATATATTTGATCATATGTTTGAACAGCAGATAGTTCATGCCATCGTCACGTTTTACTTTAAGACATTTTTCATCGTACCAGTCGATTGTACCGATAAATTTTTCACCATTCACCAGTTCAATAATCATTGAAGTACGTGCATTCATCTGCTTTACATAGTAGTAGTTTTCAGCATGTGTTCTATATGCAGGAGGAGTCTTCTTTTTACTACCACCTTCATTTTTTTTGGAATATTTTTTTATTTCGTTGAGGTTTGGTTTTATCAGTTTTCTGGTCATAAAGCAGTCTCCTTTAGATAAAAATCGTATTTATAATACATAATATATAAGTAAACAGTAAGCTGTCAAGTTCTAATTATATTAATCTGACAGTTTTTTACGGGCAGACCATCCGGGAATCTCTCTCTGCTTAACTCTTGACAGAGCCAGAGAACCACTGCTGACCTTTTCTGTAATAGTTGAACCTGCTGCAATATAAGCTTCCGGTTCCAACTCAACTGGTGCAATAAGTTGTGAATCCGAGCCAACAAAAACACCGTCACCTATAACTGTTTTATTCTTATTTTTTCCATCATAATTGCATGTAATAGTTCCAGCTCCGATATTAACTTTCTTACCAATATCAGCATCTCCAAGATAAGCCAGATGCATAGCTTTGGAGCCTTCGCCAAAGACTGTTTTTTTCATTTCCACAAAATTTCCGGCTTTGGCATTTCTGCAAATATGTACATTGGTTCTGAGGTGTGTATAGGGACCTATCGTCACGCCCTCTTCCATTTTCGATTCATTTACTACTGATCCATGAAGAACAGTGCAATTATCAGCAATATCACTATTCTGAACAAGTACATTACTACCTATTCTTACATTGGAACCTATAACGCATTTACCCTTTATAACAGCACCACTACCGATAAAAGAACCTGAACCTACAACAGCGTCTTCTGAAAGAAAGAAGTTGTTGTAATTCTCAATCGTAATATTTCTGGAAAGCAGAGAGTTAATCTGAATGTTAACAACTCTCTTCTCAAGATCCAGAAAATTATCAGCTGTTATAATATCAACAGTACCAGCAACTTCAACTATATTATCGCAACTATCCGGCAAAGCAGATCCGGAGATTATTACTTCACCTCTGTTAAGGGAGATCTCCTTATTACCGGACAATTCACCGATAACTTTTTCAATAGTTTTGATATTATTTAAAGTTGGAGCCAGTATTCCTGATCTGACATGAATATAGTAATCGATATCATCACCGGAATTGTCTGTTACAATCCCGGTAAGTTCTGATAAGACAGAATACCAGTATCCCAGTTCTCTGTCTCTTATTATGGGGCTGAAAGCCCCTTCAGAATTTATAACTGCATTAAGAACTGCAGTTTTCATTGAACGATTTCTAAGAATTCTTCATCTTCGAGAAGAGTTGCATAATCAGGATCATTGTATGCGACAACTTTGTAGTATTCATCAGCTTCAATGCTCTTTTTAAGATATGCAAAAGTTTCTTCGCGATCTTCCTTCAGATTACTTACCAGAGAGTAAAGATATAGTATATAGGCTTTATTCTCTGAACCGGAATCAGCCTTAGCAAGGTATTCCAGTGCCTTTTCAGGGTTCTCAGCATTAATATAGAACACAACTTCCAGAAGAATTTCATCTTCTGTTTCAGGTTCAATACCTACAGGATTGAGTCTTGCTTCAGCAATTCTCAGGAATGCTCTGCTTCGGTTGCAAACATCCCCAACTCTGTAATCTGCTGAGTCGTTATATTTTTCCAGAATCTTACTGAACAGATCAAGAGATTTTTTTAAACTCTTTGTTTCTTATTTCTTTGTAGGCTACAGCAAAATCAGCTTTAGCCTCTTTCAGTAGATTTTCGTCTTTAATTTCAACGCTCAAATTTTCCTCCAATCACCGTATCCAGGATCAACTGAAAAGCTTATTCTTCAGAATCGTAACGGGTTGGAACAACACCGAGTACTTCTACACCGGCACCTTTAGCGATATCGATAGCTCTTAGAACTTCACCGTATCCGATTGTAGAGTCAGCTCTGATAAAGATTTTTTTATCAGCTCTTGCACCGTAAATGTTGGTAAGCTCAGAAGAGAGCAGTTCAAATGATGTCTGAATCTGGTTGATTTTGATTGTACGATCTTTCTCGATTGTAAGTACAATCCCTTTAGGACCATCATCCTGCTGCGGATCTCCAGCCTGCTGAGTTTCAGGTAGCTGTATATCTATACCCTTCTGTGCTACAGGGGTAATAACCATGAAGATAATGAGTAGAACCAGAAGAATATCACACAATGGTACTACATTGGGATCTGAATTAACATTCGCCATATAAGACCTCCTTGAATTCACCAATCTATCAGATTCTCACAATGATGTCAAGAAAAAAAAAAGCCCGGAAATGAGCTGTTTTTTTAATATATATAAGGTATATATAGACGCAAAAAAAATTCACTGCTTTGAATTAGAATCCTACTAAAATCCCTATGTTATCCCATGTAATTCAGCAGCACAGAAAATGACCTGTCCACATCTTTTCTGTCAAGAACTGCAATAAACTCCGAAAAAGTGGATACAACTTCAATAACATTGATATTTTTCCATGCAAGCTGCTTCAGAATTGCATAATATATCCCCAGAATATCCGTTATTTTTTCGTTGAATTTAATAATAACTGCTGCCAGACCGTCTATCTCTGCAACCAGATTCTCACCTGCATATATTTCCCTGATTTTATCTTCCAGCACATCACTTACAATAACGGTAGCTTCATGTACTCCCTGAGTAAAAGTCACAAAATGATCCATAGCAGGATCTATTGTTCTTAAAAACTCTGCCTGTTTCTCCATTAAAGTAGAGGATTTTCTGAAGGTGAACTCTTTTAATCTCGACCTGACTGCAATATCCCCCATTCCCACAAGACTGTTATTACTCACAGCAGGAGCTTCACACATTTTCTCAGTTAATCTCTTAAGAGCCATAATAACAGCTCCGTCACTTAGCTCCTTCATCAGGCTTTTTTCAAGTTCAGGTCTTAATTCCCTGGCAAGAGCTGATAAGTTGACAATTCCTCTAACCAGCCCCTCTTCAAGAAAAGGAGATCTGTTTACTATCTCCTTCAGTTTTTCAGATATCGTTATCATGTTAAAATTTTAACACTTTGTTTATTTTTTGTCAAAGTTATCATTTTTTTTGACGACGTTACTATGCACCAGTAGAATGCAGCTGTAGCCTGGCTTATGCCAGACAGGAGGAAAAGACAATGAGTAACCCGTTATCAGGCGAATGCCCGGTATGCAGCGCAGCATTAACACTTGGAGCTGATACAATCGAAGGAGAGCTGTTCTCCTGTGAGGATTGCAGTACAGAGCTTGAAGTTGTAACTCTAAATCCATTCTCAATTGAAGAGGCACCTCAGGAAGAGGAAGACTGGGGAGAATAATGCTTAAAATACTCGACTCCACACTAAGAGAAGGTGAACAGACTCCGGGGGTTTGCTTTAACTCCCATATAAAGGCAGCTATTTCACGCCTTCTTGACAGAGTTGGAGTTGATATAATTGAGACTGGACATCCTGCGGTTACAGATGATATTGCAGAATCTGTAAAAACAATCGCAGGTAGTAATCTCAATGCTTCGGTAGGAGCCCACGCCAGATCCCTGGCAGAGGATGTTGACCTTGCCCTTGAGTGTGGAGTTAACTTTCTGGGTATTTTCTACTGTGTATCATCTGCACGGCTGGATCATATGTCCACAAAGCTGAATTCAGCTATAGATATGATTGCAGGAACAATCAGGTATGCCAAAGAGCAGAGCCCTGACCTTCTGATCAGATATACACCTGAAGATACAGTAAGATCTGACTGGCAGAATGTGGTTGATGCCGCAGCTGAAGCAGTAAGAGCAGGAGCAGATATAATAAGTATAGCTGATACTACCGGCTATATGCTTCCCGGCAGCAGCCGGAATATGTATGACTATGTGAAGAGGCTTAAAGAGAGCCTCAACAATCAGGATCTTAATCCTGTAATAGCTGTGCACTGCCACAATGACAGAGGTCTTGCACTTGCCAATGCTCTGGATGGAATAAGAGGGGGGGCAGGAATTGTAGATGCCTCAGTACTTGGACTTGGTGAAAGAGCCGGTATAGTGGATCTGGGAACTCTTCTTGGTGTTCTTCTTACTGATTTTGATTTCAGCACCAGAGGCGATCTTACAGCTCTTACAGAACTCTATCAGACTGTCAGTAGATTTTCAGGAGTACCGGTACCGGTTAATCTCCCGGTAACAGGCACCAATGCATTCACTCACTGTGCAGGTGTTCATACTCAGGCAGCTCTTAAAAACCCACTTCACTACCAGAGTCTTGCACCTGAACCTTACGGTAGAAAAACTATTATATCCCTGGATCATATGTCCGGCCTTTCAGCGGTAAGATATGCTCTGGATGAGATAGAAGAAGACAACAACGATCATGAGTTTAATAAAGCTCTGCTTAAAAGAATAAAAGAGGTAGGCAGTATGGGAAGAACAGTTGATATTACTGAATTCAGACATATTGTCAGCTATTTCAAAGAACATATGAGAAACGAGGAGAACCTATAATGAGACTTGGATTTTTACACTCTCTGATAAGAAAAGATGAGAAACTTCTGATTGAAGAGCTGAACTCCCGGACAGGCATTCAGCTTGAAATGGTTGATATCCGAAAGATGGCTTTTTCCTCACTTAAGACAGAGTTTCCTGCATGGGATGTAGTTATAGAAAGAGCTGTTAATATGTTCAGTGCAATGACAGCAGTCAGGCTTCTTGAAAGCTCCGGCATAAGATGCCTCAACTCTTACAGAACAGCAGAAATCTGTGGCAGCAAAATACTTACATCTGCAACACTTATGGAAGAGGGAGTTCCACAGCCTGAATTCAGAACAGCCTTCACTGAAGAAGCTGCTCTGGAAACTATTGAAGATATGGGTTATCCGGTGGTTCTGAAACCAGCTGTAGGTTCATGGGGACGCCTGCTGTCAAAAATTAATGACAGAGATGCTGCTGAAAGTATTCTGGAACATAAAGCGACTCTTGGAAGTTATCAGCATAAAGTTTTTTATATTCAGGAGTATGTATCAAAAAAGAGCAGGGATATCCGCAGTTTTGTAGTTGGTAACAGATGTATAGCAGCAATATACAGAACTTCAGAGCACTGGATAACAAATACAGCAAGAGGCGCAAAAGCATCTAACTGCCCTGTAACACGCGAAATAGAAGAGATCTCATTAAAGGCAGCCAGAGCTGTTGGTGGTGGAATTCTGGCAATAGATCTTTTTGAAACCGAAGATGGTTATATGGTTAACGAAGTTAATCATACAATGGAATTTAAAAACAGCATTGAACCTACCGGAGTCAATATTCCGTCTCTGGTAGCTGATTACATAATAAGGACTGCTGAAGAGAGAAGATGATGGACAGAATAAGAGTATCAATCGTTGGAGCTTCCGGTTATACAGGGGGTGAATTACTACGCATTCTGCTATTTCACCCTGCAGTTGAGATTTCTCAGATAACCTCAAGACAGTATCGGGGCAAATCAGTTAAAACGGTTCACCCGAATCTTAGATTCGCTGCAAATCTTAAGTTCTGTGATCTTGAAGAGCTGACAGAGTGCGATCTGCTGTTTCTTGCACTTCCACATAACAGCTCCATGCATCAGATAGAGCAGTTCAGGAACAAGTGCGAAAAGATAATAGATCTGAGTAGTGATTTCAGGTTGAACTCACCGGAAGGCTATCCCCTCTGGTATGGAACAGAACATCCTTCACCGGAAATGCTTGAAGAGTTTATCTATGGCATTCCTGAACTTCACAGAGATGAGATGAGAAACTCTGATTATGTATCAAGTGCCGGATGTAATGCTACAGCAACAATTCTGCCTTTATATCCTTTTTATAAGAGAGGACTGGTTGATAAAACCAGAACTGTTGTAGAGGTAAAAGCAGGTACCAGCCAGGGAGGTAACTCTCCTTCTGCGGCGTCACACCATCCGCAGAGAAATGGATCTCTGAGAATTTATAAGTCTTTTGGACACAGACATATAGCTGAAATGAATCAGGAACTTGGTTTGACTGATGAAGAGAGGTTTCACTTTACAGCTACATCTCTGAATATGGTAAGAGGCATCCAGTCTGTGAGTCATCTGTTTTTAAATACAGATATGGATGAGAAAGATATATGGAAGTTATACAGAGAATTTTACGGCTCTGAACCATTTATAAGGATAGTAAAAGAGAAAAGCGGCATATACCGTCTTCCTGATCCCAAAATCCTTCAGGGTACAAACTTCTGTGAAATAGGCTTTGAAAAAGATCCTGAATCTGACCGTGTGGTAGTTATTGCAGCTCTCGACAATCTGATGAAAGGGGCAGCAGGACAGGCAGTTCAGGCGATGAATATTATGTACGGAATGGATGAGAATCTCGGGCTGGAGTTCCCGGGACTACATCCTGTTTGAGGTGAATTATGTGCAGACTGCTTCTTGTAAAATCTGAAACTGAATTTGATATTGCCGAACAACTTGGGAATTTCTCTGAAATCTGTAAAAACAGTTCTGAATATCAGGGACACGGCTGGGGTTTTGCTGCTGTGCAGGATTCCTCATGGTCTTTTCATAAAAGCATTAACCCGATATGGGAAGATGATACCAGCAACTTTGGTAAAACCAACTATCTGATGGTTCATGCCAGAAGTGCATTTCAGGACAAAGGAATATGTATAGATAACAATATGCCTTTTAACGATGAACGTCACGTTTTCATATTCAATGGCGAATTGAGAGGTGTAAGAATTCGTGCTGAAGGCAGAATCGGAGCAGAAAAACTGTTTAACTTTATTAAAAGGTTCAACAGAGGAGATATGCTTCAGGCTCTCAACAGATCTGTACCTATAATCCGTAAACAGACAGCTTATATCAGAGGAATGAACTTTATTATCGGTGATGGAAGAAAAATATACATAAATTCACTCTTTAATGAAGCAGAAGACTACTTTACCCTCTACAGAAAAAATATAAAAGGAAGAGTAACTATAAGCTCAGCACCTCTGGATAATGAATCCGGGTGGGAGCCAATTGGAAACGGAACTATTGAGGAAATTGAGTAATGATTATCGTTAAAATAGGAGGCGGTGCCTCTATAAATACATCAGCAATTATTGCAGGCCTGCAGAGTCTCAAAGAGCAGGTTATTATTGTACACGGTGCAAACTCTTTCAGGGACAGACTTGCTGAACAGATGGGCATTAAGAGAAATAAAGTCACCTCTCTATCTGGTTATGAAAGTGTTCTATCCGATGAAGATACAATTAACCTTCAGATGATGGCTTATGCAGGCTATAAAAATAAGAGAATAGTTGAACTATGTTATCAGAATGGTATTCCCGCAATAGGTTTATCAGGAATTGACGGAGCTGTTATAAGAAGCCGCAGAAACCGGGGCATAAGAGTTGAAGAGAATGGCAAAAAAAGGATGCTGAGAGATCTCTCAGGCAAACCTGCTGAAATTAACAGAGAACTGCTGACAACTCTGATGGATTCAGGTTACACGCCGGTTCTTACTGTCCCTCTTCTTGATGAAAACAACTGTGCTGTTAATTCAGAAAATGACGATATAGTTGCTCTGCTGGCAGAAACATTCAATGCAGAATCTGTTGTGCATTTCATTGAAGCCCCTGGTTTTCTGTCAGATATTTCTGATCCGGAATCCCTCATCAGCAGAATGAGCAGTAACGAACTTAACGAGTGGGAGGCTACCTGTAACGGCAGAATCAAAAGAAAACTGAAAGCAATAAAGAGATTACTGGAGTCCAATACCCGGGTTCATATCTGCGATGGCAGAACTGACACCCCTATTGAGTCATGTCTTAACGGCGGAGGAACCACAATTGAACACTAAAGAGAGAGAGTCATACTTCAGCCTCAACTGCTATCCCAAAAGGGACCTGACAATATCAAGGGGCTTTGGAGCAATAGTATGGGATGACTCAAACAGATCATATATTGATTGTAATGGAGGTCATGGAGTTGCTGTAACAGGTCACTGTAATCCTTTTGTGAGAAGAGCAGTATCTGAACAGCTCAATACACTGGTTACCTGTCCCGGCACATTTTACAACAAAACCCGTGCCGAATTACTTCAGAAGCTGATAGATATTACTCCTGCATCCCTAAAAAAGACCTATTTGTGTAACTCCGGAGCAGAAGCTGTGGAGGCAGCTATAAAATTTGCGAGACTTTCTACAGGAAGAACCGGTTTTCTATGTGCTCACAGAAGTTTTCATGGCAGAACCATGGGAGCTCTGAGTGCTACAAGTACACCTAAATACAGAGAGGATTTCAAACCTCTGGTTGATGGATTCAGTTTTGTTAAATTTAACGACTATGAAGCTATCGAAAATAGCATTACTCCCGATACAGCTGCAGTTATACTTGAACCTGTACAGGGAGAAGGTGGCGTCTACCCTGCTGATAAAGATTACATGAAAAAAATCGAAGAGCTCTGCCGTAGAGAAGGAGTTCTTCTGATAATAGATGAAGTACAGACAGGGTTCTGCAGAACAGGCTCCATGTTTGCTTCAGATTATTACGATATAGAACCTGACATTCTGTGTCTGTCAAAGGCAATAGCCGGCGGACTACCCATGGGAGCTGTCGTATGTTCTGAAAGAATCGACCTGACACCTGGCAAACACGGTTCCACATTTGGAGGGAACCCTCTGGTATGCTCAGCTGCTCTTGCAAATATTAAATTTATGGAACAGGAGAAACTGGCTGAACAATCTGAAGAAAAAGGCAGATATATTGTAAAAAAGCTCACAGAACTCGATTCTCAATATATAAGAGAGATCAGAGGGCTTGGGCTGATGATTGGAATAGATCTTCGTATTAAATCAGCTCCGGTAATTCAGGAGCTTATGAACCAGGGGATTCTGGCTCTCCCAGGTGGTAAAACTGTTGTAAGACTTTTACCGCCTGCCACAATCACCTACAAAGAGATTGATGAAGTAATAAGTACCGTTGCGCGTGTATTAAGCAACGGTCAGGCTTTAAATAAAAAAGCCTCCAAATCAAATTAATTTTCAATAGGCAGCATTCTGAAAACCCTGCATCGGGATGCTGTAGCGAGGTCAGGCGGGTGGAGTTAAATCTGCCCGCCTGTTTTTTCACAAAGAACACCCTTCGATAAACTCAGAATTTCACGGACACTTACAGCCCCACACAGGAAATGTAAAATCAGAAAACCTGTGTTGGCGATGCCATATCAACACTCTTAATATTTTCTGAACCACTAATACACGCGAATAATCCTTTAACAAACTCAGAAGGAACACCAAAATGTTAAAAAAATCGCAAAAACTTCCCATTGCACTGTTTTTACTCTTTTTTTAACGGACTTTTTTAATGCACGCTAAGTTAAGATACTTTTGAGATAAACCTGAATCTGACAGGTTACATGAATTTTGTGAAATAAAACGTGTCAGAAAACTTCAGGAACAGAAATAAACAGCTATATTCTGTGACAGTAAATAGTGTTTTATTATCTTTCAGCTATAAATATTGCTCTGACAGGTGCAGGATCACCTTCTACAGTTTTGCTATTATCAGAAGTATCAAGATAATCAGGTAGTGATTCAAAATGCATCCAGTCTGTGCTTCTCTGTTCTGTAAAATCTGTTTTGGTTACATCTGCAACTCTTATATTTTTAAAACCTGTTTTTTTAAGCCACTTTACTATAGCTGCAGGTGAAGGAATAAACCATACATTTCTCATCTTTGCATATCTTCCTTCAGGTATAAACACTTTATCTTCATCTTCACTGTCAACGACAAGTGTTTCAAGTACTAGCTCCCCACCATTACGCAGACAGCCTCTCAACTCTCTCAAATGGTCAAAAGGGGATTTTCTGTGATACAGAATACCCATTGAAAAAACTGTATCAAAAGCCATGGTGTTTTCAGGAATATCTTCTATTCCTACAGGCAGGACATAAACCGGCAGATTTTCTGAAAATTTTCTTATTGCATAAAACTGCATTACATTCAGAAGATAAGGATCCACCCCAATCACCATTCCGGCGTTTTCCAGTGCCATTCTGTAACAGTGGTACCCGTTACCACAACCAATATCAAGTACAGTACGATCTTTCAGAGGAGTAATATGCTCTTTCAAACGATCCCACTTTTTATCAGATCTCCACTCAGTATCAATAAGCAGAGAATCAAAAGAAACCGGACCTTTTCTCCAGGGATGAAGTTTCATAAGCTCATCTGTCAGTTCTGATCTGAAAGTGTCTGAGAATGGTTTATTGCTATTGAAAGCCAGTACTCCATCCACTATTTCAGGTAGAGATTTCATATCTTCAGGAAGATTTTCAATAGCCTCTTTCCAGACTGGAAAATTTGCATGGCTGGAAGAATTGAATGCCTGTAAATTCTGCTGTTCCACAAGACTGCCCCAGCGTTCCAGTCCATTATCATTCATAAAGTTTATCAGAGTTTCAAAAGAGATCATTTAACTGCCAGAAAAGATATAAAATTCATTGCACGGAACCAGACTGTCACCTTACTGTAACCGGCTTTTTTCAGTCGTGCAATATGCACATCCTCAGATTCTTTAATTAAGATATTATCCAGAGATTTTCTCTTCTGGCTTATCTCCAGTTCTGAATATCCATTATTAAGTTTGAAATTCTCATGTAATTCTTCAAGTAGAGAATCTGCTTCAGGTGGAATTGTAACTTTTTCGGAAAGAATCAGGGCACCTCCGGTATTGGTTCCGTCGGCAATTTTCTGAATAATAGCATCTCTTTTATCCAGAGATATAAACTGGAGAGTATAGTTCAGTATTACAAGAGATGCATTATTTATATCTGTATCGTTGATGTCAGCTTTAATAAAACCGGCAGATGTATTTTTAAAAATCTCCCTGCATTTACCTATCATTGCATCTGAATTGTCTATTCCTATAACTTCTGCACTACTGAAGTCTGCAGATGAGTTAAGCACTGCCGCTGTAGCAGCTCCAAGAGAACATCCCAGATCGTACACCTTTGTTGAAGGCTTAACAAACATTGAAGCCGCAGGTGTAATTAACCGGATTAATGAATCATACCCCGGAACGGATCTTGCAATCATATCCGGGAAAACTGAAACCACTTTTTCATCAAAGACAAAAGGGTTCAGAGGATTATGTACTGTTTTATATATTTCATCCCTGCTCATCAGAGTATTATAACACTCTGCCTCAGAGTGTAGCAAGATAAGCATATATCAACTGATTTCAGTCACTATTCATTATAAAGAAATTTGTTTCAGACTCTTCCGGGTTTATAAAATAGCTGTCAGCTTCCTTCATAGAAATTAGATTTTTTTTTCTCTCTGCGTATAATTATTATATGAAGAAAACCTTAATACTATTAATTGTTATTATATTGACCAGTTCTATCTATGCTGAAGAACCT
>CBDDBX010000026.1:0-168450 GCA_965225955.1 Candidatus Aminicenantia bacterium
TCACCCAGAAGATGGTTTACAGTTGAGGATGATCGTCTGGTATGAGCTCTGTCCATAATATCATCATGAATCAGAGAAGCTATATGAAACATTTCGAGGGATACTGCTATATTATATACACTATCCATTCTGCCACCATACATCTCATTTAACAGAAGCAGAAAGGTAGTTCGGATCATTTTACCTTTTACAAGTATTTCTGCCTGTCCTTTATTAAGAAGTTTTTCCGGCAGGCAACCGTTAAGCTCTCTTAGAATTAGGGATCTTACCTCTTCAATATCTTTACTGATTCTGCTTAAGTCAACTAAGTATTCCAACTGATCTCCCACTCTTTGAATGAATAGAGTAACTAACACAATTTTTCATTATTTTCAAGCTTGCATCTTTTTTTTAATAATGATAATTATTACCAGTAAGCCGTAACTTTTGATTTTTTGAATTAACAAACTATAATAAGATATTCGGATAAAATAAAAAAAAGGTGGAAATAATGAAGAACATCAGAATTCAGAAAGGCCTCAATATTCCCCTTAAAGGAAAAATTGAAGGTGATGCAGACCACATACCTCTGTCGTGCCGTCATGTAGCCCTTCTGGGAAAGGATTATACGGGCATGAAACCTACACTTGCTGTTGAACCTGGTGATAAAGTCAGGCGGGGAGAACTTCTCTTTACTGACAAGAAATCTCCAAAAGTAAGATATACAGCCCCAGGTACAGGTAAAGTAGTCGCAGTTAACAGAGGTTACAGAAGAGCTTTCGAGTCACTGGTCATTGAACTTGAAGAAGAGAATCCTCTGGTTTTTACAGATATCTCAACTGAATCTCAGGAGAAAATACGCGAAGCACTTCTTGAATCAGGAATGTGGACTCTGATAAAAGAGAGGCCTTTTGGTAAAACAGCTAACCCTGATACGGTTCCTTCGGCAATATTTGTTAATGTCCTTGATACCAATCCTCTGGCACCGGATGTTGAGAAAATTATAAGAGGAAGAGAAGTATATTTCTATAAAGGTCTTAAAATAGTATCTGAATTAACAGAAGGTAGTGTCTATGTCTGTCTTTCACCGGATACCAACCTTAAAATAGAGGAAACTTCAAAAATTGAAGCCGTAAGTTTTTCCGGCCCTCACCCTGCTGGTAACACAGGTACTCACATTCACTTTCTCCACCCTGTATCCAGACAAAAAACCGTATGGGAAATCGGAGCTCAGGAGCTGGCAGAAATTGGTGAATTTTTTGATACTGGTGTTACTCCTTCAGAAAGGATAGTAGCCTTAACCGGAACAGGAGCATTAACACCTTCGTATATAAAAGCCAGAATCGGGGCCTCTATGGATGAACTTCTTAAAGATCAGACAATAGAAGCAAAAGTCAGAAAAATTTCAGGCTCCCCTCTTTCAGGATTCGACGCTGCCGGTAATCATGCCTATCTGGGCAGATACCACAACCAGATCTCTCTTATTCCTGAAGGTGGTAAGCGTGAACTTCTTGGCTGGCTCTCCCCTGGTTTTAACCTGCACTCAATCAAAAGAACTGTTGCTTCAGCTCTTCTTCCTTCAAAGAAATTTGATCTTACTACAGATGAGAATGGCGGAGAGAGAGCAATTGTTCCGGTAGGCTCATATGAGAAGGTTATGCCTATGGATATTCTTCCTACTTTCCTGTTGAGATCACTCTGTGTGAAAGATATTGAAGAAGCAGAGAAACTTGGAGCTCTTGAACTTGTGGAGGAAGATCTTGCACTATGTTCATATGTTTGTCCATCAAAAATAGATTTTCAGGGAATTCTCAGAGAGAATCTGACACTTATTGAGAAGGAAGGATAATGAAAATATTAAGAAACTTTCTGGATAAAATGGAACCCCATTTTACTGAAGGGAAACTTAAAAAAGCTTTTCCACTTTATGAAGCTATGGACAGTTTCCTTTATACTCCCGGTATAGTAACAAAATCTGCCCCTCATATTAAAGACGGGCTTGATCTGAAACGCCTTATGATTACTGTTGTATATGCAATGATTCCGGCGGTTCTCTTTGCATTCTACAATACCGGTTACCATGCAGCAAAAGCATTTGTGGCAAATCCAGGTCAGAAACTTCTCTGGCAAACCGATCTTGCCATTGCTCTTGGTATAACTCCTGATCCTGCATCACTAATAGGAAATGTTCTTATAGGAGCCCTCTACTTTCTGCCGGTTTATATCGTAACTCTGGCTGCAGGTGGCTTCTGGGAAGTAGTATTTGCTGTAGTGAGAAAGCACGAAATAAATGAAGGGTTTCTTGTTACAAGTCTGCTCTTTCCCATGATTCTCCCTCCTACAATCCCATTATGGCAGGTAGCAGTGGGCATATCATTTGGTATCGTAATCGGTAAAGAGATCTTTGGAGGAGTTGGGATGAATGTTCTTAACCCTGCTCTTGTTTCCAGAGCCTTCCTCTTCTTTGCATATCCTGCAGAAATATCAGGTAACTCAGTATGGGTTGCTGCTGATGGAGTGAGTCAGGCAACTCCCCTTGCAGAAATTGCGGACACCTCACTGAAACTTACAGCCTCCTGGTGGGACTCTTTTATAGGACTGATTCCCGGCTCAATGGGTGAAACATCAGCTCTTGCATCTCTCATTGGTGCAATAGTACTTATTATTACAGGTGTTGCGTCCTGGAGAATTATGGCAAGTATAGTTGCAGGTACAACCCTTCTTGCCCTGCTCTTCAACTTTGTTGGCAGCACAACCAACCCTATGTTTGCAATTACACCTGAATGGCATTTTGTACTTGGAGGTTTTGCTTTTGGTACAGTTTTCATGGCAACAGATCCGGTATCTGCAGCTGTTACAAGACAGGGGCAGTATATATATGGTTTCCTTATAGGTCTTCTTGTTGTGCTGGTAAGAGTTATCAACCCTGCATTCCCTGAAGGAATGATGCTTGCAATACTTCTTGCCAACGTCTTCTCTTCTGTAATAGACAGATACTTTATTCAGAAGAATATCAAAAGGAGGTTAGCAAAAAATGTCAGCTGACTCATTGAAAAAAACAGTAGGCGTAGCTCTTGGAGTCTGTCTGGTATGTTCAGTACTGGTCTCCACAGCTGCAGTTGTTCTTAAACCGATTCAGGAACAGAACAAGAAACGTGATATGCTTAAAAATATCCTGGAAGTAGCTGAAATAGAGTATACAGATTCTGAAATTGACAAAAAATTTAAAGAAAACATCAGTGCAGAACTCCTGGATATGAAAACCGGCGAAAAAGTTCCTGCTTCAGAACACGATAAGGTTTTTAATACAGAAGATTTTAATATTAAACAGATACTTCTTAAAAAAGAGAACCGCTTTGATATTCCTTCAAAAGCAGACGTTGCAAAAATCAGATATACTCCCAGAAAAATGATTGTCTGGTTTGTTAAAGGAGATAATGGTATTTCAAAGATTATCTTCCCGGTATACGGTAAAGGACTCTGGTCTACAATGTATGGTCTTATATCCCTTGATTACAGTGATCTTACAACTATCAAAGGCCTGACCTTCTATGAACACGGAGAGACTCCCGGCCTGGGTGGTGAAGTCGATAATCCGCAGTGGAAAAAGCAGTGGCCCGGCAAACAGGCATTCAGTAAAGAGAGAGAGCTTGCTGTTAAAGTCATCAAAGGTAAAGTCAGAGCTGATAGTTCCAATGCTATTCATGAAATAGACGGGCTTTCAGGAGCTACAATTACAGCAAATGGTGTAAATGGCTTACTCACATTCTGGCTGAACTCTGATTACGGATACAAAAAGTTTCTGAAAAAACTTGAGCAGGAAGGGAGGGTGAAGAATGAACAGATTTAAAAAAGCATTTCTTGAACCAATTGTAGACAACAACCCTATTACTCTGGGTGTTCTTGGTTTGTGTTCAGCACTGGCTGTTACCTCAAAACTTGAGACATCTCTGGTTATGTCCATTGCAGTTACACTTATTCTGGGCTTCTCCAATATGTCTGTAAGTTTTATCCGTAACCACATACCAAACAGCATCAGAATTATTGTGGAAATGACTATTATAGCCTCTCTGGTTATCATTACTGATCAGATTCTGAAAGCTTTTCTGTTTGATATAAGTAAGCAGCTCTCAGTATATGTAGGGCTTATCATTACAAACTGTATAATCATGGGGAGAGCTGAAGCATTTGCTCTTAAGAACTCACCAGGAGTAAGTTTTGTTGACGGTCTGGGTAATGGAATCGGCTACAGTATGATTCTACTTATTGTAGGTGGAATCAGAGAACTCCTTGGTGCAGGAAAACTTCTGGGAATAACAATACTACCCCTTACAACAGAAGGTGGATGGTATCCATCAAACGGTCTTCTTCTCATATCCCCCAGTGCCTTCTTTCTGATAGGCCTGATAATATGGGTCATCAGATCGGCTAAAAAAGAACAGGTAGAAGAGGAATAAAATGCTGGAACACTATTTAAGTATACTGATAAAATCGATTTTTATTGAGAATCTGGCACTCTCAATGTTTCTTGGGATGTGTACTTTCCTTGCAGTATCCAAAAGGGTTGACACATCATTTGGACTGGGGATAGCTGTTATTGCTGTTCAGACTATTACCGTACCGGTAAACAACCTCATCTACAGTGCAATACTTAAACCTGGCGCTCTTAAATGGGCAGGTCTTGAAAATGTTGACCTCTCATTTCTTTCACTAATCACATTTATTGGAGTAATTGCAGCTATGGTGCAGATCCTTGAAATGGTTCTGGATAAGTTCTTTCCTGCTCTATACAATTCACTGGGTATCTTCCTTCCACTCATTACGGTTAACTGCGCAATTCTTGGTGGTTCACTGCTTATGGTTGAGAGATCCTATAATTTCCCGGAAAGCATAACTTACGGGCTGGGTTCAGGTATAGGCTGGGCAATGGCAATTGTAGCTCTTGCAGGTATCAGGGAAAGGCTGAGATATAGTAATATTCCGCCGGGACTGAGAGGATTGGGAATTACTTTCATAACTGCAGGCCTTATTGGTCTCGCATTCCTGCTGTTCTCAGGGATACAGCTTTAAGGGGTTCTGAATATGGAAAACACAACACTTATACTTCTTGGGGTAACAATGTTTACCCTTATTGTTCTGCTTCTTGTAGCGGTAATTCTGGTAGCTAAATCCAGACTTGTAGCTTCAGGTCCTGTAACAATTAATATAAACGATGATTCCGATTATCAGCTGGAAGTTCAGTCCGGTGATAAACTTCTCCAGACTCTTTCTGATAATAAAATATTTGTATCTTCAGCCTGTGGTGGTGGAGGTACATGCGGACAGTGCAGAGTAAAAGTTCTTGATGGTGGAGGAGATATTCTTCCTACAGAAAGGACCATGATCTCCAGAAAAGAGGCTCGTGAGCATGAAAGACTGGCTTGTCAGGTTCCTGTTAAACAGGATATGAAACTTGCAATACCTGAAGAGGTATTCAATGTTAAAAGATGGGAGTGCACAGTGCGCTCAAACCACAATGTTGCCACCTTTATTAAAGAGCTTATTCTTGAACTTCCTGAAGGGGAAGATGTAAACTTCAGAGCAGGTGGTTATATACAGATAGAAGCTCCGGCTCATAATGTTAACTATTCCGATTTTAATGTGGAAGAGGAGTATCGGGATGAGTGGGATAAGCACAATGTATGGGAATATGTTTCAAAAGTTACTGAACCTGTAACAAGAGCATACTCAATGGCAAACTATCCTGGTGAAAAGGGAATCATAATGCTTAATGTAAGAATTGCTTCTCCTCCCCCATGGGCACCTGATGTACCTCCAGGTCAGATGTCATCCTACATCTTTGATCTGAAACCTGGTGATAAAGTTCACATCACCGGCCCTTATGGTGAATTCTTCGCTAAAGAAACAGATAACGAAATGATATTTGTTGGTGGTGGTGCAGGTATGGCTCCAATGCGTTCACATATCTTTGATCAGCTACTGAGACTCAACTCCAACCGTAAAATATCCTTCTGGTACGGTGCAAGAAGTTTAAGAGAGATGTTCTATGTAGATGACTTTGACGGACTACAGGAGAAATACAGTAACTTTAAATGGCATACTGGTCTTTCTGAGCCTAAACCTGAGGACAACTGGAAAGGGTATACCGGATTCATACATCAGGTACTGTTTGATAACTACCTGAAAGATCACAAAGCCCCGGAAGATTGTGAATACTATCTCTGTGGCCCTCCAATAATGAACTTCTCAGTTACCAATATGCTGCTTGATCTTGGAGTCGAACCGGAAAACATCATGTTTGATGATTTTGGGTGATTCTGATGGATACAGTTATAGCAACGGTCTTTATAGGTGCAGTACTTATACTTTTTATGGGTGCTGCTCTCCTGTTCAGTAAATACAGGAAGAAAGGTAATGTTGAAGAAGGTAAATGCCCAAACTGCACCTGCTCTTCCACAGAGAAAAAAGAGTGCTCAGAGCACGAACATAATCATCATTAACCAAAATAATAAAGGGCACGATAGTCGTGCCCTATCTTGCCAATGTCCTCTTCCTGCTATATACTTCACCAATGCATACTGGTGTAGTTGAAAAGATAGTAAATGGCGGCTGGGGGCTAATAAGAAGCTCTGAAGGGGTTGTTTTTCTCCCTTATGTTCTTCCTGGAGAAGAGGTTGAGTACCGAATCAAAGACAGAGCCAGAGGAATCATATGGGGTGAACTTCTCAGAGTAGTTAAAAGTTCTGACAGACGCATTACCCCACCATGTCCCTACTATGGTGAATGTGGTGGCTGCATACTTCAGCATATGAGCTATGAAGATCAACTTAAACTTAAAGAGGAACTTTTCAGGGAAGATCTTAAAAAAACAGGAGATTTTACCCCGGAGTATCTTCAGGTAACAGGATCAGGGGAGTTCAGATACAGAGTCCGGGCTAAACTGAAAGCCGATAATAGTGGTAAAATCGGATTCATCAGAAAATCTACAAATACTGTATTTCCAATTAAAAGCTGTATGCTTTTTAAACCGGAGATGGAAGAGTTTATAAACAGTTGGAACTCTCTGGAACAACCTCCACATTATCATCAGCTGGATCTTCTGCTTAACACAGATACCAGGCAATTATATGTTAATCTGTCCCATGAAGCTGACTACGAAAATCTTCAGAAACTATTCCCGGATGTTATCTTTACATGCAAAGGAAGAGATATTGAAGATGGGGCTGTTTCAGAAGTGGTTATTGGTAAATATCGTTACCAGTATTCACCATCTGTTTTCTTTCAGAACAACCATATGATGTGGGAAAAAATGCTGGCAAGTGTTGATGGAATGCTTCATGGGTGCTCCAGTGCGATTGACCTCTACTGCGGTGTAGGGTTCTTTACACCACTACTCTCAGAATACACATCATCAGTTACAGGAGTTGAAAATTCCAGATTATCTATAGATCTTGCCAGAAGAGCATTTCCTGAAGCTGAATTCCACCGTATGCCAGTTGAAAAGTTCAGATTCCCAAAATCAGACATACTGCTATGTGATCCTCCCAGATCAGGTTTATCCTCTTATGTACACAATGCAATTAAAGATAACAAACCCAGGACAATAGTATATATTTCCTGTAATGCCCAGACCTTTTGCAGAGATCTGAAAAAACTCAGAGAACTGGGATATTCAGTAGATAAACTTGAGATGATGGATCTGTTTCCCCAGTCTGCACACTTTGAAGTACTCTGTAAACTTACTCTGTAAGAGGCTCTATACAGGGAACTCTATCGTAAACAGAGTTTCAGCAGGACTACTGGTTACTGAAACAATACCTTTAAGCCCGATTTCCACATGATTTTTTAAGATATAGAGCCCTACTCCCTGAAAACCTTCAGATCGTCTTGTTGTAAACAGTGGTTCAAACACTTCTCCCACATCTATATCAGAAATGCCGACACCATCATCTTTAAATGTTATCCTGAAAATTCCCTTCTCCAGTTCATAATTCACACTAACTGAGCCTGAATCTTTATTCCTGAAACCATGGAGAATACTGTTATTAAGAAGCACAATCATAATTTCATTCAGAATCAGCGGATAACTTTCAACCTTAGTACTCTCATCACCAGATATATTGACACTGACGTTTTTCATACCTGAATCTTCAAGTTCAGTCTCTACAGATCTCTTTATCAACTCTCCAGGTCTGAATATTTCTGTACTATACTGGCGGTAATCGATAAGTACCTTTTCAAAACTGGTAAGAGTGAGAACAGCTCTTCCTGCTGTTATAACAAGATGCTCCATAGATCTTTTGTGAAGATCAAACCAGTTATCAAAACTATTCTTGTTAAACTCCCCTTTATCGAGCTTACTTCTTACATCAGATACCTGCTCGGAAATATATGAAAGGCCACTGAACAGTTTTTCCAGGGAAGGGTTCAGCTTATCAACAAAAACCGAGGATAGAAGACCATATCGTCTCTGAGATACAGAATCGTTTATTGTTTCCTCAAGCTCCTTTATTCTGGAACTGGCAACTTTTTCTCTTTCTGCGCTTATCTGCATATCCCTTCTCATATTCCGGTTACTCTTTCGGAGCTTTCTTATTATTCCTCCCAATATTGCTCCCAGAATCAGAATCATCGTAATATGTAAAATCACGGTAAACAGAACTGTACCTGTAAATGGTTTTTCAACCTCAATAGTTATAACAAGAGGAGTTTCACTCCAGACTTTATCACTGTTGGAAGCTTTAATCTGAAGCTGATATTCACCCCCCGGAAGATTATGCAGCACTACAGTTCTCTTATTACCCAGGTGATTCCACTTGTAGTCAAAACCTGAAAGTTTATAAGCATACTCATTTTTTGAAGAATCCGTAAAATCCAGTGCTGAAATATCAATTTCAACACTTCTCATACCAGGAGACAATTTTATTCTGCTACTTTCAGTAACATCTTTGTCCATAACAACTATACCATTATACTTAACCCCGACTTTTACCTCTTTTCTATCTATTCTTATTTCTGTAACCTGTACTGAGGGTGGTATGTTATCTTCCACAACATCTTCAGGATAGAATGTATTAAAACCGTTAACTCCCCCCATAAAGATCCGGCCGTTTCTGTTTTTGTACCAGGCTCCGCCGTTAAACTCAAGTCCCTGAACACCGTCACTTATTCCATAATATCTGAAAACTGCTTTCCCCGGATCAAATTTAGCAATACCACTATTACTGCTGAGCCAGAAATATCCTGAAGAGTCTTTCATTATTGAGTATACATAGTTATCTCTGAGACCGTCCTGTGTTGTAAATCTCTGGAACTTACCGGAGTTTTTGAAAAAACGGCATATTCCACCTCCAAAAGTACCAATCCACAGAACATTCCCCTGCTCATCAGAATCTATAAAAATCACTGAATCATTGGATAGACTTGATGGGTCATCCGGATTATTTACATACCACCTTTTCTGATGGGTTTCTGTATTGAATTTACAGAGCCCGCCTCCAAATGTACCGAGCCAGAGAATATTCTCCTCAACAGGGTCTTCATACATTGTATATACTTTATTTTTCGTACTATTAAGATTATCAGACAGAGGTATGGATCTGAACTTCTTCTTTTTTCTGTTAAAAAGATTAAGGCCTCTGTCTTCTGTAGCAATCCACAACCTTCTTTTTCTGTCTTCAAGAAGATATTTACAGAAGTTACTGCTTAAACTTCCTTTGTCAGAAGGATTATGCATATAACGTCTTATTTTACCGGTACTTTTTTCAATTCTGCTGAGCCCTCCTCCTGTTGTTGCAACCCATATAATACCGTTTCCATCCGGCAGAAGGCTTCTTACAGAGTGATTGCCTATTGTATCCAGGCGGTTTACTGATCCAAAATACATCTTCTGCATCTCTAATTTACTGTTAAAGAACTCTATGCCTCTATAAGTACCAACCCAGATATCCCCGTCCTTATCTTCAGTTATACTATATACAAAGTTCTTGCCTCTTGTAGTTTCCCCTGGCAGAGAACCTCTTATATGCGTGAACTTTTTCCCCTGAATATTGAAAACATAAAAACCTCTGAACTGCGTTCCGGTCCAGATGTTTCTGTTTCTGTCTACAAAGAGAGCTTCTATTTCTGCATATCTATTATAGGTATCACTGTCAACGAGAGTACCATTACTTATTTTTGCAAGTTTCCGGCTCCACACATCCATTTTGTACAATCCACGTCCTCTGGTACCAACATAAAGTTTTCCTGAAGGAGCGCAGATAACCGAAGGAACCGGAATATTATTTAATTCAGCTATATCTTCAACAGGTTCCATACTCTCTGTAGCAAAACTGTAATGCCATAAACCTCTGGAAGTGCCAATCCACAGATTATCCACTCTGTCTTCTGTCATAGTAAGAACAGCACTATCTGCCATTTTTCCTGAACTATATGCTGTAAAGAGATTACTCCTTCTGCTGTATCTGATAATTCCACTCTTTGATGTACCTATCCACAGGTTACCTCTTTTATCTCCATAAAGACTCTTTATAACCAGAGCCTTAAGATCCCTATTATTTATTACAGGAACAACACTACTACAGGAGTTGTCATCCAGATCGTACATGTAAAGCCCTTCTGAAGATCCAATCCACATTATACGTGCTCCGGGAAAACGAAAAAGTGAATTAACAGTCTGTATTTCCGGTTTTTCATTGAACTGGCTGAATCTGCCACTACCTCTGTTAAGAATGCTCAATCCCTTTTCTGTTCCTATCCAGATATCACCATTATCCCCTTCAGCAAGAGAATTAATATTGACACTCTTATTTGAGAAATTTTTATAATTTATAAATTTGTACCCATCAAATCTACACAGGCCACCTTCTGTTCCAATCCATAAAAATCCTTTGGAATCCTGAATTATCGCCTTCACATAGGGATTTATCAGACCTTCAGGAACAGAATATCTCTTTGCTATTACAGAGATAACTTCAGAGTAAAGAGGGAAAACAATAAAGATTAAAAGAGTGTAGATAAAATTTTTTGCAGACCGATTCATTTCTTCTCCATATTAGTTATTAAAATAAAGAGAATTAATTTTCAACCCTACTGATTCTGAACTGTTATTTTATCCAGCAGTTTATTGATTATTCTATCTGGTTCTTCTCCTTCAGTTTCTGCAGTAATTCTGAGAACAGGTTCAGTATTGGAAGGTCTGACTGTAAACCAGTAATCCCCTGTATCAACCCTTATTCCATCGGTTAAATCTGCATCAGGATATATCTCTTTGAGCATAGTAACAACTCTGTATGCTCCGGTGGATGAAAAAGGAACTTTCACACTTTTTAATCTGTAATCAGGAAACTCTGAAACAATATCTGAAACTTTAAGATTGCTGGCAGCCAGCATGTCCAGAATCAGAGCCATACCTGTAAATGAATCCCTGCAGGCATGAACTGCTGGAATTATAACCCCTCCGTTTCCTTCTCCTCCGGCGGTTGCAGAGTTTGCAATTATTGATTCAACAACATTTATCTCTCCAATAGCAGATTTAAGAACCTCAGTTCCTGTTTTAGCTGCAATAAATTCAACAACTCTTGAAGTTGAAACATTTACAACAATTTTCCCTCCGGGGTGTTTGAGAAGCCAGCTGTAAACAGCAAGAGCCATGGTGGTTTCATCCCCAATAGGCACTCCCCTCTCATCAAGTACTGAAAGACGGTCTCCATCAGGGTCCTGTGCAAACCCCACATCAAAGCCCCCTGCTGCCATCTTTTCTGATAAAGCTGTAAGGCTGCTCTTAACCGGCTCCGGAGGTCTTGGGAACCGATTATCAGTAAATTCACTATTAATAAGCTCTACAGAACATCCCAGGCTTTTTAGAAAAACTGAATCAAAGCAGGTAGCTGCTCCCGCAACAGGGTCAACTGCAATTTTAAACTTTTTATCTCTTATTCTGTCAACATCCACCTGTTCAAAGATCTTATCCATATGTATATTAAAAGCTGATCCGCAGGATTCTACTCCGGGAAAAGTATTACTTTCCGGCTGGGTGAAAACCTGCTGATGATAAATATCTATCATATTCTTAAGATGAAAGGGTCTCAGTATCAGACCATCTCTATCAATGAACTTAAGTCCATTCCACTCCTCACTATTGTGGGAAGCTGTAATAATTATTCCACCTCTGAGTTTATGCTCCTTCACCAGAAGACATAGAGATGGTGTAGGCAGAATTCCTGTATCAACAGGAGTTATACCTGAATATATGAGAGCTGAAATAACACTGCTTTTTATAGCTTCCCCGGTAGCCCGTGAATCCATTGCAACAGCTACCCGGCCTTTGCCTGTTAATGTAGCAAAAGCTCTGGTAAAGAGTGCCGCACTGTAAGGAGTCATAGTATCTCCTGCTATTCCTCTTATACCGGAAACCCCTATTCTTATATTACTTACTTTCTTCATTTTACCAGCTCCATTAAAGCGTCCAGTTCTCTTATACTATCTGCTCCTTCAGCTACAACTCTTATCATTGAAGCTGTTGAAGAGGCCCTGACACATATCCAGTCATCTCCACTCTCAATGTAGAAGCCATCCTTAAGCCTCACAGCATTGTGATATTTTTTCCCCACCCTTGCGAGGCTCTTATATATTTTTTCCTGAGGCAGATAGACAGTTTTTTTGAATATTTCAGGTTTACCTATCCCTTCAGCCATTTCGGAGAGCAGAATATTGCCGCATACCAGCTCTTCAACACATCTTTTAATAAAGTAGAGTGAGTCAAAGCCATATGAAAACGGAGAATAACTTACACTACCGCTTCCTTCACCACATATCATAGCTCCTGTCTCTCTTGCTGCCTGAATAACGTAAGGCTGTCCCACATCAGTTCTCAGTACCTTAACCCCTGATTCAGCTGCTACACGATTAATAAGCTTGGAGGTAGAGTAGTTGGTTACTATATCAGTGGGACTCTTTTTCAGTAGTATTGAAGCAAACAGAGGAAGAGTCAGCTCTTCAGAAAAAGGAACTCCTCTCTCATCAACAATTAGTACTCTGCTGGCATCACTATTAAGAAGAAAACCACCACTGCTTCCTGTCTCTTTTACCAGGGTCCCCAGAATAGCTGCATTGGAAATCGAGGGTTCCGGTGAAACAGGAAGGCCTCCGGCATTATCACTACAGAAAACCGGTATAAGTTTAACTTTAAGAGCATCTCCGAGACTCTGAATAATGTTGGTTCCAAATCCCATTGAACAATCCACCACAAACTTCCGGTTGCTCTTTAAAGGTTTATCTGGTTTTAATACCCTGAAATAGTCATCTATTTCGATTTTGCCGGTACTGTAAGCTCCAAAACCTGAGTAGGAGTTCTTATCAATATCCCCTGAATGCACCAGGCTGAAGAACTCATCTCCTTCAAGGTTGTTGATATAGGAACCACTGGCATTTAACAGAATGAGAGAGTTCCAGTCAAAAGAGTTATGTCCTCCTGAGATTGAGATACCTCCGGTAAAATCGCCATCCTTCATTATCCACTGAAGAAGAGGAGTTGGGATATTCCCGAAATTTACAACGGAACTACCTCCTCCTCTAAGTCCTGAGCTTACTGCATGCAACAGGAAATTGCTGGAAGGTCTTCCATCGTAACAGACTGCTATTTTCCCTCTGCCGTTATAATCAGCAAAGTGGTGAGAGAGTTTTATAACCCTCTCAGGTGAAAGTTCATTATATTTGCCTCTAATACCGGAAATACTGTATTTAACTGCCATAAACTACTCCTTTAAAGAGAGTAGTATAGCTTCAGCAGCCTTACAATAGATTAACCGGCAATCAATATGGAATTAACTGTTATCCTGGAAAGCATATTTTCAGAACCTCTCTGAAGGTTTCCACAAAATGAGGCTCTATCCCCTCTTTTATATGCTTTTCCAGCATGTCAAAATCTTCCCTGTTATCAAAAGGCAGAATCATCTTCTTCAAACCGGCTCTTTTAAGGGCCATTGCTTTCTCTTTAACCCCACCAATAGGCATAACCCTGCCACTTAAGGTAAGTTCACCTGTCATACCTACAGAAGGAATAATCGGGATCTCTTTTATCAGAGAGTAAATAGCACAGGCCATTGTAATACCTGCAGAAGGTCCGTCTTTAGGGGTTGCACCAGCAGGAACATGAAGATGGATAAGGTTACTCATGAAAAACTCATAACTACCCTTCTCTTCTTTAAGGAGGGACCTTATATATGTATAGGCTATTTCAGATGATTCGATCATCACCTTACCAAGCTGCCCTGTCTGTTTATAACCGGGAACTTTGGAAGGAACAGGAATCGCTTCAATATAGAGAGTTGTTCCACCAAGCGCTGTATATGCCAGGCCATTAACAACTCCGATTCTGGGTTTTTTAAATAGTTTTTTGTCTGTAAATACCGACTTACCAAGATACTCTTTAAGGTCCTTCTTCTTTATTGATATTTTCTCAACCTCTCCCTTAACAAGAGTATGAGCTGCTTTACGCATGATTTTTTTAAGATTGTTCTCAAGGCCTCTGACTCCGGCTTCTCTTGAATAGCTGTTGGCAATCTCTTTTAACACAGCTTTTGAAATAGATATCTGCCCTCTTTTCAGTCCATGCTCTTTAAGCTGTTTGGGCAATAGATAATTATTGGCTATTTCAACTTTTTCTTCTATAGTATAACCTGCAAGACGGATTATCTCCATTCTGTCAAGAAGTGGTGCAGGTATTGTTTCAAGCTGATTTGCTGTACATATAAACAGTACCCTTGAGAGATCAAATCTGACATCCAGATAGTGATCAAGGAACTCTCTGTTCTGTTCAGGATCCAGTACCTCAAGGAGTGCAGATGCAGGATCACCTCTGAAACTTGCGCCAATTTTATCTATCTCATCAAGCATTATTACAGGGTTTGCAGTGTCACAATCTTTGAGAGCCTGAACAAATTTCCCGGGCATAGCTCCAATATATGTTCTTCTGTGCCCTTTGATTTCAGCTTCATCTCTCATTCCTCCAAGAGAGAAACGATAGAATTTACGCCCAAGACTTCTGGCAATTGATTTCCCTACAGAGGTTTTACCAACTCCCGGAGGCCCTGCAAGAAGAATAATTGACCCTGCCAGATCTCCTTTAATAATACCTACAGATATGGACTCAAGAATTCTGCTTTTTACATCATCAAGACCGTAATGATCTTCATTCAGTACCGTCTCTGCATGCCTTATATCGTAATGATCTTCAGTAAATACTCCCCATGGAAGAACTGTCAGCCAGTCAAGATAGCTGCGGGTTACATTATATTCAGCAGAAGAGGCTTCAAGCATTTTCAGCTTTCCAATCTCCTCCTCAATTCTACCCAGAGCCTCTTCTGACAGTTCAAGTTTAGCCATTCTCTTACGGAACTTATCAATTTCACTCTCTGCACTGTCTTTTGAAATACCCAGTTCTTTCTTTATCTCTTTAAGCTGCTCTTTTAAGAAGAACTCTCTCTGCTGCTTCGATAATCTGTCTTCAATTCTTTTAGAGATTTCCACCTTAAGCTTTGAAATCTCAAGCTCTTTTTTAAGAAGAATAAGGGATTTCTCAATTCTGCTTCTGATACTCTTTGTTTCAAGTACCTCCTGCAGTTCACCGCCACTGGCAGTTGTCATGGAAGCGGCAAAATCACTTAATGCCCCGGGGTCATTTATATTTATTTTTTCCAGAAGAATAGATAAGCCCTCTTTAAACAGAGGATTCATCTTCACCAGCTCTTTGATACTATCAACAATTGCAACTGAGTAGGCTTTGAGTTCCTCATTTACTTCGTAGTCCGTATCACTCCAGTATCCGGCACTGACTCTGAGCATTGGACCTTCTTCATCGGATATATCCAGAACATCAAACCTCTCCATAAGCTGCACAAGTACCTGTATCCCGTCATTCTTTCCATTACCTGATACCTGAATTATCTTTGCTGCCACTCCTGTGCCGGCAAACCGCTCTTTATCAAGCTCCTCTTCTTCTTCCAGTCCCGGATTTTCAGAAGAGTAGTACAGTAATCCCATATAGAAAGGACTCTTTTTATCTCTATTTACAATCTCTTTAACCAGATCCTTCTTTTCTATGATTATGGGCACCATCATTCTGGGAAAGAGAGGCCTCTGAAACAGCGGATAAACCGGAAGAGTATCCGGGAGAAGATCTTTTGCAACTATTACTGAATGCACTTCATCCAGGAGATCATCAGCATCTATAACATCCCCCGTGAAATTGTCGTTATTATTACGATTCATTTTACCTGCCTCCTTATTGTTTTTTATTTTCTCCTTTTTACAAAGGAGCCCCACTTCTAAAAAACAAATGTAGTATAAAACAGTGTAAAAAAAAACTTTACATGTAAAAAAAGCAGTCAGGAAAGTTTGCTATTTAATCTTGAAAAGAGGTTCACCAACCTGTACTCTGGACTCATTTTCCACTTCTACCGAAGCTACCAGAGCTGATGGAATAACCATAACAATAGTTGAACCCATCTCAAATCTTCCCATCTCCCCCATCTGTTCTACCGGAGTTTTCATATTTTTCCAGCTGGAATCCCTGACTATATTATCTATAAACTCCATCTTTATACTGCCAACATTTGTTGCACCTACAGCTACAGCATAAAGGTCATGAGAATCTTTTCTGAAACGACAGACTATACGTTCATTTCTGACAAACAACCCCTTTACATATTTCAACCCGGATTCATTTACAGGAAAGAGAGGTCCTTTTGTATGGCAATATCCTGTCAGTTCTGCAGAAACCGGATAGTGATACCTGTGATAGTCTGCAGGAGAAAGATAGATAGTGGCAACATACCAGCCATCTGAATAGTTCCTGTTTTCACAAAGCAACTCATTAACAGAATAGTAAGATCCTTTAACCTGGGTAGCACTGTCCCCATCAATGTATTCAACATTAACAAGCTTACCATCTGCAGGCGAGAGGATGGATTTCTCACTCTGTTTAAGAGGTCTTACACTCTTATCAAGATGTCTGAGAAAAAATTTTGAAATAGAAGGGTAATCTTCCACTTTACCTTCATACTCTTTCATATCGATTTTATATAAATTTTTATAGAACTTCACTGCTCTGGATGCAAGGAACCCTGGTTTTTCAACTCTCATGAGTCTTCCCCACATTCTACTGAATACCGGTATTGATATTATCGCAAAAACTGTTCTTAAAATATATTTCATTACTACTCCATGCTACACAATAACTTAAGTGCTGATTTTAACAGATTATAAGCTTCAGGTACAGAGATCTGTATCTGAAGCATCTGTTGAGATGTATTTATACTAGGTTATTCTGGTTTTTCGTACTCTTTTTTCAGTTTACTGTAAATTTTAAGATCAGTAAATTCTTCTCCACTCAGAAGTTCTCCGTCTCTCTCAACTCCTTCAAAAATAAAACCAGCTCTTTTTGCAACATTCTGGCTGGGAAGGTTACCTGTTGCACATTTTATCTGAATACGGTTAATATTCTTTCTGTTAAAAAGTATATTAACCAGTGACTTCACTGCAAGAGTAATGATCCCCTTTCCCTGCATTGTTTCAGATAACCAGTAACCAACCTCTGTTTTCCTGTTAACCTTATCGCTGAAACGGGTACCGATGATTCCTGCAAACTCACCTTCATAAAATATTGCAAAAACAAGTTCTCTTTTTTCAGCCGGGGTTTCAATTACAGACTTAATGAAGGCCTGAGTATCCTTAAGGGCTCTGGTTGTTTCAACAAAAGGCAGCCACTTTCCAAGATACTCCCGCTGCCCATCTATAGTTCTGAAAATATCTGAAGAGTGGGAAAGCCTGATCTCTTCAAGATGAATTTTGTCAGAAACTTCTACACTACTTTCTTCTTCCATAATTATTCAGCAGAATATTTTTTGAAAATTCTGTCAAGTACCCTGCCACCATCTGTAATCAGCACTGAACACCCTTTCAACTCTGTAGCATGCTTATCTTTCAGAGGTTCACAGTTCATCGCTCCCATTTCGGCAACAAAATCATCAATATACTCTTTTACAATTGCTTTATATTCAGGGTGATTGTGAAACTTTACACTAAGAGCCATTACACCACCACTAATAACACCGCATGTAGCCCCAACATTCAGACCGCTTCCAAAACCTTTTGCCATCATAGCTGCAGCTCTGTCCAGTTCCAGATTGTAGACATCATTGGCTCCCAGAATGATTCTTTCACAACAGTTCAGATGAGGAATTAATGCCCTCTCCTCTTCACTTTTACTGTAGTATTCATCAAAATCTCTTTTCAGTTTTTCGTATAACATAAAACCTCCATCTGTTTCTCAATTATAACAGAAGTCAGCCTCAATAACAGAAAAGATTACATGATCTCATGGAAACCACAAATAAATGCAGGGATAACCCTGCGTGGTTACCCTCTCCCTTCAACAACAGAACGAAATTTATCTCATTTCAGCAGGTTTTCTATTCATCCCTGACTGACACGGACTATCACAAACTGGCACACTTAATTCAGATTGTTACATGAAACTCTTACAGATGGGATTTAAAGCACTCCAACAGGAGTGCTCTCTGGTCCGTAAAAGTCAGTAACAGTTCTGTTCTAATCCTGAACCTGCAGGAAAAGACACAAAGAACACCCGGCTCCGCCTTGACGGACAAAGACAAACATGGACTAACACAGGTGTGTATAAGAATCATCCCATACATAGTTCCCCTCCTGAATGAGGCCGGGGTGGTTAGCGAGACTTTAATCCCCAGCCCCAAAAGAACAAACGCAAGGATGCGTCTCTACTACAGTTTTTCTTCATAAAATTGTGCTGCCAGAAGAACAATTTAAGGTTAAATAGCAGAAATCCCCTCATATTTTAAATCTGTTTTCGAAAGAAAAGATTTAAAAAAGGAGGGATGCCTGGTACTCCAGGCGGGGTGGTATTAGAAAGTCCACCTGGCCTTAAATTATTATCTTAAATATCAATCTCTATTTTGAAGGCATTGAAGATGTGACTTGAATATACCATTCTTGCTCCATGTTCAACTGCATCAAATATATCTATCTCTCTCCAGCCAGCATCTTTTAATGCTCTGATATCTTCAGCTCCTGTTTCTGCAGGAGTTTTAACAGCTTTAACTGTATATTTAAGCAACGCCTTCTCTTCCTCAGAAAAAATCCCCGGCAGGTTATCTGCATCAACACTCTGAAGCGCTTCAGCTTCAATTCCTGCCTGCATGAGAAAACCGGTATTCATCTTTGTGCAGTAATCATTACCGCAATCTCTTGCTACAAGAAGTCTGATCATTGCGAAAACATTGCTACTGATTTTTTCATGCTGTGAATAGTAGCCAATCATCATTAACTGACTTTCAAGTGCATGTTCATTAATCCCAAGAACTCTTGCATTATTGGGAACCATACCAAAAACCTTTTCCACTGCCCCATACAATCCCTTCAGTTTACCCTCAGCTTTATCCGGGGACACTGTTTTAAGAATACTCATGCTTTCTCCTCAATAATAGACTGGTCTATTATTTTTAATTTAAATTTTTTTTAAACTTTAAACATATTTACAAAAATTATCTTTTTGAACTGATTTAAAGGTTCAATACTTTTTGATACTTTAGCCCTGAGAACAGCCCCCTGCCAGTAATTCAGTATGAATGCTGCAACTTCTCTCTTATCAAGTCCTGTAAAAAACGGAGGTGAAACATCCAGTTCCTCAATACTTTTAAGAATCAGATCTTCCAGTTTATCTATTGAGTTGAAGAGATTCACTCTCATCCCTTCACTAAGATCTCCCATCTCCTGAGCAAGATTACCAATAGGACAGCCTCCGCTACAACCTGTTCCTTTAAGTACTGTGATAAAGTGATCAAAAAACTTTTCAAGCCTCTCATGTGGCTGTAATGAATGGTTTCTCAGAGTTTTTTCAGAAACAGAAGCAAAACTCTGAGCAATATGATTTACAAGTTCAGCACCAAACTTATCTTTACTTGGGAAGTAAAAATAGAAAGAACCTTTAGGCACACCTGCAGCCTTTAAAATCTCCTGAATGCCGGTATTATTGTAACCTTTCCGGTATACAATCTCTGCACCGACAGTCAGTATTCTATCTTTTGTTATATCACCTTTCTGTGCCACAGATTAAAAATAGACCAGTCGTCTACTTTTGTCAAGTTATATAACTATTTTCTTTTACCAGCTCTTTTTGCAGGTTTAAAAGAACTATTTTTATCGCTGCTTCTTCTTTTACCAGAATCCTTCTTTCTGCTTCCTTCTCTATCTTTTGCTGAAAAAGATCTCTCTTTATCTCTTTTACGATCTCCACGATCTCCACGATCTTTTCTGAAACTCTTCCGGTCTCCTTTGGGTTTCTCTGAAGCAGGTTCAGCAACAATCTGTCTTCCTTTATATGCCTGATTTCCAAGACCATCAAGAAATACAGGAACTGCAGCTTCTTCAATTCCGAAGAATGAAAAGGAGTTCATTATCTCAATTTTTCCGATTTCAATATCTCTTCTGCCTGAAGCATCATTTACAATACCAATAAGGTTCTGTGGAGTTAAGCCATCTTTCTTACCAAGATTGATAAAGAGTCTCTTAAAAGAGGTATCGTCTCTTCTTTCACCCTTCTTTCTTCTCTTCTTTTCACTGAAATCGATATTCAGGTCAGGTGCGTTTTTATAGTATTCAAGAAACCTGTTAAACTCAAGAGATACAAACCTTTTGATAATCTCTTCCTTACTTAACCACTCAAGTTTCTTAGTAATTTTTTTCATATAGTCATCAATTCTCTCGTCTTCAACAGTAACACTCTCCATACGATCTATCATGTTAAAGAGCTGCTTCTCACAGATAACTTCACCATTGGGAACTTTCTGATATTCAAAGCCTCTGCCAGTCATCTTTTCGATATTTTTGATTTTATACTTCTCTTTCTGGTGAATCAGAGCAATTGATATTCCGGTTTTACCAGCTCTGCCTGTTCTTCCGCTTCTATGTGTATAAACCTGGATATCGTCAGGAAGATTATAATTTATTACATGAGTCAGGTTCTCAACATCAAGTCCTCTTGCAGCAACATCTGTTGCAACAACCATCTGAAGAGCTCTGAGTCTGAACTTATTCATAACACTCTCTCTCTGAGCCTGTGACAGATCTCCGTGAAGAGCATCTGCGTTGTATCCGTCTTTAATAAGATTTTCAGCAATCTCTTTTGCTTCCCATCTGGTTCTGCAGAAGATAATACCGTAAATTGAAGGATAGTAGTCTACAATTCTCTTAAGTGCCAGATAACGATCTTTAGCTCTTACCATGTAGCATATATGACTTACATTCTCTGAACCGGAGTTTCTTGTTCCAACTTCAAGCTGAATTGGATCATTAAGGTAGGAAGATGCGATATTTTCAACCTCAGCAGGCATTGTTGCTGAGAAGAGGCAGGTTCTTTTATCATCCGGTGTTGTTGCAAGAATTGCTGTTAACTCTTCCTGAAACCCCATATTAAGCATCTCATCAGCTTCGTCCAGTACAACAGAATTTATTCCTGAAATATCTATTCTGCGTCTTTTAATAAGATCCAGCAGCCTTCCCGGGGTTGCAACAACAATCTGAACTCCCCTTGCAATACTCTTTATCTGAGTCTCAATACTGGCACCACCATAAACAGCAACAATCTTCAGACCTGACACATATTTTGCAAAATTAGTAAGGTCCTGAGCAATCTGAATACAGAGTTCCCGGGTTGGACTTAGAATAAGGGCCTGTGGAGTTGAATCTTTAGTATCTATTCTCTGAATAAGTGGTAGTCCGAATGCAGCAGTTTTACCAGTACCAGTCTGCGCCAGTCCAACAATATCACGATCGCTGTCAAGCATATGGGGTATAACTTTTGCCTGTACCGGCATAGGCTTTTCAAACCCCAGTTCTTCAATTCCTTTTAAAATATTTTTATCCAGCCCGATGTTCTCAAATCTGTTTATATCTGCACCCATTTAGAATACACTCCTTTTTCTAAGTATAGAAAACCCGATTACCATCTGAGTTGATTGAAAAGTCGGTATAAAAAGAAACTGACGATTTGGACCACTTAGAGGGGGATCAGATTATTTTTTAATAATAGTGTAAGATTATACTCTATTTCAACTTTTGTTTCAAGTTACCCCATAGAAACAGGCTTTTCGTTCCTTCATATAATGAGCCTGTGAACTACGCTGTTTACAAACATATGGTGTTCGGAAACTTTATATCTCCTGAAGCCGTCCTAATAAGTGTTGTTATTTTTACATGATTTTGTAAAACATAGAGGTTATAATATTTTAGATGAAACAAAAACAAAGAGATAAAATCAGAGCTTCTGCGATACTTATCATAATAATGTCCATTGCCGCATTTTATCTGCTCAAATGGATAGACACCTCAAAAAAACAGAGTGACAGAATTCTCAGAGAGCATATTATAAGAGGGAAAGGTATAGAAATAAAAGATCGCCTCGACCTTACAGAAAAAGCTCTCAGAACTCTTGTTAATACCGACTGCATAATAGACTGTACAGAAGACAAACAGGAGCAGGAAGATCATCTTCCCAGACTTCTTGAAAGTTTCAGAACCCTTACAGGGGCTTCAATTATATACATAATGGATAAAAACGGAACTGTTAAATGTAGTACCAGATATGAAGACGGTAAGAGCCTCACAGGTAACAACTACTCCTTCCGATACTATTTCAGAGCTTCCATGAAGGGCAAAAACATCCTCTACCCTGCTGTTGGAGTTACTACAGGGAAACGTGGCATCTATATGAGTAAACCTATAAAAAGTGAGGGCTCAATTACAGGAGTTGCTGTAGCTAAAATAGATATGGACTCAATAGATTCAATACTTGTTCAGTCAGGCAAAATCCTCCTTCTCTCTTCCCCGGACGGTATAGTATTCTCCTCCAGTAGTGATGCTTTTCTTCTTAAAGCAATAAAACCTCTGTCTCCGACTATAAGAAAGAAGATTGAAATAAACAGACAGTATCCGGACCTCTCGCCGGAAGTCCTTAATATTGACGATTCAACACTGCTGGTTGTTGGAGATAAAAGCTATCGTACCCTCAAAAGAGATCTTGCCATCCCTGACTGGTCACTTATAATTCTTACTCCCTCAACAACTCCTCTACCCTCTCTATCTTCATCTTACAGAAAACTGTTTATTACTATATCTGTTCTACTGCTGATACTCTATTTTGTGCTTCAGAGATCAATTATTAAATACTACAGAAAAGAAGACTAAACTGTAATCTCATAAAAAGCGTAAAACTTTATTACACTTATTAACCAAGGAAGGTCAAAATGAAACAATTGTCATGGTCTCTGATTCTATTAATTCCTCTTGCTACTTTGTCCGTTAAAGGGGAACAGATCAGAGGAAAATGGATGGGACAGAAACTACCGGGTAAAAAAGCAGCGGTTTTTGCTCCGGGAATAGTATCTACCGGAATGTATGAAAGGGATTTCACAATATCTCCAAAAGGGGATGAGATATTCTACAGAGTAAGAAACAGAAGTGGAATCAGTAAACTGGTATACCTTAAAATGAAAGGTGGTATCTGGAGTAATCCTCAGCTTGCTCCTTTTACTTCAGCCCCTCAATACAAAGATATGGAGCCGATGTTCTCGCCTGATGGCCAAAAACTCTATTTTGTATCAAACCGTCCGGGCTCTAAAAATGGAAGTTTTGATATATGGTTCACAGAAAAGCAGAAGGGCAGGTGGAAAAAACCACTCCTCCTTCCCGGTCCTGTTAACACCGATAAAGACGAATTTTATCCATCATTTACTTCATCAGGGAGAATCTATTTTACCGGGAAAAGAGGTAGTGATCCAAACGAGTACATATTCAGAGCTACTCTTTCAGATAATGTATTCAGCAATGTTGAGAAACTGGGCACAAGGCCAAACTCAGGAATAGCCAGATACAATGCATTTATTGCTGTCGATGAATCCTATATTATAGTTCCTCAGTACAGAAAAAAAGATAAGAGACCATATGAAGCCTATTTCATTTGCTTCAGATCTTCAGATGACACATGGTCGCATCCCATTAACCTTTCTGAAGTGATTATACCTGAAAGCAGACAGAATCACAGTGCTTATGTGACACCAGACGGCAGACATCTCTTCTTTATGGCAAACAGAGTACATAAACCTGAAGAAGTTTTTAAAAAGGGATTAACTTATAAAAAGATAGCAGAATTTCACAATAGCCACAAAAACAGTAATCCCGATATCTACTGGATCGATGCATCAGTAATAGAAGATCTCAGAGTAAAAGCCCAGTGGTAGGAAATGGAGGCGTAATGAGTATAACAAAATCGATAATACCGGTATTTTTTACCTTTTTACTTTCAGTTTCACTTATGGCTCAGGAAGCAGTGAAAGTTGAAACTATTGAAGTGGATTTTGGAAACGATTTTACACAGAACGTATATATTGTTTATAACAAGAATACAAAGGATGCTCTGATCATAGATCCTGGTAAAGCCGATCCATCAATTGAAGAGTTTATAACAATAGAGAAACTTAAAGTAAGAAAGATATTGAATACTCATGGCCATGGTGATCATATTGGTGGTAACCGTTATTACTCTGACCTTTATAAGGTAGATATTATAGGTCCAGCAGGTGATAAATCAAGATATAGTGGAAGAAACAGTAAAAACAGGCCCCACAGATTTATATCTTCAGAAGATACAAGTCTCAGTGCCGGGAGCCTGAAGCTTACAATAATCTCTACTCCCGGTCATACAGCAGGGAGCATCTGTTTTCTCACAGGAAACTATCTTTTCTCAGGAGACACACTCTTCTACGAGAGTATTGGCCGAACATCCACAGATGAGGCAGAGAGACTTCAGATAGATGGAATAAAGAAGAAACTTCTCACTCTTCCTGACTCAACTGAAGTCTTTCCGGGACACGGTTCATCAACAACAATAGGCTACGAAAAGAGACACAACAAATTTTTGCAATAGTTTAAAAACTGTCACATAATGTGGCAGTTTCTCCTTTTCCTGAAATTGTCCAATCCCTGATACATATTCAGTTCTTTGGAATTATTAAAACTCTATTCAAACCGGAATAAGTACTCAGATCATTACCATTCTACTTTTTAAATCCAAAACTCTTTTACAGCTTTATATATTTCCCCCAGTATGATATATTTATCTATCAATAAAAAATTATCATAAAAGGCACTAATCATTAAATTATCATGACTAAAAGTAACAAGAAATTTGTAAACCGTTTTTTAGATGTTGTTGAAAAAACCGGCAACATTCTTCCCCATCCTGCAACGCTCTTTGCTCTGTTTGCTGTAATAGTAATATTACTTTCAGAAGTAGCTGTGCAGATGGATCTCTCAGTTGCCCACCCTACCAGTGGTGCAATCATAAAACCTTTCAGCCTTCTGTCCCTTGAAGGTATGCACAGGATTCTTACAGATATGGTAGTCAACTTTACCTCATTTGCTCCTCTGGGAACAGTTCTGGTAGCAATGCTGGGTATCGGACTTGCTGAAAGTACAGGGCTTATTGGAGCATCTCTTAAGAAGCTTGTTCTGTCAGCTCCCGGGCATCTTCTGACATTTGTAATTGTTTTTGCAGGTATTATGTCAAATATTGCCAGTGGTGTGGGATATGTACTACTGGTTCCCCTTGCAGCTCTTATATTCAAAGCTGTCGGACGGCACCCCCTTGCTGGTCTTGCTGCTGCTTTTGCTGGTGTTTCCGGTGGATACAGCGCCAACCTTCTTCTTGGTACAATTGACCCTCTTCTTGCAGGTATTTCCCAGGAAGCAGCTAGAATTATTGATCCCCAGTATACAATTAATCCTGCATGTAACTACTACTTCATGGCAGCTTCAACTTTTCTTGTCGCCTTTGCAGGCACCTGGGTTACTGAAAAAATTGTTGAACCAAGACTGGGTAAATATGTTCCTACTGAAGACGATAAAGTACAGAAAGATGATGCTCAGATGCAGACTCTCAGTAATTCTGAAAAGAGAGGCCTCCGTTTTACCGCAGTTACACTTGCAGTAATAACCGGCGTTATTCTCTGGGGTATTATTCCTGAAGCAGGATTTCTCAGAGATATTTCAACAGGTTCAGTTCTGAAGTCCCCTCTTCTTAAAGGTATAGTTGCAATAATATTCCTCCTCTCACTTATTCTGAGTATTGCCTACAGTATTGGTTCAAGAACACTGAAAAACGATAAAGAGCTTATGAAGGGTATGGCTAAATCGATGAATACAATGGGATCATACATTGTTCTGGTATTCTTTGCATCTCAGTTTGTAGCTTTCTTCAACTGGAGTAAAATAGGTCTGATTGCAGCAGTTAAAGGAGCTGAAGGCCTGAAAGCTTCAGGTATTGAAGGAATTCCACTGATGCTTATGTTTGTCGTCATGGCATCTCTTATAAATCTTGTAATGGGTAGTGCTTCGGCAAAATGGGCTATTATGGCACCTGTATTCATACCTCTGTTTATGATTCTTGGCTATACACCGGAATTTGTACAGGTTGTATACAGAATTGGTGACAGTGTTACCAATATCATCTCTCCAATGATGTCATACTTTGCTCTTATAGTTGCATTTATGGAACGTTACGATAAAAAAGTCGGAATCGGCTCAGTTGTAGCCCTTATGATTCCATACACAATAGCCTTTTTCATAATATGGGTCATTATGCTGATGATCTGGATGGGCGCAGGTATACCGGTTGGTCCTGCTGCTGCAATCCATATGGCAGGTTAATAAAATGAAAAGAGAGAAGTTACTGGCACTTTTTCTGAAAGTTAATGCCTTCTTCTTCTCTCTCGCTTTCCCGGCGGTTCTGCTGCCGGGAGCTCTTATGGCAGATCTTTCTGATTTTGCTCTTTTCGGCTCTCTTCCTCAGGAACCAGTTGTTCTATACCTGGCACGCTCACTATCTGTCATGTATGGAATGCAGGGAGTACTTTTCTGGTTTATTTCAAATGATATACAGAGATACACTCCTCTTATAAGACTACTTGCCTGGATCTGGGTTGTCAGTGGCACTCTGTTTGCAGCTATAGATATATTTGAAGGACTTCCTCTATACTGGGCTGCTGCAGAAAGCGTTTCAGCATGGATGTTTGGGGCAGTTATATTCTGGCTCACTGAAGAAGTTTAAAACTTAACTAAAACAGTTACGGTTTACTATAAGTTTCTTGTGTTATATGATGAAGTCTACATAAAAAAAGGAGGTAATTATGTCTTTAAGTACTATGAAATTATCAGCAGAAATGGGTGGATCTTTTAAAACAGTTATCAATGCATCAAGAGAGATTATTATTGATCAGCCGGAAGCAAGTGGTGGTACAAATGAAGGTGCAAATCCTCTTGAACACTTCCTCTCTTCCATTGCAGGCTGCATCTGCGCTATTGCCAGGATAAAAGCAAAACAGGAAAGAATTGAACTCAGAGGAGTAAAAGTTTCCATTGAAGCAGATATCGATAAGATGTTTCTTCTTGGTAAAACAACTGAAGGCAGAGCCGGATTCACAGAAATCAGATCTTTCATCGAACTGGATGCAGATATGAGTCAGGAAGATAAAGAAAAATTTATTGAAGATGTTGAGAGACGCTGCCCTGTAGCAGATAATGTCTCATGCGAATCAGTTATTAAAGCAGAAGTAAAATAGAGCCTTAGTAATTAATAAAAGCAGGTTGTCTGATTTGTATTACAGCCTGCTTTAATTCTTCAATCAGGTTTTTTCAACCGAATTCATTACAAACCAGAAAAGAAGAGCCACAGATACAACGTAGCCACCTATCCAGCGGGCAATAAGCTTTTTCTTAACAGCTTCTGTTTTCTTACTCTTATTAATAAGCCAGACAACGAGACATAAAACCATAGTAGGAATAAACATTACAAGTTCCATCTCTAATTTATACCATAAAACAGATATCTCTTTAAATCTGAAGTAGCCCTGAAATGCAAAAAAAGTTACACCAATGTTGTATACTTCAGCATTTATCACAATTTATACTATTGACATTTTCGTTTACAAAACCTAAACTATATAATTATCAAGCAAAAGCAGACATATTTTAACAGATAACTTGTGAGGTACAACCAATGAAATCAATCAGATTGCTTATAACTATGATCTTTTTATTCTGCCTGTCTACTCTTATTAACTGCATAGAACTTCCACATAAATCTATCTCAAAGCTTCCAACTAAATTATCCAGCACAAGCAACCTCCCTTTGTACTTCATAAAAAACATGGGGCAGGTTAACAACAAAGCTCTCTTCTACTCAAAAACATCTGGCTATACTTTATGGATAGCAGAAGATGGTCTCGTTTTTGACTCAGTTCTTAAAGCCGGATCTAAAAGATCGCTCTATAAATTGAGCTTCAGAAACGCTAATAAAAAAACAGTAGTTGAAGAGTTCAGCCCGTCATCTTATAAAGTGAACTTTTTTAAGGGAAAAGATAGGTCAAAATGGATTCGAAGCGGCTCTACTTCAAAAGCTGTTATCTACAGAGAACTATACAAAAACATAGATCTTAAGATTTATGGCAAAGAGAAATGTATTGAATACGACTGGATTGTAAAACCTGGAGGAAATCCGGCAGATATTAAATTTCATTATGAGCATGCAGAATCTACATCAATTGATGAATCTGGTAATATATTAATCAGAACTGAAGCAGGTAAGATTATTCACAAGGCTCCAGTATCATACCAGAATATTGATGGTAGAAGAGTGGCTGTTAAGTCCTTTTTCATTAAGAATGCAAAAAACAGGTACAGAATTAAAACAGGTATATATAATAGTAAAAAAGATCTTATCATTGATCCTGTAGTACTCCTTTACTCCAGCTATCTTGGAGGTTCAGGTAATGACCATGTAAATGATATGACAATTGGTAATGATGGAAGTATATATTTAACAGGATATACATGGTCTGAAAATTTCCCGGTACACAACGCCTACCAGAGCAGTCGTCCTCCCTCTTCATACTGCGATACATTCATAACAAAAATTTCTCCTGATGGTAGATCACTAATATACTCAACATATATTGGTGGCTCAGGTCAGGAGATCAGTCAGTCGATTAAAGTAGACAGTTCTGGTTCGGCTTATATTACAGGCTCAGTAACATCAAATGACTTTCCAATTACCGGAGGTGCTTTTCAGGCAGGTTTAAATGGAAGCTCTGACTCCTTCATAGCAAAACTCTCCCCATCGGGCTCTTCACTTACCTATTCTACATATCTCGGAGGCAGTTCCAGTGAAGAGGCTTTCGGCATAGATGTAGACAGCTCTGGTAATGCATATGTTGCAGGCGCCACTTCATCTGCAGATTTTCCTCTGGCGAATCCATTTCAGCCAGCTTCAGCAGGTGGAGATGAGGTTTTTGTCACTAAAATTTCTTCCAATGGTTCCTCAATTATTTACTCAACATATTTAGGGGGTAGTAATTTTGACAAAGCATTCGGAATAGCAGTTGATAATTCAGGTAATGCATACGTAACCGGAAATACTCAATCAGGGAATTTTCCTCTGCAAACCCCCTTCCAGTCAGGTATTTCCACAAGCGGAGGAGCTTTTGTTACAAAACTCAACTCTTCAGGTAATAGTCTTGGTTATTCCACCCACCTTGGTGGCAATAGCTTTGATTATGCGTGGGACATTGAAGTAGATTCATCAGGCTCAGCATATGTAGTCTGTAGTAGCAGTTCTACAGATTTCCCAACAAAAAACAGTGCACAATCTTCAAGTGGCGGTAGCTATGATGCAACAATAACTAAGTTTTCACCTTCCGGCAATACTCTGATCTACTCCAGTTATTTTGGTGGATCAGGTACAGATCAATGTTATGCAGTAGCTGTCAATAACTCAGGTGAAGTAGCAATAGCTGGTGAAACAAATTCAACAACACCATCAGTTAACTCCATACAAAGCCATGGTGGAGGTGACGACGGCTTTATTGCCAGATTCTCTTCAAACGGAGCCAACGTACTGTTTGCAAGTAATATTGGAGGTTCCCATAATGAAACTATAAAAGGAGTTGCCATTGACAACTCCTCAAATGTCTACGTTGCAGGCCACACTGTGTCTACAAATTTTCCGGTAAAAAATTCTTTTCAGAGTTCTCATCGTGGAGGAAGCTTCGACACTTTTTTTGCTAAACTGGGACAACCTGAGATTTCACTGAAATGTGAGTTAAGCCTTAACAATGACTTTCCTTTACTGAATGAAACCTTTAATCTCAAAGTCAAAGTTACTAACAGCTCTTCAGTTTCAGAAGATGGAATAACTCTCACCGATAAGATACCCGATGGCTGCCTGTATGTATCCTCCTCCCCTTCTGCCGGAACTTATGACAGCTCTACTGGTATCTGGAGTATAGGTTCTCTGGGAGTAGGTAGTAGCGCAGAAATGACTCTTGAACTTAAAATGGCAAAAGATGGCATATTCAATTACACAGCCCACCTTGTTTCCACAAATGATACATCAGGACAGGATTTCTCAAAAAAAATATCCTCAGCATTCCCCATAAATGCAACATCATCAGGCACAGACAGTACTGTAACACCAGAAACCCAGAAAGTCTCCTACGGAAACAGAGCTACTATCAGCATAAATCTTAAAGAAGGCCATGAGATAGTATCAATTACAGATAATAGTGTTGAGCAGAGTGTCATCAGCCCTTATTATATTGAGAATGTAAAAGAGAAACACAATGTTGCTGTAGTTTTTGACACAATTAAGTTTTCAGTAACATCCTCGATTACTGAAGGTGCTGGTAAGACAGAAACCCCTTCACAAACCATAGATTACGGCACTGATGCCACAATCAATATTATACCTGATCCCGGTTATAAGATAATAGAGATTAAGGATAATGACAATCTGCAAACCATAAATAACCCATATATTATTAAAGCAGTTAAAGAGAATCATAAAGTTGAAATAAAACTTGAGCCAACTGTTGACCTTATTATTGAGCCAACCCGCAAAACAGTTTCAGCATGGTTGATTTCAAAAGAGTATGGAAGTATTAACCTGACTATTAATGATCCTGCATCTGCAACTGCAGAACTCTTGCTCGAATACAGTACAGATGGTACAAACTATAACAAACTCACAGGTCTCAAACCTCAGAGTTTTACCGGTACCTCTCATACATACAACCATAAGTATCTGGACAAAAACAAAAAGTACAAATACCGCCTTACAGCTTATGATTCATCTGGAAAAATCCTGGCACAACAAACAACAGGAGAATCCATATAAACACAGACCAGATTGGCACATTTAAAGACGCTACGGGCATGTAGGGTTTAATATTTTAACCCCTCTTTTATTGTTAAGATGACCTCTCCATCCCCTTGCGTTATCTTTCCCGACATTCTATAATTGAGCTATCATGAATATTTAAGAAATGAGTAATAAATCCTGAAAATCAAAATTTAACCAAAGGAGAAAATTATGCCATTTTTTAAATACAATAATCACAAACTATTCTACAGAGATAAAGGTAAAGGCCTTCCCCTTATTCTTATTCACGGCAATTCTGTATCTTCACGGATGCACTGGTTTTTTGAAAAAAAACTAAAGAAACATATCAGAGTAATATCCCCTGATCTCCCTGGTCATGGTAGTTCAGAACGAATTGATGAGTGGCCGGAAGATTTCTGGTTCTTACATGCAGAAGTGGTTAAAGAACTCCTCAGTCACCTTAACCTGGAAAAAGCCGTAGTAGCTGGTTATAGCGGAGGAGCACTGATTGCTATGAACTTTGCTCTTGAATACCCGGAGAAAACCTTAAAAGTTATAGCAGACAGCTTTGAAGGAGAGCAGTCTGTTGACTGGTTTGCCTCAGACATTCATAAAGACCGGGAGAAAGATAAGAGCAAATTTATGACCAGAGCCTTCTGGTTTCTTATGCATGGCAGAGACTGGAAAGAGGTAGTGGATAAAGACACGGAGATTGTTTTTAACCATCACAAAAGTATTGGTAACTTCTTTCATAGAGATCTTAATGAACTGAAAATACCGGTTCTTCTTACAGGAACAATGAAAGATCAGTATATCCCCGGTGGAATAGATAAGATACTCAAACCTCTTTCTGAAAAGATCAGACACTCAAAAGTTAAAATCTATCACACCGGAAGCCACCCTGCATCTCTAACAACAGGCAAAGAGTATATAAAAGACCTGCTGGGGTTCATTGAAGGATAAGATTATACTTTTGGGTCAGTGCTGAAAATCATTAAAACCACCTCCCCCTCGTTCCTCAGGTACTCCTCCTTTCAAAGGAGGAGGGCTATTTCCTTGCTACGCTGCTGACTTCCTGAATGTATATTAGTGGTAATACTTTTAAAAGATCTCTTTTAATATTCTTGCCAGCCTGCTACCTGCAACATAAGCCTGAACTTTCACAATTTCCTGACCTCTGATTGTGTAGCCTTTGGAAACCCTTCCTCTCTCTTTAATATCACTATATGCAAACTTAACTGCCAGATGATAAGATTCAAGAGCCCACTCTGATGGTTCAGAAACTCTGTTAACTCTGTTAATAATAGATTGTCTTTCACTTCTCTTCAGAGAGCTTACATAGTTCTCAATATCTTCTACATTTTTATCTATCTTATCTTTTTCAGCCGGATAATCATCTGTTTCAATTCCTGCAAAAAATGTTACACCTGAGTCCCATAACTGATGAAGGTTTGACAAAGTTGCGGGTTTACCTTTATATCTTCCAAAAGGAATTTTCTGAATCAGAAAATCATTTCCACCTCTGTCACCTTTGGGAGTACTCTCAGAAATCCTTGACGTACAGTGCATTGGCTGATGCACATCACCTACCATATGAATAAGGAATCTAAGAGCCAGAGCTTTAGAGTAGTCACTGGAGTTCTGGTGCTTAAGAGTCTTAACTGCCCTCTCAATTGTCCAGACAACATTACACTCATTAAATGAAGGCATGTTTTTAACCGGATGTACCGAATAATACTGGTTTATATAGTGGAAAGTATCATAAAAGGAGATACCTGTTCCTTTAATCCCATCCATCCAGGTTGCTGCCTTAACAAAGCCTTTATATCTGGGTTCTGCATCTTTAAGAACCAGTATCAGACGATCAACTTCAGCTTTTTCAAGTTTATCAAGCCTGTCATAAGCTATCTGGGCTATAACCATATGACCGGCATCAAACCATGAGTAGCAGAAGCTGCTGTGAAGAATAAAAATTGTAAAAACTAAAAACTTAAGGAATCTGCGTATCATTAACACCTCTCTGTAAAAGCTCTGCTATCTGAATATGACTTCTGCACCAGGAGCTTCTCTGTATACAGCTGTCATTCCCTTAACCCACTTCCCTTTTTTCAGGTAGGAAGATTCAACACTCATAGTTCCGTCATCTCTTAACTCTGCAACAGCTTTTACATCTGTTATACCTGATGCATTTCCAATTACTTTTTCGTGAGAAATATATTTACGGCCATCCACTTCCATCCATCCGGTAGTCATGAAACCTCCGGTTGTGAAGTAGTGGAACTGTAATCTCTTCTTTTTACTATCCCAGGTTATAATAGTCTCACCACCATACTGCCCTTTATTTAGTGAGTGCAGAATTCTTATAGCTGTACCATTAAGAGCTCTCTCCCAGCGGGAAACATCAACATTGATTTTACCAGTACGTGGATCCTGAAACTTACCACTCCAGGTTTTACCAATTACTGAACTAAAGAACTTCAGAGGCTCAATGAGTTTACCCTCTTTAGTAGTATCACAAAAAGTTCTGCCAGTAATAAAAAGCAGAGTAATAAGTATAAAAACGGCTATTTTTTTCATAATTTACCTCTAAACAGATTATGCAGAAAAAAACAAAAAAAACAACCCGGGAAATAAGGAGGGCGGTCATGAAGACCGCCCTGATAAACAACTATTTAATATCTTTCAGAAGTTCTTTAACAGCTTTTTCAAGCTGTGTATCAATACCTTTTGATTTCTCGTCAGGACTCTTCTCAACAATATAATCGGGAACAGCAGGACCATTCTCCATATTCATATCACTCTCTTTAACATACCATGCACGGAAAGGCATTCTCAGGAAACTTCCATCCATAAGCATAACACCACCTGTAGATATAACCGCACCAAAAGTAGGACGCCCTACAAGTTTACCGATTTTAAGACTCTTGTATGCGTGAGAGAATATCTCTGCATTTGAGTAACTGCACTCATTACAGAGAGCAATAGATGGCTTAGTCCATGCTGCAAAAGGTAATCTTTCACCATAAGCATAGTACTTTCTGAACTTCTTATGATCTCTTTCAAGATTATCTGTAGCTCCTCTTGGAACTGTATAAGCATGCTGCTTAACATTAAGAACAGCCATCAGGTAGTCTGTAGTCCAGCCACCACCATTATATCTGACATCCACAAGGATACCCTCTTTACCATGACCTGCAGCAGCAATTTCTCTTTCAAAACGCTCAAAACTTGTCCAGTTCATTCCCTGGATATGCAGGTAACCAAGTTTACCACCGGATAGCTTATCAACAAGCTTTCTGTTATCTTCAACCCACTCGTTGTAGAGAGCTCGTCTGAGACTTGAGGCGGGGCGGATAATAACTGTTCTGACAGCCCCCTGTTTACCTTTAACTCTCATAACAACTCTCTCACTGGTTTTACCTTCAAGAAGAGAGTAGAAGTTCTGCTTTTTATCAATACTTACACCATCAACAGCCAGAATAGTATCGCCTGCATAAAGTCTGCTTTTAGCCTTATCTGCTGGAGAATCCTTAACAACCCGTGTAACCTTAACTCCACCTTTTCCAGGCATAAGTTCAACACCGATTATTCCGGTTGATACTCTCTTGACGCTTTCACGTGGTCTCATTCTGAGGCCCATATGGCTGGCATTAAGCTGGCCGATCATCAGATTGTAGAGATCCATAAAGTCTGTATTTGTTGAAGCACTAAGTACGTAATCTTTATACTGACTTACAAGATTATCCCAGTTTACACCATGGAATCCAGGATCGTAGAAGTTGTTTTTAAGAGCAGTTGAAGCTTCTTTAAACACAAGTTCTCTCTCTTTAACATGATCAATTTTCAATCTTGATGCAAAAGAGACTGGCTGTGGTTTACCGGTTCTCTGGGAGATTCTTGACAATTTTCCACCTCTAGTAAGCATGTAGATGTAACTGCCTTTACTATCAGAACTCATACCATAAGGGTTACGTCCGCTTCTTGTAACCTGTTTGGTAGAGCTGAGGTCCCATTTTGTTTTGAAAATGTCTCTTTTACCTGAAGCTGGTGAAGCCGCTGAGTAGTACAGCCATTTTCCATCTTTTGATATAACCAGGCCTCTCTCATCACCAGGCATTGATGTTACCTGTACAAGACGTTTGTAGATGTCTTTTACATCAATTTTATTAACTACAGGTTTTGGTGGAGTCTTCTTTTTGCCTTTCTTCTTAGACTTCTTTGAAGTTTTTGCTTTTGAAGGCTTCTTCTTCTCAGGTTTTGAGATCTCTTCCAGTTCCCAGTCATTTTTACTCTTTTCCCAGTCACTCTTCTTCAGCCATGCGAACCAGATATCATCATCACCATTATTTCTCTGTGAAATGAAACCAAGTTTGCTTCCATCAGGACTCCATACAGGAGAGTGATCTCCTCTTGGGTGCATACTTACATTAACAGCTTTTCCACCGTTAACACTCTGAATATATATTTCGCTATTAAAGGTCAGATCTTCTTTTGAGTAAGCAATCCATCTGCTGTCAGGGCTCCATGCCATCTGTGAAGGAGCAGCCCATCCACTGGTTAGCTCTTTTTTGCCTGATAACTTTCCTTTTGAATTGATATCAAAAATCACAAGAGAGCCTCTGTTTTCAACAAAAGCAATCTTTTTTGAATTAACTGACTTTGTTAATCCTGAAATTCTGCTCTTGCCTCTGTAAATTTCACTGACTTTTACTTCATTTGCAGTGAGGAAGTTGACTCCTTTCTTTTCAGCCATATAGATTGATGAAGTTTCACCACTATCTCTTACAAACAGAACAGCTCCCTTATTGAGCCACACAAGCCCTGTTTCTCTCTCCATGCTGTTTGAGATATTTCTTGTAAGACGATTACCTTTTTTATTTGAGGTAACAAAAACCTCACCTCTTGAGATAAACGCTGAAAAAGCATTATCTGCTGAAACAGCATAAGATCTGACTCCACCGGAGATTTTTTTAAACTCAACAGGATTGTATCTGTAGTCGCTACCAGTTTTCACCGCTACTTTAACAGGTGTGCCACCACTGCTCTTCATAGAGTAGATTGTTCCCTTCTTATTAAAAACAATAGTCTTTCCATCTCTGCTGATATCAAAACTCTCAATACCGAAATCTTTACTAAAGGTTACCTGTTCAGCTTTACTTCCTGTCTCTTTACCTGTTTTCCAGATATTGTATCTTCCTGATTTGGAAGAGAGGTAGTAAACCTTATCTGAACCAACCCATTTAGGCTGATAGTCATTACCATCAAATTCAGTAAGTTTATGGTATTTTCTGTTTTCAAGGTCCATTACCCAGATATCTCTGTCTGCAGGACCGTTGTAAGCTTCTCTTGAAGTTCTGCAAACACCTCTTTCAAAAGCCATGTATCTGCCATCTGCAGATATAACTGCATTACTTCCGAGAGCATCTGAAAAACGATGAGGAGTACCACCATCAACAGATACTGAATAGATTTCACCCATCCATTCAACCTTACGGAACACTCTCATTGTGTTAAAAAGTACCTTACCCTGTTTTGTTACAAAGGTAGGTACATCTGCTGAAGAGTGCCATGTAAGTCTTTTTGAGAGACCGCCTTCTGAAGGAATCGAATAGATATCACTTCTGCCGCTTCTGTTACTTGTAAAAATAATACTTTTGCCATCTGCACTCCATACCGGTGAAGCGTCATAAGCCTTGTGGATAGTTAACCTTTTAGCTTCTCCACCAGTTGCAGGAGCAACCCAGATGTCTCCCTGATGGGAGAATGCAATTTTTGAGCCATCACTACTGACAGCCGGATACCTGAATACTTTCTGTTTACTATAACCATAAGTTACAGCAACCAGACAGATTAATAGTGTTAGAAATTTTGATCTCATAAAATTATTTAAAACCTCTTTAAATTAGTGTCTCTGATAGATTTTGGCAACAATTGTCCATTTGCCATTCATACGATAGAAGCTCTGATAATCAGTAAAAAGCAGCTTTCCATCTTTAAAAATTTCAATTTTAGCAACTGCAGCATCAGCAGTTACATCCAGTAGAGGAAGTTTCCAGGTAAGTTTCCACGGTAGAGTTTTACCTGCTGCTTTCTTCTTTCGGGTATTTTCCATCCAGTCCTTAATATGATATTTTTTAATTTCACCTTTTGAATTGGTGAAGATACTGAAATCTTTATAAAACCCTTCAGCCATTGCATCTGCATTAAACTTCTGAAAAACCCCGTCAATATAGGAGTACTGAATAAGTTTTTTAATAGCTTCTTTATCACTTTTTACATCAGCTGAGAGAAAAGAAAACATAGCTACAGCAATCAAAAAAACAGTAAATTTTTTCATGTATACCCTCCGGTTTTTATTTTCGTTGATTAACAGGAGTATATACGGGTTCCATCTTATTATTGTTCAGTTTTTAAAACAGTCTCTTTTGATAAGATCTTTGATATCCTGAGAAAAGGCCTCTCATGGGGGAGAGGCCTCTATAATTTTATTTGATTACGCCGTGTTTACGACCGATTTTTGCAAATGCATCAACTGCTTTTCTCAGCTCTTCTTCTGAGTGGGCAGCAGAGATCTGAACTCTTATTCTTGCCTGGGTTTTAGGAACTACAGGGAAGAAGAAACCGATAACATAGATACCTTCTTCATACAGATCTTTAGCCATATTCTGAGCGATAATAGCATCGTTTTCAAAATTACGGAACATAACTGGAACAATAGGATGCTCACTGTCAATAATGTCGAAACCGAGAGCAGCCATTTCAGTTCTGAAGAACTTAGTATTAGCCATAAGTTTTTCTCTCAGATCATCACTTTCTGAAAGCATTCTGAAAGCTTTAATTGAAGCTCCTGTAATAGCTGGTGCCAGAGTGTTTGAGAAGAGATACGGTCTTGATCTCTGTCTAAGGAGTTCAATAATCTCTTTTCTACCTGTTGTGAAACCACCTGAAGCTCCACCCATGGCTTTACCAAGAGTTGAAGTGATTACATCAATTTTTCCGAGTACATCGCAATACTCAACTGAACCTCTGCCTTTTTTACCAAGAAAGCCTGTTGCATGAGAGTCATCAACCATAACCATTGCTTCATACTCTTCAGCCAGTTCAACTACTTTCTTAAGATCAGCAATTTCCCCGTCCATTGAGAAAACACCATCAGTAGCAATCATGATTCTGCGTGCTCCAGCCTCTTTTGCCTCATCAAGTTTAGCTTTCAGATCTTCTATAGTATGTTTATAGATAAATCTCTTTGCTTTACAGAGTCTTATACCATCAATAATTGAAGCGTGGTTAAGTGAGTCAGTAACAATCGCATCTTCTGCACCAAGAATTACTTCAAAAAGACCACCATTTGCATCAAAACATGATGAGTAGAGAATTGTATCTTCTGTTTCATAGAAATCAGCAATAGTTCTTTCAAGTTCTTTATGGATATCCTGGGTTCCACAGATGAACCTTACTGATGACATACCAAAACCGTGTGAATCAAGAGTTTCCTGAGCTGCTTTTACAAGAGTTGGATGGTTAGCAAGACCAAGATAGTTGTTTGCACAGAAATTTATAACCTCTTTCTGAGGTGCATTTTCAGGATAAGATACAGAAATACCTGGTTTCTGATCAGATTTGATAATTCTCTCTTCTTTATAAAGGCCAGCTTCTTTTATCTCCTGAACCTCATTCTGTAAATCCTTTCTGATATGTTCAAACATTTTGTCTCCTTTTTAAAGTTTATTCAATTCCAAAATCTTTCAGTACTACTGAAATATTATCAACTGTATCAAAAGCTTCAGCTGTAGCTTTTGCTGCAGGAATATCTATTTTATATTTTGTTTCAAGAAATCTCTTCAGAGATACCATTGAAAATGAGTCAACAATTCCACTTGAAATAAGAGGTGTTGAGTAGCTTACCTCTTCCTCTTCATCATCCAGATACTCTTCTACGATATAATCAAGAATCACTTTTTTAACTTCAGACATTATTTCCTCCTTTTAATAGTAATTTTAATCTATAAAGTAAGAAACCACAAATGTCAAGAGCCCTTTAATAAAAGGTTTTCAAAGAAACTTCAGGGACAAACAGACGTCTCTCCCAGAGAGACAGAAACATTGATAAAAGAGAGCTTTTCAGGAATAGTACTAACAGCTTATAAAAACCCGTGCTTCAGGGATTGTGCAGGAATCACCCAGCATCAATATCCAGCTTTTCAAGATTATCTAACAAATCAGCTTTGATCAATAAAAAAACTGTATTGTTAAGACCGTGCTGCTAATAACAAAAACCACCCCGTCAGTTTCACTGATTCGCCATGGCTCATCGCTTACTGCCACTATAAAGAAGAAACTGCGAGCACTCGTTTCCCCCATCTCCGCCCTTAATCGCTGTTCGCAAGCTCACTGCTTATGCGGAGACCTTTAAAAGGAGGGGTGGCCGAGGAACGAGGGCGGGGTGGTTTTTAACGACTTCCAGCACCAGTCTTAGTAATAAAAGTCTCATCTACCAAAAAAACTTATAAACAGATAATCTACATTAATTAAACAAAACCGGGGTGGTTTTTAACGACTTCCGGCACAAGCTCAGGATACAGCTACCTACTCTTCTTCCGGGAGTTTGAGTTGCTGTATGAGTCTTCTGTCTCTCTTGGTGGGTCTTCCTGTTCCTCTGTCTCTTACTCCAAAGACTTCGGCTTTGAACTGCTGTAGTTTTGCAATTTCGCTTTCGGGGGTTAAATCTTCAACATAATCCCCGACTATTTTTGCTGATACTCTGTTACCTATTGGTTTGAGGACTTTATAGGTTCTTGTTACCGGAGGTTTTCTTACATCTACAATATCTCCTTCCACAACCATTCTTGATGGTTTTACACTAAGCCCTTCCATCATTATTTTGCCTTTTTTACAGGCATCAGCTGCAAGGCTTCGGGTTTTAAATATCCTTACTGCCCATAGCCATTTATCGATTCTCATACTATTTTCACTACTCATAACTGGTGATTGTAACACAAGTATAATTAAGATTTACAGATAGGTTGACATCCTGAATTAACAATATTAAAATAGAACATTATGCGAACACTCAAAAATTATTCTGCATACAGAAAGATTATTCATATCGATATGGATGCTTTTTACGCCTCTGTAGAGCAGAGGGATAATCCTGCCCTCAGGGGTAAACCTGTAATAATCAGCGGTGATCCTTCAAAAAGAGGGGTTGTTTCAACCTGTTCCTACGAGGCGCGCCAATACGGTGTGCACTCTGCAATGCCCTCAAGAACGGCTTACAAGCTATGCCCCCACGGTATTTTTGTTCCTCCCCGCTTCAGTGCATACAAAGAGGTCTCAACAAAAATAAGAGAAATCTTCTCTGACTACACTGATCTTATTGAACCCTTATCTCTTGATGAGGCTTATCTTGATGTTACAGAGAACAAAAAAGATATTCCTTACGCCACTGATATTGCAAAAGAGATATTAATGCGAATCAGGACTGAGACACAACTAACAGCATCTGCAGGTGTATCTTTTAATAAATTTCTTGCAAAAGTTGCTTCAGATTACAAAAAACCTGCAGGCATAACTGTTATTAAACCTGATAATGCTGCTAAGTTTATAGATAATCTGAAAATCAGAAAGTTTTACGGTGTTGGTAAAGTTACAGAGCAGAAGATGTTGAAACTCAATATTCATACTGGAAAAGATCTTCGCAAACTCTCCCTTGAGCAGATGAACCTCATGTTTGGTAAAGCCGGGTCTTACTACTTCAATATAGTAAACTGTATCGATGAGAGACCGGTTACTCCTTACAGAACGAGAAAATCTGTAGGGCGGGAGAGAACTTTTCAGCAGGATATAGATGACATGAATCTTATTGAAGAACATCTTCTTAAAATTACTGCCCAGGTTTCTGAAATCATGGACAGAATAGGGGTAAAAGGGAAAACTATTACTCTTAAGATAAAATATTTCGATTTTAAATCTTCCACCAGATCATACTCCCTGAACTGCCCTACCAGTTCACCTGAAGATATCTATCAGGTCATTAAACCTCTGTTAGGAAAAACAGATGCTGGTAAAACAAAAGTCAGGCTTCTGGGAGTTTCTGTTTCAAATCTGATTCATATTAAAGAGGATTCTACTTAACAGGTTTTCCGTCAATAAGATCCCCGTTAATAAGCTCCCTTATTAAGAGATCCCCATCAATAGGTTTTGTTAAAAAAGCATTGGCGCCACACTTATAGAGAGACTTTATAACAGTTGAAGGGTCATTCAGTGCAGTTATCATAATAATAAACACCTCATCTTTAAGATCCACCTTCATATTCTGCTCAATCTGTCTAATCTCTTTTGAAGCATCAAGACCATTCTTATCAGGCATCATAATATCCATACAGATGAGATCATAAGACCATTCGTACTCACCTTTTCTTGTTTTAGTAAAGATATTCACTGCCTCTTCACCGTTTACAGCGACATCCACATCTCCGAATTTTGCAAGAAGAGTACTCAAAATTCTTCTGGAAACAAAATCGTCCTCTACAATTAGTGTTCTCAGTTTTCTCATCTTTCTCTCCTGCCAGCTTCCTGCCAGCTGCTCCCTTACAAAAGACTCTTTTCCTCCGGCTATTTTTTCAAAACTTTTAAGTTTTGTATAGAGGTACTCAATATCGCATGAACATTTTGATCGACCTACTCTGATATCCCCCATAAGCATTATCAGATAATCCCTGATTTTAAGAAGCAGATTAACAAGCTCTCTTGTGGGAAGCAGTTCCCCGGCTCTTACCATCCCTGTAAGGACTTCACCATAATCTGCAAGCATTGATGTTCTCTCATACTCAAGCATTGCAGCATTTCCCCTTATTGTATGAAAAGCCCTGAATACTCTGTTTACAATCTCTATATCACCAGAGTATTCCATATCTATGATATCGCCTTCAACTTCATTAAGAAGCTCCTCGGTTTCAGTTATAAAATCCCACTTAAATTCGTTACTCATAAACCTCTCCCATTACCTGCCTTTTACTCTGAAATTGTGCATCTCCAGAAGTAACTCTCCAATCTCTTCGGGAGTACCTGTAAAATCAGGCCCTGTATGTTCAATAGCACTCTGAGGCATAGCATCATACTCTGCGGTTTCAGGACTCTGTACTAAAGTAAAACCTCCGGCCTTCTTAACTGCATTAAGTCCCGCAGTACCATCACTATTTGCTCCGGTTACAATAACACCAGCCAGTTTTTCTCCCCACACCTCTGCTGCAGACTCAAATGTAACATCAATTGAAGGTCTTGAATAGAAGCAGGGCTCCTCAAGAGTAAGGGAAAAGGTAAAATCCTCTTCTATAAGGAGGTGATAGTTTGGAGGTGCTACATATACAGTACCACAGTTAACAGGTTCTTTTTCATCCACCTGTTTTACATTAAGAGCTGTAGATGAGTTCAGATGTTTCTCAAAATATCTACCAGAATCCGGGTGCCTGTGACTAACAAGAACAATCGGTATTGCGAAATCCTCCGGCAGTTTCTCAAGAATCCTGCCTGCAGCATCTAAAGATCCTGCAGAACCTCCAATGATAATTGCATTGAAAAACCGGTTAATCATTTCTGTCAGTTCCATATAATGCTCAATTAAAAAATATATATCTAATCAATATAACTACGGGAATTATATTTCAACCCTTTAAGACCTATTAAATTAATTAATTTTCCATTTAAAAGGGACTTGCAGGAATTATATTTCTTAAAATGAGAAATAAAAAACTGATAATATATAACTTTCACGCAGATTAAGAAGACACAGCTCTTAAAGTGAATACCACAACTTCAGGTTTACAGTATATTCTTGCAGGATAGAGGGATATACCTACCCCACTACTTGTATAACAGGACGTATTACCCTGCATCCACAAACCGTAGACCTTCTCCCTTTCGATCTTCATACCTGAAATAACCGGAATACCTCCAGGCAGACATATCTGGCCACCGTGAGTATGTCCGCTAAGTGCAAGGGAAGCGTCTTTGGCTTCTGCATAATCCATAAGTTCGGGAGAGTGGGAAAGGAAAACTGAACAGCCATCTCCCGGAATATCCCTGAAAGCCTCTTCTACGTCTGAAGAGTTGTAATAGAAGCTATCATCTACGCCGACAATATATATAGAACTCTTACCAGATTTTACAGTTTCCGATTCATTAAAGAGTATTCTGCCCCCCTCTTCCTCAATTATTCCTGCTATAGAGTACTCATCATGATTACCAAGGACACCTATAACCCGACTCTTCTTATTAAGAAACTGCATAAGACGCCTCAGCTTTCTCTCCATATTGCCTGTTCCACCTTTTCCTCTGAACCTGTAATCTCCCCCCATAAGAGCAAGGTCATAATCCAAAGGACACAATTTTTTCATAAGCACATCTACAAGCCCCGGCAGAGAATCTATATGCAGGTCCGACATAAAAAGAATTCTGTATCCATCAAAAGCCTGAGGTAGTCTCTCTGATGCCGCATCTATTTTTCGAACCTGTATATCGAAACAGTTCCTGTAGGCACGGCCTGCCATAAACCCAATATTCAGGCATGTACCTATAAGTGCAGGAAGATATCTGAAATCCCTGTATGTTTTCTTCTTTTTAACCCCATCTCTGAATCTTTTATCAAATGAGTCAAGCTCCATTGCTCTTCTGCGCCTGCTGATCGCCTTCATTATTCCCCCGTAATTTTCAATCTTATCTATATTTAGATATATACTCCGGTGTTTTTTTTCAAAAAATTGTTTGGTAAATTTCACCCCCCATTAAATTGATTTATGAAACATAAAAAACCTGTTGCTGTTTTCATGTTTATTGATGCTTCAGGATGGGAAGTTCTGAATTTTCCCAACTCAATCTGCAGTTACAGGCAGGTAGTTAAAATGCAGTCTGGATATTAATGTTTAAAAACCTTAACCATGTTTAACTCAGTTCAAATGAGTTGAAAGGTTATAAATATTGTGATCCCATCGGTTTTTCCACCATCTGCATAAGAAGCTGTCTTAAGATCCCGCTTTTTTGTAAAAGAGGGAGCCTGTGGTATTATCCTCTTCATGAATATGGATAAGTTTTTCCTTGCACCTCTTCATGGATACACCTGTCCGGTTTTTAGAAAAACCTTTGCATCTATGGAGCCGGAAACTGATGGAATAGTTCCTCCGTTTATAGTTGCAGGATCTCAGATAAACTATTCTGAAGAGTATCTTCGTAATTTTCTTAAAACTCCTGAAGAGTGCGGTGAAGTAGTTCCCCAGATTATGGGAAGTGAAGAAGAGAGTTTCATAAAACTTGCCTCTACTCTCACCAATATGGGATACAGATCTGTTAACTGGAATATCGGCTGTCCTTTTCATAAAATAACCAGAAAATTCCGTGGCGCAATGGTTCTTTCTGATCCGGCTTATATGGACAGGTTTCTCAGCAGAGTTGTTCCGGCACTTCCATGTAGCCTCTCAATTAAAACAAGAACCGGAATAGATAACCATTCTGAGCTTGGTGACCTTATCAGGGTATTTAATAAATATCCCCTTGAATCACTGATTATCCATCCAAGGACAGCAGCACAGAAATATGAAGGGCATGCTGATACAGAAGCATTTATGAAAGCCATGAATCTCTATAACGGGAATCTGATATATAATGGAGATATAAACAGCGTTGCAGATTACAACATCAGAAGGGAAAAGTTTGGTGATAACATAGATTCCTGGATGATTGGGAGAGGATTAATTGCCAATCCTTTTCTGATTAAATCCATAAAGAATAACTTCATACCTGGAAATGAAGATTTTGAAAGCTATTACAACCTTCTTTTTGACAATTTTTCTGCTAATTCGCCGGATTCCCGTAAACTTTTAAATGTTATGAAAGGGTACTGGAGTTTCTTTAAAGACTCTTTTGGTGAAAAATCTGAAGAGGTTTTTAAAAGAATTTATACATCAGATTCAGTTTCTGTCTATCTGGACAGAGTAAGAACGATAACAGAAAACTTCAGTTTTACTTCTGATTCTTAACCTCTTTTACAAAAAGAGTGTACTCAGATCTGAGCTTCTGAAAAAGGTTTTCTATATTATCTATTACCCCTTTTCTTGCATTATCCTCCATATGCCTGGCAATATCACTTACAGATACAGCACCAACATTCCCTGCAGCTCCTTTAATGACATGGGATATGAGCACAATGTTTTCAGAATCCATTTTACCTACTGCCTGTTGCAACTCTTCAATTCTTCCGGGAATATCTGCAAAAAAGCTCTCAAGTACAACTTCCAGAAGATCTTTATCCCCCATTAACCTTTTTAATACCCCTTCACGGTCAAAAATAACGCCTTCACTCTGGAAACCACTTTCCATATCTATCCTCCGGTTACAATAGTTACTACCCTTTAAAGATACAAATAATGTAACTCTTCACCAGACCTTTTTCAACTCAGGTTCTTTATAAAAACAGAAAGCTTATGTGCTTTTGGAAAAAATTAATATTTATACATCTCTTTTTAAACTATCCCAATGTTGAAGATAATCTGAAATTGAAACATTATTTTTACATAATAAGGAGTTTAATAATGCTTTCCTTAAAATGGGAAGAGAGATTCTCTGTTAATGTTAAAGAACTGGACAGACAGCACACATCTCTTATAGAAATGCTCAACCAATGCAACACTTTGATGAACACTGAACACAGCAACAGGGATGTACTGGCTATAGTGCATAAACTGATCTTATACGCCAGAAATCATTTTACTCTTGAAGAGCAGTTTATGAAAGAAGCTGGTTATAACAAGCTTGAAGAGCATAAAAAGGAACATGAGCACTTCAAAAGCATAGTCACCTGTTTTGAAGATCAGTATAAGAAGGGGCAACCTCTGCTTATAAGCAATATTATGGAGTTCCTGATGGACTGGTTTGTTGAACACCTGCTGATTTCTGACAAAAAATATATAGAAACACTCAATAAAGCAGGTATAAAGTGAATAAAAAAGGGCACCTGACAGAGGCACCCTTTGTATTGTGATTAATATTTTTTTTAGTGCTGAGCTTCTTTCTTTTTCCACTGGATACTTTTAAGTTTGTCACCAGTAGAATCTGCTACTCTTTTTCTCCACTCTTCAGGATAACCTGGATGTGTTACTTTACCCTTTTCATTCTTAACATTGCCGTCAAGATATTTAAAGATAAGGTGTTCGCCAAGCTTCTTCCATCTCTTAACTGTATAAGCAGCCATTTCACATGAGTATTTTGTAAGATACTCTCTTGCAAGCTCAGGTGACTGTCTGTAAAGTTTCAGAGCAGCAGCTTCAGTTTCAGCCTGTTTTGCAAGGAAGTTACCTTCCAGCTCTCTCTGTACAAGCTGTACGTCCTGAATCATATCGCTGTATCTTGAATATGTGTAGTTTGCAACAAAATTGAACACCCAGAAAGCTGAATCCCAGGTAAACTGCTCAAAAGATCCTGTACCTACTCTGAAGTTGTAAGGAGCTTTACTCATACTTCCATACATTGGAACATATACTGAACTTGCAGCATCATCAACACCAAACCAGAGAACACCACCAATTGTGTCAGGCAGATTTGATCTCAGCTGTGCAACAAAAGAGAAAGCTGTCTGCTGAGTTGCAGTAGCTCTTTCATTGAAGTACTTATTTTCACCAGCTTTCCATGTAAGAGGTCTCCATCTGTATGGAAGTTTATATGGACCGGCTCCCAGATCTTTTGTCATATCCAGTTCAGTGCCTTCATAGTGATCTCTCATATACTCCATAAGGTCTCTTGCTGAAACTTTACCGTTTTCAGGTTTGATCCATAGAGGCATAGGCTCTGCACCTTCAACACCTTTTGCATATTCAACATGCTTCTTCATTGAAGGAGCAATTCTGTTAAAGAAGCTCCATACTCTTGCTTCACAAAACCTCTGTGAACCGAATGAGAGTGGTGCATAAGCATCTGTAAAACTGAAATCTTTATCTTCACCTTTGAAATAACCCTTTTTTCTTGCAAAAGAGATTACATCGTCTGAATAGTAACAGTCAGGTTTCTTTACTTTCTTCTTGTTTTTATACTGAGGAAAAGTTCTGATTCTTGCCTGGTTTGCGTGAGCACAGATATAACCTTCAGGAACTCTTCTTGCAACCCATACAGCACCTTTCTCTTCGCCTTTACCGATCATTTCCATGATCCATACTTCATTTTTATCAGCAATAGAGAATGATTCGCCGGAGCTGTAGTAACCATATTTTTCAACAAGCTGTCCCATGGTTTTGATAGCTTCTCTTGCTGTTTTTGCTCTCTGAAGCGTAATGTAGATCAGACTACCGTAATCGATAATTCCTTTCTTGTTTCTCAGTTCTCTTCTTCCACCAAAAGTAGTTTCACTGATTGCAAGCTGGTGCTCATTCATATTACCAACAACTGAATATGTTCTCTCCACCTGATCGATTTCACCAAGATATACTCCTGTATCCCAGTCGTACACTTTAAGTTTGGTTCCTTTTATGTGGTAACCTGCAGGTGTGAAGTATAGTTCACCATATAGTGAGTGTGAATCAGCTGCATAAGTTATCATTACTGATCCGTCTTTGGATGCGCCTTTTGAAACGAGGAAATTGGTACAACTATTAAGATCCTGTACCAGAAGCCCCATCATAAAGGCCGTTAAAATCGTAAAAATAAGGATTCTGCGCATATTAAAAAAACTCCTCCCGAAAATAATTTTCTTAAATAGTTAATTCTAAACAAATAAATTTTTCCTGTAAAGAAAAATTGATACTAATTACTTCTATCAGTCAGCTTCAACCTGAATCTGTATATCTTCCAGAATATCTTCCTCATCAGATTTTGTTTCAGAAGAGGATTCATCTGAAGAGTTGAGCTTCACAATATCTTCACCGGTTCTGCTGAAAAACTCTGAAATTTTCATAAGCAGCTCCTTCCGGGCGTCTATTCTGTTTTTAAGATCACCGTTGGTTATTTCAAGGAGCTCTTTGTCACTTCTGACAGCTTCAATTCTTAATTCAAGGCCTCTCATATCATTACTGAGTACAGAATTTTCATCTTTCTGTTTTTCAAGATCTCCACCAAGAGTTTCGTTATCCAGTCTCAGAGTTTCAAGTTGCCTCTGCATATCTTCAAGTTTTGCTGAAAAATCATTTTCGGACTGTTTTATTCTGTTATCAAGAGTTGATATCTCTTCAAAAAGCTCAGCCTCTTTTTTAGAAAAGTCTTCAGCAATACGGTTTATTTCATCGTCTTTTCTGTTAATCTTCTCTTCTGTATCAGCGATCTTATTTCTCGCATCTTCAAGATCTTTGTTAAGAGCCTCTTTCCTTTCCTTAAGCCCCTTTACCTCTTCAGCTTTTTCCAGAGCCACCTGTTTCTGAGTCTCAGCTTCTGCTTTAAACCCTTCAGTGTCTGTTTCAGCTTTTTTCAGACGGTTTTCCATCTCCACTTTATCAGTCAGCAGATCTGTATTTTCCTGCTGGAGAAACTTATTCTGCTTCTCAAGAGACATAATCTGAGCTTCAAGTTTACTACCACCACTACTCTGATTATTTATTATATCTTTCAGCCCCTGGTTCTCTTTTTTAAGTTCTTCCAGTTCCACAGACTCTTTTTCACTGGACTGCAGAGAGCTTTTAAGGTTCTCGTTTTCACGTTTCAGTGCTTTCAGTTCTTCAGAAGCCGCACTACTTACAGCATTGACTTTAAGTCCATCATTTTCTCTTCTCAGGGCTTCCAGTTTTGCCTCAAGCTGTTTAACCTCTTCACTCCTGTCCAGTACCGGTGGAGTTACTTCAAATCTGTTGCCTGTTTCCATGGGCGCAGAAACACCCGTATTACCAAGAGGCTCATCGTTTGAAAAGAGAGGTTCATCTGTATTAAGCGAAAATATATCTTCTTCTTCCACCACCGGTGGAGTCTCATTACCTGAATTTATAAGACGGCTTGATAACAGATCATCAATTGAAAAATCGTCGGTTTTATTATTATCCATATGATCCTGCATTATTTAATTTCTTCTTGATTTAAATTTAGCACAGGGATCACCCATTTTCAAGTAATCCGGAAAAAATGGAAATTAATGAAAAGAGGCTGTATGATACAGCCTCTTTTATAGGCTTTTATACTGTATTAAAGGTGTTCTTCAAAATATCTGGTTACGTGTCTCATCAGATGAATTCTGTCTTTTCCACGAACATTGTGAGGATGGGTGGGATATATAAGATAATCAACCAGTTTTCCGCTTTTAACACATTCACGCAGAAATTTCTGACTATGCTGCCACACAACTACGTCATCCTGTGCTCCATGAATAAGCATAAGCCGGCCTTTCAGATTGGCTGCCATAGAGTTCAGATCTGAATTTTTATAACCTTCCGCATTATCTTCAGGAGTATCCATGTATCTTTCACCATACATTACTTCGTAATATCTGTAATCTGTTACAGGTCCACCTGCAACTCCGGTTTTAAAGGCTTCAGGGTGTCTCAGCATCATATTGAGAGTCATGAAACCTCCATAACTCCATCCATGAACACCAATTCTTTCTGAATCTACAAAAGGAAGAGATTTCAGATACTTTACTCCCATCATCTGGTCACTGGTTTCAGGAATACCTATCTGACGATGAATGGCATTTTCAAAATCACGACCTCTTGCATCGGTACCACGGTTGTCCAGAGTGAAAGCAATATAGCCTTTCTGAGACATATAGTACTGCCACAATCTTCCTCCTCCAAGCCAGCTCTTCTTAACCAGCTGTGAGTGAGGTCCACCATATACATAAATTATAACAGGGTATTTTTTTGAAGGATCAAAATCTGCGGGCTTAATGATTCTTGCATAGAGATCTGTTTTACCATCTTCAGCTTTGAGTTTTACAATTTCCATTGAACCCAGATTAAAATCTTTAAGAGGGTTAACTGACTTATGAAGAACTCTCACTACACGGCCATTTCTGTTAAGTATCTGCTGGATACCCGGAACAGAAGGCGAAGAGAAACTCTCCATCACATATCTGCCATCTCCACTGAGACGACCGTAGTGCATACCTTCCCCTTTAGTAAGTTTAACTCTTTTACCACTTTTTACATTTACTCTGTAGATATGTCTCTCAACAGGACTTACCTCTGCTGATTCATAGTAGAGGTTTGCTCCTTTTCTGTCTGATCCGAGGAATCTGGTAATATCCCAGTTACCACGGGTAAGATCTTTTAAAAAATTCCCTCTGTTATCAAAAAGCTTTATGTGATTGAAACCTGAAGCTCTGCTCATCCAGATCATACGGTTTTTCTTAGTACCGATATGAATGAATCCACGCTTTGGTTCTACAAATTTACTGTGCTTCTCTTCATAAACAGTTTTATTAAAGTTACCTTCAGCTGCAGAGTATCTGTTGATTCTCAAGTGGTTCTGTCCACGATTCAGATGAGCAACAAGAACCTCTTTCTCGCCTGGTCCCCAGGTTATTGAAGGCAGATACTGCTCCTTTCCAAGACCAGCTTCACCATCTGTTTTAAGCCATACAGTTTTTCTGGTTTTAAGATTATAGATTCCAATAGTAAGATCTTCACTTCTCTGACCAGCCATAGGATATTTAACCATTCTTACCTCTGCAGGTCTCTTCTCAATACTTACGATAGGGTAACTTTTAACCTCTCTCTCATCCTTTCTGTAGAAAGCCAGAAGGTTGCCGGAAGGCGACCAGAACAGTCCACCGGAAACACCAAACTCATTACGACTTACAGTCTGACCACAAACTACTCCCTTATCTTTCTCATTGGTTACCTGAATCTTTTTACCTTCTGAAAAGATAAAAATATTGTTTTCAACAGTAGCCGCTACTCTCACAGAACTGCTGTCAGGCGTAAGGTTTGCAGCTTTTTTATCAACTTTAAGGGTCCTTACAGGAGTAAAATCAGGATATTTTAATACAACATAACTGTTCTTCCCTTTGATTCTGATACTGTTTCTGCTTATCCACTTATAACGGGGAAATCTTTTCAGTTCACTGAAAGCTTCAACTCCTTTCAGTTTCTCAGCAAGGATTTTAACTGTAATAAGTTCACTCTTTTTCTTCCCACCGGTTTTTCCCATATACATGGTTTTTCCTTTTACCCATGTATAAGAAGATGTTCCGGGTATCCAGGAGTATGATACTCTGGATGGGGTTAGCCCTTTTCTTCTGGCCAGCATTGCATCTTCAATAGTAAACTCTTTTGTTTCTCCATAAAGGGCAAACATGTTTACCAGTGCCAGCACCAATACAACTAATGCTCTTTTCACTTGTTACTCCTTTTAATATTCTCTTCAAATTTTTTAATATCTATAACTACTCTGCGATGGAAACACTTGCCTATAATACCTTCACTATCTTCTCCGGTAATGGAAAAATCAAGTTTTTTTCCATCAACCTTTACCAGTTCAGCAGTAACGGTAACTGTATCACCAACGGCAGTTGCTTTTGTATGATCAAGATCAAGTTTTACTCCTACAGTAGTCTTCCCTGAATCCATAGCAGTTTCAACACCTTCATATGCAGCAGCTTCAAAAAAGGCTGCAAGAAAAGGAGTTCCAAGCACTTCAAGACCACCTGAACCTGCACTTCGGGCTGTATGGTCAGAAGTAACTTTTTTTACAATTTTAAATATTCTGCCTTCCTGTAAATCCATTTTAAGTTTTGTCCTCCTCAAGAATCTGTAATTCTACAACTGCAACACGTCAAAATCCACTTAATAACAAAAAGATTTGCAACTTTTAATTGCAGACTATATAATTCATAGCAAAATGATCGATGTAATGAAGTTAATGTCTGTTCAGAAAGGGAGATCCCCTGTATCTTCTGCGGGGCTTTCAATAACAGGTAAAGTCAGATCAATTAACGAAGATTTTTTCAGTATTGACAATGATAAACAGCTCTATATTGTTGCTGACGGACTGGGTGGACATAATGCAGGAGAAGTAGCAAGCAGCAACTCTACCAGAATAATAAATAACCTGATTACTGAAGATATTATTGAGAAATTCCGCCAGCATGAAGACATTATAGGAGATGCTCTTATCAGTGCTGTTCTTGAAACACATCGGGCTATTTCAGAAATGGCACAGAAGAGTTCAGAGTATTCAAATATGGGAACAACTGTTGTAATGGCTCTGGTTATAGATTCTGTTATTCATCTTGTACATGTGGGTGATTCAAGAGCCTATCTTCTGAAGGATGGCAGTTTTAAAAGAGTCACAGATGATCACAGTTACGTAATGGCTCTCGTTAAAGAGGGCAAAATGTCTGAGAAAGATATCAGAAAGAGCCCTATCAAGAACCATCTGCTACAGGCTATAGGTTCCCCATCACCAATAAAACCTGAATATTCAAACTTCAGACTCTCTCCCGGAGATAAAGTACTTCTCTGTTCTGACGGCTTATGGGAACTTATGGAAGATAATGAACTTGGAGATAGTCTTAAGAAAAAACTGCCACCCCAGGATATCTGTACTTTTCTTGTGGATACTGCAAACAATAATGGTGGTCACGACAATATAACTGCAGTAGTTGTTGAGAGTCTTCCGGCAAAATCAAATAGAAGTACTTACGGAAAAGTACTGAAATCAAAAAAGAAGCACTAATCCGTAATAAGAATATCCATTTTTATATCGTGTTCTTCAACAGGTACAGAATCTGTAACCTGAAAATCGTAACAAATACCTGCCAGAAGAGCTCTGCCTCTCAGGCTGCTTAGTATACGATCGTAGAACCCGCGGCCTCTTCCCATACGGTTCATATCTCTGTCAAAGGCTACTCCGGGAATCAGGGCAACATCAATTTTACCTGAAATGTCAAAAAGAGTACCAACTGGTTCAGGAATCCCAAACTGTTCCCCGGCAACCATGCTGTTTTCCCCTTCATATACCCGTAATTCCAGTTCATCCCCTTTTACACAGGGAAGGAGAATTGTTTTACTCTTATACCAGCGATTGATAAAGTCCGGTGTATAGATCTCATCATCCATTGACCAGAAACAGAAGAGCGTATCTGCGCTTACAAACCACTCTTCTCTCTCAAGTTTATGAAACAGTTCTAAGGATTTTGTCTGTCTCTTCTCTTCAGAAAGCAGGGCCTTTAAGCCCTTTATTTCTTTCCTTAAGGCTCTTTTGGCCTTTTTTACAGACATTAAAGTGCGCTTAACAGCTGAACTTCAAAAACCAGAGATGTATATGGTGGAATAGATCCGGCACCTGATGAACCATATGCCAGAGAAGAAGGAAGAATCAGAGTCGCAGAACCACCAACATTCATTTTTGCAATACCTTCATCCCAGCCTTTAATAACTTTTCCTGAACCAAGAACAAAGGTGTAGACACCTGAATCGAATACATTTCCGTTAAGGAATTTACCTGTATACTGAACAGTACAGCTGTTTCCGTTTTCAGCTCTTTTTCCGGTACCAACTATTTTCTCTATATAGTATAGGCCTGAAGCTGTAGGGTTAACAGTTATTCCATTGTCAGAGATATACTGTTCAAGGATTTTTTTCTCTTCATCAGCACTGTTGCCATCATTACTGTCACTTTTACAGGAGCTGAAAAAAAGAAGTCCTGCAGTAAGAATTGCAATACCAAAAATTTTAATAAACTTATAATTAGCCATCAGAAATCTTATAAAACCCTCCTACCATTGTCAAGGTCTTCGAATGAAGGTCTTTGCCAATGTTGGAGCGAAGCGGGAAACATTGCTTCGCAAAGATGGTCTGTGAACGAAAGGAGGAACGAAGTGGAACCTGAGTAATTTCACAGATGGGTGATGCGATAGCATCCTCCTTATTGCGCCAGCGCTCTCCTTATAATGCTTTTAAATTGATAAATCACACAAAGAACACGGACTTTCAGGGACTAACACAGACAGACACAGGTGAATTACATAACAAGCCTTGCTGGACTCATTAATACCTCCCCACCAGCTTCACTGCTTTTATTTCATAAAGCAGCTTGCTGCCCCCCCTCCTCCTGAATAAAATCAGCAAAAGCTTCTTTATTCAGATGAGGGGATTTCTGCTATTCAATGGTAATTTGTACAGCTATTTGTCATGTAAATCAGCAATTTTTCAACTTATTTTTTATGAACCAGCAGTAACTGTTTAAGACAAACAGAAATCCCCTCCTTCCCATTACCAAAATTAAACAGCGAACAACCAAATTTAAAAGGAGCAGGAAATCATCTCATACGTAACTATTCAAATAATAAGGAGGGGTGCCTGGTACTCCAGGTGGGGTGGTATTTGAAAGCCCAACAAGGCTTTATTTAGACTCACATCTGTTAAAACAACCGGGCAGGGAACTGGGATCGTGTTCCCTACCCAGCTAATTATTTCCTCATAAACAAACCCTTACCTTATCACCTGTATCGTCAACATAAGCACAGTTATTCCCGCCACCCCAATCAGTATGCCGGATCTGAAAAGATGGGCAGTATTAATATGCCCTGAAGCATAAGCGATAGAATTAGGCGGAGTACTTATAGGAAGTGCCATAGCCATGGATGAAGATAGAGCTACAGCAATTATTATCATTTTCATATCACCACCGTGAATTAACTGTGGAAAGGCTCCCTGGAAAGTTGCTATAACCGGAAGCAGAAGATTCACAGCTACTGTATGGGACATAAAGGAGCTCATAAGAACAGTTACAAGAATAACCAGAAGAAGCAGAATACCAAGATATGATACCTCCACCTTAAGGAGTTCAAGAATTCTGTTGCACAAACCAGTCTTTTCAATACCCATTCCAAGGGCAAATCCTCCTGAAACAAGCCACAACACATCCCAGTTAACTTTTTCAAGATCCTCTCTGTTTAAGATTCCTGAAACAAGAAAAACCATTACCGGAATCATTGCAACAACACTGGTACTCAATCCATGTAATGAACCTGTAATCCATAAGAGGATTGTTCCCAGACAGGTGGCTGCCACCAGATAGTGTCTTTTTCCCATTTTAAAATCATTATTAAAATCCACATCAATAGCTTCTGTCTGAGCCGGATACATTCTAAGCAACAGCTTCCACAAAAAAAAGAGCATAACCACTACAAAAGGAACAGCAAAACCCATCCATTCTCCAAAAGTAACAGACTGACTATCAGTAAGATATTTCATTGCCACTGCATTTGGAGGAGTTCCAATAGGAGTTCCGATGCCTCCTATATTTGCTGCAAAAGGAACCGCCAGTACAAAAGCTATTTTACCCTTATCCCCTCCGTCAAAAGCATCGATTACCGGAGCCATAAGAGCCATCATCATTGCTGTGGTTGCAGTATTACTCATAAACATTGAGAAGAATGCAGTTGTAAAAATTATACCCAGCATGACTTTTTCAGGCCTGCTTCCACAGAAGTTCAGAATAAACCGGGCCAGCTCTTTATCGAGTCCAAGCTTTCTTATAGCAATTGAGATAAAAAAACCTCCCAGAAACAGAAGAATCAGAGGATGAGCAAAGTTGTTCATTATATCTCTGTGACTGATAATGTTCCCCATACTTCTCTCACTGTATCCACCGCTGTTTATAAGAAAAGCAAAGCCCTTATCTGAAATAAAAAGCAGTTGCATAACAATTACCATTATGGAGGTAGCGTATACCGGAATAATTTCAAAAGCCCAGCAGATAACAGCCATAGCCATTATTGCAATAAATCTCTGCTCCACCAGAGATACACTATACTTAAGACATATACTATCCGGTACAAGCATTATCAGCACCGGAAAAATAGCTGCAATCATCAATCTCTTTCTATCAACCATTAAAAAACTCCTGTCTCTCCTCTCATATTCTGTTATCCTGATCTGAAGAGCTCTCTCTTATTGAAAAGAGAAGCTGTCCCTCCATTACTGTCTCTTCATTATCCGCATGAATCTCTTTCATGTATCCTTCTGTACTGCTTCTGATTTCGCTTATAGATTTCATGGATTCGATAATACACAGAACATCTCCTTTTTTAACTCTTTTCCCAACATCTACAAAAGGATCAAATCCCGGATATGCAGACCTGTAAAAGGTTCCGGTTACCGGAGCATGGAAATCCACAACCTTTAAAAAACTCTCATTTTTTTTCATAGAGCTCTCCCGTTAAAATTCATGATTTATGAATAGAGAAATCTCCACATAAATCATATCACTTCAAAAAAGTAATTTAACTCTTCTGCTTTCCGCCCACCGCAGAAAACAACAAAAATAACAGCTTAGTAGGTCTTCCGGCTCCCGGATATCTTCAACAGCCTTCCCATTCAGATGAACAGTGGCTGTCAAGGTTGAAGACTTGGCTGAAAGATCAGCATCCGGTCACGGCAGCGGGGGCTGCGGGGTTGAACACTCAGTTCTCCCTCTTCCCTTGAACTAAACCGCGTCTATTATACCCCCCTCTTTCAATAAAATCAACAGGTAAAATTATAAAAAGTTTACATCCTGAGCAGAGCTCAGGAAGAACACGGACTTTCAGGGACTAACACAGACAGACAACAGACCGACACAGGTGAATTACATGGCAAGGCTTGCTGGACTCATTAATACCTGTTTCAGAAACTGAATCGTATGGGCAAGGCATGCCTTGGGCCTACATGATTAACAGTTGATTTGTCTTCTGTTGAACAACCCCTACGGGTTATTCTGATTTACAATAGTGCAGAGCAGGATGTAGGGATTCCCCTGTGTTTTAACCATGGCGAAACTTTAGCGAAGACAGGTGGGTATCCTCTCCCTGCAGGGTACCAGTCACTGTTAGTCCGTGTAAGTCAGTGCATTTTTCTCTTTCTGTTTTACAAAACCGGACATTGTGTATTAGAATTCTATTTTAAGTGAGAGGTGGTTAATGAAAATAGAGCTCGGTAAAACCGGTTTGATGATAAATCCTGTAGGCTTTGGTGGCATCCCCATTCAGAGGCTTACTGTGGAAGAAGCTGTAAAGATTATTAATGAAGCAATTGATGCTGGTATCAACTTCTTTGATACTTCAAGAATCTATTCTGACAGTGAAACAAAGATGGGTCAGGTTTTTTCTAAAAGAAGAGAAGAGGTAATTATTGCTACAAAATCCTACTCCAGAGATAGAGAGAATGTTCTTAAAGATCTGGATGTTTCATTAAAAGAGTTGCAGACAGATCATATTGAGCTCTTTCAGCTCCACAATGTTTCAACTGAGAAGGATTTTAACGATATATTCCTCCCTGATGGAGCGCTTGCAGGTCTTGTTGAGGCTAAAAAGGCTGGTAAAATCGGACATATTGGGATTACCGGTCATAAACCCTGGATCGTTCTTGAAGCTCTTAAGAAATTTGATTTTGCTACAATCCAGGTTCCTTTCAATATAATAGAAACTGAATGCAAAAAAGAGCTTCTGCCTTTTGCTAAAGAGAGAGGCATTGGAATGATTGCTATGAAACCTGTTGCAGGTGGAGCATTGCGTAATGTCCCTCTCAGCCTGAGATACATTCTCACTGAAGGAGCAGACGTTGTAATCCCCGGAATGGATAAATCTGAGCAGATTCCCGATAATCTCAGCGTTCTGGATAACCTGAACAAACTTACTCAGGAGGAGCTGAATCTTCTGCTTCATGAAAAAGAGGAACTTGGGGACTCTTTCTGTCGTAGGTGTGAATATTGCATGCCCTGCCCTGAAGGTTTACCTGTAACCTTCCTTCATCTTCTTTCTGCCTACTACTTCAGATACGATCTGAAAGACTGGGCTTACGATAGAATTAAATCACTGCCTAAAACATATAAAGACTGTACCGGTTGTGGAGCCTGTATCAAAAAATGCCCATATGATCTCGATTCACCGGCAATATTTAAAGATGTCTGGAAAAGAATCCAGGAGGACCGGGATAGGAAATTTTCTAAAAAAGTTTAAAAAGCAGAACGCTAATACACGCGAATAAAAGAGATGAAAAAAAGATTTTCCATCTCTTTTTCCAACTATCATTCAAATAAATCTCTGCCAATCCCCTAGAATAAGCCTTTTAACCCACATTAGACCTTAATGACGCAAGTTCGTGACTGGCAAAGCCATGGGAACATTCACCTTTTATTCGTGTTAATTTAAAAGGAGTCTATTAAAAAGTGAGTAAAAGATTAAAAACGTAAGTCTTTTACGAACTTTTTAATATTTCTTTGCTTTTATTCGCGTGTCTTCGCGTTAAACTGTTTTTTGGTATTAGTTTTGAGACAATCTGTAACGTAGGTATTTCCTTATTCATATATGTAAGTAAAGATTTTACAATATTATCCCTGCAGCGGTGATTATGTCATCTTTATAAAAAACACCTACCTGCCCACGGGTTACGGATTTTACTGGTTTCTCAAATTTAACTTTTATATTATCATCAGTAATCTCAGTAACAGTACACCCTACTGGTTCGGTCATGTATCTTATCTTAACTTTAAGAGTATCCCCTGCTTCAGCCTTACTCCAGAAAACCATATCTTTAAGTTCCATCTCTTCTGAGTAGAGATACTTCTCATCTCCCAGAGTAATGGTATTGTTCACCATATCTTTTTTAACAACATAGAGTTTACGGTCAGAAGCAAAACCTGTGCCTCTTCTCTGGCCTATAGTAAAGTAGAAAGCGCCTCTGTGAGTTCCAATCTTCTTACCATCTATATCCAGAATATCCCCGGGTTTCATTACATCTTCCGGCAGACGATCTCTCAGAAACTCTTCAAGTTTTCCCCCTTCAAGGAAGCAGATATCCTGACTCTCTTTGCCTCCTCCCACAAGAGGAAGACCGGCAACTGTTTCCCTTACCTTATCAAGACTCATCCCAAAAAGAGGAAATAGAATATTTTTCAGCCTCTCTCTACCAATAAGAGAGAGAAAATAGATCTGGGTCTTCTTCTGTTCTGCAGGTTCACTGAGAAAATCAAATCCCTCGATACTCATCTTATCTGCATAGTGTCCTGTAGCAAACTTATCAGCTCCCATCTTCTCAAAAGCATAGTCCATCAGAAGACCAAATTTTATATCTCTGTTACATAAGGCACAGGGGTTTGGAGTCTCGCCATTAACATAGGATTTTATAAAATAGTCTACAACTTTTTCATTAAATGGCTCCCTGAAGTCCACAAGCTCAACTTCAATACCAATAGCTTCACCAAGTTTTTTTATCTTCTCCGACTTCTCTGCTTCACCCTCAAATCCCATAAGCATTGTAAGGCCCTTAACCTTATAGCCCTGCTTTTTCAGAAGAATTGAAGCAGTAGTTGAGTCTTTTCCGCCACTAAAACCGACAACAACTGTTCCTTTCATATTTCACCTTCTATCTTAACGCTGAAGCCTGAGTCTCATACAGATCACTGTATAGTCCTCCAGCCTCAATCAGTTCATCGTGAGATCCACTCTCAACAATCTTTCCTTTTGCAAATACAAATATTCTGTCCACCATCCTTATGGTAGACAATCTGTGAGCAATAACTATAGATGTACGACCTTTAACAAGCTCTTTGGTTGCAGCTTCAATATAGTTTTCACTCCGTGAGTCAATATTTGATGTAGCCTCATCAAATATAAGTACTGAAGGGTCATCATAGATTGCTCTTGTAATACTCAGAAGCTGCTTCTCTCCTTCAGAAAGTGATGAGCCTCCGGCATTGAGTTCCTGCTGATATCCATTTTCAAGACTATTTATAAAAGCTGAGGCATTAGTGGATTCAGCAGCGTTTTTCATCTTTTCATCCACACCATCTCCTCTGAAGAGAGAGATATTATCTGCAACACTACCTTTAAAAATAAATGGCTCCTGAGGAACCACAGACACTCCTTCCCGAAGAGACCCTATTCTCATCTCCCTTACATCTTCCCCATCTACCTTTATACTACCAGAGTCCACATCATAAAGGCGGCTGACAAGTTTAACAGCTGTGGTTTTTCCACTACCTGTAGGCCCTACAAATGCAACCTTCTCCCCTGGTTTTATCTCAAGTGATACATTCTCCAATACCGGTACTCCTTCTTTATAGGAAAAAGTAACATCATCAAAAACGATACCTGCACCTTTTTTTACACTACAGGCCTCAGAGGTACTCTTATTTCTTACAGATATATTCTCTTCAAGAAGTTTGAAGATCCTTTCTGATGCAGCCATTGAAGACTGGAACATATTGAACTTCTCCGCAAGCTGTCTGAGAGGGCGGAAAAACATAGTTATAAATGTAAAGAATGCCACTATCTCCCCGGCTTTTACCTCTACTCCCATAGATTTATGAGCATAAAAGAAAACCATTACCATATTGACACCTGAAACTATCTCAATAACCGGAAAATATCCGGCATAAGCTTTTACGACTTTCAGATAGTACTTAAGGTAATTGCTGTTGGCCTCTTCAAACTGGATACGGGCCTTCTTTCTGTAGTTAAACTGTACAACTTCCCTGATTCCGGTAATTGTTTCAACTACCATTCTGTTAATTTCTGAATTCGCCTCTCTGACACCTCTGTGGCCGGTTCTGATACTATTTCTGAACAGAAGAGTTGTGATTACAAATATAGGAATAGTAAAGGTAGCTATCATAGCCAGTTTGACATTTATCATATATATAGCAAAAAATATAAGAACCACTTTAAACAGATCACCTACAACAACTACAATACCTTCAGACATAAACTGGTAGATAGTTTCCACATCTGTAGTTACATTAGTAAGGGTTTTACCTACAGGAGTTTTGTCGTAATAGTCGTTGGAGAGACACAAAACTTTACGAAACAGATCAAGTCTTATATCGCACAGGATCTTCTGCCCCAGATACTGTATACCAAGCTGCATAACTATATTGAGCAGGAATCCCGCAATCATTGCTCCCAGAAGCCAGAGGGCTGTAACCTTCAGACCTTCAAAATCTTTATTTCCTATATTTGTATCTATTCCATACTTAACAAGCACCGGCTGCACAACAATCAGCACATCTGTAAGTACCAGTGTGATAATTGCAAAAAAGAGGTAAGTTTTATATTTGGCAGCATAAGGAGCCAGTTTTTTTACAATACCAAGGTCTTTGGCAAGTCCTGAAAAGATTCTCTTAAACATCTTTTCCCTCCATTCTCTGGAGCGCTGCAAGTTTTGCATAGGTTCCATCCCTGTTCAGAAGTTCATCATGAGTTCCCTCTTCACAGACCTCTCCTTTTCCCAGTACATATATTCTGTCTGCAGCTTTAAGAGATGAGATTCTATGGGAAATAAAGAGAATACTCATATTACTGTTCTTACTTAAGAGATCTTTCAGGATCTTCTCTTCAGTTTCAGAATCAACTGCAGAGAGAGCATCATCCATTATAAGAAGAGAGGGTTCTTTATATATGCCTCTGGCAATTGTAACTCTCTGCCTCTGACCACCTGAAAGAGTCAGGCCTCTTTCACCTATTATCTGATCATATTTATCCGGCAGTGCCTCTATCTCCTCTGAAACTCCTGCAATTTCAGCAGATTTTACAACCTCTTCATAGTTCATTTCACCAGGTCCAAGTGAGATATTATCTTTTACAGATTTTGAAAAGAGAAACGGATCCTGAGCCACAACCCCTACAGCTTTGTAAAGTTCATCGGGTTTTATACTATTTATACTTTTTCCATTAATCAGAATATCTCCTTTATCCGGGGCTTCCATCCGGGTGATAAGTTTAACCAGAGTTGATTTACCACATCCAACCCTTCCGGTAACACCTACGACTTCACCTGGAGAAATAGTCATACTTATATTTTCAAGTACTGTTTCAGTACTGTCTTTATAGGCAAATCCCAGATTTTCTATATTCAGTTCAAAGCCTCCGTTCAACTGCTCCCCTTTATCAGATATCTCATCCGGATAATCCAGAATACCGTTTATCCTCTCCATAGCACTTATACCCTGCTGTATAAGAGTCATAACCCATCCAAGAGACAGAATCGGAAAAGTGAGCATACTTATCATTACAACAAACTGCATCAGTTCCCCAATAGTCATTTCACCATTAATAACCTGCCTGCCCCCTATATAGAGAATCACAAGACTGGTTAATGAGAAGATAAGCATGAAGAAAGGCCATAGAGAATCTTTTACAATAGCAATTTTCATACGGCCTGCAATATACTTTTTATTTATATCTGCAAATCGCTCCATCTCCTCTTTCTCCATTGCAAACTGTTTAATAGTGGAGATTCCTGAGATTGTCTGCCATACATAATTGCTAAGTGCCCCCTGCATCTCCATTATTCCTTTAAAGAGTGGTCTTATACGGGGTAGAACTACAATAATCATGAAGATAACAAAACTTACAAGAATACCGCAGTACATGAGTATTTCAGAACTTATTGTTGCCAGTACAGGAATGAAGAAACCAATTCTGGTAAGTGAATTTGGCACATACATTATTCCGGGCCCCAGCAGAAGCCTTACATCACTTAAGTCACTTGTACATCTTGAAGAGAGATCACCGGTTTCATGATCTCTGTAGAACTTTATATCCACTGAGGTCAGTTTATGGTAAATATCTTTCCTCAGTTTATACTCTATCTTTCTTGAGATACCTATTATAAGGTTCCTCATAATGTAGAGAGCCAGAGTCAGTCCTGCAGTGTACAACAGTACATCCACCATATAACCCTGCAGAAGCTCCCATCTGTTCTGACCTGCCAGTTCATCCAGAATCTTTTTGAAGGTTTCCGGTATAAGAACATAGAACACATTCTGCAGAATCAGAAACAACATACCGGTAATTAAAGCACCGGCATTATCCTTAAAATAGGGAAGAAGTTTTCTTAACTGTTTAATATCATCCTCCGGCTTCAGCCTCTATACAGCTGTTCATACTGATCAATAATTTTATCCATTCTGAATTTCTTTTCAGCAGTTTCCAGTCCACCGGTTCTTACCTTTTCGTAGAAATCAGGATTCAGAATAAGTTCTGCACCCTTTTCAACGGCCTCTTCAGGCTTGTCAATTCTAAAAATACATCCATTTTCACCATCTTCAATAACTTCAGGTAAACCACCAACTGCAGAAGCAATAACCGGAACTCCAAAAGCCATAGCTTCCAGAGCTACCAGGCCAAAAGATTCATTGCGGCTTGGAAGAATAAATACATCAGTATCTGCAAATGCCTCTTTCAACTCTCTCTTTATACCAAGGAATTTAACTCTGTCTGAGATTCCGAGTTTCTGAGCCAGAGCAATCATATCCCCTTTCAGAGGCCCTTCACCAATTATTCTTAACTCACAATCCATTCCGGTTTTCCTGTAAATACCGTTAAATATGTTGACTACATCAAGTGGAGCCTTTACTTCTCTGAGATTTGATATATGAAGAAAAACTTTACGTTTACGCTCTCTCCAGTCAAAGTTAACAGGGTAGAAAAAGCGGGAATTAACAAAGTTGTATATTCTGTGAATTCTTTCGGGTTTCACAAAAAATCTCTCAGCTGTCTCATTTTTAAGAAAATCTGATACAGCTGTTACTGCATCACTTTTATGAATTGCATATTTTGTTATATTCATCATTGTAGGATGAACTCCCACAACAGTTATATCTGTTCCGTGCAGTGTAGTAACACATCTTACCTTACAGTCAGAGATCTCTCTTGCCATTATTGCTGATACTGCATGGGGCATTGCATAGTGACTGTGAATAACATCTATCTTATGTTCGCACAGAATATCTGACAATCTTGATGCCAGAGCCAGAGCATAAGGCTGAAAATCAAATACCGGGTACTCTTTCAGATCTATTTTATGAAAATGGAGTCTGTCGGATTTAACATCCTTCAGTCTGAAAGGAGGTTCCAGGCCTACAAAATGGACATTATGGCCTCTCTCTTCAGCCATAGCTCTCCCAATTTCAAAAGCAACAACTCCTGAACCACCAATTCTGTGATAACATAGTACAGCAATATTCATCTCATACTCCTCCTGAAATTCTCAATGGGATCTTTAACCGCCGGTACTGATGGTGAGTAGAAAGGTTCACCATAATCTACTCCAATCATGCCACCTGCAGTTACATCTCTTGCTTCAAGCAGATTCCACATCATATTGGATCTGATAAGAGTTTTAGTTCCTGCATCATCTTCCCCGGGTTTTATAACCTGAGAACTGTAGCATCTTATTGAATCCAGCTTTGCCCCTCTGAATTCACTTATATCTATTACAAACGAGGGCTTTTCTGTAACTATAAGTTCAGGAAAAGTAATTACTCCTGAAGGCCTGAAAGCTGGACTACCTGTTATAACTCTTTCAAGACCTGAAAGAAAAGCAGCCTCTCTTACAATTTCTCCACAATACTTATGATCAGGATGTCTGATCAGTTCTGAAGAGAATGTAAAAATAAGCTCAGGTCTCAGTTTTCTTATTACTTCAATAACTTTCATACGGTTCTTTTCGCTGTTTCTTACATTTCCATCCGGCATATTCAGAGTATGTCTGGATTCCAGTTTAAGAATCTCTGAAGCAGCATCAAGTTCTTTCTTCCTCAGATCTGCTGATCCATAAGTTCCGGCCTCCCCCATGGTTAGATCACATACAGCAACCTTCCGTCCCTGAGCAGCCATTGCCAGTATAGTTCCACCCATGAAAATTTCGCAATCGTCAGGGTGTGCGCCAATTGCCAGAATATCAACCACCGTCTACCTCCATCATTACTGTACCGTCTTTATAATTGTCATAGAGCCACTTTACAAAAGATATGCCTCCATATTTATTCATGTAGTAAAAAATATTGAAAACCCTCTCCTGAGGTTTCCCATAAGGTCTAAGAAGATCTGAAACAGATTCTGCAGCAGTTATAGCACTACTGTTCTTATCTTTAATCTCTTTTCTGACTCTTCCTGCCTCCTCTTTAATCATGGTTCTTAAGGTTTTTCCTATTTTTCTGCTATTAAACCCGAAAGCTTCAATCTCCTTTAAGAATGTCTCTCCTGCAGCCATAGCTTTTTTCAGCTTCTCACCGGGAGTTTCTCCTGAGTTCTGAGCCGCAATTCTTCCGGGGATATCACTTCTGTTCAAAGAGACGATCTCTTCAAGAGAGAGACTACATTTTCCCAACAGCCTCTTAACCCTGGGTTCTTTAAAAGTCAAAGACATCCTGGGGACTACTTCAGCAGGTTTAACTTCATGATATCTGTACCAGTCAGAAAGCTCTGCAATGTACTTAATCTCCCCGGGTCCTGCCACATATATATGAGTATTAAAGAAACTATCCTGACAGAGGTTCCTTGTTCTGACATTGGGAACAAGATCGTAATCTTTAAGATTAACTACTCTGCCATCTCTTGCAGAAAAACCTTCATCAGTTTTAAAAACCCCTTTTCTTATGTCTCCATCCATAATAAAAAGGTTACATTGATTACCTGATTTGGTTCTATCAGCTTCCCTGAGAAGAATAGCTTTACTATGTCTTCTGAAATCCCTGTCAGTTGGAGCAAAAAGTGTAAGTTTGAAATCCCTGAAAATCTCTGCTGCCAGTTTTAAAGATGCCGACTCAAGAGTATCACCTTTTTTATAGCAGTTTAATACCAGATTTCTCAGTTCAGATGTAAAATCTGTCTGCTGAATATCTCTGAAGAATGTATTCAGAATTTCCACCAGGTTATCATCCACTCTAACCTGTCCTGTAGAAGAACCTCCGGTATCCAGATTCCAGCGTAAACTTTTCAGTTCTCCTCTGCTGTTTATATAGTCAATAACACTTATTTCCCTGAAATCAGCATCATTTGTTTCAAGCCAGTATACCGCTTCTTCCCGGTACTCTTCTGCAAGTCTGATTGCAGTCAGAACTTTAAAAGTTGTATAGAGAGGACCACCCAGCAGACCTGTCTGCTGACCGGTTAATATTTTTTTCATACTACCTTTTTCCTGCAGCAGAGAATAGTTCTGGAAGAGTCAGCACTCCACTGGGAGCCATAGTAATCCCCAAAGCACTCAATGATTTCAAAGCCTGATTCAAAAATCATACTCTGAAGTTCTCCTCTGCTGAACAGAGCCACCGATTCTTTATATAGTGATTCCCGTCCATCTTCATCAAGAAATCTTATATTCTTAACGACTCTGTAATCCTGAATAGCTCTCTTCTCTGTTACATGAACTCCGTTATCAAGATATCTACTACTTTCAGGTACAAGATTTCTCTCTACATAGAGACTATTAAAAAAATCGATCCAGAGATACCCACCTGAAGTTAAAGCATCTGAAATCCCTTTAATAACATTAAGATTTTCTTCAGCTGTTTCAAAATAACCGAAACTGGTAAATAGAGAAAGAACCATATCGAACTTACCTGGAATGGCTCTCATATCACCTCTTATCAAAGGAATATCTCCAAATTTCTCTCTACCGGATTCAAGGAGAGTCCTGGACAGATCCATACCAGTAACCCGATATCCTCTCTCCAGAAGCAACGCCGTATGTCTGCCTTCTCCGCAGCAGAGATCCAGCATAACCTTATCTTTAAGGTCAGGCACGGTTTTTTCAATAAGATCAACCTGAAGATCTGCATCCACATCATCCCTATGGGCGTATAGATACAGATAGTTCTCATTAAACCACTCTTTATACCACTCTTTCATAATATCTTCCTAAATCAGAAAATGTTCTGTTTTATAACTGCTCCAGTTATCTTTAATCCAGAGAAAACTATCTATTGAATCGAGACGGGTACAGAAGGGATTTGAATCCTTCTCTTCTCTTATAGTTGACATGTTTTTTGCACCATAGTTATGCCCTGGCCATACTTTGGTATTTTCAGGTAACTCCATCAGCTTCTTCAGGCTGATAAACTCTTTTTCAGCACTTTCCCTGCTACCGGTTCCACCGACTTTACCAACAAATAGAGTATCTCCGGTAATAATATGATCCTCAACTCTTATACAGATTGAATCATCAGTATGACCTGGTGTTGGAATCAGGTGGACGTTCCAGTCTCCTACTTTAACTGTTTCATCAGAATCACCAGCTTCAAGAAGTTCTGCTCCAGCTTCAATAAAGCGGTTATTTTCGGTAACATGATCATAATGGCTGTGAGTATTTATAAGATACTTAATATCAATTTTATAACGCTCAATATATGCACAAAGAAGTGATGCGTCCATAGAAGGATCAATTACAGCACCATCTCCGGTTCTGCTACATCCAACAATGTAGCCAAAGTTTCTATCTCCACCTGCAGGTATCTGCTGAAGAATTAACATACGCCCTCCCTTAAGTAATCAAGTATATTGTTTTCCCTACTATCAGTCAACTTTTACCAGATAGCAAATAACCCCGGGAAATACTGAGAAGATTACAATATGAGATTAAAAGGCGTATCCTGCCATAAGAGAGAATGTGCTGTTTTTCACTGATCCGGTATTACCGGAATAGTAGTTCTTTCTGGTATCCACAAGACCTGTGGTAAACCTGAAATCAAACAGAGCTTTCCCTTTGCCAATAGAAAAACTCACAATACCTCCGGCAGTATAACCAAAATCATATTTTTTTGTAAAGTAGCTGTAATCTTCAACAAAAACCTGATCCTGATATTTCAGTTTCTGTTTTGCGCTGAGATTATATGCTCCGTAAGCTCCAAGGTATACATCAAAATAGAGATATTTTCTTTTGAGAAGATTGAACCTCACAATAAGAGGAATCTCAATATATTTCCTCATAATCTCTGCTCTGGCAGACTCCTGCCCTACAAGATCGAGAGAAAGATTCACTCCTTTTTCAACATAGAATATTTCCGGTTGTATTGAAATTCTGCTTTTACCAATTCTGAAACGATAAAAAATACCCCCTCTTAAACCGGTGGATTCGCCCTTCTCAATACCATGTGAATCGTACATTATTTTGGAATTACTGACTCCGATTTTCACACCATATTCACCCAGAAGAGGTATGGACAGCAGAATTAACAGGAGAGGGAATATTTTCACAGATTAATTTCCCTGAGCAGCTTTATTAATAGAAGATATAGCCCGGGCGAGAATCTCATCTGCCTCTTCTTTAACACCTTCAATAGTTATATCCACAACTTCGTCAATTTTAATCCCCCCCTGACGGATTCCTATTCCATCAGGATAAAAGATACCTCTGGTTGAAAAACCAACCTTAATCTTTCCCGGGAGAGATAACATTGATGGTGTACCGGCAGATCCTGCAGTAGCTTCTCCAACAACTACAGCTCCATCCATAGCCTGAAGAGCCATTGCAGCTATTTCAGTATCACTCTGGACATTTCTATCTACAAGAAGATAAATTTTACCTTTAAAATAATTGCTGTTTTCTGAAAGTGGTCCTGCAGTCAGAGGTTCCTGAAAAATAAATGTTCCCGGAGAATCCGGATCAATTTCAGTATATTTAAGATAAGGAGTAGAGTTCTTATTAAGAAGTTTTACAAGTTTCAGGGCAATAAAGGAATTGGCACCACCTCTGCAGTCAAAAACAAGATTCTCATAATCTGAGATTTCAGCAGCAACATCATCTACATCATCAGAAAGAAGTGTTTTCATATTTATATATGCAATACCCGGAACCAGAGGTTTCCAGTTACGGTTATCTTCAAGTTTTTCAAAAGCTTTTTTTATCTCTTCAAGAGGATATCTATTCAGAGTGTATACATGAACCCCGGTTTCTCCCCTGTCAATACCTACGGTTACAGTGTCAGAGAAGCCATTAAGAAGAACATCGCATATATTACGATCCATATTCTTCTGATTTGAATATGAGACTTCTTTAGCCAGTTTAACTTTAAGTTCGTCAACAGCAACGCCATCAACTGTTACGATTTCATCTCCTTTAATAATCTCAGGAGCTCCCTGTAGTTTTTCAGGAAGAAGAGCTGTAACTATAATTTTCCCTTCAACAGCTTTGAGTTTTAAACCAGGGGTATTAATACCGGTGATAGCGTTGTAGACATCACTTACAAAAACAGACTGGGCATCTTTTATTAAAGCTGTAAATGTTCTCAGTGCCATATGATATTCATCCTGTCCGGGTGCTCTTATAACTGCATCCAGACAATCTTCAAACACCGCATGCCAGTCTGCAGTGATCATGGATTTATCAGGATAGAAATAGTTAATAAGATTCCAGTAACGGATAACTCCGAGAACCCGATACTCTTCTGAAGGGAAATATCCCTTTTCAGCATAATCCTTTTCTACTGAGAAATCAGCTCTGCCATCAACACTCTTTTTAACATATCTGCTGGTAAAGCCAAGAGAATCCACAATCAGTATCTTTAATTTCAGTTTATTGTAAGCACTCAGGATAGTTGAACTGTCAATCCATGAAAAGAGCCCTTTTTTATCACTTACTGAGAGATCAGCACTTTCAATACGCTGATCAAGAACATTAACTCCACCAGCTCTTTTTATGACATCTTCAATAAGAAGGTTAACTTCCGCTGAATTACGACAGTTTTTCAATCTCCCGTAATAATCTATAATTGCATCATCCCACTCATCACTGCTTTTAGCCACATTGGGATGATAATATTTCAGAACTCCCCACACCTTTCCCAGCAGAGCCGTTTTACCGGGAAGTGTTATTGTACCTGCTGCTGAAGTGGTAAGAGTAAGTGTAAAAAACAGAAAAAAAATTACGGAAATCTTCCAGTTCATTAAATGTACTCCATGAATATATTACATTAAAGATATCGGTTTGCAAAGCTTTTTCTTAATTAACTTTGATTAGTTATTCATAATTTATGCAATACTATTGAAAAAAAGCAGGACCCGTGATAAGTTCTGCAATGGAGGAAAAAATCAGAATATTTGTCTATATTGTTCTTTTTCCTCTTCTTATACTTTCCTTATATCCTCTGGAAAAAGATAATTTTCCATACAGCTATTCATCCCCTTTTTTTAAACACATTGATACAAAAAAAGGCCTTCTCCCAGGCACTGTTAACACTATAATACAGGATAAAGCGGGGTATATCTGGTTCGGAACATCCAGAGGCCTGTGCAGATACGATGGTCATAGTTTTACAGTTTACACTGCCTCTTCCGGGCAACACCCTCTCCCATCCGACAAAATTACTGCTCTTTACAGTGATAGTTATGATAATCTGTGGATAGGAACTGAAAACGGGTTGTGCAGAATGGATACTCAACGGACAGAACTTTTCCATTATCACAGTTCTGATCAGAGCCAGGGAGTTTTAAAAGATAATCATATAACATCTATTTCCCTGAATACTTCAGGACATCTGGTAATTGGAACAAAAAAGGGAGGGCTGAACATTATGCAGTTGCCTCCAGGAAATGACTACAGAAATTTCACTCCCTATTTTGACAGTTTTATAAGGTTCAACAATCAGCATATTGGAAATTTTCTACAGAAAAAAGATAAATCCATACAATTCATCGCCCATAACAAGGTGTTCAATCTTCTTGAAAACAGATTTACAGAGTTATATAAAAGCAGAAACACTAACTATGTAACCTCTATTGCAGGTCAGGAATCCATTCTATGGGCAGGTACAGAAAATGGCCTCTGCCTGGTTTCACCTGAAACTTCAGATCATATACTGAAAAACTGTTCAATAACGGCATTATACGAAGACAAAATGGGTGTTCTATGGTGCGGTACTGCATCAAAAGGTTTATATAAAATAGTTCACCGGAAGGGTGTTCTGGTTTCAGTTACAAACAGGAGACACAGCAACAGCCTTCTCCACTCTATAGCTTCAGATTCTGTTTCTTCACTATTTATGGATAGTTTCGGAACACTATGGATAGGCCATCCGTCAGGAATAATCAGTTACGTGGAAGTATATAATAGCTTCAAATCCTCTCTCTCTGATAAGGAACCTGCAGTTCTTGAACCACCCTCCCCATACCTTCCTGACATGATAACCTCTGCACTTATTGATTCAGATGGTAATATCTGGGCAGGTACCAGAGATGGCAGAATAGGACGGCTCACATCAGACAGGAGGAACGAGGGAACTTTTGAGACTATATACCGCAACAGATATTCTGTTGAACATTTAGTTGAAGATAGTACAGGTAAGCTCTGGTTTACTACAAAGAAAGGGCTTCTTAAATGTATGAATAAATCTGATCTGAAAGTTAAACTCATACTCAGGAGAGATAATTTTACCACTCTCTGCTCTGATAAAACCAAAGGAGTGTTCGTAACTACCGGTGAAGGTGAATTAATTCATATAAATTCAACTAATGGCATCATATCCACAGTATACTCCGGCAACTCTCCTGTTACCAGTACAGGTACAACTTCTGATGGAGCAGTCTGGTTAGCGTCAGGTAAAAACTTTAGTTCATATATATTCGATTCCGGGAAGTCGGAGCCTCTTATGGGTAAACTGGAGCACAAAATAAGTTCAATTATTCCTGAGAACCGACAGAATGCACTTATATCGACTTCTGCAGGAAATTTATGGCAGGTTACAAAAGGGAAGAATCGCTATTTCATAAAAAAAGTCCTGTTACCTGCAACATCTGAAATATATACAATGAAACAGATGCATACAGGTGAAATTCTGCTCTCCTGTGCAGCAGGTCTGGTTAAAATAAATAGAAATAACGGTATAATAAAACTTTTGAAACAGTATAAGGGAATACCTCTGACCTCTCCCCTTCCAACAATTCTGGAAGGAAATATTAAAGGGGATATAATATTTAAAAACAGTAAGTTCATATCATTTATGTCTCTGCAATCCCTTAATATAAACCGTATACCCCCGGGCAGGGGATCTGTGAAGATATCCTTTCATAAAGGTAATGGAAAGGTTAGCCGTATTTTAGAGTCCTCAAAAACCTCTTTACCAGCCCGGACAGATACATTCTCGATTACTCCGGTGGTTACTCACTACTCCTGCTCATCCCAGAATATCTGTAATATAAAACTTCAGGGAATAGACAGAGATTACCACTCCATAAAAAGCGGTACCACTCTTACTTATACCAATATTCCTCCCGGTACATACACACTGGAAATGTATAACTCAAACTGCTATGGAATCTCAGACAACAGAATTGACAGATTCATTCTGGAAATTGATGAATCTGTATGGCAGAACAGCTTCTTTCGATATTCAGCTTCCTCTACTCTTGTTCTACTGGTATCATTTCTCATTGTCTGGCGAAGAGTTCGCATCAACAGGAAAAAATCAGACCTTGAGAACCGGATTAACAGTGATGCAGAAAAAATCGGTTCCTTAAGTCTAACGCTGAATAATCTGGTTGATGAACTGAAAAGCAGTGCGTTCAAAGATATTCTTACAGGACTACCGGATTTCAGAAACTTCAAATCCACTTACCAGAACCTCTGGGATATGAGTCTTAATCAGAAAACACCTCTGTGCCTTATAATGATAGATATCGACAATCTCAGCTATATCAATAAAATCTCTGACTATAAAACAGGAGACAGGATAATTGTAGGAATAGCTGAGAAAATTACTGAACTTGTTAATATAGAAAAAGCCTTTATATCAAGATCAGGTGGTGATGAATTTACACTTATTCTTCCTGAAACAACAACCGCCAGTGGTTACCATCTGGCGGAAAAAATATCTGTAAGTTTATACTCAATTCCTGTACCACCTCTTGTCAAGCTTACAGTCAGTACAGGTTGTTCAGCTGCTGTACCACATAAGTTTCTTTCACAGGACTCCCTTCTGGAAACAACCTGCGCTCTTCTGGAGAGTGCCAAATCCAGAGGTGGGAATCAGGTTTACTCCAGAGAAACTGTCTAAATAGACTCAGGCAAAGAGTTGTACAAATGAAGAGAAAATTTTCTTATCAAAATGTCCGGACAGCTTTTCTTTCATAAAGCTGAGAGCTTCAAAAGGAGACATTGCCTTCTTATAAGATCTTTCTGCAGTTAATGCATCGTATACATCTGCAATGCAGCATATTTTTGCATAATCACTTATTTCATCGCTTCTCAGGCTTCTTGGATAACCGGTGCCGTCATCTCTCTCATGGTGCTGAAGAGTAATGACCTTACACTCTTCAGTGAGAAATTCTGTCTTCTTCAAAAGTCTGTATCCCTGATATGGATGGCTTCTTATTATTGCAAACTCCTCATCTGTGAGTTTTGCAGGTTTATTCAGGATATCCGGAGAAATTTTTGTTTTACCCAGATCGTGAAGAAAAAAGCCTGCTCCCAGTTCATGCATGTCATGGGCGTCTGAACCATGATACAGCCTTTTGGCAAGACTTATAGACTGTATGCCTACATTAACAGAGTGAGTATAAGTATAGAAGTCGTGGGAAGTAATTGATAAAAGATTCATAGATGTCTCTTCATCAGACAGTACAAGATCAACAACATTTGAAATACCTTTTTTTACAACTCCTATTGAAGCAGCACTTGGATTGTTGAAAAGATCATCCATAAGAGTCAGTGAGTGAGAGTATACAGCCTCAGCTTTCTTTTTTGAAGGCATGCTCTTATCTGCTATTATATCACTGAGCATATCAGGAATCCTGTTGAACTCTTCCCAGTCAGAATTATCGGCTCCTTCTTCTTTCATAGCTACCTTAGGCCCCTGCTCATTTTTTGGCTTACCATCAGCAGCTTCTTCACTGTTTCTGGACTTTTCTGTATCAACCTCAAGTTCTTCCAGACCTGTTTCCGCTATTTTAGCTATATCTCTGGTGTTGCGTACCAGAAAATGGTTGCGCCAGAACTGATGCTCTTTCCACTTCAGAGGAAGAATGACATAATCACCAACTTTAACATCCTGTACTTTAACTTTTTTCTTCATATTATAATCAACACCTAATATAATTTAATAAATTCGAAAGGGTTACCACTCCATTTCAGAAATTTTAAAAAATCTGAGAATCCAACCACCAGGCTTGCAGTATTCTCATTGGGGTGGAAACTGATTCTATCATATCTCTCAAGGTTTTTGTCAAGAAAAACCGTAGTATGATTATCTTCGTCATTAATTATTCCAAAAGGAGAAACCGATCCTGGAAGCACTCCCAGATACCTCTTTAATCTCTTTTCAGATGCAAAACTCAATTTTCCCTGTTTAAGTAGCTTCACCAGGTTATCAATATTGAGCTTCTCTCTGTAATCCAGAACTACCAGATAGTGTCTGTTTCCTCTATGATTTCTGAAAAAAATATTCTTACAATGAGCTGCTTCAATGTCAACCCAGTATCTGCTGGCTTCTTCTACTGTAGGAACAGGAGGATGCTCATAATAATCGTAATTAATTGCTAATTCTTTCAATACTTTATATAACTCAGGCTGACCATTCATTTTGAGAAAATATTAAAAAAAACCGGGACATAAGTCAATACAGTGATATTAAAAAAAACACAGAGTTACTATTGACAGGAACAAAAAATATGTATACAATACACCTGTTTCTACAAAAAGAAACGAGCGGAGGAAACAGAAAATGACATTTGAATGCGATTTCAGACAGGTACCGGATCAGAGAGGATATTTCGGAGAGTATGGAGGAAGTTATATACCACCAGCTCTGCAAAAAGTGATGGACTCTATTAACAGCACATATCAGACAATCAGAAAAGACCCGCAGTTTCAGAAAGAGTTATCAGATCTTCTTAAAAGTTATGTAGGGCGCCCATCCCCTCTTTTCCATGCAAAAAATCTATCAGGAAACGGAGGGCAGATATATCTCAAGAGAGAGGATCTCAACCATACAGGAGCCCATAAAATAAATCACTGTCTTGGGGAAGCACTTGTTGCCGTAAAAATGGGTAAAAAGAAGCTGATTGCAGAAACAGGAGCCGGACAGCACGGAGTAGCACTTGCAACTGCTGCAGCCATAACAGGACTATCCTGTGATATATACATGGGAGAAGTCGATATTGCAAAAGAGCATCCAAACGTCATCAGAATGGAGATTCTTGGAGCAAGAGTAATACCTGTGAAAAGTGGTACAAAAACTCTTAAGGATGCTGTGGACGCAGCATTTGAAGCATACCTTGAAGATACTGAAACACAGTTCTATGCAATCGGGTCAGTAGTAGGGCCTCACCCCTTTCCTCTTATGGTGAGGGATTTCCAGAGAGTAATTGGTGAAGAGGCCAGAGAACAGTTTACTGAACTTACAGGAGGACTACCCGATCATGCTGTTGCCTGTGTTGGGGGTGGATCAAATGCCATAGGCCTTTTTCAGGGATTTCTTGATGAGAGCAGCGTCTCTCTTCATGGAGTCGAACCATCGGGACGTGGGTTTAAAGATGGAGAACATGCAGCAACACTGTCTCTGGGAAAACCTGGAATTATACATGGATTCAGGTGCTATCTACTTCAGAACAGCGATGGTTCCCCAATGGAGGTACACTCAATTGCCAGTGGGCTGGACTATCCAGGGGTTGGTCCTGAACACTCATGGCTGAAAGATATTAAAAGAGTAAAATATGAAACTGTAAATGACAGGGAAGCTATTGAGGCATTCTATACTCTATCCAGAAAAGAAGGAATTATTCCGGCAATAGAGTCCTCTCATGCTATAGCATATGCAGTTAAACTATCTGAAAGCAGCAGTAAAGATACAGGAATTCTGGTTAATCTCTCAGGTCGGGGAGATAAAGATATAGATTTTGTATCTGAAAATTACGGCAAAGAATTCGAAAAGGAGTAATAAGGGGGCAAAATATGAAACAATTTAAGTCAGATTTGAAAGAAAAGGCAAATCTCACAAAAAAAGTAATTTTGAACAGTATTTATTGGCAATCCCCATAATTTATCCTAAAAACAGAATCTTTTTTCATATTTTTTTAAAAAAAGTTTGACAGCAGAATAGCGAGGGATTAAAATCATCCTTATAATTTTTTATTAAGGAAGAGAAAGGTATCAAATAATGAAACTTGACAGGATTAACGAACTGGCGCTGGTACTTTCAAAAGAAAGTAAACCCTCAAAAATTGAAGATTTTCTAAAAAGTATTCTTACGGAAAAAGAGATCTCTGACATCTCAAACAGATGGGAACTGGTAAAACTTCTGGATCAGGGCATGACACAACGTGCTATTGCTTCTTCACTGAAGCTGAGCCTCTGTAAAATAACAAGAGGATCCAGAGAACTTAAGAGAGAGAACTCAATTTTCAAAGAGATGCTGGAGAAATTCTACAAACTTAAGAAGTAGATTTTTTCCGGCAGCTGCTCTGCTCTGCTGTTCATTCTGAAAATAATTTTTCATCAAAAGAACAGGAGGAGCAGATGCCCATCAACCAAAACCAGTACCTCAGATTTTCTGAGAGGTACAATCTGATTCCGGTTTATGAAACAATCGGTGCAGATCTTGAAACCCCTATGTCAGTTTTTCTCAAAACAGGGAGTTCAATACTTCTTGAGTCAGTAGACCGGGGAGAACTGACAGGGAGATACTCTTTTATAGGCAAAAACAGCCTGTGGAAACTTTGTATCAGAAATAGTGAACTGAGAATCACAGGATACAATAACTCAGGAAGGCTTGTATCAACTTCAGAGAGATCAACAGACTCCCCTGTTGATGCAATTGAAGAGTGGTTTTCAAAAATCACAGTTCCTCATATAGATGAACTCCCCCCTTTTAACGGAGGGCTTATTGGCTATCTGGGCTATGAGAACATTGCATATATAGAAGATATCCCCATTAAGCCCAATAACACATCTATTCCTGACAGCCTTATGGTAATACCTCAGGATCTTATCATTCACGACAGTGTAAAACAGAAACTCCATATTATTACTCTGTCTGCTCCCGGTAAAGATCCACAGTTAAGTTATCAGAGTGCCAGACAGAGAGTAGACAGCTTAATTGAAGAGATTAAAACTTCAGGTAACCCTGAACCAGAACAGCCATCAGAAGACTTACTTAAAGTTAAGAGACAGATATCTGAAGATGAGTATCTGAAAATGGTTGACAAAGGCAAAGAGTACATAAAAGAGGGAGATGCAATACAGATAGTTCTGTCTCAGAAGTTTTCTGTTAAAACCTGTGCAGACGGAATAGATATATACAGAAACCTCAGAAGTCTTAACCCTTCTCCCTATATGTTCTATCTTGATTTTAATGAATTCTCTGTAATTGGCTCTTCACCTGAGGTTATGGTTAAAGTTACTGAAAGAGATCTGATGCTGAAACCTATTGCAGGAACAAGAAAGAGAGGTAATAGCACAGAAGAGAACAGAGAAATTGAAAAAGAGCTTCTCAAGGATAAAAAAGAGTGCGCAGAGCACCTTATGCTGGTTGATCTGGGAAGGAATGACCTGGGAAGAGTTGCAGAGCCTGGAACAGTTAAGGTAGAAAAACTTATGAAAACGGAGTACTACTCTCACGTTATCCATATTGTTTCCACAATAACCGCAACTCTTGCAGAAGGTAAAACTGTTTTTGACACAATTAAAGCAACATTTCCTGCGGGCACATTAACCGGAGCTCCCAAAATCAGAGCAATGGAGATAATAGAAGAGCTGGAAAACCTCCGCCGGGGAGTCTATGGTGGCATGATCTTTTCACTTGGGTTCAATGGAAACCTTAACTCCTGTATCGCCATCAGGACAATGGTACTTAAAGATGGAGTAGCAGAATTTCAGGCAGGTGCTGGAATAGTTTCAGATTCTCAGCCTCACAAAGAGTATCAGGAGTGTCTGGATAAAGCAGCTGCTCTTGTTCAGTCACTGAAAGCTGAGTTTTAACAGGAGGCAGAGATGATCCTTTTAATTGATAATTATGACTCATTTACATACAACATCTATCAATACCTTATGGAAGATGGTCAGAAGGTAACAGTAAAAAGAAACGATACAGTAACCATTGAAGAGATACAGCAACTAAACCCATCACATATAATAATATCCCCGGGACCAGGCAGACCGGAAGATGCCGGCATTTCCATGGAAGTAATATCCAGATTCTCAGGAGTAATACCTGTTCTTGGAATCTGCCTTGGAATGCAGGCTATAGCCACAGTTTTTGGAGGCAGAACTATATATGCTAAAGAGCTGTTCCATGGAAAGAACTCAGATGTCAGCCATAAAAACAGCGGAGTTTTTTCCGGCCTGAAGAACCCCTTTTCAGCAACAAGATACCACTCCCTTGCTGTAGAACGTGAAACTCTTCCAAAAGAGCTTACAATTACGGCCTCTACAGATGATGGAGAAATAATGGGACTTAAGCACAGATATTACAGTATTGAAGGAGTACAGTTTCATCCGGAATCTGCAGGGTCAGAAGAGGGACGACAACTACTGAGGAACTTTATTCTGAACAGTAGCGAACAGAAAAAGGTGAAAGAGGCGATAAACACCCTTAGTCAGAGAGGTACAGTTTCACGTAACGAAGCCGTATCCATTATGGAAGAGATAATCAGCTCAGGAGCTTCAAACTCCCAGATAGCAGCTCTGCTTACAGCTTTGAACTTCAACATCCCATCCTCGGATATTCTTACAGGATTTGCTGCAGCTCTGAGAGAGAATAAAAGGCCTGTATCTCCTCCCCATGGGGGAAACCTCCTCGACACCTGTGGAACTGGCGGAGACGGCCTGAATACCTTCAACATCTCAACAGTTTCTGCGTTTGTTACTGCAGGAGCCGGTGTTCCTGTAGCAAAACATGGGAACCGCTCCGTAACTTCACGGTGCGGGAGTGCTGACCTTCTCGAAATGCTTGGTGTAAAAATCCATCTCTCTTCAGAAGAGATGGTTAAAGTTTTTAATGAAACCGGCATAACCTTTATCTTTGCTCCTGCAGCGCACAGAGCCTTAAAGAACGTAGGCTTAATCAGACAGGAACTGGGAGTCCCAACTATATTCAATCTCCTGGGCCCTCTGACAAATCCTTTCAATGCAAACAGACAGATTGTAGGGGTCTACAGGCAGGATGTTGCTGAAAATATTGCCATGTCAATGAAGAATCTTGGAATCAGCAGAGGAATGGTTGTACACGGTAGTGACGGAATGGATGAGATAACTCTTACCGGAAAAAGTAACATAACAGAAATAAGGGATGGATGGATAAAGTGCTACACCTTTGATCCTGAGGAAGCCGGCCTCAATCTCTGCTCTCTGAAAGATATTAAAGGCGGAGATATTAAGGAAAACTGTGATATCGCTCTATCTGTACTAAATGGAGCAACAGGCCCCTGCCGGGAAATTGTTCTGCTAAATGCTGCAGCATCCATATATATTGGAGGTGAAGCAGAAAGCATTGAAGATGGCCTGATAAAAGCTGCTGAATCCATCGATTCAGGTGCAGCTTACGAAAAACTTGAAAAGCTGATAGAGGCAACCAATGGCTGAAGATATCCTGCAGCAGATAACCAGCAGAATACTGCAGGATAACAGAGAGAAGTTCAGAAATTTCTCACCGGATGACTTTACCATACCTCTTAAGCCTGGTAAAAGGCTTTCAGAAAAACTCAAAAGTGAATTTACCATAATAGCTGAGATTAAAAAAGCATCCCCTTCAAGAGGAGTCATTGCTGACAGGATCTCCCCTTCAGTACAGGCAGGTATATATGAAAAAGGAGGAGCAGGATGTATCTCAGTGCTTACAGAGCAAAACTTTTTCAAAGGTTCGACGGCAGATCTTAAAGAGGTATTAACAGCCACCTCTCTTCCTGTTTTAAGAAAAGATTTTATTATAGATATTTCCCAGATATATGAGTCCCTTGAGCTGGGGGCAGATGCGATCCTGTTGATTGTTTCCTGTCTTGAGGACAGTCAGCTTTCCCTATTCCACAGAGTTGCCGGAGAGCTTGGTCTTGAAGTCATTGTTGAAGTTCATACTTCTGAAGAGATAGAGAGAGCTCTTAAAATATCTCCTGAAATAATAGGTATTAACAGCAGGAACCTGAGAGATTTTTCTGTATCAATTGACAGATCTATTGAACTTGGAAGCCTTATACCTGAGGGAATATATAAAATAGGTGAATCAGGTATAAAAACCCAGGAAGATACAGCCAGGCTTATTGATTCAGGTTTCTCAGGAGCCCTGGTTGGAGAGACTCTTATGATAGCTCCTGACCCTTCAGAAATGATAAGGAGACTGAAACATGAAAATTAAGGTCTGCGGAATCACTGAATCAGAGGATTTTAAACTGATAGCAGATAGCGGAGTTATAGATTATGCAGGTTTCATACTATACAGAAAATCTCCGCGATATATTTCCCCTGAATCTGTAAGAGATATTACTTCTCACCACAGAGGGGGACTTAAGATAGTTGGTGTAGCAGTTAACCCGACTAAAGAAGAAATTAAGAATTATATAGAAACAGCAGGTGTCGACATACTACAGCTACATGGAGATGAATCACCTGAGTTCTGTGATTCTCTAAACATAGAGTACTGGAAAGCTTTCCGTTTCAGAGAAATAAATGAGATCAGCATAGTCAGCGACTACTCCTGTGACACTGTCCTTATAGACAGTTTCAGTGCTTCAGCATATGGTGGCACAGGTATAAAAGCAGATAAGGAGATATTGAGCAGAGCAGGCAAACTTAACAGAAATACCTTCATAGCCGGAGGTATTGAATCCAGTGATCTCCATTCTCTCAAAACCATGGGATTTTATGGGGCAGATCTTAATAGTAGCCTTGAAATATCACCAGGTAAAAAAAATCTATCTAAACTGAAAGAACTATTCAGAGTAGCGGAGAAATTAAATGAAAAGTAGCAGAATTGACAGATATTTTGGGCCATACGGAGGAAGATATGTACCAGAGATGCTTATTCCGGTACTTGATGAAGTGGAAGCAGCATTTAGTGAAATTACTAAAGATCCATCTTTTGAAAAGGAGATCCATCTTTTGTACAGAACCTTTACCGGAAGACCCACTCCCCTCACCTTTGCCAGGAACCTCACAGAGCATGCCGGAGGCTGCAGAATATTTCTTAAACTTGAGAGCCATAACCACACAGGAGCCCATAAGATAAACAATGTTCTTGGTCAGGCACTTATGGCACTTAGAATGAATAAAAACACTATTATTGCAGAAACCGGAGCAGGTCAGCATGGACTTGCCACAGCTGCAGTAGCCGCAAAAATGGGGCTAAGATGTAAAATATTCATGGGTGCTGAAGATATAAGAAGACAGTATCCCAATGTATACAATATGAAACTCATGGGTGCTGAAGTAGTAGAAGTTAAAGATGGCAGCCGGACTCTTAAAGATGCAGTTAACAGTGCTCTTAAATACTGGATAGCCAACTCTTCAGATACATACTACCTCATAGGGTCAGCTCTGGGGCCGGCTCCATATCCATCAATGGTGAAACATTTCCAGTCTGTTATTGGAAGAGAGGTAAAAGAGCAACTTAAAGAGTATGGTGTAACAACACCAGACAGGCTGATCGCCTGTGTTGGAGGCGGCTCCAATGCAATAGGTTTCTTTACACCTTTTATTAATGAAGAGGCTGTGGAACTAATAGGAGTTGAGGCTGGAGGAAAAGGAGTGGAATCCGGCAAACACGCCATACGCTTCAGTTCTCATGGAAGCCACGGAATAGTCCAGGGATACAGCTCGGTTTTTCTTCAGAATCCTGAAGGGCAACTGAGAGACACCTACTCTGTAAGTGCAGGTCTTGACTATGCAGGTATAGGACCTGAGCTTGCCTGGTTACAGGATACAGGAAGAGTTATCTTTGATAGTGTAACAGATGATCAGACAATTGAAGCCTTCAGGCTTATGGCCTCAAAAGAGGGTATAATTCCGGCTCTTGAATCATCACATGCTGTAGCAAAGGGCCTCAGCCTCGCCACCTCAATGAACAGAGAGCAGGTAATGGTTATAAATATCTCCGGCCGGGGCGATAAGGACATCTTTATGACTGCTCCCCTTACAGACAGAGATGAGTGGAAAAGTTTTCTATACAGGGAGTACAGTAATGAATAACAGAAGAGTAGAAAATATCATGCCACATCTGGTAGCAGGTTATCCGGATACAGATACCAGCCTTGAGCTTATAAAAACCTTCAGTTCAGCAGGAGTTCCTTATATTGAAGTGCAACTTCCCTTTTCTGATCCTCTCGCAGACGGTTCTGTTATAACTGAGGCAAACCGCCTGGCCCTGCAGGGAGGCATCACTGCAGATAAAACTTTTGACATGCTTAAAGAGGCTGCAGAAGAGACAGATTCAAAAATAGTAGTAATGACTTATGCAAATATCTTTGTAAAAAAAGGGATGGAGGCGTTTATAGACAAATGCAGCCACTCAGGGGTAGATGGAGTAATTGTTCCTGATCTTCCTTATGATGAGAGGATAGCTCCTCCTCTTAAGATATTTAAAGAGAAAGAGGTCAACTATATACCTGTAGTGTCACCTGGTATGAAGGAGGAGAGATTAAAATCTTTATGCAATTGTGCTACAGGAGCAATGATATATACAACTCTTAAAAGAGGACTTACCGGCAGTTCATGTGAAATTGAAGAGAGTGGGCTTCAGATGATAAAACGAATAAAAGAGGTTACAAATACCCCCGTTGCAGCAGGTTTTGGAATATCTTCAGCAGAACAGGTAAAAGCAGTAACAGAGCATGCAGATATTGCAGTTATAGGGTCTCATCTGCTTAATCTGCTTAACACAAAAGGCTTAAAAGGAGTAGAAGAGTTTCTGGAAGAACTGAATTACTAAACACGGACAATCACGGACTGAAACAAACAATCACAGACAACCATAATAAAAGGGGTGGAAATACCCCTTATAAAACTAGAAAAAATCTTTATCACTACAATCAACAGGGCAATATACTATTGAGTGATATACTCCTGTTGGGCCACCTCTTTCATCACAGAGTACAATATAAGTGCTAAGACAATCTTTAGACATACATGCACTACGAACACGTGAACTATGAATTAGTTCCTCATCAAACTGTTGACAGGGAAACGCTATCTCTGAACGACTGGGAAAACATGCACATCCTTTAGCTGGTAAGGCGTAGGCTGAATCTGAGAAAGCCAGTAATCCAAGCAAAACAAATATTGCTAAAGTGATAGCAAAAAGTACTTTTTCTTTCATTTTTTCTCCTTATAAATTACTACACCATCTTCTTTTCTACAGAATATATAGCCTCCTGAATAACCAATTAACCTGGTTTTCTCAGGCATCTTAAGGGTATTAAGTAAATTACCGTTTATATCAAATGTATAAATGAGATCCATGTTTTCACATCTCACCGCTCCCAACAGAAAGGTAGAAGTTTTGCTATCAATAAAACAGTATGGAAAAAGAACTAAAAATCTCTCAGGGATTCTTTTTATTAGTTTTCTGAAAACTTCTGCAGCTCCCTCAGGAACAACTGAGAACTCATTTATTACTCTACCTGACGAATCAAGATGAATGAACCTGGAAGAGCTGTGGAGATAGAAACAGAAATTACCATCCCCCACTATATTAGCCGTTAAGTTGAGAGGACGCAAAGATATGATAAGTTTCCCAACATCAAAACTGTTCTTTACAGCCTCTTTATTTTTTATTGAAGGCGAATAGAAATGTCCATAAGGGTTTTTTGGTAAATGATATAGAACAGATCTATTGATTCTATCATTTGCAAGTTCCTTCTTTATTTTTAACTTTTCATCAACATGTACCAGTCTTTCATACATATTGTAAGCAATCAGCATACTATTCTGAGGAAAAGGGAATATCATATCTGCTTCTTCAGGGAATTTATGCATCCTCACACATTTACCATATGTATTCAGTACCACATAACGCCTTAACATCTCATCAGAAACTATAATTTCATCATTTTTATTTATTTCAATAAGTTTCAATGACAGATCTTTTGACAACTCTCCAGGTCCCTGTCCGGTTTCTCCAAATGAGCGTAGAAATTTGAAGTTTTTATCGAAAACGAAAAATTTAACAAGTATATCATCAAATACTATCAGTTCACCTTTAGTTGTAAGAAAAGCTTTTCTGGGTCTTGCAAAGAAATTTTTCTGACTAAAATCAGCGGGAATTGTGTAAATTAGTTCAGGTTTAACAAATTTCTTCTCTTTATGAGTTATCTCAGGATTTTTAATAACTTTTATCCTCGAATCACTTCCATCTGCAGACAGACTGATAAACAGATATGCCACTATTAAAAGAGCTATTAATATTCTCATTTTGATTCTCTCTCAGAAATCGGCAATGAAGCAATAATGAACTGCAGATCATCTCTATTCAGTAAACCCTGTTTACTATAAATTACTTGTCCATCTTTTAATATAAAGGTATGCTCTTTATTATTGAAAACCCTCAGGGATTCCCTGAATTTCTCTTCATCTTCAGGACTACATATCAAAAACCTGGTTTTAATTTTAGATTCAAAATTAATTAACTCTGATTTGCCCCCAAAAATGATGCCATAAGCCTCTTTACTCCCTAATCTTCTTGCAATTCTTTTCCAATGCATAATATTCCCATTACAATGTGAACAGGGCTTTTTAAAAACAAACACAGCTTTTGTTCCTTTCTGTAAATCATTCAGATTATAGGACTTATCAGCACTATTTTTAACATTGAATGAGCTTACCTCTTCACCTGCAAGTAAGCCGGGTATCATTCTAAGTAATCTGGAATTAGCCTGATACAATCTGAAAGATATGATAATTAAAAAAATAACGGATAAAACCAGCAAAATACCAACAATTCTTTTCATACCAATAACTCCCAATTAAAGTTCCTGCTTAAAGTTTATAGAAACAGAAAATCATAATCAAGAAGCTATAAAATAACCAGAAGTTACAAACAATCACAGACAAACACACCTGTGTCAGTCCGTGTTAGTCAGTATCAGTCTGTGTTTATCTGACTACTTTATACCTTAGTTTTTTAAGATATTGCGCTGCTTCATTTACAGCTCTTCTATACTGATTGCTACGAATAAGCTTTCTTCTGAGCATTCGTTTCAGTATTATCCTGGTTTTAGCAAGAATCCTTCTGTATCGGGCTTTTGATAGTTTTTTTTTTACAGGATAAGGAAGCATGGATGCAAGTAGTGCTCCCTGAGAGATCTTCAGCCGGGATGCTCTGGTTTTAAAAAAACGTCTTGCTGCTGATTCAACCCCAAATATGCCTTTTCCCCACTCTGCAATATTTAAGTATATTTCCAGTATTCTGTCTTTTGATAAACTGTTCTCAAGTTTCCATGCTATAACAGCTTCCCTGGACTTCCTCAACAGAGAACGTGAAGGAGATAAGAAAAGATTCTTAGCTACCTGCTGGGTTATGGTTGAGCCCCCGGCAGCCATTCTACCACCTTTCATATTCTTCTCAATTGCCACCTTTATGCCATTCCAGTCAAAACCCTTATGAGTATAAAAGGCGTCATCTTCAGATATAAGAACCGCATAAATAAGCCATCGACTGATTCTTTTAAGAGGCACATATCTCTGATGAATTCTGAATCTCTTATCCCCTCTGTCTTTAGCCTGAGCTCTTCTGAGTTTCATAAACGAAGAGTCTGAAATTCTACCTTTCGCTATACTATCAATGTCCGGCAGAGTCAGTAGAAAAACAGTAATAAAAATAAGGCAGACTGAAGGGATAATTATTAATAGTTTTTTTTTCAATCCTTATCCAGCATATTCAGTGCTACGGCATATGCTCCTACAGCAACAGCCTCTTCAGTACCCAGTTTTGAAATAAGTACTCCGGTAGCTTTATATGGATCATGTCTTATTATTCTACCACTGAAAGGCACTACGATATCCTCTTCATTACCAGCAACAAACTCCTCAAGTTCATCCATTTTCTCAAGATTATAAACTTGTGAAGGCATTCTTTTGAAAGTCTGCTTATTAAGTGAAATATAGTTACTGTTCATCTCTGCAACAAGGTTCTCCAGAAAGAGAGGATATGCGCCGGAAAGACCACCTCCAATAACTACAAGCCCATCAATAAGAGTTACTGCATTAGCAATAGCATCTCCTGCAACCCGGCCCATCTTCTTAAGTGCCAGAAGAGCGTGACTGTTATCTGGATGATTTACATCTATTCCTATATTAAAAATTTCATGTGGTTCAGGAGCCTGATCAAACATTATTCCTTTACTGTATGCAAAAAACCTCTTAACACCACGAATACTTATGCTCTCTTCAACTGAGGAGTTCTCAAGATCATAATCCCTCATACGGTTTATCTCTGCAGAAGCAGAATTATCTCCCATAATGAGTTCATTATTCATACAGATTCCCCCACCAAAGCCTGTTCCGAAAGTCACACCAAGAAGTGTTGAGTATCTCTTCTTTCTGCCAGCCTTCTCAAGCTTCTCATTAACCCAGGGTAAAGCTCCGGCAATAGACTCGCCATAAGTAAACAGGTCTCCATCATTTCTTATGAATACAGGGATTCCGAATTTATCCTCAAGCATAGGCCCAAGAGCTACGTCCCCTTTGAATGCAGGAAGGTTCTCAAGTTTTCCAATGATACCATTCAGATAGTCAGCAGGACCTGGAAAAGCAAAGCTGATAGCAGCAGGCTTCCCATCGATCTGCTCAGCCACAGTTCTGAAACCGTTTACAATATTATCAAGGCATCTCTTCAGATCATTCCCTTCAGTTGGAAGGCTGAAGGATTCAACAATTTTTTCGCCACCTTTTACTGCTGAAAAAACAAGATTTGTTCCACCGGCATCAAGAGTAAGGACTACTCGCTTATCATTTTTGAAATCCATATAAACTCCTATTATATACAGCTAAATTTTAACATAAAATATTCCAGATATTAAATCATAAAAGTGACCACCATTATCCGGCTATCTGTACAACTTATGAGTATATGAAAAAAACAGAAATATTATAAAAATTTAACGTTGACATAACAGGTTTGTAGTGATAGAATCTCACTTCAAGTTGATGGTCCCTTAGCTCAGCTGGCAGAGCAATTGACTCTTAATCAATAGGTCGTAGGTTCGAACCCTACAGGGATCATTTTTCTTCAACCTTTTGTTCCCAGGTTCTAATCAAAATATATAAGAGATACAAACGATTGCATACCGTTGTATCTCCTTCTTTTCCCTCTTTTTCAGTCATTAAACGACCAACCATAGATTCTGCTGTCCCGGCCCATAACCCCGGGACAGCATTAATATAAAATTTATAATAGCTTGTACTCTCAATTATCGGTTATGCTATAATATTTTCATGAAAAAATTTACCCGTATTGTAAGATATATTTTTATAGCATTAATAGTTTATGTAGCAATAGTAATAGCTCCTCTTGCAACCTTTAACAGAGGCGTCAATATGAATGCCATGCCTTCCAACTACAAGAAAGGCGTTTACCATATGCACACGATATATTCAGATGGTGCAGGTACAATGGAGGATATTGCCAGAGCAGCAATAAATAACAAGATCGATTTTGCAATAGTAACTGATCACGGTGAACCAAACCTTAAGTGTATGAAATCAACTGCATGGCATCAGAACACTCTTATTATTGGAGGCAGTGAACTTTCACTATCATGCGGGCACCTTGCAGCAGCAGGTTTCCCTGTTCCTGCAGATAAAATGAGCAGAGAGCCTCAGATGTCAATAGATCAGCTCAACAGTTATCCTGGTTCAGTATCTTTTGTAGCTCACCCATATGACACAAAAATCCCCTGGACAGACTGGAGTGCGAAAGATTTTACAGGTCTTGAAATAGCCAGTATCTACAGTTTTGCAAAGAACGAAGGAGCTTCATCACTTGCAACATTTCCAATAAGATATATGTTCAATTCAGATTATGCCCTTACATCTCTTTTAAGTTATCCTGAAAGAAATATGAAAAAATGGGATGAGCTTAACAAAAAAGGAGTTTATCAGGGTATATTTGCTCTTGATGTACACGGACATCTGCCTGTTACAAAAAACTTCAGTCTTATGTTCCCTTCATACAGCTCAATGTTCCGTATTTTCAATATATATGTAAAAATAGACAGAGCTCTGGAAAAGTCAGCAGATATTTCTGCAGCAACAATAATTTCAGCTATCAAAAAAGGCCGCTTTTTCAATGTAGTTGAAGCTTACGTTTCGGCAAACGGCTTTGATTCATCTTTCATTCATATGTCAGGTGAAATAACTGAAATGGGAAGCAGATCATCAGACCATACAGGCGAGATTTCACTTAAGATGCCTTTTAATTTTAAAACCAGAGTCAGAATACTTAGAAACGGTGAACTTTACAAAGAGATAAAAGAAAATTACGATACATCAATAAAAATCGGAGTTAACAAGCCCGGTGTATACAGAACTGAAATCTACTACGATGATAATGACGACTTCCCCTGGATTGTAACCAATCCATTCTTTCTTGGAACAGCACAATCAACAGAAATAGAACTGAAAAGTACTGATAAATCAGAAAGGGCAAGCTCAACCCCTGTTGATCTGAGCCTCTTCAATATTGAAAAGAACCCGGAATCCCAGGGCTCCATAACCAGAACTCCTGAAGAGATTACTATAAAAAGTAAGCTTAAATCAGGTGGAAAAAAGAACTTCTGGGTATCAGCTTCTATGAGAAAAAACTGTAACTGGTCAGATGCACAGGCATTATCAATGGACATAAAAGGTACCGCTTCTTCTCACATATGGGTAGAGATGAGAACAAAAAAAGATGGCCGGGATTTATGGTTTAAAAAATCTGTAATGCTGAAAAGTGACTGGAACAACATAACAATTCCACTTAGCAGTTTTATTCCTGTTGGTCATAAAAATAAACCTGATCTGGATAGTGTATATGCACTGTTTATTTCAACAAACGACTCTACCAGCTACTCCGGTGCTTCAAAAGAGATGTCAGTTAAAAATATGTTACTGATTAAAAATGCCGAATAGTGTCTCTATAGTAATTGTCAACTACAATTCCGGTATATACCTTAAACAGACTGTAGATTCAATTCTGGAGAATGCCACAGGTTTTGAGTACGAAATTATTGTAGTTGATAATAACTCTTCAGATAAATCTGCTGACCTGACCTACCCTGAACATCCGGTAAACATTATACTGAATAATAGTAATGAAGGTTTTGGTAAAGCAAATAACATTGGTGTTGCAGCAGCAACTATGGATTACATTCTTATCCTCAATAACGATACACTAATGCTCCGGGATACTGTGCCTCCCCTTCTGAAAATTCTCAATTCAGATGAAAAATATGGAGTTGCCGCTCCTCTTATTATGAATCCCGACAGGTCACTTCAACCCAGTTATGGCATCGACTTAACGATTACATCTGAGTTTGTCCAGAAATTTTTCTATGACAGACTTCTTACAAAGAGACATGCCCGAAGGGAAAAGCCATACACTCTGGAACCTGATTGGGTAACAGGAGCCTGTTTTCTGATAAAAAAATCTCTCTATCAGGAAATTGGAGGTTTTGACGAGAACTACTTCATCTACGTGGAGGATGCTGATCTCTGCAGAAGAATAAGAAATCTGGGATATAAAATAGTTTTCACTTCAGAAGCTGAGGTCATTCACTTTAAAGGTAAATCTACTTCAGCCTGCCTCTCCTTCATAGCTCCAATTATCAAGGAAAGCCAGCTATACTATTATAAGACTCACAACAGCTCTCTATCTCTTATGGTTCTGAAGATGTATCTAAGATGCTTCTATTCACTGAAAAAAATCATCTACAAATTAAAAGGTGATGAAAACAGTGGTGATATTTCTGACAGAATCCTGAAATCTGTAAAAGAGTTCAGATAAGAGTTTAGCTCTTAACCTTTTTCCGCCAGTATTCCAGAAGATCCTTAAGAGTCTCTTCCAGAGAGTATTCAGGTGTTAATTCATACCTGTCCCTTAATATAACAGGTTCGCAGAAGAGAGCTTTGGTGTCTATAGGACGGTACTTATTCTTATCAACAACAACTTCAATATCTTTTTCTGAAAGGTTAAGCAGAGTATCAAGGATTTCCTGAATCGAACAGCTTCTGCCAGAACAGAGATTAACAGGTTTACGTTCTCCTTTGCCAGATGCTTCAGTTAAAGATATATTATCAACATATCGTGCAATATCCCTTACATCGGAAAAATCCCTTACAGGACTCAGATTACCGACTCTTATTAAAGCTTCTCTGTCACCATTTTCAATCTCTGCTATCTGTTTTGCAAAATCTGATGCAACAAAAGCACTACTCTGACCAGGGCCGGTAAAATTGAAAGACCTTAACTTAACTACATTTACATTACCTGATCTTGCAATCATATCTCCGTGAAGCTCCATTGCATATTTTGACAATGCATAGGGACTATTTACAGCAACTTCAGTTGTTCCGTCTGCCAGATTACCATATAGTTCCGCAGAACTCATAAGAACTATCAGAGGGTTATCGCAATATTGTGCCGCAGCATTCATAACATTGGCACTGCCGATAAGATTGACACCGTATGTAAGATCAGGTTGCTTCCATGATACACCTACATTTGATATAGCAGCAAGATGAAAAATTCTGTCAGGTTTGATCTTTTCTATAACCGAATCCACTGCTTCCCTGTCTCTTATATCAAGACAGTAATATTTAATGCTGCTGCACTCAAAACCTTTATTATTACTTATTCCTGAAAGCTCGACATCTTTACCTTTAAAATGTTTAATCAGGTAGCCAGCTAAAAATCCGCAACAACCGGTAATTAATATCTTTTCTCTCACTGATCCTTTTCCTTATTATCAAGAAAACTACTTACGCCACCCATATTACCAAAAGTAAAACCAAGGCTGAATTCAGAATCCAGTTGTCCGAATCTTTTCAGAATCTTGTATTTGAAAAGAAAATTTATACATTGATATTTAAAGGTTACCACATTAGTGAAATTCCTGAACTCTTTGAGAACAATATCATAGTCCACTCTTGAGAGGAGTTTTACCGGAAGGTGATGCTTAAAATCAAAGTACAGATTACCTGTTAAAGCTTCGGTTTTTTTAAACCTGTTATTTTCAGGTAGATAAGGGTTGTAGTTTGAACCATATCTTACTGAAAAATCTCCATAATCATCGGGTAGTACAAACTTTGCACTCAGATCAATTGAGGTAAAATTGTTCTTCTCAATATAGTGATTATATTTTATGCCTGCTGAAATCGAAAAATTATCAATAGGTTTTACTGTGGCTTTTGCATAGAGCTCAGAAAACTGGGGATAACGCCCATTGTCTATTTTATAAGAAGAATAATTGTTGGCAGCCAGAGCCGGATCAAAATAGTATGTCTGACTCAGGGAGAAGTCCACAACCTCTTTGGGTGAGAGCTGCCCGGGGCCCTTATAATACAGTTTGGATATAAGTGAAGCCTTCATATAAGAGAATGAAGGATAGTCACTTCTGCTTGAAGTAGGAACTCTGCTGAGATCCTCATCTTTATATTTAGTTGTATATCTGAACTCAAATTTAGGAAGAATTGCGTGTTTGAAACGTGCACGGCCAACTTTAAACACTTTTGAAAGTCCCGGTCCGTTCATTGTTACCTTAACCATATTGTAATTAAGGTTCAAACGGGAATTAATTACATTGCTGTAGTCTGCGGGGTCTTTACTCTGCTCATAGATATTGTAGTATGACGCCAGATCAATTGTTGTCTTAACCCATGGAGTATTTAATAACTTAAGAGAGTATTTAGGTACAAACCGGTATTTCTGTACCCCTACTCCTGTTACAACCGGTACTTCAGCTGTATGAAGAGCCTGCCCTTCATTGTAGTTACTGTCATAACCGGCATCAAGAGAAAAATATCCCGGAATTTTCCATATTTTCCGTGGATAGATATTAACACTTATTGAAGGTCTTACCTCATTGATTCTCTTTTTTCTCTCATTAATATAGTAGGTTGTTGATTTGGAGTAAATAGCTTTAACATTCAAAAAACCTATTTTAGAAGAGAGACTGACATTCTTCCGGTAGAGCGTCATATATACTGATTCGAAATTATCACTAAAAACCCTCATAAATTCAGGGTCACTGGGTTCATCCATATCGACATCTATAGTCGTATTGAATAGTTTTATTTTCTGCTTATGTTTTATCTTAATATAATTATCTGAAGTATCACCCTTCAGCATAGCTTTTCTTTCTTCTTCAGTGAGGCCTGGATTATTTTTGACACCTTCATCAAGACTGTTATTTGCAAGATACTTGAAGAGGTAGAATTTAACTGAGCCTTCGCTGTTTTTAAATTTATAACGCCCTTCTGCAGCGAAACCTCTTCCCAGTTTCTGGTAATAATCGTAGTAGAGGGTAAGATCAAGATTGGGTTTGATATCCCAATAGAAAGCTGTATTAAGCGTAAAACCACGGAATGTGGAATTTTTTATAGTAGGAAACAGAAAACCTGTAGCTCTTCCGTTCTTCTGAAGAGGGTATCTCATATAAGGAAAATAGAACACAGGGATATTTTTAATCTTAAGAAATCCATTAACAATTTCTATATATTTCTGCTTTTTTATCTTTGCTCTTGAAGAGTCTATCTTCCAGCGGGGATTAAGCTGGGTACAGGAGGTAAAAGAGAATTTCTTCATTCTCATGGTTGTGTTGTCCACCTGCTCCATCTTATCAGCTGTGTAAGATACAGTTGGCTGGGAATTACCCTTGGTGTTATACATTATCCCACTCTTCTTCTTTACATTGAAAACCAGATCTTCTCCACTTAATACTGTCTGAGCTGAAGAGATAGTAACTTTCCCTCTGGCACTTATAACCCCAAGAGTTCTGTTGTATTCAATATAGTCAGCATAAATTCTGTATTCACCAAATAGTACAGTAACATCCCCTTCTGCAATAAAAGAGTTAAGATCATTACGTTTATGCTTCGCAAGGATTCGTACTTCTTCTCCCGGAAGAGAAGAAAAGATGAAAGCCACAAGAAATAAAAGGATTGTAATCTGCTTAATTTTCATTATCTTACCCTTAGCAATTTAACACATATCGAACATTTAAATCAAGGGAACATGAACCCCCGTATCATTTATATTTTTTAAATTCCAGCCTTATACAGGAACTATGCTTTGCAGGTCAATCCATATATACAGGGCTGCAGTTGAAACCATATCCCCTGAGAGTGCCTCTCTCCACCCCGGATTATCTGAAATCAGTGAAACAGAAAGCTTTAAAATTCCCTGATTTTTCTTATTTCTGTAACCCCGGAATATTTTGATGCACCTTATTCAGATCGCACTGAAATTTATTTGATAAAACCGTAATTCAGATAAAAAGAGCTACCTCCTGGTGAACCTGAGTTTGACATCCCGATTCAATTTCCTTAAAATCTGGTAAATGAAGAAGATATCGTTATCAGGATCAATTGGTTGTGGAAAGAGCGTACTTGCTCAGGAAGTTCAGAAAATTCTTACACTTAAATACAAGGTTACTCTGCTAAATGATATTAACCACAGAAGTCCTTTTGACAGCAACAAGCAGTCATCTTTTGTGAGTCGCTTCTTTAACCTTACTTCCCAGATAAATGAAGAGAATATTAAAACCCAGAACGAATCTGATGTTATGTTATGTGACAGTTCAGCAGTTGATCAGTGGATAAAGTGGTTACACTACTACGAATCACTTGAACACACGGAATCCTCAGAACAGAAGCATGAAACAATGGCTCATCTGGCAAACTTCTGGCTTCCAACATACGATATTGTCTTTACAATCCATTCTGATGTCAAAAAATATGAAGAGAGATTCACAGAATCTCCTGTATCAGAAAAAGATCTTGTAAATATAAGAGAAACAGATCAACTCTACAGTAAAGTACTGGAAAATAACTGTAAAAAAACAATAGATATCTGGAACAACAGTTCAGTTGATGAAAGTGCTTTCAGAATAGTGGAATGTATAACCGATATTCTTGAAGAGAAATAAGCTGTTAATCGCACTATATTTAATCATTACCATAAAATACTGGAGGAAACCATGGAAATAAAACTTGCGGGATTTAATATAGATACTTCTATAATGGGTGGGGATACAGCTGAAGTTTACACCCCTGAAACTTTCAGTGCAGCATATGCCCGCATAAGCAGAAGCCCTGATAGTGTAACATCTTTAAGAGAACAGGCTTTGAAAGATGTTACCAAATCAAGAAAATCGAATAAGAACATTATATTTGAAATGGGACACCACTCAGTTGCGGAACACGCGGTTTTCAACTTTGATGTAATGGATATATCAAGACTGGCTCTTGAAGAGCTGGAGGATTTCCGTCTTGCTTCATATACAGAAAAATCCCAGAGATATGTAACTCTTGATGGTGATTACTATATGCCGGAGAGTATAAAAGCTTCTGACTCAGCTTCCTCTCTTTACAAAGAGACCATTGAGCTTCAGAACAGCTTTTATAAAAAGGCTTATGAAATCCTGAGAAACTATATCTTTGAAACAAATAGTGAACTTGCTTCAGAAAAAAGGAACAGAAGATTACTGGAAGGCTGGGCTAAGGAAGATGCCCGTTATATTCTCTCTCTTGCGACAATGGGTCAGGTGGGAGTAACGGTAAATGCCAGAGTTCTGGAAAGTATGCTCAGAAAATTCTCCATCAGCAGATATCAGGAAGTAGTTGAAATGGGTAAAACTATCTACTCTCTCGTAGAACCTGTTGCTCCATCAATTCTCCTTTTCCCTGAGCCTTCAACTTTTGATACAAAACTCAGGAAACTGGAACTACCGGTTCCCGGTTCAGATAATATGGAAATTTTCAGCTCCACAGAACCTGAAATTGTATCAGCAACTGAGAATGCAGATGAAAAGATCATTGCAGCTTTTATTGCTGAATACAGAAACTGCTCATACAGGGATGCTCTTGATTTTGCACTTGAAATGGAACAGAAAGATAAAGAAGAGTTTTTTAAAGAGCTGTTTTCTGACATGGAATTCTTTGACAGACCTTCAAGGGAATTTGAACTGCCGGAGATAACATTTCAGGTCTCATTAAGCTCTTCAAACTTCGCTCAGTTGAAGAGACACAGAATATCCACTATTTTGAAGTGCTCCTACGACCCAAATTTAGGCAATACTGTACCAAAGAACATAGAAATTACAGGGTTGTCAAAAGAATTTAAAAAAATTGTTGACAAAACAAACAAGGCTTATGTAGAATTAGGCTTAAATTTTGGGAAGGACGCAGAATACATCCTGACAAATTCCCACAGAAGGAACATAATAATGAGTATGAATCTCAGGCAGATTTATCATTTCATCAGGCTAAGAGACGATGAACACGCACAGTGGGATATCAGAGAGTTAGCCTCATCACTTCTGAACAAGATAAGAACTGTCATGCCCCTCGCTTCAACTCTGCTTTGCGGAAAAAGCGACTACGTACAGCTCTTTGAAAACATATATAATAAAAAACCAAATTTAACCATTTAAGGAGAAAAACCTATGTCAGAAAAATCTTTCAATCCATTTGAAATGGCTCAGCAGCAGTTTGACGCAATTGCAGAAAAACTGGGTTTGGATCAGGGTACCAGAGATCTGCTCAGAACCCCAATGAGAGAGTATCATTTTACTATTCCTGTAAAAATGGATGACGGTACTACTAAGGTATTCCAGGGCTTCAGAGTTCAGCACAATGATGCAAAAGGCCCAGGTAAAGGCGGAATTCGCTTCCACCCACAGGAAACAGTTGATACTGTAAGAGCACTGGCTACATGGATGACATGGAAATGTGCTGTAGTTGATATCCCCCTTGGTGGCGGTAAAGGTGGCGTAATCTGCGATCCACATAACCTCTCAAACAGAGAACAGGAACAGATCTGCAGAGGCTGGGTAAGACAGATTGTCAGAAATATTGGTCCTCTACAGGATGTACCAGCTCCTGATGTAATGACAAATGGTCAGCACATGGTATGGATGATGGACGAGTATGAAAAAATCACCGGTGGAAAATTCCCAGGCGTTATTACTGGTAAACCAGTTGGAATGGGTGGTTCACTTGGTAGAACAGAAGCTACTGGTTATGGTGTAATGTACACTGTAAGAGAAGCTCTGAAAGAACTCAATATCGATCCAAAAGCCACAACTGCTTCATTCCAGGGTTTTGGTAACGTTTCACAGTTTGCTGTTAAATACTACCATGAAGTACTTGGTGGTAAAGCTATTTGTGTTTCAAGCTGGAATCAGGAAGATCAGACAGCTTATGCTTATATCAAAAAAGATGGAATCAACCTTGACGAACTTCTCGGAATTACCAATAAGTTCGGTGATGTTGACAAAGCTAAAGCAGAAGCTCTTGGTTATGAAGTTGTTGATGGAGACAAATGGATTGAGCTGGATGTTGATATCCTAGTTCCAAGTGCACTTGACAACCAGATCAACGCTGGTAACATCGAAAAGATTTCAGATAAAGTTAAAATTGTTGCTGAAGGCGCTAACGGCCCAACAACTCCTGAAGCTGATGAATACTTCTTCAAAAAAGGTATCTACTGCATTCCTGACTTCCTTGCTAACGCTGGTGGAGTTACCTGCAGTTACTTCGAACAGGTTCAGGGCAACATGAACTACTTCTGGACAAAAGAAGAAGTTCTTGAAAAGCTGGATAAAATCATGACTGATGCTTTCCACGCTGTTCACAAACTTTCAAAAGAGAAAAATATCTACCAGAGAGATGCAGCATACATTATCTCAATTCAGAGAGTTGCTGAAGCTGCAAAAATCAGAGGCTGGGTATAATCAATATTATTATTTGTGGAGCTCCTTCGGGAGCTCCATTATTCTTTTCCTTCAAATAAACCTTTTCACAACATATTCCATTTTCATTAAGTCACACAAAGAATCCGTCTTCCCTCATCTAACATCTTCTTCAATTTATTTATGCTTCATGGAGCTACGTCAGAGCGGACCAAAGACAGACACGGACACACATAGACAAACAGCTGTCTACGCCTTATTCTGATGACGCTGGTGCGTCTCCCATCTCAGCAATACTCGTTGTTCGCAAGCTCACTGCTCCTGCTGAGACGACATAACAGGCAGGGGGTTAAATTAATCAGTTTGAAATCACTTCTATTCAGCCTTCCAGGTTGAATTCCCTGACTCTATTAACTATAATTTTTTCAGAACACTTACAGGAGCAATTATGAATAAATCCAAGCCAGAATGGCGCGTAATTATTGAAATACTGGAAAAAGTTGACATTGAACTGCTTAACAGAATTGTACGCAGAATGATCTACTATCTCCACACAAGCAATGTTAAAGCTATTTCGGAACTGATGCAGGAACTCAACCCTCTTTCCAGACAACCGGAAGAAGATCTGTATACTAATGTTCCAAACCCGACAATAGATCACGATACCCTTAGAAAGTTTGCTGAAAAGGTCTTTCAGATAGCTGAAGAGAACATTTTTGACGAACAGATATCTGTTCAGATAAACCTGTGGCTTGCACAGGAAAGAAGCCGATTCCTCTCAATTGCTGTTGAGAAGCAGCATATTCCCCTTCAGGAGATCTGCGAAGTCATAAAAAAATTCATGACAATTCCAAGAGGTGAGAGCTTCCTCTCTCCTGATGAATTTGTAAATATAAGAGTTGGACTTATCAGACGTTTTCTTTCAACCAACCTTAAATATATAAACAGTGCCAAACACTATATTAAAGTAATAGATTTTGACCATATTATAGATAGAATAATTGGCCCTGGAAACGGAACCGGAAAACTGGGTGGTAAAAGTGCAGGTCTCATTCTTGCTCACAGTATCCTTGAGTATAGCAAAGAGGATTATCCTGAACTTTCAGATATTAAGATTCCAGACAGCTGGTTCATTTCTTCCGATGCAATTATGGATTTTATCCACTACAATGCTATGGAAGAGACCACAAGTATCAGATACCTCGATACAGAAGAGGTAAGAGCAGGATATACTTACCTTCAGCAGATCTTTAAGAATGCCTACTTCCCTCCTGCTTTTCTTTCTCAGCTTGAACAGATGCTGCAGAACATTGGTAATAAGCCAATTATTGTCCGCTCTTCCAGTCTTCTTGAAGATAGTTTTGAAGGTGCATTCTCAGGGAAATACAAGAGCCTTTTCTTATCAAATACCGGCACCTATCAGGAAAGACTCAGCGCTCTTACTGACGCTATTGCAGAAGTATATGCATCAATATTCGGCCCTGATCCGATTGCCTATCGTAAAGAGCGTGGACTTATAGATTTTCAGGAACAGATGGGTATTCTTGTTCAGGAAGTTGTTGGTAACAGAGTAGGTAAATACTTCTTCCCCACATATGCCGGTGTTGCCTTCAGTCACAATGAGTTCAGATGGTCTCCAAGAATTACAAGAGAAGACGGAGTTGTGAGACTTGTTGCGGGACTCGGAACAAGAGCTGTGGACCGTGTAGGTAATGACTACTCATTCCTGGCCTCCCCCGGAAAACCCGGTCTGAAGATTAATATTACCTATCAGGATATAATTAAATATTCACAGCAGAATATAGATGTACTTAATCTGGAAACCTGTGAATTTGAGACAATTTCCATAGATAAGATACTGGAAGAGTATGGTTCAAATGTTCCTGGCATTGAGAAGGTTGTATCAATTGACCGTTACGGTAGTTTAGCTCCTCCTGTTGGGTTCATCATGAGTGATTCAGGTAAAGATATGGTAGTGACTTTTCAGAATCTTACTGAAAACTCAAGCTTCTTAAAAAAGATCCAGTCAACTCTCAAGGCTCTTGAAAAAGCATATGGAGCCCCTGTTGATCTGGAATTTGCATCAGATGGCAAAGACCTCTACATCCTTCAGTGCAGACCTCAGAGTACCGCAAAAAACACAGAAAGCTTCGAGATTCCGTCAAATATAGATGAGAAGCTGCAACTCTTTGATGCCAATAAATACATAACATCTGGTTTTCTGCCTGAAGTCAAACATCTGGTTTTTGTAAAACCTGAAGTTTATGACAATTTACCAAGTGTTGAGAGTATGAAGAGAGTTGCCTCAGTAGTTTCTGCACTTAATAAGAGTCTTGAAAAGAAAAAATTCATACTGATTGGTCCCGGACGCTGGGGCAGTCGTGGTGATATTAAACTTGGAGTTCAGGTAACCTACAGTGATATAAACAATACAGGTATGCTGATAGAGCTTGCATACAATAAAAATGGTTATGTACCGGAATTATCCTTTGGCACCCACTTCTTCCAGGATCTGGTAGAGGCTGATATCAAATATCTTCCTGTATATCCCGATGAAGAGAACAACAGCTTCAACAGGGAACTTATAGATTCTCTTCCCAATTCTCTGTCAAAAGTTCTGCCGGAATTCAGCGATATGGAAGAGGTTATTCACCTTATCTCAATTGATGACATAGAAGACGGGAACAACTTTTCAGTTGTAATGGATAGTGATGAAGAGAGAGCAGTTGGCTACTTCACGAGTTGAAAAAAAGCTTTTAAACTTCTATATTGAGTAATGCTTAACAACAACTCTCTTATTAAAGAAACTTTTCCCGATAGCTCCATGCAGTTTAACCGGTTCTACAACCTTATGAAGTTCCGTGTTAAAGAGATACTTCTGATCTCCAGTGCATACGATGCTTTTGTAATAGAAGAAGACGGGAGCCTTACTGAAAGGCTCTCTACAGATTTTTTCGATCTCAGTCTCAGTCTGATTCCACGAATAACAAGAGTTTCAAGTGCTTCAGAAGCCCTGAAGCTTATGCAGGAAGTGGAATTTGATATTGTCATTACTATGGCCCGGATTTCAGATATGGATATTATTCAACTGGGAGAAGAGATAAAACAGGCAAAGCCTGAATTACCTGTTATTCTTCTTACTTATGAGATGCTTAATCCGGATACTCTGGAACGTTTCAAAAAAAGCCCGGCAATAGATAAAATATTCTACTGGACAGGAGATACCCAGACATTTCTTGCAATAATCAAATATGCTGAAGATATTAAAAATGCTGAAAACGATATTAAGCTTGGTGTTAAAGCTATACTACTGATTGAAGACTCCCCTCAGTTCTACTCCATTTTTCTTCCTGAGGTATATACTGAAATTGTTCAGCAAACCAGAGATCTGGTTTCAGATGGTGTAAGTGATTCACAAAGACTTCTACGTATGAGAGCAAGACCCAAAATCCTTATTGCAGAAAATTATGAAGAAGCGGAACAGATATTAAGCAAATTCAAAAAGAGTATTCTGGGAATCATCTCTGATATCAGATTCCCCCATAACGGTGAATATCAGGATGATGCAGGAATAGAGTTTGCTCTTGCTGCAAGAGCTGAACTGAAAGATATACCTATACTGATTCAGTCCTCAGATCCTATACCCGATAACACAGTACTTGAGAAAAACATATCTTTTCTGGATAAAAACAGACAGGATCTGATTCTTGAATTCAGAAATTTCATTCTCCGCTACTTCGGTTTTGGAGACTTTATTTTCAGAAATGGCAATGGAGAGAAAATTGAAACTGCAACAGACATATATGAATTCAGAAACAAACTGGAAACAATACCAGATGAGTCGATAGAGTATCATGCAAGAAGAAACCATATATCTATATGGCTGAGAGCAAGAACAGAATTTGAAATTGCTGAACTCCTGAGACCAAAGAAAATCACAGATTTTGTTGATACATCAACCCTCAGGGAGTATCTGGTAGAAGCATTTGAAATACTCATAAGAAATAATCAGAAAGGCATAATTACAGACTTTGAACGTACAGATCTGCATACCCCAAACGTTTTTGTTAAACTTGGTAAAGGTTCACTGGGAGGTAAAGCCAGAGGAATAGCCTTTATAAACAAACTTATTAACAGCAATAATATCAAAAGCGGTGTAGGCAATATAAGAGTAACTACACCACCCACCCTCGCTATATGTAGTGATTTTTTTGATGAGTTCATAAGAATCAATGATCTCCTGACCTTTGCAATAAATAGTGATAGCGACAGAGAGATTGCTGAAAGATTTCTCAAAGCAACACTTCCCATGGAGTTGGAGTTTAAACTGATTTCCTTCCTTGAATCCATTGATCACCCTATTGCGGTCAGATCCTCAAGCCTCCTTGAAGACTCTCAGGTGCTACCCTTTGCGGGACTCTACTCCACCTATCTCCTTCCAAACAATTCCAGCAGTATCGGTACCAGAGCAGCTCAGCTGTTCAGAGCAGTAAAACTAATCTATTCTTCAGTATTTTACAGAGCCACAAAAATATATATTAGTAACACCAACTACAGAATTGAAGAAGAGAAGATGGCTGTTATCATACAGCAGATAGTAGGTAAAGAGTATGGGAACTACTTCTATCCTGTTCTGTCAGGTGTAGCGCAGTCATTTAACTACTATCCTTTCTATCACATGGAGCAGGATGATGGCATTGCAGAAATAGCTATGGGGCTGGGGGCAACTATTGCTCAGGGAGAAAAAGCCTACAGATTCTCTCCTGCATATCCGGAAATGCCTCCGCCTTACGCTTCAGTGGAAGAGTTTATGAACAAATCCCAGAAGAAATTTTATGCAATAGATCTTTCAGACCCTGATATAACAATTGAGCAGGATGAGATATGCAGTCTCAGCCACCTGTCAGTTACAGATGCAGAAGATCACGGAACTCTCTTCTTTACAGCAAGTACTTATGCTCCTGTAGACAGAGCCCTGAGGGATACAGTATCCATACCAGGCCCCAGAGTTCTGACTTTTGCAAATATTCTGAAATATAATCAGATTCCTCTTCCGGAAGTACTTCATCATATTCTTTCAGAAGGTCATAAGGCTTTTGGCTCTCATGTTGAAATAGAGTTTGCAATTAATATTGAGAAGGATGAGAAAAATACAAAAGCCTCTTTTAACCTGTTGCAGATAAGACCTATGATAACTGAACGCGAGACTTCAATGGTGCAGATTTGTGATGGAGACAGAGCTGATGCCTTCATTAAAACTGTTCATGCAATGGGAAATATCTACAGTAACGAGGTAAAAGATCTTGTCTTTGTTGACCCTGACAAGTTCAATGCTTCCAAAACCCGGATAATAGCAAATGAGATTGCAGCAATTAACGATAAGTTAAGAAGCAGTAACCGCAGATATATTCTGATAAGCTTTGGCAGACTTGGAACATCAGACCCCTGGCTCGGCGTACCAGTTGACTGGGCTCAGATGTCAGAAGCTGCACTTGTTATTGAATCATCTCTTGATAACTTTAAGATAACACCATCCCAGGGGAGCCACTTCTTCCACAATATGACAGCTCTTAAAATGGGTTACTTTCATATAGCTAAATTTGGCGAGAATGAACAGATAGACTGGGAGTGGATCAAATCAATAAAACCTGCTGAAGAGCGTGAATTTGTGACCCATATAAGCTTTGAGGAACCTTGTGAAATCAAAATTGACGGAAAAAGCTCAACAGGTGTAATAAAGAAGCCTTCTCCATCTGAAAAGTGGAGTGAGGAGAAAGTCTGCAAGTAGATTAATTTATTAACATCTGCTATAATTGAGTAAACCTTAAGCGCCTGTAGCTCAGAGGATAGAGCGCTGGCCTCCGAAGCCAGAAGTCACAGGTTCGATCCCTGTCAGGCGCGCTTTCCATTATTCAGTTATAAAAAAATAATTCTCTCAATCAGATTGTCAGACCAATCATTCAAATTATTGTATAAAAAAAGTAAAAAAAAATTCAGAAAGGTCTTTTTTTAGCAAACCAATTTTCTTTTTCTGAAAAATAATCCACTGAAAACCCCCTTTGAATCAGTTTCTATGAGTACCAACAAAGAAAAATACTATCTTATACAAAGCATTATCACCCAATCATAGATCCCTACCCTTTCAACGTATAAGTGTTTCATAATTTGCCTCTCAATATAATTTTGAATTTAATTTAATTTTACTGTTGAACAAAAGCAAAGAATAAGTTACTATATAGGTAACCATTAATTCTCATAAACCAATTGTATTACCCCGGAATTTTCCGGGGTTCTCTTTTTTTTCAAACCATTTTACATAATTTTTCAAAATTTTCACTATCAACTATTGAAAAAAAATATTTGTTATGTTAAACATAAACTAATTCTCTTAAACCCAATTGTTTTGTCCCGTGCAGAATTAATTCTGCGCGGGATTTTTTTTATCGGAGCAACCTGTTTCCATTAACAACTTACAAGCCATACAACCTTTAGGCAGCGGGATTTTCTGTTAAACCAACAACAAATTCAAAAAAACCGATTTTTTTATGTTGATATCTAAAAAAAAATAGTCTATAATACAGTTAACTTACCCCTTGTTTTAAGCCCCGGTACTTTCAAAAAAGTTCGGGGTTTTTTAATATAATCCAAAAAAATTTTTTTTCCCTTGCAAACAAACTTTTTTATTGTATAATGTATTCAATTAATTCTCATAAACCCAACTATTATCACCCGGCTAACCCCTGGCCGGGTCTTTTTTTTAAAATCAATTCTCAAATGATAGAAGAATTTTATACAAAAATAAGTCCTGGCAACACAAAAAGCACCTCACACGAACACGGACCTTCACAGACAAACACCGACAATCACGGACATACACAGGCGCATACGAACATTCAAAAAGCAGAATAACCAGATACAATTGTTTATTTTAAGGTTGTCTTGACAATAAAACGGGCGCATACTCCGTTATGGTAAAACCAATCATGTACTTATTTGGTGACAAGCTAACGCTTGCTCCCATCTCCGCCATTATATTTTAAAGCTACCTTGACAATAAAACGGGCGCATACTCCGTTATGGTAGAACCATAACTTCGATGCGCCCCTACAAATCGTGTCTCTTATAATAATCAGGATTTAAAAAACACAATGGTTCCTGCTGCCAGGGTGAATACTAGTCCCTGTCTGTGTTTGTCAATGTATGTCCGTGTCTGTCTTTGACCCGCCCCGGCGTAGGGTTAATAATTAAAAAACTTTTTGTTTCTACTTGACAAGACAAAATCAGAATTGTAGAATAGGGCCGATGATTATTGCTAAACACTTTTTCAACTTTTTTTACGCATATTTTTGGGCGGTTTCCGCCTAATTAAATCATCCCCCCCACCCCCAGATTATTTAATCTCAATCAAGACCCTTGCAATACCAAAGGAGAGAAAATGAAAAATTTAAAGTTATGCGTAAATAAAAGTGAAAAGAAAAAAGTAACAGTCCGCAATACAACAATAGGAGAAGACCTCACGATTATTGCAGGCCCCTGTAGTGTTGAAACAGAAGCCCAGACAATAACTACTGCAATAAAAGTAAAAGAGGCAGGTGCCACAATTCTGAGAGGAGGAGCTTTTAAACCAAGAACTTCCCCATACGCCTTCCAGGGGCTCGGAATCAAAGGGCTCAGAATACTTGAAAAGGCAGGAAGAGAAGCAGATCTTCCAATAGTAACCGAAGTTGTTGATCCCAGAGATGTGCCCTGGGTATGCGAATATGCAGATATTCTGCAGATAGGAGCCAGAAATATGCAGAACTTCTCCCTCTTAAGAGAAGTTGGTAAAACAGGTAAACCGGTTCTTCTTAAAAGAGGCATGAATTCAACTCTTAATGAGTGGCTCAACTGCGCAGAGTATATTCTGGCTGAAGGAAACAGCGATATCATTCTCTGCGAGAGAGGAATCAGAACTTTTGAAACATATACAAGAAACACTCTTGATCTTAGCATGGTACCGGCAATTAAAGAGTTAACAGATTTTCCGGTAATAGTTGACCCTTCCCATGGTACAGGTCGTCTTTCACTAATAAAACCTATGGCACTGGCTGCTGTTGCTGCCGGTGCTGATGGAGCAATAATTGAGGTTCACAACGACCCTTCAAACGCACTTTGTGACGGGGATCAGTCAATGACACCGGAAATGTTTTCTACAACTGCAAAAGAAATGAAAGATTTATGGCACTTTTTGACCTCAGTGAGCTAGAATATAAGTATGAAGAATTTAGTATTAAAAACACCTTCAGGTGAATCTGTTATTACAACTTCCTGCAATCCGGAAAAAATAGGTAAAATTACAGGTTCACCCGATACCTTTACAATAACTGACAGTAATGTTTATAAACACTACTCCCACTATCTGCAGGGTTCCAGTATTGCAGTAATTGAGCCTGGAGAAAAGAATAAGACTCTGCAAACTGTAGAGAGGCTCTACACAGAACTTCTTAAAGCCGGAATTGACAGGTCATCCAGAATCGTTGGTGTTGGAGGCGGTATAGTTACAGATATTACAGGCTATACAGCTTCTACCTTCATGAGAGGAGTTAAATTTGGTTTTATATCCACAACTCTTCTGGGTTGTATCGATGCATCTGTTGGCGGTAAAAACGGTGTAAACTTCAAAGGTTTTAAAAATATGATAGGGCAATTTGCCCAACCTGAATTTGTACACTGCGCAACAGGATGTTTTAAAACTCTTGAAGAAGCCGAACTTCATAACGGCTTTGCAGAAGCAATAAAACATGGTGCAATAGCATCAGCAGAATATCTCGATTTTATTGATCGGAATATAGAAAAAGCCCGACAGCTATCACCTGATATAGTTGCAGAGTTAATCCATAGATCTGTGTTAATAAAAGCATCTATTGTTGAAAAGGATGAAAAAGAGTCCGGCCTGAGAAAAATCCTCAACTTCGGCCATACAATTGGACATGCTATCGAAAAAATAAGATCTGTTCCTCACGGCACAGCAGTAGCAATGGGAATGGTTGCAGCAGCTGGTATTTCTGAAAGAACAGGTCTCCTCTCATCTGAGGATTTCTCATATATAAAAGATATTATATCCAGAGCCGGCTTACCAACTGATACAGATATTAAATCACTACCTGACTTAACTGATGTATTATACAGAGATAAAAAAAAGAGTGGAGACAAAATAAGCTTCATTCTTCTTAAAAAACCTGGTGAACCAGTTATTCAGAGTATGAGCCTTAAAGAGATAAGGAGTATTATAAATGATCTGTAACTCAATTTCCTCCGGCACTGCCGCACAGATAACCAGTCTGGCTTCAGATTCCAGCTTTACAGAAATCAGACTTGACAGCCTCTCTTTATCAGCAGTAGAGATAGCAGATATTTTTACTACAGGCTCAAACCTGATTGCCACCTTCAGAGGTGAAAATTTCACGACTCCCGGAAGGATTAATTCTCTTAAAACAGCAATAAGATCTGGTGCTGCTTTTGTAGACATAGAAACAGAAGCTCCAGAACATTACATAAAAGATCTTATTAATGTTGCCGGAGAGCATGACTGTCGTGTAATAATTTCCTACCATAACTACTCAGGAACACCTCAGAGGGAAGATCTGCAGGAAATTGCTGAAAGATGTCTGAATCAGGGAGGAGATATTGCTAAAATAGCTGTTACTGCAGAAACAGTGAAAGATACGGTTAATCTTATCAGCCTCTACCCTTTTATAAAACAGCCAGGAGATCTTATTGCAATTGCAATGGGCGAAATGGGACGTATATCCAGAATAGCTGCGCCCTATCTTGGAGCTCCCTTTACATTTACTGTTCCCAGAGATTATCCTCTGACAGCCCCTGGACAGTTATATACAGATCAAATGGAGGAAATTGCGGAGATACTCAGATGCCGGAAGTAAAAATCTTTGGAGTAGCAGGAAATCCTGTTCTACACAGCCGCAGTCCCGAGCTTTTCAGAGCAGCCTACCCAGATAGTTCACATATCTACCTGAGAGTAGCTGCAGCAAACAGGGATGATTTGCTGACAATTGCTGAAGAAACAGGAATTGCAGCGCTTAATATAACAGCTCCTTTTAAAGAAGATATAGCACAGATTAAAAACATAGATTTGTCACCTGAGAGTAGAACCACCGGAGCAGTAAACAGCCTGAAACTGAATCTCCCTGAGATGGAAGGCCACAATACTGACTGCTTCGGAGTAGTAGAATCTCTGGAAAAAGCAGAGCTTTCTCTGACCAATCTTAAAGTTGCGGTACTTGGAGCAGGTGGTGCTGCCAGATCAGCAGTTTATGGCCTTACTAAACAGGGAGCCCACGTAACAGTTATAAATCGAACAGTTTCCAAAGCCGTAAAACTTGCGAAAGACCTTAAATGCAGCTTCTCCCCCACCACTTCAGCTTCTGAAATAGTAAAGAACTGTGGCTTTATTATATCAACACTTCCTGCAGAAACCGTACCGGACTATATTAAAGAAAGCATAACAGAACTTACAAGCCGGAGAACTCCTTTTTTTGATGCTGTATACAACAGAAAATCTGCAATTGCAGAAATTCTGGAAAAAGCAGGAGGCGTAACTATTTCAGGTCTTAACTGGCTTCTTAATCAGGGAATTGAAAGTTACAGATTTTTCACCGGAGTAGAGCCGGATATCAACTCTATGAAACAGATTCTCATATCCCCATTCCAGCAAATGCCGGAGAGAATAGCTCTCACAGGCTTTATGGGAGCAGGTAAAACTACCATCGGTAAACTTCTTGCCCATAAAAAAGAGTGGGATTTTATAGATATTGACGAAGAGATCGAAAAGAGAACCCAATTATCAATTAAAGAGATTTTCAATCAGAAAGGAGAGACCTTTTTCAGGAACCTTGAATCTGAAACTTTCAGAGAACTCAGTAGTAGAAAACAGATAGTGGTTTCCTGTGGAGGCGGTGTAATAAACAGAGAAGAAAACCGCAGGCTTCTGAAAGAAGAGTTCATAAACGTATGGATCTATACATCACTCCCGCTGACATTCAGCAGAGGTATTGGTAACAGCCGCCCGCTTCTCTCCTGCCCTTCACCGGAGCTTGAAGCAGCAAGACTTCTTAAAGAGAGAATCCCTCTGTATGCAGATGCTGCAGATCTTCTTATATCAGGTAACAGAAATCCCCGGGAAATAGTGGAGAGAATAGATGAAGAAACAGATAGAGTCATCTGAGATTTATGGTACTCTGAAAGTACCAGCTTCAAAAAGCTATATGCAGAGAGCAGTAGCTGCGGCACTTCTTGCAGATGGGAAAACCAGAATATACAATCCCTCATTCTGCAAAGATGCCGTTGCAGCAATGAATCTTGCTGCTGATCTTGGAGCAGTTGTAGAAAAGCATGAGCACTGGATAGATATAAAAGGTGGTTTTCCGTCAACTATATCCAGTGAAACCAGTGTAAATATAAATGAATCAGGTCTCGGCATAAGACTGTTCACACCAATAGCAGCTCTCAGCACATATCCCGTAACCATTAATGCCAGAGGCTCATTACTTAAGAGGCCACTCCATATGATGCAGTCTCCCCTTGAATCTCTTGGAGCACACTTCAGCTCATCAGCAGGATTTCCACCTGTTACAGTAAGAGGCCCTCTTATGCCTGGTACTGTGAGAGTGGATGGTTCCCTGAGTTCACAGTTCATAACCGGCCTTTTAACAGCTCTGAGTGCTGCTGAGGGCAACTCTGTTATAGAAGTAGATAATCTCTCAAGTAAACCTTATATAGATATGACATTGTCAACCCTTAAGAATTTCGGAATAGATGTAGAAACCGCAGATTACAGCAAATTTTATATAAATGGTCCTCAGACACCAGCAGGATGCAGTTATACAGTTGAAAGTGACTGGAGCTGCGCAGCTGCACTTCTTACAGCCGGAGCCATAGGAGGATCTGTAACAATAGAAAACCTTAGTACCCATTCTGTTCAGGCAGACAGAGCAATACTGGATGCCTTTGAATCAGCAGGAGCAGCAATAAGTAGTTCAGAAAACAGTGTTACAGTTACAAAAAGAGATCTCAACTCATTCTCTTTTGATGCTACAGATTGTCCGGATCTGTTTCCTCCTCTGGTTGCTCTTGCAGCAAACTGCAAAGGAGTTACAGAAATTAAAGGGGCAGACAGATTAACTCATAAAGAGAGTAACAGAAGCCTGGCTCTTAAAGAGACCTTTGGCACTCTGGGTATAAGAGTAGAACTCAAAGGAGATACAATGCTGATAGAAGGTGGAAATATATCAGGGGGTCAGGTGGACTCATTTAATGATCACAGAATAGCAATGGCTGCTGCTCTGGCAGGTATTAATGCAGAGAAGACGGTAATAATAGAAAGATGGGAAGCTGTTGAGAAATCCTGGCCGGATTTCTTTAAAGATTTTGCAGCAACCGGAGGTAAAGTCGTATGAATAGTTTTGGAACAGTTTTCAGAGTAAGTCTTGCTGGTGAGTCCCACGGCTCAACTGTAAGCGTAATGATAGACGGGACTCCTCCCGGAATAGATATTACAGAAGATGAAATCATTGAAGCCCTTAAAAGAAGAAAAAGCGGTAGAAAAGGCACAACCCCCAGAATAGAGGCAGATATACCGGAAATCCTGACAGGTACACTAAATGGAAAAACCACAGGAGCCCCTCTGCTTATAACTTTCAGAAACACAAACACCCGCAGCCGTGACTACTCATTACTTAAGAAACAACCCCGCCCCGGACATGCAGACTTTACTGCGATGAAAAAGTTTAACGGTTTTAACGACCACAGAGGTGGAGGACATTTTTCGGGGCGCCTTACTCTGGGGCTTGTAGCTGCCGGAGTGATTGCAGGGAAAATTATAGATCCTGTTACCCCCGTAGCAACTCTGATTGAAGCTGGAGGTTCAGATAACATAGACAAAGCTGTTGAAGAGGCAATAGACAGGTGTGACTCTATTGGAGGAGTTGTAGAGTGTGTGGTAAATAGCGTCCCTGCATCTCTGGGAGAGCCTTTCTTTAACTCCGTTGAAGCACTTATCAGCCATGCTGTTTTCTCAATTCCCGGAATAAGGGGAATCGAATTTGGATCAGGTTTTAAATCTGCAACAATGTACGGCAGTTGCCATAACGACGATATCATCAGCTGTAACGGTACAACTGCAACCAATAACTCCGGCGGTATTAATGGCGGCATTACAAACGGCAATAATATTGTGTACAGAATTGCTGTAAAGCCCACATCAAGTATTGGACTCTCTCAGAACACAATAAACCTTTCTACAGGTAAACTGGAAGAACTGCTCATTCCCGGAAGGCACGACTGCTGTTTTGCACTCAGAGTCCCTCCGGTGGTAGAAGCTGTTACCTCAATAGTACTGGCTGATCTTAAACTGATTAATCAGAAAAACAGACTGGAACAACAATAATCAGTTATAGTCAGAGATAACCTTATCAATATACCGGGTTATTCTGGAGAAATCCGGGATAACCTTTGAAACAGAAGTATCTCTTCTCTCATGCTTTCTGAGAAAATGGTTTAGGGAGTTCAACTTAATTTTGCACTCCTCAAGCCCTTTCAGATCTGTTACACAATCCATACTACTCAGTCTTTCTGCAATACTCTGCAGAGAATTACACTGAACCATTAATTCACTTCTTCTTCCGGGATCGTTCTCTTTGCAGCTCAATCCCACTAAATAATTACACAATTCCTCAATAGAAGCTGTAAACTCCTTCACGTTACTTTCCTCAATTAATAATATTCCTTTTTTTTATTTAATAATAATATTCCAGATACAAAACAATCATTAATTCTAAGGAAAAAAAAACTGGTTTTCAACAGATAATTAATTATAGATTAATATAACACGAAGTAGTTCTTCAATAGGTATGATTAAAGATCTCAAGCCAGACGCAATGATGCGTCTCTACAAACGGCAATTAAACATAAAATGTCCGTATCCACAAGTGTCGGTCTGTGTTGGCCTAAATACCACTAGCTTAAGCATTTAGAGAGCAACATTCTCATCTGGAACGGGCTTTTGAGGCCGTTGAGTTTCCGAAGGACCGGAAACAGGCCGAGAGCCCTTTTTCAGAGATGGACCTCTGAAAAATAAAGTGGAAGATGTAGTGTTGCTTCTACTGGTGTTTTGGCCTTAAACTAGCGCCATTCGTGAGAGTCCGTGTCTGCCCCAGAGTTAAACATAATTTATTAAAGATACACTTGTGCATGTCTTTGTTTGTCTCTGTTTGTCACTGCTCTTTGTGTGACTTAATAACAGACTCACTGCCTTTCTGTCTCCTTAAACCAGATCCTTTGTGTCCCTCTCAATATTGACACCATCGGCTTTATCTAATAGAATCTCCTTCTTATGAGTTTACCCGGCCTTCCCTTTATAAAAAGAAAGCAGAGATATATTCTGCTTAATATTGTTATCGCTGCACTTCTGTCTCTGTTTCTTGTTAAGAATGTTGTTTCAGGATGCAGAATAGAGGGAAATTCCATGTGTCCGACTCTGAGTTCAGGAGACAAACTTCTTATATCCCATATTAACAGTGAGCCTGAACAGATAGAAAGGTTTGATATAGTAGTATTTAAAAGAACTGGCAACTCAACCCTTGTTAAAAGAGTAATTGCACTTCCCGGGGAAACCCTGAAACTGAAATCCGGCTCCATTCTGATAAATAACAGACCTGTAACTCCCCCTCCCTTTCTTAAAGGAAATCTTCTGTCTGAACAGCAGCAGGAGATCAGAATTCCTGAAGGGAGTTTTTTTCTGATGGGAGATAACAGAAGATATAGTTTTGATTCAAGAAATTTCGGGCCTGTTCACCACTCATCAATAATAGGCAAAGCTCTTATGAGATACTGGCCTCCCCACAAGATAGGATCTGTAAAATGAAAAAACCTGTATTAATAATTATAGTCTCTTTTTTAACTGCACTTCTTACTGGTGCTCTTCTTCTTATGCTTCCGGCAGCTACTGTAAATGGGGATCTTAAGTTCTGCGATGCACTATTTACTTCAGCATCTGCAATAACTGTAACCGGACTTATAGTTGTAGATACAGCAACAGTTTTTACCAGTTTTGGCCATACTATTATATTAATGCTTCTCCAGTTTGGAGGTCTTGGTTTTATGACCTTCTCAACACTTCTGATACTTCTGATTGGTAAATCCATATCCCTGACTGACAAGATGATTATTGAGAATGATTTTACTTCTGGTAACTACAGAAATATAAAACAGGTAATAAAGAAAGTCTTCCTTCTGACTCTTATGTGTGAACTAACCGGGGCTCTGCTACTCTATTTTCAGTTCTCAAATCTGTCGGGAGGCAAGAGAGTTTTTGCTGCTCTTTTTCACTCTGTATCAGCCTTCTGTAATGCAGGATTTTCAACCTTCTCAAATAGTCTGGAAAATTATACTACTGACCCGGGTGTAAATCTTACAATATCTTTTCTTATTATCCTTGGAGGTCTCGGCTTTCTTGTAATGAACGAGCTTTATCTCCTTGCTTCAAGAGAGATTAAATCAGTAAAGAAATTATCTCTCCATACCAGAATGGTTGTTCTTACAAGTGCAGTTCTTATTGCTGCGGGTTTTGTTCTGATATTCATTAAAGAAGTTACAGACAGTTCCAATACACTATCTGTATCAACGAATGCTCTGGTAGCTTTTTTCCAGTCTGTATCTGCAAGAACAGCCGGCTTTAATACAATTGATCTGAACCTCCTGTCCGGGGCTTCAATCTTTGTAATCATTATACTGATGTTTATTGGTTCCTCTCCCGGTTCAACCGGTGGTGGTGTTAAAACAACCTCAGTGGGTATGGTACTTGCTTATTTCAGATCCAGGCTTACTGGTAAAGACAGCGTTAATATTTTTTACAGAAATGTGCCTTCAAAAACTGTTGAAAAAGCTTTTCTTGTAATAATTCTGTCCTTTCTGTTCGTATCCATAGCATTCTGGCTCCTTCTCTTCTTCGAAGAGACCCTTGAACCAATGGCACTTCTATTTGAAACTTTCTCGGCTTTTGGAACAGTGGGACTGAGTCTTGGAATAACTGCCAAGCTTTCAACTGCATCCAAAATAGTCATGATATTTGCAATGTTCATAGGAAGAGTTGGACCATTGACAATTCTTATAGCTATGAGTAAAAGAGAATCTGCAGCCGTATTGCACTACCCTGAAGAAAACATAATGATCGGCTGATTTATTTTTACCGTAAATTCTGTTAAAATGACCCTTAATCCCCAGGAGAAATAATGAAGAAAATTGCAATAATTGGTTTAGGCAGCTTTGGAGCAAATCTGGTTAAAACCCTTTCCCGGAAGAAAGTTGAAATAATAGCAATAGATGTAGATAAAACAAGGGTTAATGATATAAAAGATTTCGCTACCCAGCCAATAGCTATGGATGCAACAATAAAGGACAATCTCTACTCAGCCGGAATAACTGAAGTGGATTGTGTTGTTGTTTCTGCAGGCCCTACTCTCGAACCAAGTATTATTATTGTGCATATTCTGAAGGAGCTGGGAATTAAAAAAATTATTGCCAAAGCTCTCTCTGAAGATCATGAAAAGATCCTCTATCTGGTTGGAGCCACTGAAGTCTCTTATCCTGAGAGGGATATTGCAATGAAAATTGCTAATCGTCTGAGTTTCAATAACCTTCTGGACTATCTGCCTATTGAATCAGGCCTGGTTGTTCATGAGATAGCTCCTCCCGACTCCTTTGTAGGAAAAACTCTGGCAGAGATACACCTGAGAAAAAAATATAATGTAACTGTTATAGCAATAAAATCCCTGATTCCGGAAAAAACCCACATTAATCCCAACGCAGATTTCCTTATAAAAGAGAGCGATATTATGGTCGTATTCGGGTCAGACGAAGATATCGATAAGCTTCACAAGAAGATTCAGTAAACAAGAGGCAGATAGTAGACAAAAGAGAGGCTTATCCGTTTAACAGTCATATCTGTTTTAACCGCCACAGAAGAATCAAAAAAACCGGCTTCATTCCAGCTTCCTTTGGTTACTGAATAGGCCGCATCAACTCTGAAAACATCTTTCATCTCAACCCCAACACCTGCAGACCAGGTTTTAAGTCCTGCTCCCTGACCATCTTTATCGTTCTGACTCCAGGTTGAGTTACTGTGACCACCTCTTATATATCCGTTTATATCGTACATAAACGGGAGTTTAATCTCTATTCCGTAACGCCGGGCTATCTGATCACTCTGCGCAGCTCCCGCCATTCCTTTACCTGGGTAAGGCAGAGCCGTTGTTACTCCGTGATACAGACTGAGCTTACTTTTTGACCAGAAGTATCTGGAATAGTCAAAACTCATGGTTACCAGATCAAAAGGCCTGAACACAACACCTGCAGAATACCTTTCAGGTATTGTTATAACAGGTTCAACCTCAGCTCTGGTTTTGGTATCATTCTGATCGAGATAGTATACAGATTCAAAATCCCTTTTAAAGCGGTTCTGATAAGAAAAACCTATTCTGATAGATTCAAGAGGCGTAAACTGAGCTCCAACAATAAGATTTCTGCCCCCTTTTATTTTCTCTTCATATATTCTGTTATATGTAGCTGTTTCAGATTTATAGTCCATCCTCATGGTTCCGGTTCCCAGGAACTGTTGCACTGTTATTCCAAGAGAAAAGAAATCATCTACCTGAACAGCTGTAGTAAAAGCCAGAACGTTTATACCTTTATCTCCGTTAATGGTGAGTGTATTACTCTGTTGTGCCGCTGAAACCGGAGTTAGTGTATTGGTTACTGTACCTGAAGCTCCATAAGGCATCCATCTGTAGTAACTTAGTCCAAAGGTCCAGTCTCTTTCCCAGATTTTCAGTGGTAGTGAAACCGAGAAGAATGAGAACCCCTGTATTTTTGCATCAAAGGAGTAGTTGTACAGATCCCCTGCTGTATTCTTCTGGGTCAGGTAGCTGTAATCTGATTTACCGGTTTCATAATTAATATAGAAACGTGGGTATTTACTACCTGTCAAACCTGCAGGATTAAAGAGAGCAGAAACAGGATCCCTGAAAGCAGTAATTGCTCCCCCCATTGCTGCAGACCTGGCACTGTAATTCAGACTGTTGAGGGTCAGAAGAGGCTTAAGATTTCTTATCTCATCTATACTCTGACCCGGGATTATTGTTGCTGATAAAAATATTAAAAAAAACAGTAGTTGATGTTTGCTGAATTTTATCAAATATCTTCCTCTTCGTTATAGCCGACGACTTCATCATCATCTTCCACAAAGATTCTGCCTCCACTTGACTCTTCATAAGAAAGACAGCACATGAGTCTTCCACACTGTCCTGAGATCTTAAGAGGATTCATATTGATATTCTGTCTTTTAGCCATCTGCAGTGTAATTGGCTCAATATTATTCAAAAAGAGCTTACAGCAAAGCTGTCTTCCACAGATACCTATTCCACCAATCATCTTGGCTTCATCTCTGATACCAATCTGTCTCATCTCAATTCTCATACGGAATTTCTTTGCAAGGTCCTTTACCAGATCCCTGAAATCGATCCGTCCTTCTGAAGAGAAGTAGAAAATAGCTTTACGTTCAGAGGTAAAGAATGTAACCCTTATAAGTTTAATGGGAATCTCTCTCTCCTGAATCTTTCTTAAACAGAAGTCGTAAGCTTTTTCTTCATCTTTACTTTTTATTTTGAAACTTTCAAGATCCTGATCTGTTGCTTTCCTCAATATTTCAGGAATGCAGTTTATATTCTTCATTTCATTGAAAGATTTACCAAAGGTTTTTACAACTCTTCCGATCTCTTCACCAATAAGGGATTCAATAATTACACGATCGTTGGGTTTAATATTATCATCCTTTGCTTTAAAGTGAAGAACATCTTTTCTGTTTTCTATATTTACAGTAATAACTTTAAATTGGTTTTCCGACATTAACTAAAACTCCTGACAAATTCCATTAAGAGAACTTTTGCATTCATATTTCTGCCTATCTCTTTTCTCAACTTTTCCATTTTTTCAATTCGTGACAACCAGATCCGGGAATCCCCGAAGCCTGCAAGTTTATTCAGATCATCTCCATAATCCCTGCTTATTACCAGATTGAGATCTCCATTTTCCTTAAGAACTATTATATCTCTCATAAAAAGAGAAATCAAATTCACCATATCACGGAAGTAGGATATAAACTTATCTCTGCTATTGGTTCTTCCGTTAAGGTTCTCTAATACTGAGGCAATATTTCTGTTTGTTACCAGACTGGTGAGAGTCTCAAAGACTTCCTGTCTCAGATCACATATAGAGGCATAATCACCGCTTTCAGGTATAAAGTTACCTGACCCGCTCAGATAAGAGATTACATCTGCTTCCTGTTCGCTGTGCCCTTCTTTTATAAGCTTTTCTTTAATAGCTTTCTTAGTTGGAGGAGAAAAATTAAGTATCTGGCACCGTGAAAGAATAGTTGGCAGAAAGCCATTAAGATTGAAGGTTTCAAGAATAAACATTGAGTTCATTGTTGGCTCCTCCAGTACTTTCAGGAATGCATTTGCAGAACTCTCATTCATTCTGTCAGCCCCATGTACCAGATATATCTTTCTTTTACCTTTAAGAGGCATCTTTTTATTATCATCCACAAGAAAAACAATCTGTTCTTTCTTGTACATCTGCCCTTCAGGCCTTATTGAAATCAGATCGGGGTAAATATCACGACGGATTTCGCCACAACTTTCGCAAAGTCCGCAGAAATCCCCGTCACTGTTTCCTGTGCAGTTAACAGCCATAGCAAAACTTCTTGCAAACCCTGAACAGTCTGCAGATGGTGGACCATTGAAGATAAGGGACTGAGGAATATGGTCATTCTGAATATAACCCTTCAGTCGTCTTACAATCTTCTCATTACCGGTAAGATCATCAAATCCCATAATCTCTCCCGGATTCTGTCACTATAATCATTCTGGTATTATACATTAATTTATGAAATTTGTTCTATTCTTTTTAAAGATGGTACTCTCTATCTGCTATATTTTTCAATCTGCGATTATAATCCCCTGCAATAACTGAACCACCCCTTTTTGTGAACCAGCTTAAAAGCTTTTCAATATTCCTTACATCTGATTCCCCAAATCCGTCTGCCGGTTCATCTGTTATAAGCAGCCTCCCTTCTCCCTCTTTAGCGCACTCTGCTGCCAGTTTTATTAATATTCTTTCTCCTCTTGAAAGATCACCGGTCTCCCTGTTCAGGTTTAAGTAACCGATTCCTCCCCTGATGCATGAATCTGTGATTCTGCTGATTTTAGGATAATTAATAAAAAGAGAGTGAACATCCCCGATCTGCATCTCCATAAGATCTTTTATTGAAAGATTTTTAAATTTTATCTCATCCACTATTTTCCTGAACCTCTTTCCACCACAGAGTTCACACTCCAGTCTTCTCCCTGCAATAACTCCGTAACCTTTTCCATTACATAACTCGCAGGCCCCTTCACTGGTTGTATAAAGAAATTCACGTTTTAAAAAGCCTCTCTTTGCAGCTTCAGGCAGAGAACTGTATATTCCGGCTATTTCCGTAAGCAGCCCCAGGTAAGTAGCTACTGTAGATACACCTCTTTTCTTCCTCTCTTCTGCTTTTACTATTACAGTGTAGTCAAAGTTTTTCTGATTCTCATCCCTGCATCTGTCCATCCATTGAAAACTTTTCTCTCTGTTAATAATAAGAACAGTTTCTCCCTCTTTTCCTTTTATATCCCCGGGTTTTACATCATCTGTTATTTCAGTCTCTTTTATAAGAATTTCAAATTCCTTTACAAACCTCGTACCAACTCTGGTCAGATTAATAGTGGTATCAGCAATGAAATCTAAAATTCCGGTGTTATCAGAAACAAGAACGGTATTTCCCCTGCTTTTCACCATCTCCAGCATATTAATCAGAGTCGGCAATTGTTCTCTCTCTGCACCAAGAGAGAAGTCATCATATATAAAAACACCTCCCTTCACCTGAAAAGAAGACCAGCCGATTCTTAGTATCATACCGGTTTCCTCAGATGTAAGGGTTTCAACTTTTCTGCTTAAAGAGTATTCTTCTCCTAAAGAGTCGATAAGAAAATCAAGTTTTTTAACTACTACTTCCGCCTCTTTATAATCAAGTTTTTTAAGAAAATCCTTCAGTTCTGAAACCGGGAGATCAAAGAGATCAGCCTTTGACAGTCCATTTATCACAACATCTTCCCGATTATCTGTAACTTCAGCTGGCTGAGCTCCACATTTCCTGCATATTCCTGTTACAGAGAAATAGTCTCTACTGTTTTCCGATAGTACTGCAAGTGTTCCCCCAGACAGCTCAAGAGCATACATGATACTCTCTTCAAGAATCTCATACTCCTCTTCCACAACTTCAACAGTATCCACAACAACCACCCCAGGAGAAACAGGCTCCCGAAACTCCTCTGCTGATTCAAGATTAAAAACCTGCTTTCCACTGACTCCTTTTAAGAAGCCTGATTTTCTGAAATGCTCCACTCTATTTATGAACTCTTCCTTAGTACTGAAACTAAAGGGGATACCAGGCTTTATCAGGCTACCGTTGTACTCTTTTTTAATAGTTTCAATTATCTCTTCAGAAGATGAATATTCCAGAGAGGTTCTGCATATACTGCACCAGGATATTCCATACTTAAGAACCATAGCTGAAAGCTCCCCGGAAATTCCGGCAACTTCTCCTATACTCTCTCCTTTAACAGAAACCGGACTTACCGGAATCCCTGCATAACCTTTCAGAACCACTCCAGTGGATTCAGAAGATGGAAGGTAAAGTTCTTTGAGACTATTGTAAAGAGTGTTAAGAAGAGTAGTTTTTCCAGACCCGGTTTCCCCTGACACAACAGTAATTCCCCCAACAGGAAAAGTAAGGCTGTGACTGTTAAAAATTGAATCAGGCAGATTGGTCAGGTCAATAGTTCTCATGATAAGATGATTTTATCATAATAAAGACAGCAGTTGAAAAAATCCGGTTTTTTGAAATAATATATTCTTGAAATAGGAAATTCTTTAATGTATCATCATAATTATTTTACCTAGTAAAGGAGTCGAAAATGAAAAAACTTTTACTAATGTTTGTCGTATGCAGCATTATTCTCACGCCGTTATTTGCGGCACCTCAGAAAGACGCGGACATCGCTTATACTCAGGAGTATATCGCAGCAATGCAGAAAGCACCTGGCAAAGCAAGAATCGCAGCATTTCAGGCTTATCTGAAAAAATTCCCTAATACCGCTGGTGAAAAAGGGAAATACTCACGTCTGGCTTACTACTGGATCACTATGGATCAGTTTAGTGCAAAACAGTATAATGCTACTGTTAAATCAGGATCAAAAGCTCTTACTCTTAAGGGTTATCAGCCTGGTGAAGAAGCAAGAATCAATCTTGTAATTGCAAACAGTTATGCAATTAAGAGTTCTCCTGTCTTTGATAAGGACAAAGCTCTGAAATTCACTAACAAAGCAATTGCTCTTGCTAAAACAAATCAGCTGAAAGACGTTCTTAAAACAGCAAACGGCCTGAAAACAAAACTTACAACACCTCCTCCTCCATCAGAAACTCCGGTTCAGAAACTGATGAGATTTACATATCAGGATGAGGATTTTGATTCAGCTATTGCTCAGTACAAAAAAATGAGCGCTGCTGACAAAAAAAATGCAGATGCACAGAAAGCTTATGGTACAGCTCTGTTTAAGGGTGAAAAGTATGATTCAGCTCTGAAATTCTACAAAACACTCTATGCAGGATCAAAAAGTGCAACTTCAGCTTACAGAATTGCTAAATGTTATGAAAACAAAGCTCCAAGAAACAGAAAACTTTATCAGAATGCAGCAGAATATTTTGCATATGCATCAGCTCTTTATCAGAAAGAAGGTAAAGGTTCAAATGCAAGAGCTTCCAAAACATATGTAAAAACAGTATCGTTGGTAAGTACAACCTTCAGAGAAGAATTGATGCTTACAACAGAAAGAGCAGCAGCGGTGCAAGTGCAGCTAAAAAGAACGACGCAGCTATTGCAAATCTGAAAAAGAAAATCCGCAGAGCTAAATACCAGATCAGAAAAAAATATCGTGGTATGGGTACAGAAATTCCTGAATGGGAATACAGCAAAGTTAAAAAACTGGAAAAAGAGCTGGCTAACCTTCAGTCAGGTGGTGCTCCTGCTGGTTCAGGTAATGCTAAAGAAGCTAACGCTATCAAAGAGCTTCTGAAAAAAGTTGATGCCGAAGTGAAATCACTGATGGCAAAAGCTAAAGCAAGCGTATAAGACATTAAGTCAAACATATATCCACCCTCCCCATTCCGGGGAGGGTGATAACTTTTCATGAAAACTCTCACACCGGATTTCCTTAAAGAAACAGTTGCAGTTGCATCAAATGCAGCACTTATTGCAGGTCGTCATATGCTCACTGGCATTACCGGGACTACTAAAATAGAATTTAAAGGTGCAACAGATCTTGTTACCCGCTATGACAGAGAGTGTCAGGAGCTTATTTACTCAGTCATAAAAAGTTCTTATCCCAGCCATTCAATAATTGGTGAAGAGGATCTTGAGTATAAAGGAGATAATGAGTTTCTCTGGCTCATTGATCCAATTGACGGTACTACAAATTTTGCACATAAACTACCAATGTTCTGTGTAAGTATTGCACTTCTTCATGAAAAAACTCCTGTTGCAGGAGTTGTATATGTTCCGGTTCTGGACCAGCTCTTTAAAGCAGGTACAGATCTGGGTGCTGAACTGAATAACAGCCCCATAGAAGTTTCTGAAACAGAAACAATCTCTGATTCCCTTCTGGCAACAGGTTTTCCTTATGACCGGAGAGATTCAGATATCAATAACATATCCCACTTTAATTCAATAATACGCAAATGCAGAGGTTTAAGACGCATGGGATCAGCTGCAATAGATCTCTGCTACACTGCTGCGGGAATTTTCGACGGCTACTGGGAGTTAAAACTTAAGCCATGGGACTCTGCTGCAGGTGCAGTTATTCTTAAAGAAGCCGGTGGTACAATAACCGACTTCAGGGGTAAGCGTTTTGATCCATGGCATCCATGGTGCCTGGCTACCAACGGCAGAATTCACAAAGAGATGATAACTATTCTTACTGAGTCTTCAGATACTCTGTAAATTTTTTTTGCAGGATTTCCCTGTAGCAGTTGTTATAGTTTTTCCCTTGATAAAAAAAAGGCTTTACTGTAAAATTCAGTACGTAAAGCATATTTATGGGAATTAAAGTTAGACAAATGAAAACTTACATACTTCTAATTACTGCTATGATCTCTCTCACAGTCAGTCTGGCAGGGTCTTTACCTCAGAAACAGGAAGCACTGCAACTTACAGAAGTATATACTATAAACGATCTGCAGGAAGGGAGCTACAGGTTTATCTGGCCCGGAGTACTAATAGTACTGAAAGATAATTCTCTTCTTATAGCCGACAGAGATCAGCTTCTCCATTTCAGCCCTGAAGGTAAGTTCATAAGAAACCTGCTGATAAAAGGTGAAGGTCCTGGTGAAATATCAGGCCCTTTCAGTTTCTACCTTGCAGGTGATTCAGTACTTATATATGACTTCATTAAAAACAAAGTTGTTAAAACTGACTTCAGTAGAAGACTTCTGGATGAGTGGAAGCTTCCATTTCAGTGTGACAACATTATCTCTATTAACCGGAACTCTTTAACAGTATTAAAAGAAAGGAATCCCTCAGTAACTGGCAGAAATGGTATTTTCATAAACAGAACAGAGCTGCTACGCCTTAATATGAAAGGTGGAAAAGAGGCAGAAATATTCAGTTTCCCATTAAGATATATGAGATCAGAAGCAGGTATTCAGTCAATCGATCACCTGCTTCTTAACTATATTTCTGAACAATATATAGTTGCATCCTGGAAAAGAGAATATGAACTTAATATTATTGACAGATTAACCGGGAAAATAGTAAAGACTTTCAGCAGACCATTTATTTCTGTCAAAAGCACCACCTCTTCAGGCCGGGTTGCAGGTTACACAGATAATCTCCCTGATATAAGAAGAGTCATGATAAACGGAAAGGAAATATGGATTGAAACTGCTGCCAGATCAATTGGCGGTTCATATATAATAGATAGATTTTCAGAGTCCGGGGAATATATTTCTTCATTTTCTACAGGTATAAAAGGCCATCTTCTACAAGTAAAAAATGACCAGTTTTACTATTTAATTCAAGATTCTGAAGATAACCCAACTGTAACTAAATACGTAAAAGATAAAGATGAAACCAAAAATGAATTATGTTCGTCTCAGTATCGTAATTGCAAATATAAAAAAAATTTACTGTTACCGGACAGTTAATAAATTCGAGGAGAAAAAATGGATAAAGTAATCAAAATTGTATCAGCGGTAATCCTGATAGCAGGACTCTCATACGGAGGCTACAAACTTTTCTCAAAAGGCGAGAAGAGTGACGACACAGAAATTATCAAGGCTGATAAGAAGAAAGATACCAAAAAGAAAGAAGCACCTCTACCTGTAAAGATAACAACAGTAGAAAAAGGTGATCTGCCTCTCCGCCTCAGAATCTCAGCTACAGCTGATGCATGGGAAAGAGCTTTTCTTAAAACAGAAGTAACCGGAAAAGTCGAAAAACTTTCATGTAAAGTAGGCCAGATGGTTAAAAAAGGGCAGGTTCTTCTGAAAATTGAAGATTACGAAAAGGCTCTTGCATTAAGAAGAGCAGAAGCTGAAAAATATAAAGCACTTTCAGCTTTCCTCGTTAAAGAAGATACAAGTATAACTGGTAATCAGCAGGCTTCTGATGCAGATATGAAAAAACTTGCTGAACTTAAGAAAAAATATCTGAAAGCTCTCAAAGATTATGAAAAAGGCAGAATCAGCGAAGCTAAAATGGATGCAATAGCCGGAGCATATGAAAAGGTTCAGATCTTCACCGGTTCAATCAGAGAAGAACTCAGAAAAGCTCAGGAAGGGGTTTCACAGGCTGTTGTAAATGTTAAACAGGCAAGACTTGACCTTGCTAAAACAGTAATTAAAGCCCCTTTTGATGGTATTATTTCAGAAATCAAAATAAGCAAAGGTCAGCAGGTAAGCTCAGGTGTTGACGCGATTAAAGTCGTTAATCTTAAGAGTGTATACCTGAAAGGCCATGCTCTCGAATCAGAAGTAGCAAAGCTGAAAAATGATGTAAAAGTCAGAATTAAAATGGACTCATATCCAGATAAATTCTTCTACGGCAGTCTTCAGTCAGTAAGTCCTGAAGTAAATGAAGAGAAGAAAACGATTACTGTATACATAAAAGTAGAAAATGAAAACAATCTTATTCTTCCTGGTATGAATTCTGAAGTTGATATCGAATACAAAGTTATGTCCGGTGTAGTAAAAGTTCCTGCCAACACAATTATTGCAAGACAGGATCGATATCTTGTATTCAAAATCAAGGATCGTAAAGGTACTAAAGGTATCGCCATATGGCAGTATGTTAAAACCGGTGCAAGAAATGATGAAGAAGTTGAAATTCTTGAGGGTCTGAATGGCGGAGAAACAGTCGTAACTGATGGTCACCTTACACTGGGTCACCAGTCAAAGATTAAAATAGTAAAATGAGTATGATAGATATTTCAGTTAAACGTCCCATAGGGACAATAATGGCCTTTATCGGGGTCATTCTTCTTGGATGGATCTCTTTCTCCAATCTGTCCATAGATCTCCTGCCGGATCTGAGTTATCCAAAGATAACGGTTCTGACAGAGTATCCCGGTTCCGGTCCTGAAGAGATTGAACGTCTTATTACTACCAGTCTTGAAGGTAGCTTATCCTCAATTCCCGGTGTAAAAGAGATTAACTCTATATCAAAAGAGGGTGCCTCGGTAATTACCATAGAGTTTCACTGGGGTACAGACATGGACTTTGCTCTTCTCCACACAAAAGAGAAATCTGAAGAGGCCCGTAAAAACCTGCCGGACGATTGTGAAGCCCCGGTTATAATGGAGTGGGACCCTTCAGCTGCCCCTATTATTATTGCAACAATAAGCAGTAATGAGAGAGATGCCAAAAGCCTTAAAGAGGCTGCAGAGTTCATCGTAAAGCCGAGACTTGAACAGCTTGATGGTATTGCAAGAGTTGAGGTTCGTGGTGGCGATGAAGAAGAGATCTCTGTAGAAATTGATCCTTCAAAGAGTGCTGCTCTTAATGTAACTCTTGCAGAAATCAAGACTGCAATTACCAATAACAATATCATCTCAAGTGGTGGTACAGTTTCAAAAGACAACAGAAGATACAATCTTAAAATCGACGGTGAAGTTCAGGCTCCCGAAGAGATTGAGAATATTCTTATTAAAAAATATGGTAACAGAAGTATTACCATTAAAGATATCGGAAGAGCTTTTTACAAAAACAAGATTAAACAGGGAGATATAAGATTCAACACATCCCAGTCTCTCTCTCTTCTTCTCTACAAAGAATCTGGTGGTAATACTGTTAATTCAACAAAATCATCTGAAAAGACCTTTAAATCCTTATCTACAGAATTTAAAGATCTGAAGTTCAGAATCATTGCCAAAGAAGCAGATCTTATTATCTCATCCATAGATTCACTTATCTCCTCACTGGTTATGGGTGGAGGTCTTGCATTTCTGGTACTGCTATTCTTCCTTCAGAACCCAAGAGATCCATCTCTTGGAGCAGTTTCAATTGTAATTTCAATTGTATCAACATTCACTCTCATGTTCTTCCTGGATGTTAATGTAAATATAATGTCCCTTGGTGGTCTGGTTCTGGGAGTTGGTATGTTTGTTGACAACTCAATTATCGTTATAGAGTCTATCTACAGGCACAGAGATGATAACAATATTATTGCCTCCATTATTAAAGGTACAAAAGAGGTTGGTGGAGCTATCTCAGCATCAACACTGACAACAATCTCTATATTCCTTCCTGTTATCTACCTCTACGGTATTACAGGTAAACTATTTAAAGATCAGGCACTCACAGTATCATTCTCACTTATCTCCTCACTGATAGTTGCGATAACACTTCTGCCTGCTCTCTCTGCATTCAGATCCGGTCTGAAAAATGACTATACAGACGATCTTGATAACAATAAGAAAGATGGAGCCTTTTTTAAAATTCTCAGAGGTTCAAACCATGTACTTCTTATTCCATTTAAGATATTTGGTAACATAATAATATACACAGTAGGAACACTCTTCTACTCTGTTAAATTTATCTTTTTTGGTTTTCTTCCAAAGATACTCTCCTATGTTCTGAAACCATGTTATAAGGTATTTAACAGAACTTATGAGGCTTTTGACAAGTGGTACCACAAAATGCTGGTAAAGTTTCTGGATAACAAGAAACTCGCAGGCCTCCTTGCACTTACCGTTGCGTGTGGAATCTACCTCTCGTTTATGGTGTTGAAAGTAGAACTTCTTCCGACTCCTGAGAGTGAGAAATTTGAGATAAAAGCTCTTACTGCACCGGTATACGGATATGAAGAGACAGAAAATACCGGCAGACAGATTGAAGACCAGCTCTACAGTATCAAAGGAGTTGATTTCGTATATACTGAACTGGGTGCTGTTTCAAAACTTTCAGCCAACAGTGAAGATTTTTCAGTAAACAATCTACACTTCATCGTAAAATGCAAAACTCCTGAACTCAGGGAAAAAGCTATGAAAGAGGCTGAGAAACTTATGGCAAAAGCCGATCTTCTCAACTACTCAGTTTTCCTTGAAAAGAACACTCTGTCCCAATATCTGGCTATGGAAGGAGATAACTTCCAGATAAAAGTCTATTATGAAGATATAGACAACGGAAAAGATGCTGTTGCCAAAATAAACAAAGCTATAGAAAAACTGAATATAAGTGAGCTTAAAGCAACAACCAGTGAAGGTAAACCTCTCTATGCTCTGAAATTCAGACAGGATGTGCTGGATAAACTTAACCTCACAAAAGACAGAGTTGCAAACTACATTGAACAGGCAGTTAAAGGTGAGAAAGCAGGTACTCTGAAGAAGATTCAGAAGAGTTACGATATTTTTGTAAGAGTTCCTGTTGTTGGTGTTATGGAAGCTAAGAACATGATGAACCTCCAGATTCCTGTTAATGGGGCTACTCTCTATCTTAAAGACCTTGTTGAGGTTGACGAGAGAGCTTCAATTAAGCAGATAGAGAGAGAGTCACAGGAGAGATTCTTCCTTATTTCAGGTAAAGTTGAGCCTGAAACTCTGGATGCTGTTATTGCAGAAGCTGACGAACTCCTTATAAATGTTGAAATGCCATACAACACAAGATACAAGTTTGACGGTGAATCCGAAGAGAGAAAAAAAGCCTTTGACTCACTTAACAGTGCTATTCTTCTGGCTATAGTTCTTGTGTATATGATTATGGCAGCTAAATTTGAAAACCTTATTCAGCCTCTTATAATCATGTTTACAGTTCCTATGGGATTGATTGGAGCATTCCTCTTCCTTCTGGCATCAGGTAATTCTCTGAATATCATCTCCGGTATCGGGGTTCTTGTTCTGGTTGGTATCGGTGTTAACGACGCGATTGTTAAAGTCGAATACTCAAACCAGCAGATGGAAAACGGAAGTACTCCGAGACAGGCTATAATGAAGGCGTCAAGCGTACGTCTGAGACCTATTCTGATGACTACATTCACTACTGTTCTTGGTCTGGTTCCAATGGCTCTTATCCATACAACCGGTTCTGAACTTCAGAGACCTCTGGCACTTGTAATCATTGGTGGTCTGCTATTTACAACATTCCTGACTCTGATATTCATTCCTGTATGTTACGAGCTTGTTGCAGATTTTAAAATTGCACGAAGAGAGAAGAAACAGGTTGCAGAATCATGAGAACAATAATTAATAAACCGGTACTGGCTACAATATTTTTTGTAATAGTAATTGTCTTTGGCTTTTACTCACTTCAGAATACCCCTATTGAACTTGTACCGGATCCTGACCAGAAGCTGCCAAGCCTTAAGGTAAGGTACAACTGGTACGGCGCTACAGCCGAAATGATGCTTAAACGTGTCATGCTTCCTGCTGAGGAAGAGATAATGAGCATCAAGGGTGTAAAAAAGATCACCAGTAATGCTGCAAGGGACCGGTGCACAATAACTGTAGAGTTCAGCAGAAGTACTAAAATGAACTTTGCAGCAGTTGTGTTGTCAGAGAGGCTTAATAAACTGAGAAAGTCTCTCCCCTCCCAGGTTTCAAGACCTTTTGTAGAAAACTATGTACCTGAAGAGTTTGAGAAGAGCTCATTCTTCAGAATCGGTGTTTACGGTGATATGACAATCTACCTTCTGAAACAGAAGGTGGATAAAGAAATTGTTCCTCACCTGAAAGCTATTAACGGTGTAGATGATGTTACAACTAATGGTGGTGTTGACCCTGAGATCAAGATTAATACTGATCTGGCAAAACTTCAGCTCTTCAACATCACAATAGATCAGATTCTCAGCAGAATCCGTAACTATTTCTATTCAAAGCAGTCGGTTACTCTTAAAAAAACCGGTAATGAGATTACCCTCTCAATTACCGAATCTCCTGACAGAATTGAAGAACTCAGAGATATTGTTCTGAGAAAATATGGTGAAAAGAAACTGCTTTTAAAAGAGGTTGCTGATGTTCAGGCAGGTTATGAAGATATTACCCAGGAGCAACGGTTCAACGGAATGCCGGTTATCGGTGTTACTATATTTAAAGAACCAAAAGTAAGTTCCCTGAAACTGGCAAAGAAAGTAAGAGCAAAGCTACAGCAGCTGGCAGATCGTCAGAAAGGAAGCATCAACTTTATTATTGAGCAGGATGAGAGTAAAAGCCTCTCATCAAGTCTTACACATCTGTTTAAAATTTCTGCTCTGATTCTGGTGATAATTTTTGTCATTCTGATGATAATCGTAAGAGATATCAAAGCTTCCCTTCTGATATTCTCTTCAGTATTCTTCTCAGTTTTTACAACTTTCACCTGTATCTACCTGTTTAAAATATCCCTTAACCTTCTGACCCTTTCTGGTCTGGCTCTGGGATTCGGGCTCTTTGTTGATAATGCGGTTGTTGTTTTTGACTCAATTCTGAGATTTCGTGAAAAAGGACTTAATCTTGTAGAATCAGCTGTAAACGGTGCAAAAACTGTTATTCTTCCGGTTCTGTCGTCAACCTTCACAACTATAATTGTATTCTTCTCCTTTGCCCTCTTCTTTAAAGACAGACTGAAAATCTACTACCTCCCTCTTGCATACATTATCGCAATATCCCTGTTGTCATCTATAGTTGTATCTTTTGTACTGATTCCATCACTTACTGCAAGAATCAACATAAAACCCCGTACCAACAATATAAAGATTAAAAAAGGAAAATTCTTTCCATTTATTCTTAAGTATCCTCTGAGTATTATTATTCCGGTGATACTTCTATTCCTTTTCACCTTCAATGTCTTTAAAAAAGAGGTCTCTTTTGGTGACTTCTTCAGATACAACAGTGATGAGAGAATTGTTGTCTATATGAGATTCCCTGTTGGTTCTGAGTTTGAGCATATCAAAAAGGATATACTGAAATTTGAGAAAGTTGCAGTAAACAAAACCTACAACAAAGAAGTCAGTACATCTATTAATGGAACCATGGGGTTCATAGAAATCAAGTTCCCAAAACATGTTGAAAACTCAGGCCACCCCTACCAGCTTAAACAGGAGCTTGCAGGTCTTGCTGCAAATCTTGCGGGAGTTGGTGTAATGGTGAGAGGTTTTGGTCAGGATACAGACTACTTCTATTTCCCAGATACAAACTCCTACCTATCCTCATCAATCACAATAAAGGGGTATAACTACGAGAGACTTCTTGAGTTCTGTAATAACCTTAAAGATACGATGCTTAAACATCGCAGAATCAAAGAGGTTAAGATCTACACAGAAGGCAGAAGTTTCCGTATGCAGAGTGGGGACTACTTTAACCTTAAGATAGACAGAGCAAAGCTTACCAAACTTGGAATGAGTCCAAGATATCTCCAGTATGTACTCAGATCCTTCCTTATGGAGCGTGGTGGTTCTGAAGAGAAGATGAAGTTTGATGGAAAAGAGCTGAGTCTCTCAATTAAATCTGATGGTGTAAAAGAGCTGGTAGTATGGGATATTATGAACATGAATCTCAGATCCCCTGAAAATGTGCCTTTCAGATTGAGAGATATTGCTACTCTTAAGATGGTAAAACAGGCTGGTGGTATTGACCGTGAAGAGCAGCAGTATGTTGCTTCCCTCAACTGGGATTACATGGGATCATCCAAAGCAACCAAGAGATATAAAGACACTCTCTATAAAAACCTGGTTGTTCCTACAGGCTTCCTTAAAACTGATGAAGAGGATATGTTCAAGATGACTGATGAAGAAGAGAAACAGCTATGGAAAGCTATAACTGTTTCTCTTATACTTATCTATCTGATTCTTGGAATGCTCTATGAAAACATATTCCAGCCTCTTCTGATTATGTTATCAATTCCTCTGGCCCTTATAGGGGTTTTCATTGCCTTCGTTGCAATGGACTACTCTTTTGATTCAACAGCATATATTGGAGTTATTCTTCTTGCAGGAATTGTTGTTAACAATGCAATTCTGCTGATAGACAACATAAATCTGCACTTAAGAAAAACCTCAAAAATTGTTGAGTCCATAGTTATTGGAACAAAAGAGAGAATAAGACCTATATTCATGACCTCAGCAACTACGGTACTGGGGATGCTTCCTCTGGTTCTTCTCAAAGAAGAGGGTAGCAATGATATATGGTCGTCTCTGGCTCTATGTACTGTTGGAGGGTTGACCTCATCAGCGATTCTTATTCTTGTAGTTATGCCGATATTCTACTATCTCTTCTACAAGTTCCAGAGATTCGTTTTCAAAAAAAGTTAGTTAATATTTCAATACAGAGCGCAGTATAACCTGCGCTCTTCTTTTTTTACACTTAGTTACACCAAGAACAGAGACTCACACGGACGATCACTGACAAACACCGGTCCTTCTTTACCCATACCTGTGTCTGCCACTGTCTGGCACGGCGTGGCTTTAGCGAAGACGGGTTCTTTGTGTCACCTTTCATACTCCAATGATTTTATTTACACTATCCAGAGTTTCTCTTATATATTTTTCATCTACTTTTCCGTGAGGTGAAGGAGTTTCAAAAACTCTTCGCGGTATATGTATGCCATCAAGAGAGAAACCCTCCCTTACTTTGAACTCATACTTTCTTCTTAAAATATCCTTCCCTTTCTTCAGCAACCCTTCCTCACTGATCTTTATACCTGAAACATCAAGAGCATTTACTATTCTATCTGCACTATATATTCCTCTTGAGAAGAAGCATACAACAAGACTGGAAAGCACCTGCCTCCACTCCTCTTCTGTTACAAGCTTTGATGCCAGCTCTGAGGGGGTAAGCATTTTATCTACCAGCATCTTCTGATCAAAGCTGTACCCTCCATTGTCCAGATGACTGTGACGGGCTCCCATAAGATAACCGATATGAGCTGCGGGGCCTGTATGATAACCAGGCATTTCATTACCCCCAAAAGTCATGGAGAACTCTTTACCACCAAATTTTTCAGAGGCATAATAAGCACCTTTGGCCATTGCCTGATATAGTTCATTTTCACCTTTAACCACTTTATGCAGCATCTCAATAAAGGCTTCATGGTCATTCCATAAAGGTTTAACCCCGAGAGTATCTTTCTCATCGATATGTCCTTTTTCATAAGCTTCTGCAGCCCAGCCCAGTACAACCCCGGCACTCATTGCATCCACCCCTACAGCCTCAACCTCATCCATAAGTTTCAGAGACCCTTCACAGTTATCTATTCCAAGCATTGAACCCAGCGCATATATCAGTTCAAAATCGTACCCTATCATCTGGGTTTTATAGAAATAAGCTTCATCTTCATAAGGGATTCTAAGGGCAGCAATATGTATACACCCAACGGGACAGTGGGCACAGGCTAGTCTTCTTCCCAGGTAGTTCTCTGCAAATTTCTCACCGGAAATATTCTCTGCTTCCTTAAAAGAGGTTTTCTGAAGGTTTTTCACCGGCAGAGCCCCCAGTTTATTCAGTGACAGAATATTACCTGCAGTACCAAGATCGTGATACTTCTTCATAAGCTCTGACCCTACAGCAGTTTCATAAATATCATCATAAACTTCACGGAACTTCTTTTTATTCTCTACATCAAATGATCTCTTTCCTGCTATGGAAATGGCTTTAAGTCTTTTACTACCAAAAACAGCTCCGAGTCCAAGACGTCCAAAATGCCTGAAAGTCTCAGCTGTAACCGAAGCATAAGTTACAAGATTTTCTCCTGCAGTACCAATTCTCATAATAGATCTTAATCCTGCACCTTTCTCCTTCTCTCTGATAACCCGGCCGGATGTGGAGTTCTTTCCCATTCCCCATATTGTTTCTGCATTACGGAACCAAACCTTTCCTTCAGCAATACTAAGATAAACCGGTGAACTGCTCTTACCTTTTATTACAATGGCACCATAACCAGCCATTCTGATAGCCACTGCACTTCTACCCCCACAGTGGCTCTCTCCAAGATTTCCTGTATGAGGGGATTTAAAAAGAGCTACAGTTTTTGAAGCCAGAGGAAATCCCGGAGTCAGAGGGCCTGCAGCCAGAACCACAGGGTTACCTTCATCCAGTGGATCAGTGCCGGTGGCACAGTTCTCCATAAGAAGCTCTATTGCAACCCCCGTTCCTCCCAGACCTTTGTTCAGCAGATCCTTTCTGTTTTCAACATAGTAACTCTTTTTTGTCAGATCTATATATAAAACTCTTGAAAGATATTCAATATTATTCATCTCAGACCTCCGTGTTTTTTCCAAGCACACCATGAGGACAGAAACTGACACAATATCCGCAGTGCACACATATCATAGGTTTATTTGTTTCATCATCCCAGTAGACCGCACTTAAAACACAGGCTTCCCTGCAGTTACCACATCCGTTACAGAGATCAGGTTTTAAAATAACCCCACCTCCCTTTCTGAGTGTAAGAGCTTTCTGGGGACAGGCTTTGGCACAGGGAGGTGATTCACAACCCCTGCATACAACAATAACAAATCCCTTGGACATTCCTCCAGCAGATTTTACTCCTATACAGGAGTGAGATAGTCCTGAATGGCCGGCTCTCCTGCTGCAGGCAAACATACAGCTCTGGCAACCAACGCACCGTTCCGAATCCAAAATTTCAAGTTTCATAAAAGCCTCCCGGGGTTATAGCTTAAACCGGGCTTCAGTGACGAAGTTGCACCCCGGCGCATCTTCTAATATAATTATTCAATATTTACCGGAGGACAACAGCAAAATGGATAAAATCAGTAACTATCTTAAAGATATTCGTCAGGATCAGTCTTTTATAAGAACAGATCTTCTTGATCCTATTCCTTACAAAAGTAAAGGAAACACCTGGGTTGAAATTGAAAACCCTGAATTTACATCCTTATGCCCAATGACAGGACTACCTGATTATGGCACAATCCATATCAGATTCCTGCCAGATGAACATATTGTGGAACTTAAGTCACTTAAATACTATTTCCTGCAATTCAGAAACACAGGAATTTTCTATGAAAATCTGGCAAACCTGATTCTTGATCATCTGGTGGAGAAGATATCTCCTATGGAAATGGTTGTAACTGCTGAATTCACTTCCAGAGGTGGAATTTCATCAAAAGTTACTTCCACTTATAAGAAGAACTAAGATATTTAAGATTACAGCAGGTCCTCTATGACCTGCTATTCCCCATTTTTTCAAAAAGTCCCAGATACTTATCTTCAATAACATTCCAGGCATAATTATTTTCAAAGAAACTGATACCGTTCTTACCCATCTCTTCCATTAGATTCTGATTATTAAGCATAAGAAGCATTACCTCTTCAAATTCTGGATAGTTTGTATACCAGAGGCCTCCATTACTTCTTCCACACTGCCCCATAAGTACCTCAGTTCTGCCATTTGCAAGAACCGGACGTCCAATAGCCCAGGCTTCGAGTGCAACCATTGACAGAGATTCAAACTGAGACGGAATAACCAGAAACTCACTACCTGCAAGACCATTAAATTTATCCTCATCGTCAACAAAGCCCAGATATACTATTGAATCGTGTTCAGGAATTTCAACCATACTCTTCCCCATCAGCACAAGTTTTATGTCCTGATTATGGGTCTCCTGAAATCTTACAAAATGGTTGAACAGTTCAGGAATCCCTTTGTTTTCGTCCAGGCGTCCTATATATATAAAATATTTTCCTTCAATGTTGTATTTTTTTCTGAAAGCCTCTGCATCATACTCTGATGGAATTTCAGAACCAACGCCCACAATATCTCCGGGTACATTAATTCCACCAACAGAGTTCTCAAGAATCTCTTTCTCCTCATGGGAGTTAAAAACAATACCTCCGGGAAGATTGAAAAAATCTTTAAAGATCCTTAAATATACAACCTCGTCGTGCTCAGCAGTTGGAACCAGTACAGCTTTTTTTCCAAACCGTTTTACCCCATGATAACTGTGATAATATCTGAATGAGAAGAATAGAAAATAGTCAAATTCTTTATCTCTGTTTTCAAGTTCATCAAGAAGATCCGGTACATAAGGCCCCTCTTCTTCCAGCCAGAGCAGTTCATCTTCAAACTTATGCTCATGATTGAAGATCTTTTCCTGAATTCTGCCGAAAACTTCAGGTGAGCGCTCTTTTTTTACCTTAAAACGATTAACAGGAATGCCATTCACAATATCTTGTCCAGCCTGATAGTGGTGCTTCCAGGTCACATAATCCAGAGCTGTTGATGTAAAAACTTCAACATCTACGTGCTTAGCCATTTTTTCAGCAATCAGACGTGCATGATATTCAGCACCCCCATTGATTTCTCTTCCATACCTTTGAACAATTATGCCTATTTTCATCTGATTATTATAGCATAATCAGTATTTTAAGCCTCAGATATCTGATATATCAGAGAAAAAATTCACAAAACACACACAAGCCCCTACCAATAAGGATCTACAAAGCTTTGCAGAATTTTCATCAATTTTTAAAAATTTTTTTATTGACTTACAATCAATTGAATGATATAAATTCTCTGAGAATATAAAAAAGAGGTAAAGAAGTATGCCAATTTATGAATACAAATGCCATGAATGCGGAAAGGTATTTGAAAAACTGCAGAGCTACAGCGCATCTCTGGAAACTACCTGCGAGGATTGCAACTCTAAAGTCGAAAAACTTATCTCAAACTCAGCTTTTCAACTTAAAGGTGCCGGCTGGTACGTAAATGAGTACAGTAAGAGTGGAAGCTCTTCAAAAAACAGCACTCCATCCTGTGGAAGTGATAAATGTAAGGTAGGCTGATCATAAATATCAGTAACCTTCCATCTCTCTCCCCTTAATAATAATATTGAAAACCCACCTTGAGGGCCCTCTGGTAATCAGAGGGCCCCTCTCTTTCCTTTAAAAACACGGACATTCACAGACAGACACGAACAGACACAGGTGTGTCTGATATAATATTTCCTGTGTTAGTCCCTGCTTGTCTGTGTCTGTCTTTAGGGCGGTATGGCCTTCATTTATTTGTTTCATGACTGTCTTAACAATAAAACGGGAGCATACAAAACATTCATAAAGTGACAAGCTGCGTTCCTCGCTTGCTCCCATCTGCAATATTACTCATATTACGCTTCGCTCCATTATTCGTTTGCAGACCCCTACAAATCGCTTCTCTTATAATAATATTTGCTGCCCCTGTGCGTTTCTGAAAACTGTGTAAGAAAGTACTGCAATTTTCCCTGAAAAATTTGACCATACCCAATCTCTATTGTTATAATGATTCTTTTTTTTTAAATCAACTAAGGAGTTGTAACATGAGCGAAAAGAAATCTGCTGTTGTTGCCATTGGTGGTAATTTTCTTTCAGATGGAAGAAGTAATACTAAAGAACAGATGGAAAAAGCTTTTAAAGCTGCAGCTTTAATCAAAACACTTGTAGACAAAGATTTTAATGTTGTTGTTGTTCACGGTAATGGACCACAGGTTGGTATGACATACCTTAGACAGCTCACAGGTATCAAAGAGGATATTCCTGCGCTTCAGCTTGCAATGTGTAATGCCCTTACACAGGCTGAAATCGGTACTCTTCTTGAACTTGCTATTGTTAATACTATTAACAGTGAAAAACCCGATTTTGACGTACTTACTCTTGTAAGTCAGGTTGAAGTGAAAGCAGATGACCCTGCATTCCAGAACCCAACCAAACCTATTGGCCCATTCTACACAAAAGAACAGGCTGAAGAACTGCAGAAAGATTTTCCTGAATGGACTATGATTGAAGATTCAGGCAGAGGCTACAGAAGAGTAGTTCCTTCACCGGTTCCAATTAATGTATTCTCATCAACCAGTATTGCTGATACTTTCAAAACTGCCAATGTTGTTATTGCCGGCGGTGGCGGTGGTATTCCTGTTGTAAGAAAAGAAGATAACACATTTGAACTTATCGACAGTGTTATCGACAAAGACAGAACTGCATGCCTCATTGCAAACGAGATCAATGCAACTCACTTCTTCCTTCTTACTGGTGTTCCTCACGTATGCGTTAATTTTGGAAAACCTGATCAGGAAGATCTGTACAAAATCTCTGTTGAAGAAGTAATGAAACACTACAATGATGGTCAGTTCCCTCCAGGATCAATGGGACCAAAAATTGAAGCAGCTGTTGAATTTGCAAAAGCTACTTCAGGTTCAGCAATCATTACTGATGCTGATAACATTGACAAAGCTCTTGAAGGTACTGAAGGTACAATAATCCATAAATAATAGACTTTTACTATTAAAGCTCTTACAATAGTTACAGCAGAAACATCTCTGCTGTAACACCCTTTAAGGAGATAATATGGAAAATACAGTAACTGTAGTACCAGATTATTCAGACGTTGTAAGAGCTGAAATTCCCACAGAATACACATGGAATCACGAAGATATTTTTGCAGATTCAGTCAGCTGGGAAAAAGAACTGAACCTGCTCACCAGAGAGATTGAAGAGTTTGATTCTCTTAAAGAAGGGTGGCTCACAGATGCCACAAAATGTTACAACCTTCTGCAGGAGTGTAATAGTATAGACAGGAGAATAAACTCTCTCTACACCTACACATCACTTCATTCTGATACCGAGATGGATAACTCCGTCTTTCAGGCAATGAAGGGAAAAGCATACAACCTCTATATTACTTTTTACAGCAAACTATCATTTATCGAGCCTGATATTATAAAAGCAGGTAGAAAACAGATAGATAAGCTTATTGAAAGTAAACCTGAACTGAAGAGTTATAATCAGACATTCGACTCCACCCTGAGAATGACAGCTCACGTTCTGCCTGAAGAACAGGAGCAGATAATTACAAGAACAGCTCTCTTTTCAGATACACCGGGTAAAGCATCCTCAATACTGAATGATGTTGATATTCCTGCTCCCACAATAGTTCTTGGCAATGGAAAAAGAGTTAAACTGAATCAGGCTAACTACTCAAAATACAGAAGCTCTGCAAATCCTCAGGATAGAAAAAAGGTTATGCAGAAATTCTGGAAAAACCATGCAGGCTTTAAAAACACCCACGCAATACTACTCAATGGAGTGGTTAAAAATCACCATTTCAATGCTTTAACCAGAAAATACAGCAGCTGTCTTGAAGCAGCTCTATATCCCAATAATATAAGTACAGATGTATATAACAGACTTGTAGAGACTATTAAGAGTAACCTTACTCCTCTCCATAACTACCTGCAGCTTAAAAAAGAGATGCTCGGAATAGAAGATTTTCACTATTACGACATTTACGCCTCATCTATACCGGAATTTAAAAAAGAGTTCTCAATAGACGAAGCAAGAGAGCTTGTTACAGAATCCATGAGGCCACTTGGTAATGAGTACTCCTCTCTTATTTCTGAAGGGCTGAATAGTCGCTGGATGGATATATATCCGAATCGTAATAAAAGGTCCGGTGCTTATTCCAATGGAAGCGTATACGATACTCACCCTTTTGTTCTTATGAATTTTGACGGGAAATTCAGAGCAGTTTCAACTCTTACTCATGAGTTCGGCCACGCACTGCACTCATGGTTCTCAAACAGAACCCAGGAGTATCACAATTCGCACTACCCTATCTTTCTTGCAGAAATTGCCAGTACTTTCAATGAAAACCTCCTCACAGAATACCTGCTGAAAAAAACTGATGATCCACGCTTCAGGTTATATCTTCTGGATCAGTATCTTGAGAATGTCAGAGCCACCCTTTTCAGACAGGTACTTTTTGCAGATTTTGAACTGAAAATACACAGCCATGCCGAGAAAGGAGAAACCCTGACTTCAGATTGGCTGAATATGGAATATCTTAACCTTACTAAAGAGTATTATGGACACAAACAGGGAGTTGTGAAAGTGGATAAGTTTATAGAGAACGAGTGGAGCCTTATTCCCCACTTTTACTACAATTTCTATGTTTATCAGTACAGTACAGGCATAATAGCCTCTACAGCTCTTTCAGATATGGTTCTGCAGGGAGGCGCTTCTGAACAGAAAGCTTACCTGAACTTCCTGAAAAGTGGTTGTAGTAAGTACTCCCTTGATATTCTGAAAGAAACAGGTGTTGATCTTACTTCTGAAGAGCCTACCAGAAAAACTCTAAGTAAATTTGAAGAGATGACAAATCTAATGAGAAAAACAGCTGAAAAACTCGGATTATTATAAAAATTATTTCGCCGGATTTAACAGTCCGGCTCTTCTTTTCACCTTCTCAAAACACAAATATAACTATCCACAGATGAGATTTTTAATGGTTGGAATGTGTTTAAGGGCAGGTTGAACCTGCCCTCTGTATTTGAAATATTATCTTCCTGGTGGTGGTGGAGGCGGAGGAGTGTTACTCTCCTTCTTATCAAACAGCTTAACCATATCTGCTATACCTTCCATAAAAGGCTTACTGAAAGTGGTTTTTACTTTCATATGCTGCTCAACATGTTTATCTGTTTTAGCTTCTGTTGAATATAAATAACCCAGTTTATTAATAGCAGATATCTGTTCAGGTGTAAGTTTTGCTTTATTAGCACCGCCAAAAGCAGCAAAAGTTGAATAGATGTGCATAGCTTCAGGAATATTGAAATAGAAAGACTGGTTATTACCTTCCAGAGATTTTTTCAGTTCAGCATCCTTGATTCTGGTAGCAAACCCTTTAGAGGTATCTCCAATCAGCGCTTTCTCATATAGTTTTCTGTTAAATGAGAGAATGAAACTACCATCTTTCATCCCTGCATACATCTGGAAAACCGGAGTTCCCAACACCTTACTATCTACACCATTAATCTTTTCATCTCTTATCATCTGGCGATTTTTTTCAGGTGTAAGTGCAATAAGTTTATCAAGAAGCTTACTCATAACATCTTTATCTTTAACATTAAATGAGAGCACTACATTATAGTTGGTCATATTGATAGTTTTACCATCGTATATTCCCAGATTTATATTACCAGCCAGGTTTTCAATCAGCTCTTTATACAGATTAATTCCTGCTACATTTGATACACCTGCTTCAGCTTCCTTCTGCTTATCTTCAGGAAGTGAACTGATTATCATCTTATAGTATTCAACCATGTTCATTCCCATTGAAACAAACATTACAGGATTCTCTTCAACACTGAGAACAGGTTTCTTATCAAACTTCACACCATCAAACAGTTTAGTAATACTATTATTATCTGACAGAAGGAAATATGAATCTACAATAAGATCTTTAGTACTTACATCAAGAGATATATACCCTCCTTTATAGGAGTTGAGGTATTTCAGGCTGTTAAAGCTCCATGGATTCTTACTCAATTCCTGCATAAGTTCCATATATCCCTTGAACTTCTCTGGCATAACAGCTGTATTAAAATAGGCAAATACTGTTTTGTCTTTGCTACAGAGGCCTCTCAGTTCTGTATATGTACTGTTATCTTTAAGAAGCTTTCCATTTCTCTCTTTAAGAAGGTTATCCAGTTTACCATTGTACGCAACTCCGATCAGCAGATATCCTTTACTGAAACTGTATCCCATTTCAATATCTTCTTTACCGGTTTTAAGAGTCATTATATGGCCTTTCTTCACTACCTTTCCTTCCGGCAACTTCTCTTTAAGCTTTTCAGCTGCAAGCTTCTCATCAATCAGAGGAAGATAGAGAATAATTGAAACAGCCTGCTTATCTTTTGCTACCATAGCATCAGTAATTGCTATACCGAATCCTTTTTTTATATCTATTCCTTTATCAGTAAAACCCGCAGGGTTTGTGATATCAAGACCAAGTTTATCCTTTATTTCAGAAACTCCTGATTTCTGACACATTTCACAATCAAACATGAAACTCATTGTTTTAATAAAAGATTCTGTAGAATTGAACTGAATGAGTCCCAGTGTATCTGCCGGCAGAACTGCAGAGATATCTTCTTCAACTGTACTCTTACTCCCTCCACAACTCAATACAAAAAACATAAGGGTAGTGAGAGTCAACGCTGTTAACAACTTTTTCATATGAATCCTCCTATAATTAAGACATAAACAAATTTATATACTCAAAACCAACTATTTTCATTTGAATATTTATATTCATTCAACAAAGCATCTATATGGCAATTCTTACCAATATATTCATCATAATATCACAAAGAGCATAAAAAAAAATTTTTTTGTCCAATAATTTGAACTTCCTTTCCTTTTATGCTATAACAGATTTGATAACAATTAATATTTAAGACCTTCTTGTAAATTGACCGGACAGAAAACCCGCTGTCTGTCCGGTCAACACTTTTTCAGATCTTCTCAAAAAACTTAAGATTCCTGATAAAGCGTTGTGGTTTATTCTTTAAAAATCCCTTTTTCTTACTAAAGAAAATCCCTCTTCGTTTTGCTAATCTGCTGAAATTTTTCCTGGTAACTTTTAATGGCCCCCTGAACCCGACAATTACAGCTGTTCCCCGGGGTATACTGTCCCAATCCCTTACTCTGTTACCAGATACGATTTTATTACCTGGAAAAACATATTTAACAGAAGCACTTCTGTACTTTCTTCCAGCTATACTCCATGCAGTACGATCTGAGGAAATTCTGAATACCGGCCCTTCTTCTTTAACAGCAGTATTCTCAGTAAAATTAAGAAGCACCCTTGTTCCCGGCGGAATCTTTCCCCAGCTTATAATGCGCTCCAGTCTGTTCCCTCTTATTTTACGCCCCCCAGGCATAATATAGAGTGTATCTGCACTATTATAATCTTCACCTGCAATATTCCATGCAGTATTATCTTTACTTATTATATTGGATGCTGCTGCTATTCTCTTCTGAACTGAGACTCCAGGTTCAAAACGCCCGTCCCCATAAAAGACTCTTGCAATCTGAGGGTCAGCCTGCAACCTGCCGGCTCTTACATCAGGATCATACCACCATCCCCGCTTAAGCCCCGCTTTTCTTCTGTCAAAATTGACAGCACATCTTTTTCTCCCTCTGTGATTTCTTCTGAACCACTTATTGGGCCGTCCATAAGACACCTGACTATGAGTAAGTACATTCTTATCTCTTACTCTGTACCTCTTCATAAGAAACTTAAGAAGCTTCCCAAGATTCTTATACTGAGCTGAAGTTATCTCTCCATAGTGGTATCCAACCAGTTCAATACCTATGGAGTGAGAACTTATGTCTCTTAATCCTTCCCACATACTCAGACCTGCATGGTCTGATCTGTATCTGTGTGGAACTACAGAATATACTCTGCCGTTTCTTGCAATGAAGTAGTTCGCGTGTCCCCCACGGGTTCTTCTGTAACGCCCGATTCTTTTGCCTCTTGTCAGTGTCCTCAGAGTACTTTCAAAACCTGCTTCTGTTGTATGAACTATTATATATTTCGTGGACTTTCTGAACTTCTTCTTAAATCTGCGATTCAGTTTTTTTGTATAGTTATGAACCTTCAGACCTCTGGCCTCAACAGGCTCTGGCATAAAGGACATAAAGAGAATTAAACAGGTTAGATGTGTTAAAAGCTTCTTCATAAGTAAAACTATTTTATGAGTATAGCATAATAAATATTCTGTTGTAACAGTTTTGTATAATCGACGCTGTTATGAATTATTCAGTTTTTTTATTATCGAAATCAACGCCTCTGATATCCACCATACTGGATTTGTCGATATATGACAGAAGCTTATAATCTGTAATATTCCTGACTTTCTTTATAAGCTGACTAAGTTTTTCAATATTTTTGAGAATCTTATTGTACTTAGCGTAATTTGCATCTCCTTCTGAAACTGAGTTAGCCATCATTTCAACGTATCCGGAAATTACGCTAAGTGGCTGACTGAACTCATGAGCTATAGCAACCCCCATCTCAACAATAGCTTCAAGCTTACTCTCTTCCAGAAGCCTGTCCTGCTGTTCCATAATCTTATGCTTCTGCTGAAACAGCTGAATAAATACCTGGAGCTTGCTTAGAAGGATTCTTGCATTAAATGGTTTAAAAAGAAAATCCACCGCTCCAGCATCATAACCTTTAAATTCGTACTCCACATCTTTACTGAGAGCAGTTACAAATATAATAGGGATATTTCTGAGGCCAGGGTTTTCTCTTATCTCTCTTGCAGTCTCATATCCGTCTTTTACCGGCATAACTACATCCATTATTATTGCCGCAAGATGTTCCCTGTTATCTTTTACTGTCTGTACTGCATCGTCACCACAACTGGCAGTCAGTACTTCAACATTAAGTTTTTTTACTATGCCTTTAAGCAGAACGATGTTGACATCAACATCGTCAACAACAAGTATTTTCACATTTTTTGTATACACAGTTATTTTACCTGACTACTAATCAGTTATTATACCTATTATGTTAATGTCATTTCTGAATATATCAAACAAATAATATCAGAATCCTACTTACTTAAGTTCCCCCCAGTTATTGCCTGTAACGACTTTAACTTCAAGAGGCACAAGCAGATCAACTGCACCAGCCATCTCTTCTTCCACAATCTTTTTCAGATCTTCCTCTTCATGGAGAGGATACTCAAAAACAAGTTCATCATGAACCTGAAGAAGCATCTCAGACTCCATCCCCTTTATTCTTTCAGCAACCTTTATCATTGCCAGTTTGATAATATCTGCAGCACTGCCCTGAATAATTGTATTGATAGCCATTCTCCGACCATTTTCCATAACCGTCTTATTCTTACTCAGTATCTCCGGTACATCTCTTTTCCGGCCGGAAATAGTCGAAACCACAGGATCTTTAGCACACTCTTCAACTACTCTTTCAACAAAATCCTTTACACCACTGTACTTCTCAAAATAGGTATTAATAAAATCTGCAGCAACTCCATAAGTAACACCCAGCTCTTTTGCCAGAGAATATGCTCCGCTACCATAGAGTACTGAGAAATTTATTACTTTGGCTTTTTTCCTCTGCTCAACAGGATCATCAAAAAGGCCGCCTCCAAGTACCTTATCTGCTGTCATCTGATGAATATCAAGTTTATCTCTGAAAGCTTTAATAAGATTAACATCTTTTGAGAAGTGAGCCATAACCCTGAGTTCAACCTGAGAGTAGTCAGCAGCCATAAGCTTCATTCCTTCTCTGGGAACAAATGCGCTTCTCATTACAACTCCCCCCATAGCACCGGTGGGAATATTCTGCAGATTTGGATCTGATGAGGATAAGCGACCTGTTGCAGCAATTGTCTGGTTAAAAGATGTATGAATTACATCGTTGGTATCTGCGTCACCAATTAACCCTTTAAGGTATGTTGACTGAAGTTTTTTAGAACTGCGATAGTCAATTACCTTCTCAACTACAGGATAAGCTTTAAGTTCATTCAGAACTTCACTATCTGTTGAATAAGAGCCTGTTTTTTTTGTTCTCTTTTTTACGGGGAGTCCCATTTTTTCAAACAGCAATTCCCCCAGCTGCTGGGATGAATTGATATTAAACTTACCGTCAGCGATTTCATATATATCTTCTTCCAGCTGCTTAATATGCTTTTCCATCTCTTCAGAGGAGCTTACCAGATAATTCATATCCACCTTTATTCCTCTGTATTCCATATCAGCCAGAACCGGTATAAGAGGTATCTCAATACTCTTATAAAGGTCAGTAAGCCCTCTCCTGCTCAACTCTTCTGTAAACATATCAACAAGTTTCAGTGAAACAATTGAGTCATCTATACAGTAACGCCCCGCAAGAAGTGGATCTACTTCGCTATATGGAATTTTACCGCCATTTGTAAGCTCATCAAAACTCTTCTGAGAATAGTTGAAGAACTCCATAGCCAGCTCTTTGAGTTTATGAGTCCGTCGGTTGGGATAGATAAGATAGGCCATAACCATGGAATCATCTGAGATTCCTTTTACATCTATACCTGCTTTTTTAAGGTGCTGCATATCAAATTTGACATTATGACCACTTTTACCTATTGAAGAGTCTTTAAAAACAGGGTTTATTACTTTTACAAAATCTTCTACTGTATACTCAAAATCTTTATGTTCAGTAAATGAGAGATAGTACCCTTTATTACCACACGCAAAAGATATTCCCATAAGATCTGAAGAATCTACTCTGAAACCCGTTGTTTCCACATCGAATGAGAACTTACCTGCTGCTCTTAATATTTCCGGCAATTCCTGCAGCTCAGTTATGGTTTTAACAAAATTGTACTCAGCATCCAGCTTCTCTTCAGTAACAACTACATCGCCGGAAAACCTTTTAAGGAGAGTCGCAAAACCGAAATCTTTATAAAACTCCAGTAGTGGTTTTTCTATTTTCTCTTCAAAATTACCTTTATCCTCAAGTATCAGCTCCGGTGCTTTTTTAAGATCAACAAGTTCCCTGGACATCTTAAGTTCATCCATTCCCTTCTCAATCTTCTTTCTGAATTTATCTTCAACATCTGCCAGATTTTCTAATATCGCATCTATATTACCCCACTTCTCCAGAAGTTTCTTTGCACTCTTGTCACCAATTCCCGGAACTCCAGGGATATTATCAGAAGCATCTCCTGTAAGAGCCAGATAGTCTACTATCTGTTCAGGTTTTACACCGAATGTGTTACCTGTTTCATCACTATCCATAATTATCTTTTTCTTAGGGTGGTATATATATATATTATCTTTTACAAGCTGGAAAAGGTCTTTATCAGCAGTGAAAATAATAACCCGGTCAAAATCAGAGGCGCTTTTTCCCGCAGTAGTGGCAATAATATCGTCTGCTTCAAACCCCGGACACTCAAACCATGGCAGATGCCTGAGCTTCATATATTTCTTAATCTGCTCTATTTGTGCAGGCAGATCTTCCGGTGGTGCCTGACGGCCGGCTTTATACTCTCCATACATCTTATGCCTGAAGGTTTTGCCCCCGGAATCCATAGCAACAGTAACTCTTACAGGCTGCAACTCTTTAATAAGACTTTCCAGACGGTTAACAAAGCCAAATACAGCTCCTGTAGCATTACCTTTAAGGTCTCTCATATTACGGTGAGCATAATATGAACTGAAAATAAGATACATCCCATCTATAACTAAGTGATCCATTGTTTTCTCCGATTATAAAAAAAAGTGATAAATCAGGACTCTTCTTCAGCAAGATATTCAAGTACCATTTCATCAAGAGATTTATCTGCTATTAACTGAGTATCAAGAGAGAGAAGATGTAAAAAATTACCCTGCTTCAGTTCCCCGATTACAGAATCGTGCTGATTCTTCATCATCTGTTTAACAGTATCTCTCATATCTTTCTGATTAAGAAGGTGGCTATAGGAAATTCGTCTGGATAGAAGAATTTCACCGGCATGATATACCAGCGTCTCAATGGTAGGATTGTTTACACCTTTCTCTTCAGTCTGGACGTGAAAAGTCTCGCCCCGGTAAACAACATCTGTATTAAAACCTACAATCATGAGTAAATGTTATAAAAGTTCAGAACTTATGTCAAGAACCGCTTAATTATTGTTCACATCTCATATTTCTCTCTGCAAATACATTCCGGGGATTTATCAGAACCGTAAATAGTCCTGAAACCTCCTTATTCCTTGACTAAGTCGCTTTTTTCTATTATAACTTTTATTTCCAGTAAAGACTATTTCCCAGAGAAACAATTTATGTTGGCAAAAATTAAACAGATTCTCACAAAAGCGGTTGGCAAGGCAAGAACCTCAGACGATATCGTCATGATAATTCTGCCTGTAATCATAGGTATTCTTGGTGGATATGGAGCTGTACTTCTGAGATTCCTGATTCATCTTTTCCAGGATATTCTATGGGGAAATGAGCAGTATCAGGGAAGCTGGTATATGATAATTCTGATTCCTGCTCTGGGTGCTTTTATTGTAGGTGTAATTATCCACTTCTTTGCTCAGGAAGCAAAAGGTCACGGTGTTCCTGAAGTAATGGAAGCAATTACTCTTAAAAATGGGATAATACGCCCAAGAGTTGTTGCAGGTAAAGCGGTTTCATCTGCACTGACAATTGCATCAGGTGGCTCTGTTGGCCGGGAAGGACCGATTATTCAGATTGGTTCAGCAATAGGTTCGATTATGGGGCAGGTGCTGAAACTTTCCAGCAGAAGAATAAAGACTCTTGTTGGCTGTGGTGCTGCTGCGGGAATTGCTGCCGCCTTTAATGCTCCCATAGCAGGAGCCATGTTCTCTGTAGAAGTTCTCCTTGGAGATTTTACAATAAGTCGTTTTTCCCCAATAGTTATCTCTTCTGTTACAGCAACAGTTATTTCAAGGGTCTATTATGGTGATCATCCGGCTTTTGATGTTCCTGCATATGTTCTTAAAAATCCTCTTGAACTGATTCCTTACGCAATAATGGGGCTTCTCTGTGGAGTAGTAGCGATTCTGTTCATAAAAGTGCTATCTTTTTTCGAAGATAAATTTGATGCAATAAAATGTCCCGATTACTACAAAACAGTTACCGGTGGTCTCCTTCTGGGAATTGTTGGTCTTAAATTTCCTGAAATTTTCGGAGTTGGTTACAAAGCAATGGATCAGGCACTTCTTGGTTCTATGGAGCTTCACCTCCTGGGGCTTCTTGTTTTTGTTAAAATTCTGGCAACCTCACTTACTCTGGGTTCAGGTAATTCAGGTGGTATTTTCGCACCATCACTGTTTATGGGAGCAATGACAGGTGGTTTTTTTGGCCATATTGTACACAAACTATTTCCTTCTGTTACTGCCGGACCGGGAGCCTATTCCCTGGTTGCGATGAGTGCCCTTGTAGCAGCAACTACTCATGCTCCGATTACAGCTATTCTTATTATTTTTGAGATGACCAACGACTATAAAATCATTCTGCCTCTTATGATTGCCACAATAATCAGCCTTGTGGTAACAAAAAAACAGAAAGGTTCTATATATACGCTGAAACTTCTGGGTAAAGGTATCGATATTCATAAAGGTAAAGAGGTTAATCTACTGAAATCCATGTCTGTTAAAGACTACATGAGATCAAGTATCCTGACAGTAGCACCAGATGCATCAATTAAAGAGTTAATTGAGATTCTTGTTCAGTCTGACCACTCCTATATATACATTAAAGAGGAAAATGGTGAGATTAACGAAAGAATCTCCCAGGCAGAAATAAGCACAGTAGCACCGGATTATGAGAATATAAAGGACCTGATTGTTGCAGGAGATATATCAACTCCAAACCTGATTTCAGTAAGAATAAGCGATAATCTGAATTCTGTAATGAAGGCATTTGCCAGTGAAAATGTTGGAGAAATTCCGGTTTTCTCTGATACAACACCACCGGAAATTATCGGTACAATATGGAGAATTGATGTTATAGACGCATACAATAAAGAGATTCTGAAAAGAGATCTTGCGGGAGAAGTTTCCTCCATGATTAACAGATCAGGCCAGTACCGGCCAATAGAAATTTGTGATGGCCTCTTTCTGCTTGAAGTTGAGGTCCCTTCTTCATTTCACGGTAAATCTCTCAGAGATATAGATATAAGAAACCGCTATCAGGTTGATGTTCTTATGATACATAAAAACCTCAGTGGTGAAGGCCAGTCAGAAAGATTTATTCCAAGATCTTCCTATCAGTTCTCGGAGGGAGATAGTTTTCTGGTTCTTGGTTCCAGAAAAGATGTAGAAAAAATCGGAAAAGTTTAAATTCAAACCACATAATATAAGTTAGCATGAAGATAGAAGACCTGATCATTTTTTATTTCAGCAGAATGGATATAAACCAGCTTATAACAGATTATAAGCTACCTTTTGATATCTATATAAAACTTAACAGTAAACTTGCTGTGTATAAAAAATCTGGTGAAATTATAAAAAGTAAGGATATTACCCGCCTTCACGATAACCATTTCCACTATGTATTTGTTCACAACAGAAATATGAAAATCAAAAAATCATATGCAGAGAAAAATCTTCAGATCTTTCTCAATATGAAAACCGTAACAACTCTCTTCAAAACCGAATGCATATATGAGGCACTACTCAATATAACAGAAGATCTGTATACAGACCCTTCAACCCCGGGGATTCCTGAACGGCTTATAAATGTTATGCAACCTGCTGCAGAGTTCATAGCTGCAACCCGGGACGCCTTTAAAGCAATACTTACAATAAACAGACATGAAGCGTACAATACTACCCACCCTGTAAATGTAGCTATGTCTCTTATAGCCCTTGCGCATAAAACAGGAATAGCTCATATACCGACCCTTGCAGAAGCCGGTACAGGGGGACTTCTTCACGATATTGGAAAAATAAGTATCCCCGCTTCAATTATAAATAAGAAAACCTCTCTTACAGAAGCAGAGTGGGAACTCATAAGAGAGCATCCTTTAAAAGGGGTTGAAATTGCCCGTAAGTATAACCTCACAGGTGATACGGGGTTATCAATAATAAGAAATCACCATGAAAAAAGAAACGGCCAGGGGTATCCTGCCGGCCTTAAAGGTGAACATAAAGGAGATCTGGCCGAGATGACATCAATTACAGATGTTTTTGATGCAATTACATCGGACAAGCCATACTCCATGGCAAGACCTCCAGTAGATGGTGCTAACTTCCTTCTAACACACATGGAAGAGTACGATAAGCACCTGGTTTTGCAATTTATTAAGCTTTTATCAGAATAGGAGAAAAAATGAAACGAGCACTGATAAGTGTATTTTACAAAGAAGGAATTGACAATGTAGCGCGTCAACTCAGCGATCAGGGCTGGGAGATAATATCCACCGGTGGAACTGCAAGCTTTCTTACAAAAGAAGGCATAAAGGTTACCGAGGTGTCAGAGATAACCGGTTTTCCGGAAATTCTGAACGGTAGAGTAAAGACTCTTAATCCCCATATTTTCGGACCAATTCTGGCAAAAAACAGTCCGGCGCATCTTGAGCAGCTAAAAGAGATCAAATCCAGAAAGATTGATCTGGTTATAGTAAACTTCTATCCTTTTGAAGAAGCACTACAGAATCACGCTGACAATATTGACCGGATGATCGAAAATATCGATATAGGTGGCCCCTCTATGGTCAGAGCAGCTGCCAAGAATTTTAAAGATACTGTTGTCGTCGTTGATAGTGCAGATTACGCTTCAGTAACTGAAGAACTTCTTAAAGAGTGGCCCTCACCAGAAAGAAGACTGGAACTTGCAAGAAAAGCATTTACCTACACCTCTTTCTATGACTCACTTATCGGGAACTACTTCAATACTCTTACCGATGAGGTTTCACCTTTCTATAATCCCGGCGGGAGACTTGAAAAGAGCCTCAGATATGGAGAAAACCCTCACCAGAAGGCAGCTCTCTATATTAACGATAAGAATTCACCTCTTGCAGATATGGTGCAGTATCAGGGTAAGGAGCTCTCCTGTAACAACATTCTGGATTTATCAATGGTTTATGAAGTACTGAATGATTTTCAGGACGACAATTTTACAGTAATTGTTAAACACCAGAATCCCTGTGGTGCTGCAATAGGAGACACTCAGCAGGAAGCTTATGAAAAAGCCCTGGAAGGAGATCCAAGATCTGCTTTTGGAGGTATTACAGGTTTCACAAAAACTGTTACCAAAGAGACAGCAACACTTATGAAGAAGATGTTCTTTGAAGTAATTATTGCACCAGATTTTGAAGAAGAAGCTCTTGAAATTTTCCGTAAAAAGAAGAATCTCAGAGTAATAAAGATGAAACCCGGTTACAGAGAACAGTCCGATATCAAGACAGTACCCGGTGGTCTGCTGGTTCAGGACAGAGATAATCTGGTTGTTGATTCAGACGATTTTGAACTAAAAACCGGAAACAGCCTGAGTGCATCAGCAAAAAAAGATGTTGCATTTGGATGGAAAATGGTTAAATTTGTGAAATCCAACGCAATAATTCTTGTTAAAGACGGGCAGTTAATCGGAGTTGGTGCAGGTCAGATGAGTAGAGTGGATTCAGTTGAAATCTCAATAAACAAATCCATTAAACCTCTTGAAGGATCAGTTCTGGTTTCAGATGCTTTCTTCCCATTTGCAGACTCTATCGAAACTGCTGCTGCCAACGGCATTGGCATTGTTGTTGAACCAGGAGGCTCTGTAAGAGATGAAGAGGTAATTGCCAAAGCAGAAGAGAAGAATATCTCACTCCTCTTCACCGGAGTAAGACACTTCAGACATTAATAATTGTAGGGGCTTGCCATAGCACGCCCCTGCTGCTTTCTGATAAATATTTTCATTGGGCAGGGCATCCTCCGACAAGCTAAGGACTGGTAGCCTTGTCCCTACACAATCACAATTTTATCTTTTCCGAAAGGTAACAGCTCTTTTTTCGTCACAGGCTACTATTTCCAGGTTGAAAATTTCAGCTACTTTTTCAATGGTTCTTCTGTTGAAAAATACCAGATGTGTGGGGTCTCTGTGATACCACCATTTTGAAAATCTGTGGCCTTCATCTTCAGATGCTTCCTTTATATCGTGAAAAAGGGTCATTATCCCAAGAATACCACCACTTTTCATCAGATTTACTATCTCTCTTATACCATCCAGAGGATTCTGAAAATGTTCAAAAACTTCCGTTGAAGTAATCAGATCATATTTATTATTCAGATACTCCCTTCCCGGAGAGAAAAAAGGATCATATCTATCACCACTGAACCCATTCTGCTTCAGCATGGAACTTAATACAAAGTCCGGCCCCGGACCACATCCATAATCAAGGCTTCTGCCACTCTCTATAAAGGGAGTTATAAAACCGTCAATAAAACTCTGAAACATCTTTACATAACCTTCGCATTCAAATGTATTATTGTGCAGAAGGTAGACATCTTTTTCTTCATTTTCGGATACAAAAGAGTCACTATCAGAAAAAATCAACTCACATTCAGAACAGAAGTGGTATTGCAATACCAGATGTCTGACAGTCTCTTTTTTACAGAGAATACACTCCATTCTACTTCCTGAAATAGACTTCTTCCCACAATCCCGCAGATTGCAGAAGCCTTGCAAACATATTTAGTGGAAACCCCATTACATTAAAGTAGCAACCATCTATTCTTCTGATAAACAGAGATGCCAGTCCCTGTATTGCGTAAGCTCCGGCTTTATCTGAATAGTGTTCATTATTCAGATAAAACTCCAGCTCTGCCTCAGGTATTTTACAGAACTCAACTTCTGTTGTTTCACAATCGTACCAGGTTTCCCCTTTATATGAGATTGCAACACCGGTTTTAACCTGATGAGATGATCCTGACAGATTGCGCAGGATATTTTTTGCATCTTCACGATTAACAGGCTTTCCCATAACATTATTACCCTGCAGAACTATTGTATCCGAGCTGATCACAAGAGAGTTTTTGAGATTATCACCGATTACACTCTGCCCTTTTTCTATAGTTACTCTTTTTAAGAAATCCCCTACAGACTCCTTACTGAGTCTTGTTTCATCAGTATCCGGTTTTATTATCGCCGGTATAACCCCTATCTGTTTAAGAAGCTCTCTTCTTCTTGGGGAAGAGGAGGCCAGTACTATATCTATCATTGTACAACTCCAGAAAATTCGTGATTTTAAAATTCACCGAGAAGTCTCTGAATTTTTTCCCGGTTAAATGGTTTTCCCAGAAGCTTTACATCTTTTCTGTAAAGATAAGAGGAAAATTTATCAACATTAGCTGTAATAATTATGAGTTTACAGTTTGTATTATTCATATACTCCAGAACTTTTTTAAAACTCTCTTCATCAAAAAGGGCATCTGAAAGAAAGATATGAGAATATCTGGTATTACTCATATATTCTGTTATATCTGTTCCCTGAATAGTTTCACAATCAATAGACAGATCCTCAAAATAGTCGTTGATAAGTTTGTTTATGTAAAACAGATTCGCTGCAATCAGTACCTTTTCCTCCACTACTCCCAGTCTCTCTCTAAGTTTTTTCAGAGCTTCTGCAGCACTGACTCTGACACCAAGACTGGAATCCTCCACAGAGAGCCTTTTAATGAATCCCAGATGCTCTTCACTACAGTACTCTCCAAGAATTTTTACAACTTCCCCCCTCTTCTTCCAGTCATGTTTTGCTGATTCAAAAAGTTTATCCATAAATACCAGTAGTTCATCTTTGGTTTTATCATCAATAAGCTCGATCTCATCCAGCTGTTCATTAAGAGTGGTGATTCTTTCAGCTTCAATTTTTTCCGGTGGCAGATCAAACAGCTGCGTAATATCTTTTAACTGTTTTTCAGAACCTTCTATTTTAGCAATAAGTGAATTTATTCTTACTACAGCTTCATTGAAATTGTTCTGCAGAGGCTTTGTGAGACTATTCTGGTTATCCCTTGCAAATGCCAGCACCTTTATCTTTACATTTTTTAATTCAATGGAAGCACCGTATTTCAGGTGAGTCAGAATCTTTAATACCGATATGTATATAGGTTCTTTCTCTTCAGAATAGTTATCAAACACCTCAAGCACTTTTGCCAGTAATCTCTTTGAAAACTCCAGTGAAACAGAGGCACCACCTTTTTTGATTCTGGCAAAGAGTTCTTCAAGCACCAGACTCTTATTGGTGTAGAGGGCCTGCTTTTCAAAAGCTTCAAGTAACAGATCTTCAACACCTTCAGTGACAAAATGGCTCATCAGTTCAATTGAGGCATTTACCAGAGTGGGTGTGTAACCAGTTTCAATAAATTCTCTGAACTTCTCTACCGGGAATTTTCCGATCAGCCCTTTTTTGAGACAGTCTTTTGAAAGATCCACAATAAAATTATTGTCATCATTCAGAAAATCTATCAGACTATCCAGAAACTCTTCGTATACTTCATCATCCAGCAATTTCTGCAAAAGAGTCTGTTTACTGGATGAAGGAAAACCCCCAATATTCTTATTTATAATAACTCTGCCTTCATGAAATCCCAGCATTCTGTGAAGAACAAAATCGAAATTGGGACTATCCTGAAGCCCTCTTTCAAAGAGTTCTCCCCTACCTTCAGCTTCAATCATGGAATAGGTAAGATACAAAGCTCTCTTCTCTTTGGGAGAGAACTTATCGTAGAACTGCATAAAGTAGTTAAATCTATCTCCCAGATACCCCATAATTTTCATAAGGCTGAATCTCAGATCTTCATTACCGGTTTTCTTAAATATCTCATCAAGATGCTTAAGCAGTTCATCATTCTTAATTTCATGCTTAAGCATAATCGGATAGATCGATTCAAGAATTTCGATGAGGTTTATATAGAAATTATTCTCTTTATACTCTGCATCCGGCAAAAATGTTAAAGCTCCGATGCTATTAAGAAACTCTTCAGTAAGTGGTTCTATAGCCTCTTTAACTCCCATCTGCCCAAGAATTTTCCGAACAATTTTCACAACTTCCCTGTTCTCATGATTCAGATACTGGAGGAAAACAGTTGCCTCCTGTTCAGTGCATCCATTTATAAAAACTGATGCTGCTGCTCTTGATGCCTTGGGATCTTTTTCGACATCCAGAATTTTACTGACTAAAGCTTTACGTTCCTGTTCATTCATTATTCAAATATTAATATTTCCTTTGTAAAAAAGCAATTACTACTTCAATTTAAACTTATTAACCATATACCTTATAGATCGGTAGCTCAGTTTAAGCTTTTCAGCAGTTTTTTTAAGATTATTATCATTCATATCAAGAGCCTCTTTCAGAAGGGTTCTGCTTACGTCATCAATATAACCGTAAAAGTCTATATCCCCCTCCATCAGCTGCTCTCTTATAGACATCTCATTACTACTATCACTAACTCCTATATTGCCGGTAAGAGTAATCAAATCCATTGTAATTGTGTTACTACAACACAAAGCCACAGCTCTCTCCACCATATTTTCCAGCTCCCTGACATTACCAGGCCACTGGTGCTTCATAAAAAATCCTGCTACATCAGGTTCAAACCCCAGAATTTCCTTCCTGAACCTGATACAGTACTTCTCAAGAAAATGGTTCATAAGAAGAGATATATCCTCTTTTCTGTCCCTTAAAGGAGGTACAGTTATTGGAATTACATTAATGCGGTAGAAGAGATCTGCTCTGAAACTTCCGTTTTTAACAGATTCTGCAAGATCAATATTGGTTGCAGATATTATTCTTACATCAACAGGAACCTCACTTCCACCACCAACCTTTCTTACATTACGCTCCTGAATTACTCTGAGTAGCTTTACCTGCATTGAAGGTGTCATCTCTCCGATTTCATCAAGAAAAAGAGTCCCTCCTTCAGCCTGCTGAAATAGTCCTTCTTTATCCTGCCAGGCATCTGTAAAAGCGCCTTTAACGTGACCAAACAGTTCACTTTCAAGCAGGTTTTCAGGTATAGCGCCGCAGTTTACACTTACAAAGGGATTATTGCATCTGGTACTTCTGTTATGAACCTCATTTGCAATCAGCTCTTTTCCTGTACCACTCTCTCCAATAATAAGCACAGAAGAGTCTGTCTGTGAAATTCCTCTTATCATTTCAAGAATTTTCTGAAGTTTCTTGTCTCCGGTAATTATCGGGGACCTGTCTCTGTTGATGATCTTTTTCAGATCAATATTCTCTTTTTCAATATCTTTCTTATATACAACTCTGTCTATAAGCAGCTTAAGTTCATCAATATTAAAAGGCTTGGTTATATAGTCTTCAGCACCATTCTTCATAGCATTAACAGCATCATCAGAAGATGCGTAAGCGGTAATCATTATAACCGGCACTTCCGGTGCAATAGACTTCACCTTCTCCAGTAAATCAAGACCGTTCATATCCGGCATTTTTATGTCGGAAAAGATAAGATCGAAACTCTTCTCTTTTACCTCTTTAAGAGCTGTCAGTCCACTCTCTACACAGAGAGTGTTATATCCCTCTTTTGTTAAAATAATATCCAGCATATTTCTTATACTCGGGTCGTCATCAACTACAAGAATGCTTATTTTTTTACGAACCATATAACTATCTCCGTACCTTCTCCTTTAACAGATTTCACCTCTATAGTAAAACCGTGTTCGTCCAGGGACCGCTTCACAATTGCCATTCCAAGTCCAAACCCCGCAGTAAAGGTAGAATAGAAAGGAGTGAAAATTCTGTCTCTCTCTTCTTCGTCCATTCCTATACCATTATCCTTTACGATAAGGTGGGAATCCGGCTCGTCCCCTACTATAATCTCTACCTTTCCACTATTTTTAACTGCTTTGACTGCATTATTAACAAGGTTCCATATAATCTGAGTCATTCTGTTACGATCAGCATTAATAATACAGGCAGTACTGTAGTTCCTTACAAACTCAACTCCCCGGTTTCTGTGTTCAGCCAGATCAATAACTTCATTCAGTAAAGGAGCCATCTCAAAATTCTCTCTCTCAACAGGCCGCTCTTTAGTAAAAGTAAGGAGCTCTTCAATTGAGTGAGACAGGCGATTGGACTCTTTTACAATTATATCCATAAGCTTTTTGTGCTCCTCCGGCAGATGAAGATCTTTCATAAGAAACTGAACCGCTCCTGAGATTGAAGCCAGTGGATTTCTTATTTCATGAGTTATTCCCGCAACCATCTCCCCGATCTGAGCCATGTGCTCCTTTCTTTTCAGCTCCATTTCAAACTCTTTCTGATCTGTCAGATCCATTATGATAAATGCAAGAACCGATTTAAAAGAGTATATTTCACGGATTTCAGAAACAGATATCCCAAGATGTCTGCCATCGATCTCTTTTTCAAAATAGTATCCGCTACCTGCAGCAACCTTAATCAACAGGGAATCCGTTGATTCTGTTAATCCAAATATCTCCCCTACCCTTCTGTTTCCTTCAATTTTCAGTAGTTCTCTTGCTGTTGCATTAAAAGTAATAAGGTTGCCACTCTCATCACTAATCAGAAAACCACTACCGATCTTATCCAGTACAACTCTGTTGAGCATAGAGATATCCCTCAGATTATTCTGAACAACTCTCAGCTCTTCTCTCTGCTCCTTTACCTTCTCAAAATACCAGGATGTAAGAGCCGCAACCAGCATAAACCCGAAGAAACTCATAATTATGTTGTATATGAAAGTCGGAAGAGTTATGGTTGACACAAACATAGTAGAATAGAAAGGAAGCAGCCCGAGATACATAAGATCAGACATAATTCCAAGAACTATGAAAGATAAGGCTGCAATATAGAATGCCTCTTTCTTCGACAAAAAGAATGAAGCAATAATTATCGGAAGGATGTAAAGAAAGTATAACGGACTGGTTATACCACCGGAAAAGTAGACCAGCAGAGTAATAACGAGAATGTCAAAATAGAGTTGAAAGAAAAAAACAAATCTGAATCTGGCTCTTTTAAGGAGATAAAAGTTCAGAACTGAAAAAACAAGAGCAGAAAAGAGAGTCAGAATAATTGGAAAAAAAGTGTATGGATTATCGAGAAATATCAGAATAAATGCTGTACAGAAAAGAAGAACGGTAATTACAGATGTACGTATATAGTTGATTATATAGAACGTTCTGTAATGTCTGTCTGAACTCCCGTCTCCCATTATTAATTTCATTCAGAGGAGCTTATATTTAAAGCTCCTCCCTTCTATTAAAAAAATTACATATTACTGATCATTTCAAACATTGGCATGTACATCGCAACAACGATGCCACCAATTAATGATCCAAGTACAACAATCATAAGGGGTTCCATTAATGAGATAAGACTGGCAACAGCATTTTCAACTTCTTCATCATAGAAGTCAGCAATCTTTCCAAGCATAGTTGAAAGAGAACCTGTCTGCTCACCAACACCTACCATCTGAGTAACCATAAATGGGAATACCTTCTGCTCCTCCCAGGATTCATAAAGAGGTTTACCTTCCTGTACCGCATTACGACTTTTAAGAACACTATCCTCAATAATGGCATTACCGGAAGTTTTGGATGTAATTGTTATACTTTCTATTATCTCAACACCTGAGTTTAGTAGTGTCGACATGGTTCGTGTAACTCTTGCTACTGCAACCTTAAGAAGCAGATCTCCAAAAACCGGTAGCTTCAGTGTTATTTTATCTATAACCCTTCGCCCTTTATAGGTAGAGTAGTAGGTTTTAAACAGAAATACTATCCCGATCATTCCCAGAATTATCCACCAGAAATAGGCCTGCAGAAACTCAGATGCACCAACAACAATTCTTGTAGGAAGAGGCAGTGCTGCTCCCAGTTCACTAAACAGATCTGCAAAAACCGGAACAACTTTTTCAAGAATAACACCGGTAAGTACAATAGCTATAAGAAGAACAGCTATGGGATAAGTCATTGCTGATTTTACTTTACCTGTCAATCTTGCTGAGTTTTCAATGTATTCAGACAGACGAATCAGAATTGTGTCAAGGTTACCGGAAGCTTCCCCTGCCTGAATAAGACTTGTATAAAGATTATTAAAGACTTTAGGAAACTTCTTAAGAGCATTAGAGAAATTTGCCCCAGCTTCTACATCCCTTCTGACTTCTCCCAAAGCCTGCTGAAAGCCTTTATTTTTCTGCTGTGTTGCCAGAATCCCTATACCCTGAGTAATAGGAAGACCTGCATTAAACATAACGGATAACTGTCTGTTAAAAACCGACAGATCCCTTAAAGATACCTTCGCAGCTCCACCACCTAAAAACGGGAGTTTGAATCCTGACGATTTCTTATCAATTTTTATAACTGTCAACCCCTCTTTAGCAAGGGCATTGATTATTTCTTCTTCACTTTTCCCTGATCTTTCCCCATCAACTATATTCCCCAGTCTGTTCTTGACTTTATACTTGTAAATAGCCATTTACTTCTCCTTGTGATCAAAATCTTCGGTTCTGCACGCTCATTGAATTTGCCCCCTGACGAAACTGGCTTGCAAGTCCGCCGGCACCCCTTTTGATAAGATCGTCCAGTTCATCCTGATTATGTGAAACACTCATTGCAACATCAAGAGTGATCATCTTTTTAAAATAAAGATTGGCAAGGGACTGGTTATATGTAATCATTCCATACTTTTCCTGCCCGGTCTGCATTGAAGAGTATATCTGATGAATCTTATTATCTCTTATCAGATGTCTTATTGCTGCATTTGGAATAAGAATTTCAGTAGCAAGACACCGCCCACGGCCATCTGCTTTAGGCAGAAGAGACTGAGTTACAATCCCTTCCAGATTCATTGAAAGCTGTGTTCTCACCTGATCCTGCTGATGAGGAGGAAAGACGTCAATGATTCTGTTTATAGTCTGGGAAGCCGAATTTGTATGCAGAGTAGCAAAAGTTAAATGCCCTGTTTCTGCAATTGTTATGGCCGCCTGAATAGTTTCAAGATCTCTGAGCTCACCAATAAGTACTACATCCGGATCTTCTCTCAAAGCAGATTTCAGTGCCGGAGCAAAACCTTTGGTATCTGCAAAAAGCTCTCTCTGGTTAACAACTGCTTTTTTATGACCATGCAGATATTCAATTGGATCTTCTATAGTTATTATATGAACTTCTCTCTCTCTGTTTACTTTGTCAATAAGAGATGCAAGAGTTGTGGTTTTACCTGACCCTGTAGGACCGGTTACAAGCACAAGCCCTCTGTGCTTGGTAGCAAAATTAGCAACTACCGGAGGTAGTCCCAGTTTTTCGAAACTGAATATTTCGTAGGGAATTCTTCTGAAAGCCCCTGCAATAGCACCTCTCTGCATAAATATGTTCCCTCTGAAACGTGCTATCCCTTTAATACCAAAAGAGAAATCCAGTTCCCAGTCTTCCTCAAATTTATGTTTCTGAGTATCATTAAGAATACTGTAAATCAACTGTTTTGTTTCTGACGGGGTAAGCTGTGGATGATCCAGTCGCTTAATCTTCCCGTGAACTCTCAGCAATGGAGCTGAGTTGGTTGTAATATGAAGGTCTGTCCCCCCTTCATCAACCATAATCTTTAATAACTGGGGTAAAGGTAACGCCATGGAAAACTATCTCCTTAATTACATTTTGGTAGTTTCTCTTAAAACCTCTTCAATTGAAGTAACTCCCAGCTTAATCTTTTCAAGCCCACTCATTCTGAGAGTTAACATACCTTTCTCTTTGGCTTTGATTCTCAATTCAGCAGTTGAGGCTCCAACCATTACAAGCTCTTTGAGCTCTTCATCAATCTCCATAACCTCGTATAACCCAACCCGACCTTTATATCCACTACTATTGCACTTCTCACAACCAGCAGGTTCAAAAACCTTGACTGCTTTAGCTTCATCCGGCAGAAATCCTACATCAATGAGGGTCTGAGCCGGTATTTTAACCTCTTTTTTACATACACCACAGAGTCGTCTTACAAGTCTCTGAGCAACAACAAGCCTTACAGCACTGGATACCAGAAATGGCTCAATTCCCATATTAATCATTCTGGCTATAGTTGAAGGAGCGTCGTTTGTATGCAGGGTTGAAAGAACCATATGTCCTGTCAAAGCAGCTTTAATCGCAATATCAGCAGTTTCAAAGTCTCTGATCTCACCAACCAGAATAATATTGGGGTCCTGTCTCAGAAAAGACCTCAGAGTAGCGGGAAAAGTAAGCCCGATTGTCTCTTTAATATTAACCTGATTTATACCAAAAAGGTTGAATTCCACTGGATTTTCAGCTGTCATGATATTAACATCTTCATCATTCAGCTGAGAGATTGCAGAATATAGTGTATTTGTTTTACCTGAACCAGTAGGACCTGTTACAAGAACAATACCCCAGGGTTCTTTAATATTACGTTCAAATTTTTTCAGAGAAGTCGGTTCAAATCCAAGCTTTGTCATATCAAGCATCAGATTATCTTTATCCAGAATTCGGATAACAATCTTTTCACCGTGAATTGTAGGAAGTGATGAAACCCTCATATCAACAGATTTTGAAGTATTCTCATCCAGCTTAATACGGGTTTTAATTCTTCCGTCCTGTGGAAGTCTCTTCTCCGCAATATCCATACCGGAAATAATTTTTATTCTTGAGAGGATTTTACTCTTGAGATTCAGGGGAGGTGTCATATATTCCTGTAAAACACCATCAATACGGAATCTTACTCTGAAAACTTTTTCGTAAGGTTCAAAATGAAGGTCAGAGGCATTCTTCGCAAGTGCATCCCTGAAGGTCAGGTTAACCAGCTTAATTGCCGGAGCATCTTCTGAGCCATCGAAATCCATATCTTCATCATCTTCTTCAATAAGCTCAACAGCAGCTTCACCATCCCCCATCTCAATCTCTTCAAGAAATTTCTGGGCCTCAATACCAGTGGATGATCCATAACACCTGTCAATTGCTTCCAGAATAGAAGTTTCCGGTGCAATAACAGCCTGGATACGGAGGTTTGTGGTAAAACGGATCTCTTCCTGTACAAAGAGGTTGGAAGGGTCGGCCATTGCAAGAGTAAGACTTGAGCCGATTCTGTGTACCGGTATAACAATATGTTTTCTTGCTATTTCCGGTTTAATCAGTTCCAGTATTTTATCATCAATATCAAATTTTGATAGATTGATCGAAGGATAACCAAACTGTTTACTCAGAGCCTGGGATATATCTTCTTCAGTAACAAAACCCAGCCTGATTATTATGCTTCCGAACTTACCCGGTTCTTTTTTCTGAACCTCAAGAACCTGATTCAATTGTTCCTGAGAGATTTTTCCATCATTTAATAAAATTTCACCAATTTTCATCAATTGTCCTGTATGAATTTAGTAGTTATTCTTATTTTAAGTAAATTAAATTCCTGTGTCAACAGAAATTGCCTATCTGATTGCAAAAAACCCGGATATAGCAAGAGCATTCATTCTCCCGCTTCCATCGATGGCAACACCGGCATCAAGAACTATTTTGTGGAAATTAAATCCTATTCCCAGAGAATAGAGAAGATCAGATTTCCCACTAAGGAAATTATCTTCTGAAAAATCGCTTCTCAGGCCACCTCTTACAAAGAATCTGTCCTGAAAGAAACTCTTTTCAATTCCAATTGAAAAAGGTCTGACTTTTCCACCACTGTTTGTGAACTCTTTCTCATTAAGATCCACATCAATAAGAAATGCCAGATCTGCTGAAGGTCTGAAAGCTGCTGCCAGAGTTACTTTTTTCTCCAGTACATGCTTTTTGCCGTTGAATTTAAGTTCCGGGCTCCCCACATTTCTTATTACTGCCGCAACTTTTACATACTGACCAAGGTCGAGAGAAAATGCCAGATCCAGAGTAAATTTGGATATTTTTGTATCTGCATTATCCCAGGAAAAGTCCACATAATCCTTTACAGATTTATCTGAATCGAAAAGAGCCAGATTTCTGTCGAAGCCATCAGCTTTACCACTGAGGTAGTTGACACAGATTCCCATACTGAGAGTTTTTGAGAGCCCCATCCCATAAGCCATAGTGTATTTTGTATAAGAGAGACCTGTAAAATCCATCTTCAGTGAATTAACATCATCTTCTGTTATCTGTGATTTTGACTTATTAAAAACCTCAGTGGAAGCCGGATTAACAAATCCTTCCTTAATAAAAGATACAGAGAATCCATACCCTCCGCCAACATAGGCAGGCATCTTTGTGCGGTAGCCATTCATTCCGTAAACACTGTTATAAATGTCTTCCAGATTATCAAGAAAAGAGTTCCACTGAGCCGGGTCGAGTTTATCAACACCACTCTCAAATTTTCCGGTTACATCTTTCATCAGTTTATTAAACTCACGGTAATCAGAGTAATTATACTGAAAGTTATAACTAAACCCCTCTTTTCTGTATGCCCCAAGTAGTGCAGGATTAAGAAACATTGTGTTAACATCTGTTCCCCATGCTCTTCCTCCACCACCAAGTGCCAGACTTCTTGCGCCATAAATCAGCTCTGCTGACAGAGACTGAACCATTAAAACAATAAGAAATGGAATAAATAGTGCTTTTTTCATTTGCTTAGATAATACCCCCGGGAATTTGAAAAGTCAATAAACTTAACAGCCTGTTAACACTGGATTTCTGTAAATTTTTTTTATTATTTTCAGCTTTCAATTCTTCTGCGGAAAAGTTTTATTGCACCCCTGATAACAGCTTCATGATGCTCCTCATCTTCAACAATTTTCCGCAGGGCTTTTGAAGAAATTCCTTCAAGAGCTTCTATCTGTGCTCTAACCGGTGCAGCTTTATCTCTCATTACCATTTCTGCAATTTCCGGGGATTTCAGCCAGTGTGTGCCCGCAAGTGCTGCATAAAGATCTGTCCGGTCAGCATTTCCATGAAGAAGAAAGCGAAAAACCACCTCTCCGATACAGGAAGGAGCAGTGAATATCTCCTTAAGAATCACAGAGTTTGCTTCAAATACCAGCTCTTTCAGAATATTCGGACCAGCTCTTCTGATAACAGCTTTCTTCTCACCTGCAGGCATTACCCGGTATTTTACAAGAAACTCCTGTTCAGCTCTCTTTCTGACCTGTGGATTAGTCATTCTGTTTTTAATTACCTGAACCAGATCAGGTGTAAAGAGTTTTGGAATAACTCCTAAAGATATCTGAACCGGAAAATTGCGTTTCTGAATAAGCGCCAGAACTACTCTGTAACTATCTCTGTTATTTCTGTAGATATCTTCAAGTTCTTCTGCTGTTAAAGTCTCACGATGAAGCTTTTTCAGAATATCAAGCGCCATTTCCCAGAGCAACAACTCCTATAAAAGTGATAATCCAGAGAACTATATTTACAGTAAAAGGTGCATCTGAAAAGATCACATCTTCAGGGCTCTCACCTTTGCCAATTACATAAGTTATGTAGAGATATCTGAAAAGTCCGAAAATAACAAAAGGAATGGTATAGAACATCTTCATATTGTGAAAGCTCTTTATTTCAGGACTCATAACATACACCACGTATGAGATCAGAATTGTTGCTGTAGTAATTGAGATAAGCTGATCAAGAAGTACACGATTATATTTTTTCAGAATAGCTCTTGTAACCTCTTTTTTCCCATCCAGAGTAAATCTTACCAGCTCCTGTCTTCTCTTAATAAGCCCAAGGAAAAGAGAGAGCAGAAAAGTCATAACAATAATCCAGCCTGACAAAGGCACATCGGTAATTTCCCCACCAATAAGAACTCTGAAGACAAAACCAGAAGCAATTATAAGTACATCCAGAATAACAACATTCTTAAGTTTAAATGAATAGAGCACATTTACTACAAAATAGACCATAGCAATAATGAAGAAGTTTATATCTATCAGAAATGCTGCTACAAATGCTGAAATCCATATTATGCTACCCCATATTACAGCAAACTGTTTTGTAAGTTTTCCTGCTGCAAGAGGGCGGAACCTCTTTTTAGGATGCAGTTTATCTTTTTCAATATCCACAATATCGTTGAGAATGTAGACACAGCCTGCAATTAAACTGAACACAAAAAAACCAAGTGTAGCCTGGTAGAGAGTATCCAGTTCAAAATATCTGTGAGCAAATACCAGAGGCGTGAAAATGAAAAAATTTTTCACCCACTGCTTTGGTCTTATAGTCTTCAAAAGCCACCAGAAACTACTCATTAGAACAACCCCTTCTGAACTCTGTTTTCAATTCCGAAATGTTTATAACTTTTATCTGTAACAACCCGACCTCTTTTCGTAATCATCAAAAACCCCTGCTGCACTAAATATGGCTCATACACATCTTCAAGAGTATCTTTCTCTTCCTGTATTGCTGTAGCAAGAGTTGATAAACCTACAGGTCCTCCCTGAAACTTATCTATAATAGTCAGAAGAATTCTTCTGTCAGTATCATCAAATCCGAGTCTATCCACATCAATAGCATTAAAAGCCATCTCTGTAATTGAATCGTCTATTGTGCCGTTACCCTCTACCTGAGCAAAATCTCTTATTCTTCTCAGAAGTTTATTTGCAATTCTTGGAGTTCCACGGGATCTGCCGGCAATCTCTGCCGCCGCACTATCAACCATAGGTACTTCAAGAATATCAGCACTTCTTTTAACCACTCTTGTTAATTCCGGTATGGAATAGAAATCAAGATGCATCATTATTCCGAAACGATCTCTAAGCGGAGAAGATAGTAACCCTGCTCTTGTTGTTGCCCCTATAAGGGTAAAGCGGTTTATATTAATTGAGATATTTTTAGCCCCTACTCCCTGTCCGATAATTATATCCAGTGAGAAATCCTCCATTGCTTTATAGAGAATCTCTTCAAGAGATGTTCTAAGCCTGTGAATCTCATCAATAAAAAGCACATCCCCCTCTTCAAGATCTGTCAGAATCGCCGTAAGATCACCTTTCTTTTCAAGTACAGGACCTGAAGTCTGGCGGAAATTTGCCCCCATTTCATTTGCAGCAATCTGAGCCAGGGTTGTTTTTCCCAGTCCTGGAGGGCCATAGAGCAGAACATGGTCAAGTGGTTCTCCTCTGTGTTGCGCACCTTTTATATATGTCCGAAGATTTTCCACCTTCTTCTGCTGACCAACAAACTCACCCAGTTGCAGTGGCCTGAGTCTGTTTCCGTCATTAAACTCTTCAGCAGCTTCCAGAGGGTAATCTTCTTCAAAGCTCATAATCTGCTAACCTTTTTAATTGTAATTTTAAAGAGCTCTTCAAAACCTGAATCCAGTGACTCTTCCTTCATAACCTTCTTAACTACAGGTCTCACTCTGCTCTCAGGATATCCAAGATTAACAAGCCCTGAAACCAGTTCGTCTCTAAGAGCTGAATCACTATCACTACTATCGCTTCCTGTATAGTCAAGTTTTCCTGTTAATTCGAGAACAAGGCGCTGAGCCGTTTTTTTACCTATTCCCGGTACAGAACTCAGTTTTGTAATATCAGCAGCTTCAACAAGTTCAGCAAATTCATCAACAGTAAAAGCAGAAATAAAAGAGAGAGCTGTTTTCCCACCTACTCCTGAAATAGAGATCATCTTCTCAAAAAAGTATCTCTCTTTATCTGTAACGAATCCATAAAGAATAAGCTCTTCATCTTTATGTTTTAGAACAGTATGGAGAGTTACTCTCTTCATGCCTCTTATTTCTGAGTAACTTGATACAGGGCAGAGCACTTTGTACACAACTCCTGCGGAAGTCTCTATATTTACTTCTCCAGGAGTAATAGAAAATATTGTTCCCGATACAGCTGAAATCATTTTATCCTCAATGCGTGGGCATATGCCACAGCCAGTGCATCACTCTCATCATGAGTCAGTTTTTTTGTAGAAATATTTAAAAGAATCTGAATCATTTTCATTACCTGATCCTTCTCAGCACTGCCATAACCTGTAACTGCTTTTTTCACCTCTTTAGGTGAATATGAGGTTAACTCTTTATCAAACTCAATTGAAGCAGCAACAACCATACCCCTTATTTTTGACAGAAGATCCATTGATCTTACATTCTTTCCCAGATACCCCTCTTCTATTGCAATCTCATCAGGGTTATATCTGACAATTACATCTTTGAGACAGTTCCATAAGATTTTCATTCTCTCAGGAACGTCTCTGTTTTTAAGTTTTATATTTTCAGAAAAGAGCCAGGAGATCTTCCCCTTTCTCTTTTCCACTATTCCAATTCCGAAGTTAAGTGACCCCGGATCAAGACCAAGAACTACCATTAACTGTTATGGTAAGCCTCAATATCTTCATCTGAAATATCAAAGTTGGCCCATACATTCTGTACATCATCCAGCTCTTCAAGTTTCTCATTAAGCTTCAGAGCTGAATGAGCCTGCTTACCTTCCAGTCTGATCTCATTTGAAGGGATCATAGAGAGTTCTGAAGATAGGGTTTCCAGATTTTTCTCTTTTATTGCATTTGCAACAGTATGGAAGTCTTCAAGAGGTGTAATAATTTCATATACATCCTCTTCAACTTTCATATCTTCTGCACCATTTTCAAGAACCAGTTCCATCAGTTCATCTTCTTCAACCCCATTCTTTTCAACAAGTATGAGACCTTTTCTTGCAAACATCCAGCTAACACTTCCTGATTCCCCAAGTTTGCCACCAAACTTATCAAAACAGTGTCTTACTTCTGCAACTGTTCTGTTTTTATTATCTGAAAGAGTTTCAACAATAAATGCTACTCCAGCGGGACCGTATCCTTCATAAGCGTACTCTTCATAGTTAACGCCTTCCAGTTCACCGGTTCCTCTCATAATAGCTTTTTTGATATTGTCATTGGGCATATTAACCGATCTGGCATTATCAACTGCGTGACGTAATCTTGGATTTGCTTCAATATCTCCGCCACCCATTTTTGCAGCGATTGTAATTTCTTTAATATAACGGGTAAAAAGCTTGCCTCTTTTAGCATCAACAGCAGCTTTTTTATGTTTTATCGAGTGCCATTTTGAATGTCCTGACATATGCTATCTCCTTGATGATTTTTCTTAATTATATATTAAAAAAGTAATATTTTAAAACTCTTATCAGATCTTATCTTCCAGTACTTTGTATACACAAAGGTCACCGCACATAGAGCAGGCTTCTGATGAAGTTTTTCTTGCTTCTCTTACCTGATTGAACTTAACAGGATCGATACAGTGTTTTGCCTGTTCATCCCAATCCAGAGCCTTTCTTGCTTTTGACATTGCAAGATCTCTCTCAAATGCTCCTGGTACCTTCTTACCGATATCTGCAACGTGGGCAGCAATTCTTGCAGCAATGATTCCTTCTCTGACATCATCACTGTCTGGTAGTCCCAGGTGCTCAGCAGGAGTAACATAACAGAGGAAATCCGCTCCTGCAGACCCTGCAATTGCTCCACCAATTGCTGAAGTTATATGATCATAACCAGCTGCAATATCTGTTACCAGTGGTCCAAGTACGTAGAATGGAGCTTCATCACAGAGTGATTTCTGGAGTTTAATATTCATCTCAACCTGATCGATTGGAAGATGTCCCGGACCTTCAACCATTACCTGAACACCAGCCTCTCTTGATCTTTTAACAAGTTCTCCCAGTACCAGCAGCTCTTCAATCTGCCCCCAGTCAGTACCATCTGCAATAGCTCCGGGACGAAGTCCGTCACCAAGTGAAAGAGTTACATCGTATTTACGGCAGATCTCACACAGATGATCAAAATGCTCATAAAACGGATTTTCTTTATCATTATGCAGCATCCAGGCAGTCATCATTGAACCGCCTCTGGAGACGATACCACCAACACGGCCTTTGGCTTTTACTTTTTCTACAGCACTTCTGGTAAGACCTGCATGAATAGTCATATAGTCCACACCATTTTCAGCCTGTTCTTCGATAAATTTGAACATATCCTCAGCTTTAAGATCCATAAAGGATTTGCCAACTTTATCACTCTCTCTGATCATCTGATAGATAGGTACATTACCAAAAGGTATTGTGCACTTTTCTATAAGAGCTTTTCTTATTGCAGTAATGTCACCACCAGTACTCAGATCCATCACACTGTCAGCTTTATGTTCAATAACCATTTCCATTTTGGCGATTTCATCATCAAGCTTGTCAAAATCTCCTGATGTACCGATATTTGCATTGATTTTTGTAGTCATGCCTTTACCGATACCTGCAGGCACAAGGTTTTTATGGTTTATATTGGCTGGAATAACAGCTCTGCCGGTTGCTACAAGCTCTCTGACAGTTTCTGGCGTCATGTTCTCTTTAGCAGCAACAAGCTCCATCTCTTTAGTTATAATTCCTTTTTTTGCACTTTGAAGTTGTGTCATTTAGTCCTCTCTTTATTTGCAAAATGAATATTAGCGTATTTAATAGTCGAAATCAACCCATTAAGAGAAGTGAACCCTGTAGGAATGGTGTTTTTAATGATATAAAAAAGAAGGAGTGCCGAAGGAGGGAATCGAACCCTCACGAGCATAATGCTCTCGGGATTTTAAGTCCCGTGCGTCTGCCTATTCCGCCACTTCGGCACGGGGATTATATTATCACAATTGCGTGACCTTAGCAAGATACAAAAAAAATTCAGATAAATTGAATTTCATTATATGAGTTAAATTGTGATTGTGTAGGGGCTAGGCATGCCTCGCCCTTACTATTTTATACACTTTGATCTCTATTAAAAAGTCTTGCCAATTGATATTGACATGGATTTGTTTCTGATACTGTCCCCGGTTTTATGTATATTGGTAATACCATAAGATATCCGTGCTTCCACAACAAAACTCATAAACTCTATATATCCACCAACAATAATACCAAAGTCAGTATTCTTCATTGTTCCCTTAACATCAGTTTCGATACTTCTGAGTTCATACTTCTCTTTAAGTCTTGCGGATCTTAGTAACCCAAGATAAGGACCAACCATTACACCAGCCTTGAAACTTACCTGAGCAAGAATATCGTACTTCAGCAAAAGAGGAATTTTATAGTACTTAAGAGAGAAGTCTATTTTCTTATCAGTAGCAGACAGCTCTCCACCTTTTTTATAGATCAGAAACTCTCCCTGAAGTCTTGATTTTTCAGATAGACTGAAAGTAACAAACCCTCCGTAGAAGATATCTTTTCTTAATCCTGTATCATATACCGGGTCATCAGAGATACTCTTTGAGAAGCTGTATCCAAGTTTAACACCAAGACTCTGAGCACTGATGCCAGCTGTAAAAATCACAAAAATCAAAAAAAACAGTAGTTTTCTATTCATTATTACTCCCCGCTTTATCAATTAAATCTCTTTCTATATTTGTAACTGAACTATAACCTGTAACCTCTGTAAATATATCGCAAACCTCTCCAACCACTTTTTTAAAATCCAGATCCTCTCCTTTAAGGCGACTGAGAGATGTCACTTCCCGCCCTACAATTCCACAGGGAACAATCCATTTAAAATGTTCAAGGTTTGTATTTACATTAAATGCGAAACCGTGCATGGTTATCCAGCGGCTTATAGCAACTCCAATGGCAGTAACCTTACCTGTTCCCACCCATACTCCGGTATATTTGTCATCTCTTGCAGCATCAAGTCCGTAATTCTTTTTCAGAAGTTTGATAAAGACCTCTTCCAGAGCTGATACATAACCTTTTACACTCTTTTTATATAGAGGGGATTTCAGATCAACAATAGGATAACCCACAATCTGGCCGGGGCCATGGTAT